>NZ_VTQV01000045.1 GCF_008764245.1 Bacillus subtilis
ATCGCGAAGAGGTCACACCCGTTCCCATCCCGAACACGGCAGTTAAGCTCTTCAGCGCCGATGATAATAAGGGGCTTCCCCTTGTGAGAGTAGGACGTTGCCAGGCAAATGAAAGACACTTTCTTCGAAGGTGTCTTTTTTTGCTTAGATTTAGTCATGAACGATTATAGAATCATTGGTTTGCCTAAGGTAACTTTCAATAAGGAAGGGTCCTTTTACTTCCGTTATATCTAAGAAATCCCTTATAAAGGGGTAATCATCATTTGGGGTCGTTTTAATGAGTTCCATCCACCATTCTGTTTCATAACGAGAAATCATGCTTAAATTATATAAAATCAAATAGTGAATTAGTAGATCGGGTAAAAAAGTAAGGTCATGGATCTTGCTCGGAAGCCACAATGAGCCCTTTTCAACATGGTAGCGGAAAGGTGGAGTATTTCCTACGCTCTGATTGATTGTTATACGTCCTTCCGCATCTTCCCCCCACTGTATTTCTTTCTTACATTTAAAATTTAAATACTCTTTCATACGATGTTCATCCATATGATAGGAATCTAATAACTCGTTTGGTAGAAGATAGGAATGATCATTTCCTTTAGGTAACTGAATCATGTTCGACTTTCCTTTGAAAAAGAAGAAACTTTCCTCTAACTCCACTACAAGATCAAGCAACTCCCACATTTTAAATTTGTCTCCTTCGAGGTGTTTCACGTGAAACATCCGTTCTGAAAAATGAGTACATAAGCCATTTTTTTGAACTTTTACTTCATCATTGAAAAATTGGTAATCCTTCTTTTTCCTTTTTCTAGTAGAGACTCCATGTGCAAGAACAGTCGTTGTATGGGGATAATAAGGATCAATGCTCAACAAGCAAGCTTTTATTAAATGGATAAGACCGTAATAGAGAAGAATAGGTCGAATCGATATTGGTGTTTTCGATGCCTGTTCATAAAAAGCTTCCCCTTGTTCAAGATAATAAATGAATGAATAGCAATTATCATATGCTTTTTCAGAAGAGTCTTCTATGTTTAGCTTTTTGTATCTTTCTGTTAAGTAACTTCTTGCTCGAGTAGCAGAGTGAAATTGCTGAATACGTTTCCATGTAAACTTTTTGATATTCAAAGTATCAACTCCAAATAATTTGAAAAATGGAACATCTGATGTATTTCTTGACAGTCAAATAACCAATTGATAACCTACTAATAATATTTTGGGGCAGGAGGCAGGAAAATATGTGGGAATCTAAATTTTCTAAAGAGGGTTTAACTTTTGATGACGTATTGTTAGTACCAGCAAAATCTGAGGTTTTACCGAAAGAGGTCAATTTATCGGTCGAATTAACGAGCACTTTAAAGTTAAACATTCCAGTGATTAGTGCAGGAATGGATACGGTCACTGAGTCCAAAATGGCCATTTCAATGGCACGCCAAGGTGGATTAGGCATCATTCACAAAAATATGAGCATTGAAGCTCAAGCTGAGAAGGTAGATAAGGTAAAGCGTTCTGAGAGTGGTGTCATTAAAGACCCCTTCTTTTTAACCCCGGATCATCAAGTTTTTGATGCAGAACATTTAATGGGGAAATATCGCATTTCGGGTGTTCCGATCGTAAATAACGAAGAAGAAAAAGTATTGGTAGGAATCATTACCAATCGTGATATGCGCTTTATTCAAGACTTTTCTGTTCCGATTATCGATGTGATGACGAAAGAGAATCTTGTAACTGCTCCAGTTGGGACCTCTCTCGAAGAAGCAGAAAATATACTACAGCAACATCGAATCGAAAAATTACCATTAGTAGACGATAAGGGTGTTTTGCAAGGACTCATAACAATAAAAGATATTGAAAAGGTCATTGAATTTCCGAACTCAGCAAAAGATAGTCATGGCCGTCTATTAGTTGGGGCCGCTGTTGGGGTCACAAGCGATACAATGAAACGAGTTGAAATGCTTGTCCGCTCTCAAGTTGATGTCATTGTGATCGATACAGCACATGGTCACTCAGAAGGTGTTTTAAGAACGATTAAAGAGATCAGGGATAAATACCCTGACTTAAACCTAATTGCAGGTAACGTGGCCACAGCAGAAGCTACAGCTGCTTTATTTGATGCAGGGGCAGATGTCGTAAAGGTTGGGATTGGCCCTGGTTCCATTTGTACCACTAGAGTCGTTGCCGGTGTCGGGGTTCCACAAATTACAGCAGTTTATGATTGTGCGACAGAAGCAAGAAAAAGAGGAAAAGCGATTATCGCAGACGGTGGCATTAAATATTCAGGAGATATTGCGAAGGCCCTTGCTGCAGGGGGACATGCTGTTATGTTAGGAAGTATGCTAGCTGGAACCTCTGAAAGCCCAGGGGAGACAGAAATATATCAAGGCCGTCGCTTTAAAGTATATCGTGGCATGGGATCTGAAGGAGCAATGGAAAAAGGTTCACGTGATCGATATTTCCAGGAAGATGCGAAGAAATTTGTTCCTGAAGGAATTGAAGGGCGCGTTCCTTACAAAGGGCCGCTTGCAGATACCATTTATCAACTAGTTGGTGGTTTACGAGCTGGAATGGGGTATTGTGGTGCACCAGATCTACAACACTTCAGAGAAAATGCTCAATTTATTCGAATGACAGGTGCTGGTTTACGTGAAAGTCACCCACATGATGTTCAAATAACGAAAGAGTCACCTAACTATTCTATTTCTTAATAAATAAAGGGCAGGACATTCCATTTTAAAAAGGAGTCCTGTCTTTTTATTTGTTTAGCGTACTATGCAATATTCGCTTGTGAATAACCTTCTTATGCTGTGGTTGGCATCCAGCTCCAGCGCCTAGTCCCTTGAGGTCAGAGGACAACAGGATGTTGGTCAGAAAGGCGTTGCGCTTTTGGTCTCGACAAAATATCACAGTTTTGTAAGGTTAGCGACATAATTTCTCCTACTAAATTACGTTTAACTATGATAAAATGACAAAGGTGTACATAAAAAGTTGGAGGGCTTACATGTGAAAAGAAAACGGACCAAAAGAACGATGATTTTCTCTTTGATTCTTGTTATGATGTTCAGTTTGTTACAACTACCAGGTCAAGCATATGCCAAAGATGAATTAGATATCCATGCAGATGCGGCCATTATTATAGAACCAACCACTGGAAAAATATTATATGCGAAAAATGAAGATGAAGCTTTAGGAATTGCCTCTATGACAAAAATGATGAGTGAATATCTTTTGTTTGAAGCAATTAAGGAAAAGAAGATTACGTGGGATCAAGAACAAATCATAAGTCCTTATGCGCATGAAGTATCTGTTGATGCACAACTATCTAATGTTGGCCTGAACGAAGGAAAGCCATATACCATCAAGGAATTGTATGAAGCCATGGCCATTTACTCCGCGAATGGAGCAACGATTGCGATTGCCGAAGCGATTGCTGGGTCTGAAGGAAAGTTCGTCGATATGATGAATGCGAAAGCAAAGGAATTAGGTTTAAAGGAATATTATTTTGTCAATTCAACTGGTCTTAATAATAAAGATTTAAAAGGTAAGCACCCTAAGGGAGAAGCAAATGATGAGAATTTAATGTCAGCAAGGTCTACCGCGATTTTAGCAGCTAAGCTAATGAAGGACTTCCCTGAAGTGCTTGAGACAACAAGCATCGCGAAAAAGAAATTTAGAGATGTACCAGGTGAAATGAAGAACTGGAATAAAATGCTCCCATCTTTAGAATTTGAGTATGAAGGTGTTGACGGTCTAAAAACTGGTACAACAGACTTAGCTGGTCGCTGTTTTACTGGAACAGCCACTCGTGGGGATTTCCGGGTCATTACGGTCGTAATGAATGCGAAGGATGACAATGGAGTGAGCAGTGATAATGGGAGATTTGGACAAACTCAGAAAATGATGGAATACGCCTTTGCTAATTTTTCTATGAAGGAAATTTTTCCGAAAGGTTATGAAATTAAAGGGCATAAATCCCTAGATGTTGTAAAAGGGAAGGATAAGAGTGTTAAGATCCACACAGAAGCACCTGTGAATACGGTCGTCAAAAAGGGAGAAGAAGAAGCTTATAATCCCGTTTTTAAGTTAGATGAAGATAAGGTCAATAAAGATGGCGAATTAACAGCCCCTGTTAAGAAAAATGAACAAGTTGGTACGTTAATAGCTGAACATAAGAGTAATGATGATTACGGGTATTTGACGAAGAGCTTTGAACCAACTGTAAAAGTGGTTACTACGAATGAAGTCGAAAAGGCTAATTGGTTTGTGCTGATGATGCGTAGTATTGGCGGCTTTTTCTCAGGCTTATGGACAAGTGTATCTGATACGGTTAAAGGATGGTTTTAATAGGTATAGAAATGGCTTCCTTGTATTGACAGGGAAGCATCTTTATAGTTAACTAAATAGTAGAATTAATCCGATAGAATTAATCAGAGAAAAGCGAAGGGGATATATAAATGAGAACAGGAACCGATCGAGTAAAACGTGGTATGGCAGAAATGCAAAAAGGCGGCGTCATTATGGATGTTGTCAATGCAGAACAAGCGAAATTGGCTGAGGAGGCAGGAGCAGTCGCGGTTATGGCTCTTGAACGTGTTCCTTCTGATATTCGTGCGGCGGGTGGTGTTGCCCGTATGGCCGATCCAACAATTGTCGAGGAAGTTATGAACGCTGTATCGATTCCAGTGATGGCTAAGGCCAGAATTGGCCATATTGTGGAAGCTAGAGTATTAGAAGCTATGGGCGTTGATTACATAGATGAAAGTGAAGTTTTAACGCCAGCAGATGAAGAATTTCACTTAAATAAAAAGGAATATACGGTTCCTTTTGTATGTGGTTGTAGAGATCTAGGTGAAGCAACTCGACGCATTGGTGAAGGAGCTTCAATGCTTCGTACAAAAGGAGAGCCTGGAACAGGAAATATTGTCGAGGCAGTTCGTCATATTCGCAAAGTGAATGCCCAAGTACGTAGAGTGGTGGCAATGAATGAAGATGAGCTTATGACAGAGGCAAAATTACTAGGTGCACCATATGAACTATTGCTAGAAATTAAGCAAAATGGTCGTCTACCAGTTGTCAACTTTGCAGCAGGTGGTGTAGCAACACCAGCAGATGCAGCATTAATGATGGAGCTTGGAGCGGATGGAGTATTCGTTGGTTCAGGAATTTTTAAATCTGAAAATCCTGCTAAATTCGCCCGTGCGATCGTTGAAGCAACAACCCATTATCAAGATTATGGAAAAATTGCCGAGTTATCGAAAGATCTTGGAATTGCCATGAAGGGGATTGAAATCTCAACATTAGCACCCGAAAATCGTATGCAAGAACGCGGGTGGTAAGATGTTAAAAATAGGAATTCTTGGATTGCAAGGAGCCGTTCGAGAACATGCTCGGGCTGTTAAAGACTGTGGAGCCGAGGCGATTGACGTAAAATCCATTGAGCAGTTAGAACAGCTCGATGGTCTTATTCTTCCAGGCGGAGAAAGTACGACGATGCGCCGCCTGCTCGATAAATCAGGTTTTATGGAACCATTAAGGGCATTTGCACGTGAAGGAAAACCGATTTTTGGCACGTGTGCTGGATTGATTTTATTGGCGAAACGTCTTTCTAACCAAGAAGAAGCCCATTTAGAATTAATGGATATTACAGTCGAAAGGAACTCCTTTGGTCGCCAAAAGGAAAGCTTTGAAGCAGAAATTGCCATCGCCGGTGTGGCTGAGGATAAAATGACAGCCGTATTTATCCGAGCTCCTCATATAACAGAAGCTGGAGAAAATGTAGAGGTCCTAGCAAAATATGAAGGAAGAATTGTGACGGTTCGGGAAGGCCAATTTTTAGGCTGCTCTTTTCATCCAGAACTTACGGAAGACAATCGTTTAACTGCATATTTTCTGCAAATGGTTGAAGAATATAAAATGATTGAAAACAAAATTTGCAATTAATTTCTGCTTATAGTATAGTATGAGCAAATTTATATGGTTATGGCGTTGAGAGGAAATAGTAGTAAGGTTTAAGTACCTTTTAGAGAATCGATGGTTGGTGAAAATCGATGGTACGGCTTTATGAATCCATCCTTGAGCAAAATGCTGAACGATGAGCTAGTAGGCATTTTCGGTTCGAACCGTTATCGATGAAGTGGAAAGTACTTGTACTTTCAAATTGGGTGGCAACGCGGGTAACTCTCGTCCCTTTCCGGGGATGGGGGTTTTTTTATGTGAAAAAGGAGGAATGAAAAGATGTTAGATATGAAATATCTACGTGAACATTTGCCTGAGATTAAGGCGAAATTGCGGCACAGAGGAGAAGATTTAACCGATTTAGACCAGTTTGAGGTGTTGGATCAAAAACGACGTGAGACGATCATTCAAGTAGAACAGTTAAAAAGTAAACGCAATGAAGTCTCCCAGCAAATTGCTAAAATGAAAAAAGAAAAGCAAAATGCAGATGAAGTTATTTTAGAAATGCGCCAAGTCGGCGATGAAATCAAAGGTCTTGATCAAACATTACGTGAAGTAGAGGAAAAATTAGGCCATTTGCTGTTATCTATTCCAAACATTCCGCATGAAAGTGTACCAGTAGGAGAATCTGAAGATGATAACGTGGAAATTCGCCAATGGGGGGATATCCGCTCTTTTGAATTTGAACCACAGCCCCATTGGGATATCGCGGATCGACTTGGCATTTTAGATTTTGAACGAGCAGCTAAGGTGACAGGTAGTCGATTTGTGTATTATAAGGGGCTAGGCGCAAGATTAGAGCGAGCCTTGATTAGCTTTATGATGGATTTACACGCGGAAGAACATGGCTATGAGGAAATGCTGCCTCCTTATATGGTGAATCGTACGAGTATGACAGGAACGGGTCAATTACCAAAGTTTGAAGAAGATGCCTTTTTAATTGAAAGTGAAGATTATTTCCTCATCCCTACTGCGGAAGTTCCCATAACGAATTATCATCGGGATGAAATTTTAGATGGAAATCAATTGCCTTTGAATTATGTTGCTTATAGTGCGTGTTTCCGGTCTGAAGCGGGATCTGCAGGTCGAGATACAAGAGGATTAATTCGCCAGCATCAATTTAATAAAGTGGAATTAGTCAAGTTCGTGAAGCCTGAGGATTCATATCAAGAATTAGAAATCCTTACAGGACATGCGGAGAAGGTATTACAACTGCTCAAGCTCCCTTATCGTGTATTAAGCATGTGTACGGCTGATTTAGGTTTTACAGCTGCGAAAAAATATGATTTGGAAGTATGGTTACCAAGCTATCAAACATATCGAGAGATTTCTTCTTGTTCTAATTTCGAGGCTTTCCAAGCTAGACGGGCAAATATTCGCTTTAGAACGGAACCGGGTGCAAAGCCGCAGCATGTGCATACCTTAAATGGTTCGGGCCTTGCGATTGGCCGTACTGTTGCGGCAATCTTAGAAAATTACCAACAGGAAGATGGAACTGTCATCATTCCGGAAGTATTACGACCTTATATGAGAAATAAAGAGGTTATTAAATAAGAAAAGCGCAAGCACCCGAGCGCTGGAACTAGATCCAAACACTACCCGAATCTATTTTAAAAAAAAGAACCCGAAGGATGTTAGGACTTCTTCGGGTTTTTAATAAACTTAGTGATTGACATTGAATCCTGTACTTGGTAAAATACATCTTGTCGTTACGGAGGAATACCCAAGTCCGGCTGAAGGGATCGGTCTTGAAAACCGACAGGCGGGTTAAACCGCGCGGGGGTTCGAATCCCTCTTCCTCCGCCATACATGCATAAATTGGAGATCAGAAGCCTGTTCCTATTGGAGTAGGTTTCTTTTTTATAGGCGAGATTTTGCTTTCACCTTTCTATTTTTTCACAACATTAAAATTATCTATGATCAGTAACCAGTTTTGTGGGAAGGAAAGTCCGAGTTTCCAATAGCTCACTCCCCTTAGGCCCATTTCTTTTACTAAGTTAAATTTAGCTTGAATGGAGCGGGCATCTTCAAACCAAACTTCATGTCTTTTTCCTGCTTGATCCATATAGTGAAAAAAGGGGGCTTGGGCTGTTTCATTGTATCGAATAGCGACACCTTGCTCGGCGGCAATCTGAATGGCCTGCTGCGGGCTAATCGCTTTGGCGGTTGTACCTGGAACAAACGGAAGGGTCCAATCATACCCATATAGATTTTGCCCCATAAATATTTTTTCAGGGGGTATTTCCGAGACGGCATAATTTAATACATTACGAACGGAATTAATGGGTGAGACAGCCATTGCTGGGCCACCGCTATATCCCCATTCATACGTCATAATGACAACATAATCAACGATTTCCCCATGGGCTTTATAATCATGTGCTTCATACCATTCCCCTTGTTGTGTAGCGCTTGTTTTGGGGGCGAGGGCAGTAGAAATCATCAGTCCCTCTTGGTGAAGACGATCACGAGCTATACGTAAAAATTGATTATATGCCTCCCGATCTCTAGGATAAAGGCGTTCCAGATCAAAATGGACATCACCAAAACCAACTCGTTTTGCTTCTTGGATAATGTTATTCAAAAAAGCCTCCCGAACGGTTTGATTTGTTAAAAGGGTGTGACCAAGTTCTGAGCTAAATTGGCCCTCTGCTTGATTCGCGATCACCATAACTAGTGTGTTTTGATTGGCTTCTGCAATCGCAGGAAATTGATTTAATGGTGGTGCTGTTAAAGATCCATCGGCTTTTGCTAAATAAGCAAAGGGAGATAAATACGTCAAGTAGGGTGCGGCTTGCCGCGCGCTATTTTCTAAAGCTTCTGATACTGTGTTACCAAATGGTTCTACATAAGCATTGAACTCCCGATTTGTTTTTGGTCCTTGTGGGATATACAAGCGCATCCCGATCTGCAGTACTTGGTTAACAGGTATTCCATTAACTCTGGCGAGCTCTTGATAGGAAATCCCGAACCTTTGACCAATTGAATATAGACTGTCGCCTTGTTGGACCCAATAAAACTGTCCGTAAATCGGAATGACTAGTGCTTGCCCAACGACTAAACGATCTGGATTAGGCAGTTCATTTGCTTCTGCAATGGTATTAGGATTAACATCATAGCGGGATGCAATAGAGGTTAAGGTTTGGTTCGTTTCTACAATATGAATTTGCATAATCTGTCCTCCTTTAATAGAATTCAAAGGCAAAAGCGCAATGTTGGCAGGCCCGGCAGCGACGTCCTGTCGCCTCACCTGCACTAAAACGTCCTGTTCGTCGCAACGCCTTTGTGACCTGTGTCCTGCAGGCCTAATATTGTAATATTCTATGTGAGTATGATCATCAATAGACATAAAAGAAGGTGTAATTTCATGGACAAGCGAAGTGAAATCTATATGTGGCAAGCGATACAAGAGGCAGAAAAAGCTCGGGCAATTAATGAAGTTCCAATTGGAGCCGTCATTGTTTTGGGAGATGAAGTGATTGCCACAGCTCATAATCTAAGAGAAACAAAGCAAAATGCAGTCGCTCACGCAGAACTATTAGCAATTGAGCAGGCATGTAAAAAATTAGGAACATGGCGATTAGAAGAGGCGGAGCTATATGTTACCTTGGAGCCCTGCCCAATGTGTAGTGGAGCCATTCTATTGTCTCGAATGAAGAAGGTTGTATATGGCGCAACAGATCCAAAAGCAGGGTGTGCTGGGACACTCATGAATTTACTTCAGGATGATCGTTTCAATCATCAATGTGAAGTTATACCAGGTGTGTTAGAGGAACCATGCGGTAGATTATTAAGTGATTTTTTTAAAGATATACGTAAGAAAAGAAAAATGGCGAGGAAATATTTATTGGAAAACAATGGTGAATAATGACAACCGTTGCCATTGATTTCTCGATAAAAAGATAGTATACTTAACCATATCGCACTAGACGGGGACGTAGCGGAGCCTTGTAACCCGCAATCCGCTCTAGCGGGGTTGAATTCCTTCTTGAGGCTGCTGTACTGTAAGGTCTGCCTCAAGTAAGTGGTGTGGACACTTGGGTCCCGCGCAATGAGAATCCATGAACCATGTCAGGTCCGGAAGGAAGCAGCATTAAGTGGAAGCTTTCATGTGCCGCGGGGTTGCCTGGGTCGAGCTAACTGCTTGGGTAACGCTTATGGTATACAGTCGAAGGAAGGTGTGCGGTTTCCATTTCGATCATAATGACATCCATTCACTTTTTAGGTGAGTGGATTTTTTGTTTTCTAAAAAAAGATGGTCTAGACGGATATGTGAATATAACTGTTCTCCAAATGAAACTTTTTCATCCTTTTTCTCGTATTAAAAAGAAACAGAATGATTTTCGAACCATATTATACGAGGGGGGACGGCATGAATCGAAAGATTATTTCTTGTGTAGTTGCCTTTTTCATTATTTTGTTACCTATAAAAGTTGGTGCAGTCGATTTTTCCATTCCCAATGTAAAAATAGACGCCTTTTTACAGGAAAATGGGGATGTTCATGTACAGGAAAAGCATACTTATCAATTTGACAGTAAATTTAATGGAATTACCCGGGAAATATTCCCGAAAAAAGGAGCGGAAATAACGGATTTTTTGGCGAAAGAAGATGAAAAAGCTCTAAAAGTAGAAAAAGTTAATGATGTATATAAAATTCATCGAAAAGGGAAAAATGAAACGGTCGAAATTGACCTGGATTATGTAATTAAAAATGGTATGGACAAATATGAAGATATGACCGAGTTTTACTGGCCATTTTTTGATGAGCGGAATGAAACAGATTATGAAAATATGCAGATTGTGATTCATCCTCCAAAAGCAACTGATGATGTGATTGCCTTTGGTTATGATCAAGCATTTGATAAACAAGTGGTAGGAAAGGATGGAACAGTGGAATACTCTATGGGTCTGGTTCCATCTGATGAAAATGGAGATATTAGGGTGGCTTATCCATCCACACTTTTTTCGGGTATGTCCATTACTTCATCCAAAACAATGAAAGATTCATTATTACAGGAAAAGCTAAACCTAGAAAAGAAGGCACAAGCCTTTGCGGAAAATAAGGAAAAGTTTTCGACTTTATCGAAAACACTGATCCCATTTTTCCTCATTCTATTTGTTGTTTTAATTGGGTGGGAACATATTGGAAAGAAAAGAAAATATAGTTTAGTAAATGAGGAATTAAAAAGAGATTATACACTTATGCCTGATGAGAAAATGAGCATGCCAGCGACGATTTATTATACATTAGGTGTAGATGCCGTACATGTTCCGGCAGGTCTACTCGATTTAGTCCGGAAAGGAATGGTTGAACAACAATCAGAAGATGAATTTAGACGAATTCATTCCAATGTTCAACATAAACATGAAGGTATTCTTTTAAAATGGCTATTTGATGAGATCGGGCAGGATGGTTATTTTAAAGCGAAGGATATAGATGGTTTTATTAAAAAGGAAAAAAATCTCACGAAATATCATACGCGGCTTACGGAATGGAGACAGGCCATTAAAGAGGAATTTAAAGAAGTGGGTGTGAGAGAAAAGAAGCCTATTTATCGTTTCACTTTCGGAATTATTAGTCTTCTTTTATTAGCCTTATGGATTATGGCTATTTACTATGAAGCTATCCCCGTGTTTTTAACATCATTGGTATTGTTTTTAGTCGCTGCTTTTATCGCCTGTTTTTACAGGCCCCTCTCTTCAAAAGGCTTTTATATAAAAGAGGAATGGACTCGATTTTTAAACAAGCTTGATCAAATTAAAAGTTCAGACTGGCAAAAAACTTCAGAAGATGCTCGAATGAGAATGGCTATTTTTGGAGCAAATGAAAAGTTTTCCAAGGAGAATAATACATCACAATGGCAAAAGGAAATAGGAAATGTGGATCCATCTTTACTGACCTATTCTCTTTTCACCGCCCCTATTCTATCTACCGAATTTTCTCGAGCAGATAAAAAATATACAGAGTTTAGTCAAAGTTCGTCTGATAGTTCTATTGGTGGAACTGGTGGCGGTGGCGGCGTTGGTGGTGGAGGGGGAGGTTCCGGAGCTTTTTGAACATCCTCCATAAGAAGCTCAAAAACAATTTGTATATCATTTTGTCAAACCTATCCTAAATAAGGTATAATGGAAGGACGAATGAAGACTTTTTATAAAGAATTCCATGAATAATCGTTATGAGGGAAGGAGAGAGCATAAATGTATCAGGCGTTATACCGTGTCTGGCGACCACAAACATTTGCAGATGTGGTGGGGCAAGAACATGTGACGAAAACTTTACAAAACGCTCTACTCCAACAGAAAACGAGTCATGCTTATTTATTTTCTGGTCCACGGGGAACAGGGAAAACAAGTGCGGCTAAAATATTAGCAAAAGCAGTCAACTGCCAAAAAATGCCAGTATCAGAACCTTGTAATGAGTGTCCTGCTTGTTTAGGAATTGCGGATGGGTCAATACAAGATGTGATTGAGATTGATGCTGCCTCGAATAATGGTGTGGAAGAGATCCGCGATATTCGAGATAAGGTGAAATACGCGCCCACTTCTGTATCCTATAAAGTCTATATCATTGATGAAGTTCATATGTTGTCTATGGGTGCGTTCAATGCTTTATTAAAGACTTTAGAAGAGCCGCCTAAGCATGTCATTTTTGTTTTAGCAACGACTGAACCACATAAGATTCCTTTGACCATCATTTCCCGGTGTCAACGTTTTGATTTTAAAAGAATAACGGCGCAAGATTTAGTTAATCGAATGGTCCATATTGCTTCGGAATCAGGGTTACAGTATGAAGAAAAGGCATTACATGTTATCGCTCAAGCAGCAAGTGGTGGTATGCGGGATGCTTTAAGTTTACTCGATCAGGCCATTTCCTTTAGCGCCGATCAAGTGACAGTGGAGGATGCCTTAACGGTTACAGGATCTGTTTCCCAAAATTATTTGAATAAGCTTGTTCATGCTATTCATGAAAAAAATGTTTCTGAATCGTTAACCATTCTTGAAAAGTTAGTGTTAGATGGGAAAGATCCCAGTCGCTTTATCGAAGATCTCATTTTATATTTTCGTGATCTTTTACTTTATCAGACAGCCCCTAATCTGGAAGAATCGTTGGAAAGAGCTATGCTGGATGATGATTTTGCTGAACTTGCGAAGGCTATACAGCCCGAACAAATTTATGAATATATGGATGTTTTAAATAAGACACAGCAAGATATGAAGTTTTCCGATCATGCCAAGATTTATTTGGAAGTTTGTTTTGTAAAATTATGCCAAATGAAAACACAAGCGAATGTCCAGCAATTCGATGGCGTGCAGGAATTACTTGCAAAGATTGATAAGCTCGAGAAACAAGTTGAAGATTTGAAAGTGAATCGCCCTGTGTTGGAAGAACAACCACAGTCCAAACCGACGAAAAAACCGATGCGTACTAATAAAGGTTTTCAGGCGAATACAGGGAAAATTCGCCAAGTGTTGGGTGAAGCGACTCGAGAAGATTTGAACATGATTAAGAGCCAATGGGGCAATCTTCTAGAGCAACTGAATAATCGCCAAATGCGATCACAGGCAGCTTTATTAATGGATGCTGAACCTGCTGCAGCCTCGCCGACTGCCTTTGTTATAAAATTCAAATATGAAATTCATTGCAAAATGGCGATGGAAAACACAAAGTTTTTAGAAGTGACAGCCAATCTTATTGAAGAACTCTTAGGAAAGAAACTTCAATTTGTAGGAGTCCCTGAGCCACAATGGTTAGAAATTCGTGAGGATTTTCTACAAAACCAAGGACATGAGCCAGACCAAGATGGGGAAGAGGCTCCAGATCCGCTGATTCAGGAAGCTGTAAAGCTAGTTGGAGAAGACTTAATTGAGATTAAAAATTAATTTGAAGGGAATGGAATTGTATGCGTGGAATGGGAAATATGCAAGGTATGATGAAACAAATGCAAAAGATGCAAAAGAAAATGGCTCAGGCTCAGGAGGAGCTTGGTGAAGAACGGATTGAAGGAACAGCTGGAGGTGGAATGGTCACTGTCGTTGTTTCTGGCCATAAAGAAGTACTTGAAGTGAAAATTAAAGAAGAAGTGGTTGATCCAGAAGATATCGAAATGCTTCAAGACCTTGTTTTAGCTGCTGTAAACGAAGCAATGAAACAAGCGGATGAATTAACAAATCAAACGATGGGGCAATTTACTAAAGGAATCAACCTTCCTGGATTCTAGGGGGTTAACTGATTATGCATTATCCTGAACCAATATCCAAGCTGATTGACAGCTTTATGAAACTGCCGGGAATTGGGCCCAAAACAGCAGCCCGCCTGGCATTTTTCGTTTTAGATATGAAGGAAGATACTGTTCTAGATTTCGCAAAGGCCCTTGTCAATGCCAAACGAGACCTAGGTTTCTGTTCTGTTTGCGGACATATTACTGATCAGGATCCTTGTTATATTTGCAAAGACTCGAAGCGAGATCGAAGTGTCATCTGTGTTGTACAGGAATCAAAAGATGTGATTGCCATGGAAAAAATGAAAGAATACCATGGCTTATATCATGTCCTACATGGATCCATTTCGCCAATGGAAGGAATTGGACCCGAAGATATTAATATCCCAGATTTACTAAAAAGATTGCAAGATGAGACAGTTCAAGAAGTCATCTTAGCAACGAATCCTAATATCGAGGGAGAAGCAACGGCTATGTATATTTCTCGATTGCTGAAGCCATCGGGAATCACGGTCACGCGGATTGCTCACGGACTTCCAGTTGGTGGAGATCTAGAATATGCAGATGAAGTAACGTTATCAAAAGCATTAGAAGGCCGGAGAGAAGTGTAAGTTTTCTTTCAAGGTGCTTGCGCTTTTCTTACAGGATAGGAAAGTATAAATTTTGACTAATGCTGGATCTAGCTCCAGCGCCCAGCCCCTCGAGGTCAAATAACCCTGAACCTATGAAGGGAAAGATCGCCCTTCATAGGTTCAGGAACATTTGCTTGTCGGGGCTGAGCAAGGCGCTTGCGCTTTTCTTATAAAGGACTCATTCTTAGAGGTGGCGTACATGTTTCAAAAGGAAAAGCTTCGAAGGGAATACGATCAAAAACTGATTGATCTAATGGAAAGCACACAGAAGGACTGGATGTACTTTTCCCAATTAGAAAAGATGAGCTATGAGTATGATGAAGATCTACATCGACTAGCTCTTCTCGCAAAATCGAAGTATTTTTTTCTGTTCCAAGAAGCTAAAAAAAGAAAAATCTCCTTAAGATAATGACTCATGCGAATGAGATGGTGCTGTTTAAACGAAACGGAACCTATCATGTTTGCGCAATTTTCTTCGTTCTTTTTGGACAAACCTTACATATAATAGTGGAAAGGATTGTTTCCAGGGGGGAAAAGATGAGTCCAGTCATAATCATATCCATTATTTCCGGAGTAATACTTCTGTTGTTAGTGATAGGGTTGCCAACGAAAGTATTTCGGTGGATTGGTCTGTCGTTAATGAAGCTTCTCATCGGTGCGATATTTTTATTTTTTCTTAACGCGGTTGGCAATCAATTTGGATTAGCGGTCCCTATTAATTTCATTACATCCGCTATATCTGGTTTTCTAGGCTTGCCAGGTGTTGCCGCCTTAGCCATCATTCAACTATGGATCTTTTGAAAAGTCCGTTCAAGGGGAACGGGCTTTTTATTGTTTAAATAGAATAAAATGGTTCCCTTAAAGTATTAGGTTATGTTTAGCTTTAATCCAAAACCGCTCCGAAGTCTTACGCTTATCCGCTTCTGTACAGAATATTCCTGTTTTATTTGCGGATGTACAGACACACGGAATGTTCCTCCCGCATATTAATAATTGTAATTGGATTAATGTTAGAAATTGTGTATGCAAATAAGAAAAAGTGGTCAAACTAAATGCTACGGAGGTGGAGAAATGGAAAAATGTATTGTTTGTGAAAAACCTCAGAAGCATGGGATTCATTTATATACATCGTTTATTTGTACAGATTGCGAGAAAGCTATGGTACAAACAAGTACCCAAGACCCAACGTATCAATTTTATATTAAACAATTAAAAGTGATTAAGGAAAATAAGATCTATTCTTAAACCAGGTGACAGGGGAGTGCCTGGTTTTTGTATGCTTAAGCATAGTATAATGAGGGAAAATAGAAGTGGGGTATCACAAGTGAATCAAGACCAGATACCAATTTATGAACGAATGGTTCAATTTTATAAGAATAAGCCGATTTCCTTTCATGTCCCAGGGCATAAAAATGGACTTTTATATGAAGGAATCGATTCAGCCTTTGCCCAGGTTGCCCAATTAGATGCGACGGAATTAACAGGTTTAGATGATTTGCATGCTCCTGAAGGGATGATTGGAGAAGCTCAAGAGTTATTAACCGACTTTTACCAATCCAGTAAAAGTTACTTTCTGGTGAATGGGACGACGGTTGGCAATTTAGCTATGATTCTAGCTTGCTGCCAAGCGGGAGATTATGTGTTGGTGCAGCGTCATTGCCACCAATCGATTTTGCACGCATTAAATCTAGCAAAGCTAAAACCAGTTTTTATTGCTTCCACGGTAAGGGAGAATGGCGAAACAGAGTTAATGGTGGAGACGGTACAAAGAGCTTTTCAACAGTACCCATCCATTCGGGCTTGTATTTTTACTTATCCCGATTATTATGGGCGAACATATAATCTCCAATCGATGATCGAAATCTCCCATCAAAATAATGCGCTTGTTTTAGTCGATGAAGCCCATGGTGCCCATTTTTGTTTAGGAAACCCTTTTCCACAAACGTCCCTTCGCCTAGGGGCTGATATTGTTGTCCATTCGGCCCATAAAACATTACCGGCTTTCACTATGGGTTCGTATTTACATATTAATAGTGAACATGTGCCTGGCAAAAAGGTAGAGAGGTATTTAAAGATGCTTCAATCTAGCAGTCCTTCTTATTTAATCATGGCATCTTTAGATTTAGCCCGGCATTATTTGGCTCACTTTTCAAAAGAGGATGTACTTTATTCTCAAAATCAAATTCAAAACTTCATAGAACAATTAAAGCAACTACCGGGGATTCAGGTGCTTCAAAGTGAAGATCCTCTTAAAATCATGGTTCGTCACGCCTTGTTTTCCGGATATGAATTACAAACTAGATTTGAACTGGCGGGAATATATCCTGAATTAGCGGATCCACAACAGATCTTACTCATTTTTCCATTGTTAAAAATAGGTATGCCTTATCCATTTGATCGAGCACTGCAACAATTACAAAGCTTACCTTGGACAGACGGACAAGCACAAAACCGGCCCAAGCAAAATATAATATGGCAAGAAAGCTTAGCGATCACAACGTTAGCCCTTTCTTATGAAGAAATGGACGATCGGGAGGAAGACTGGGTGGAAATGGATGTGTCTGTTGGGAGAGTGGCATCACAGATGATTACGCCTTACCCTCCGGGGATTCCCCTCATTATGCCGGGAGAAAAAATAACGCAGGTTCATATTGAGCAACTAAAGAAGCTGATGAAATTTGGAGCAAGATTTCAAGGGGAGATGGAAGCCCTTCGGAATGGGAGGTTAGCTGTTTTTCGATAAGAGGAGAATCAGCCTATCACGACCCTAATGAGGGAAGTCTCGAGGTATTGATTTTAAAGGGTGGCTGACAATGATATAATAGTGGAAGAGAAAGCTTTTGGAGGTAACTATGCGCGGAATATTTATCACAATCGAGGGTCCAGAAGGGGCAGGAAAAACAACGATCATCCAAAAAGTAGCCCAGGAATTAGAAGTAAAGGGAATGGATGTTATTTTAACAAGGGAGCCCGGGGGGATTCCTATATCGGAGCAAATCCGCGGTATTATTCTGGATTCAGGAAATCTTGCGATGGATGCTAGAACAGAGGCATTATTATATGCCGCGGCAAGGCGACAGCATTTAGTAGAAAAAGTGATACCTGGTCTTCAAAGTGGGGCCGTAGTGCTTTGCGATCGCTTTATCGATAGTTCTCTAACTTATCAAGGATATGCAAGAGGCCTAGGAATGGATGAAATATTATCAATTAACCAGTTTGCCATTCAAGAGTTAATGCCAGATCAAACCATCTATTTTGATATAGACCCTGAGATTGGCTTAAAAAGAATTGAAACAAACAAGGGCCGAGAAATCAATCGACTAGATCTAGAACAATTGAATTTTCATCAGATGGTAAGGCAAGGATATAAACAATTATTACAAAGATTCCCTGACAGAATAAGGGAAATAGATGCTTCCCAACCAATAGAGCAGGTATTTCTTCAGACCATGAAAATGGTGGAGAAACTCATTGAAGAGAATGAGTAGATGTTTTCAAATTATTCTTTAAAATGTTTTTATAAGCTAAGGAAATCGTGATATACTAGAAATAGTATAATAAATGAATGAATGAATGAAGGGGTGCGTGCCGATGAAATTAATTATGGCTGTTGTACAAGACCAGGATAGCAATCGATTAATGAGTGCTTTAGTAGATAATAATTTTAGGTCGACAAAATTGGCAACAACAGGCGGCTTTTTAAAATCGGGGAACACTACATTCATGATTGGTGTAGAAGATGTGAGAGTTAATAAATGTTTACAAATTATTCGGGATAATTGTAAATCTCGTGATCAATTAATGGCACCTATCTCCCCAATGGGAGGAAACGCAGATTCCTATATCCCTTACCCAGTAGAAGTCTCAGTAGGCGGTGCCACCGTATTCGTCCTACCAATCGACCAATTCCATCAATTTTAAAAGAAAAGCGGAGGCGCCTGTCCAGCGACGTACAAATTTAAAGACTTCTGACGAGATAAAGGAAACACGATGAAGCCAAAGGCTGAATCGATGTTGACTTATCGTAGGAGGAAGACGTAAATTTGCTAGTCGCTAGGCGCTGTAGCTGGACAAAGAAAAGCGCAAGCGCCTGTTTAGCGACGTACAAATTTGGATAACTAGGAAGAACGGCTAAGGGCGCGCCGTTCTGCCCCGCATCGTGCGGACCTAAGCACAAGTGAGTGATAAAATGAACTGGCAAGATTTTGAACAAGAACAGCCCGTTGCGGCAAAGGTATTAAAAAGTGGGATTGAGAAGAATCGTGTTGCCCACGCTTATTTATTCGAAGGGGAACACGGGACAGGCAAGCGGGCAGCAAGTATGCTGGTCGCTCAAAGCCTTTTTTGTACTGAACCTAAAAATGGCCTGGTTCCATGTGAGCAGTGTGTGAATTGTAAAAGAATCTCGAATGGGAATCATCCTGATGTTCATATTGTGGAACCAGACGGTCTGTCCATTAAAATTGACCAAATTCGTTCGTTACGAGCGGAGTTTAATAAAACAGGATTAGAATCGAAAAAGAAATTTTATATCATTATAGATGCGGAGAAAATGACGAATTCTGCGGCCAATAGTTTATTAAAGTTTTTAGAAGAGCCTCACTTGCAAACAACGGCGATTCTCTTAACGGAACAGCCACAGCGAATATTACCAACGATTATTTCTCGTTGCCAAATGATCTCTTTTCAATCACTTCCAGCCAATGTGGTGGCGGACAAGTTGATAAAATTAGGGGTTCATCCTACGAAGGCCCCTTTATTATCTGCCATGACAAACCAAGTACAGGAAGCACTTGACCTTGATCACGATGATTGGTTTGCACAAGCACGAAATATAGTGTTAAAATTATATGAAGTCCTGAAGCAAAATCCATTGTATGCGATGACCTCCTTACAAAATGAATGGAATGGCCATTTTAAGGAACGGGCGCAAATGGATATAGGACTGGATCTATTATTATTTATCTATAAGGATATACTTTATATACAATTGGGGAAAGAAGAGCAATTGATCTATCCTGATCAACAGAAAAAGTTGGCGGGAGATGCTTTACAAACTTCTGCAGGGAGACTGTCTGAACAAATGATGGCAATATTGGAAGCGAAACAAATGCTACAGGCAAATATGAATCCTCAGCTGTTAATGGAACAGTTGGTGTTAAAATTGCAGGGGGGACCTTCTTTTGTATAATGTGATTGGTGTCCGGTTTAAAAAAGCCGGTAAAATATATTATTTCGATCCGGGGGAATTCTTGATTAAGAAGGATCATTATGTGATTGTCGAGACAACTCGGGGAGTCGAATTTGGAAAAGTTGTAACGGAACCTAAGCAAGTAAGTGAACATGATGTTGTATTGCCTTTAAAAAAGGTGATTCGACTTGCAAATGAAAAGGATCAAATGAGTGTGGAGGAAAATCGGCTCGCAGCAGAAGAGGCCCATCAAATTTGTACTGACAAAATCGCTGAACATCGCTTGGCGATGAAATTAGTAGATGTTGAATTTACATTTGACCGCAATAAAGTGATTTTTTACTTTACTGCAGACGGTAGAATTGATTTTCGTGATCTAGTGAAGGATTTAGCTGCTATTTTTAAAACTAGGATAGAATTAAGGCAAATTGGTGTGCGAGATGAAGCCAAAATGTTAGGTGGAATTGGGCCATGCGGTCGAATGCTATGCTGTTCAACCTTTTTAGGGGATTTTGAGCCAGTTTCTATTAAAATGGCCAAGGACCAGAACCTCTCTTTAAATCCATCAAAAATATCTGGACTTTGTGGTAGATTGATGTGCTGTTTGAAATATGAAAATGATGAATATGAAGCAGCTAAAGCTGAATTGCCCGATATTGGTGAAACCATTAAAACTCCGGATGGACCTGGCAAAGTAACGGGATTAAATATGCTAGAACGTTTAATTCAGATTGATTTGTTTGGCCAAGAAAGGCAATTGGAGTATACATTGGAAGAAATTAAGAAGGGCTCATCATCTATCCCGGCCACGGAATAATTGGGGTGAGAAAGTATGGATAAAAAGGAGTTATTTGACTCTGTCAGTAGCATGGAAATGCAGATTGGAGAGTTATACCAGCAATTAGGAGAACTCAAACAATATTTAGCTCATTTAATTGAAGAGAACCATGCCTTGAAAATAGAGAATGACCATTTGCGAAAAGCTATGGAGGGGGAAACCCCAAAAGCCTCCAACCCCGAAGAATCTGGAGAAAAGCCGGGAAAAACGGTTTACGATAAAATAACTGAAATTGGTGAAGGGTATGATAACCTCGCTAGAATCTATCAAGAAGGCTTCCATATTTGCAACATTCACTTTGGGAGTCCCCGTTTGGATGAGGATTGTTTATTTTGCTTATCTTTCTTAAATAAAAAATAATAGGCCATTTATATGTCCGAGCCCTCCTCCTTTGTGGGGAGGGCTATTTTAAAGGATAGCCATTTTCAGTTGAACCATATGGAGGAAAAGTACGATCATGATTGAATTATTAGAGGATGAACGATTAGATTATTTGTTAGCAGAGGAATTACAGATCATCCAAAGTCCTTCTGTTTTTGCCTTTTCGCTTGATGCTGTTTTGCTTTCCCACTTTACCTATTTGCCGATTCAAAAGGGGAAAATTATCGATTTATGTAGTGGGAATGGGGTGATTCCCCTCTTACTAAGTAACCGGACAAAGGCGGAAATAACTGGTGTTGAGATTCAAGAACGCTTATTTGATATGGCTAAGAGAAGTATTACGTTTAATCAATTGGATTATAAAATAAAGATGATTCATGGGGATCTAAAGGAAATGCCTTCGCTTTTAGGCTCTAATCAATTTGATCTTGTTACTTGTAATCCTCCTTATTTTTCATCGAAATCTCCTGAGATAAGAAATCAAAATGAACATTTGGCGATTGCTAGGCATGAAATTTATTGTACTTTAGAAGATGTCGTCAAAAGTAGTAGCCAGCTCCTTAAGCAAAGAGGAAAGGCCTCGTTTGTTCACCGACCTGAAAGATTAATGGACTTATTCATGCATATGCGAAACCATCGTCTTGAGCCGAAAAGACTTCGCTTTGTTTACCCTAAAGAAGGAAAAGAGGCGAACACGATTTTAGTGGAAGGGATCAAGGATGGGCGTCCGGGACTTAAAATTCTCCCTCCGCTATTTGTGTATAATCAACAAAATGAATATAACGAAGAAGTGAGAGCCATGTTATATGGAAATGAGAAATAACCATTATTTTTATGTATTGGAATGTCGAGATGGTTCTTATTATGGTGGGTATACGATTGACCCAAAACGGAGATTAGAACAACATAATAGTGGAAAAGGGGCTAAATATACGCGGGCGAGAAGACCTGTTAAAATGATCTACTCAGCAGAATATGAGCAAAAGAGTGCAGCGTTGCAGGCCGAGTATGCCTTTAAGCAGTTAACACGTAAAGAGAAGGAAAAGTTTTTAATGGAAATGGGGGACGAGGGGATTGCAGACGCAGAAGAGTTTTTCAAAAGAAATGAATAATGGCATTTTATATCTAGTTCCTACCCCAATTGGTAATTTAGAAGATATGACCTTTCGAGCCATTCGCATTTTAAAAGAAGTAGATCTAATTGCCGCTGAAGATACCCGGAACACGAAAAGACTATGCCACTATTATGAGATTTCCACTGGATTAGTCAGCTATCATGAGCATAATAAGGAAGCGAGTGGGAAAGAATTAATAAAAAAACTGCATGCCGGTCAAAATCTCGCTCTAGTGAGTGATGCAGGTACACCATGCATCTCTGATCCTGGTTATGAACTTGTGGAACAGGCGATACAAGCGAAAATTCCCGTTGTTCCTTTACCAGGTGCAAATGCTGCTGTTACAGCTTTGATTGCGTCAGGGATCAAACCTCAGCCTTTTTATTTCTATGGTTTTTTGCCCAGGGGGAAAAAAGAAAAAAGAGCGGAACTGGAGATTTTAGGAAAGCAACAGGCGGCGATTATTTTTTATGAAGCTCCCCATCGATTAAAGGAAACATTAAAATATATGAAAGAGGCTTTTGGAAACCGTCAGATCGTATTATGTCGTGAGTTGACGAAGAAATTTGAGGAATTTCTAAGAGGCTCTGTAGATGAGGCCATTGAGTGGGCGGAGAAACAAGAAGTCCGCGGTGAATTTTGCTTGATTATTGAGCCGGGTGAAAAACAAGAGGAAGAAGTGGAGGAACAATGGTGGAGTGCAATGGATATGAAAAGCCATGTACAATACTATATAGATGAGAAGAACCATTCCTCGAAAGAAGCGATCAAACAAACCGCAAAGGACCGTCAACTACCGAAGCGTGAAGTTTATCAAGCTTATCATGTTGAGTAATAAGGGAGCATGATCGTGGGCTAAAAAAACCACCACTTACATGAAATAAGTGGTGTCTTCTGACTTTTTCATATTATTTACGGAAGGCATTTTGGAGTTCTTGGATTAATAGCTCTGCTCCTTCAGGACTTAGGACAAGTTTTCCGCTAGCAAAGCTTTTGTTTTCATCTGAAACAGTACCTGTTATTTCACACGCCATACTGGGTTTGTACTTTTTTAGAATAATACGATCATTATCTACATAGATTTCGAGCGCATCTTTAACATCAATATCTAAATTACGGCGGAGCTCAATTGGAATCACGACACGACCAAGCTCATCGACCTTTCTAACAATACCTGTAGATTTCATGCTCATCCCCCCTGAAAGGCACAAATCAATTTATAGAATTCGGGACTTTCATACTTCATTATAGGTAAAATTTGTTACTTTTATCATACCAATTTTTCCCTATATAGTCAATGAGATAGGAGAATAGGATGGGCAAATTTTGAAAGTTGCGGAAAAGGTCTTTTTCACGTATATTTTGAAGATAGAAAAGGTTATGGTGCAAAGGACGACTTTGAAACAAAGTAGAATTTGGTTAGTGTTTGGATTTAGCTCTAGGTGCCATCGGCAAGATTTGCGGGAGCGAGTCCATCGGCGTTACGCCAGGACGGCGTGCTCTTAGCGGTTCGTCCTTTTGATAGGCGCTTGAGCTTTTCTTAATAATACAATGGAGGCGACTGAATTGGGAGAAAAGGCAAATACATTTTATATTACTACTCCTATTTATTATCCAAGCGGGAATTTACATATAGGCCATGCTTATACAACCGTGGCTGGAGACGCTATGGCCCGCTATAAGAGGCTGCGGGGCTATGATGTCATGTATTTGACGGGAACGGACGAACATGGACAAAAGATTCAACGGAAGGCAAAGGAATTAGGCCTTTCGCCACAGGAATATGTAGATGATATTGTGAAGGGAATTAAGGAATTGTGGGAAAAGCTTGATATTTCCTATGATGATTTTATTCGTACGACCGAAACACGTCATAAAAAAATAGTGGAAAAGATTTTTCAACAATTGCTTGATCAGGATGATATTTATCTTGATGTGTATGAAGGTTGGTATTGTACTCCTTGCGAGTCCTTTTTTACAGAGCGTCAGCTTGATAACGGAAATTGCCCAGATTGTGGACGACCAGTTGAAAAGGTAAAAGAAGAATCTTATTTCTTTAAAATGAGTAAATATGTCGATCGACTTTTAGCGTTTTATGAAGAAAATCCGCATTTTATCCAACCTGATTCTCGGAAAAATGAAATGATTAACAATTTTATTAAGCCAGGGTTAGAGGATTTGGCTGTTTCCCGTACGACCTTTGACTGGGGCGTGAAAGTACCCGGAGATCCGAAACATGTGATCTATGTTTGGATTGATGCCTTAACAAATTATATTACCGCTCTCGGCTATGGTTCGGAAGACGATACGAAATACCAGAAGTACTGGCCCGCAGATGTTCATCTTGTCGGAAAAGAAATTGTTCGTTTTCATACAATTTATTGGCCAATTATGCTTATGGCGCTTGATTTACCATTACCTAAGAAGGTTTTTGCTCATGGTTGGTTGTTAATGAAAGATGGAAAAATGTCTAAATCGAAAGGGAATGTTGTCGATCCCGTTACATTGATTGATCGTTACGGACTAGATGCTTTACGTTACTATTTATTAAGAGAAGTTCCCTTTGGAGCAGATGGCGTCTTTACACCTGAAGGTTTTGTGGAACGAATTAATTTTGATTTAGCCAATGATCTTGGTAATTTACTGAATCGTACCATTGCGATGATTAATAAGTACTTTGATGGAGTGATTCCAACTTATCAAGGTTCGATCACACCATTTGATGACAGCTTGCGTGTGATGAATGAAACAACCGTCCAAAAATATGATGAAGCGATGGAAAAAATGGAATTTTCGATTGCCCTATCCTCTGTTTGGCAATTGATTAGTCGCACTAATAAATATATTGATGAAACCGAACCATGGAAACTTGCCAAGGCAGAAGAGAAGAGAGATGAATTAGCTAGTGTAATGGTCCACTTGGCTGATACATTAAGAAGAGTGGCGATATTACTGAAACCATTCCTAACTCAAGCGCCTAACAAGATTTTACGCCAGTTAAACGTGACGGCGGATGACTTAACATCATGGGAAAGCTTAGTGAACTTTGGGCAATTACCTGAAGGCTTAACGGTTGTGAAAAAGGGCGAACCAATATTCCCACGTTTAGATATGGAAGAGGAAATCAGCTTTATTAAAGAGAAGATGCAGGGAGATTCCGTGACACCTGTGCAAAATGAACAAGAGAATAAGGAAGAAGAACAGCATTTACCTGAAATCACGATAGACGATTTTAAAAAGATTGAATTGCGGGTGGCGGAAGTAACGGCATGTGAGCCTGTTAAAAAAGCAAATAAGCTATTAAAGCTTCAACTGGATCTTGGTTACGAAACTCGTCAAGTTGTGTCGGGAATTGCGGAATATTATAAACCAGAGGCATTAGTTGGTAGAAAGGTAATCGTTGTGGCAAACCTGAAACCAGTGAAATTACGAGGCGAGTTATCGCAAGGAATGATCTTAGCAGGAGAAAAAGACGGAAAATTATCGTTAGCTTCTGTCGATCCATCTCTTGAAATCGGCGCAATTGTAAACTAAATGTAATAATTGATATAAATGGAGAGCTTTTGTGACACAATAACATAGAAGGTGATAGCCAAAATGATATTTTTGCTATACCTTCCTATGTTATTTTTTGTACAAAAACCTTATTGTGATGGTGTTTTGGGCGCATTTCCAAATAGTCCAATATGGAACCCTTATTGAATTGAAGTCTTTGTAATGTAAATGTTAACCAACTGATATAAAAGTTATGTAATTTTGGAGTATACTCTATAAAGGAGTTTTAGTCATGTTATTTGATACACATTGCCATGTAAATGATGAACAATTTGCAGAAGATCTTGAAGCAACCATGGAAAGAGCGAGCGCCGCGGGTGTTCAATATATGGTTGTAGTCGGGTTTGACCGCCCAACTATTGAAAAGGCACTTGAAATTGTTGAACGATATGATCATGTCTACGCAAGTGTCGGCTGGCATCCTGTTGATGCCATTGATATGCAAGAGGAAGATCTTGTCTGGCTTGAAGAAGTTGCGGGACACCCCAAGGTTGTAGCACTTGGAGAAATGGGCTTGGATTATCATTGGGATAAGTCCCCAAAGGAAGTCCAGAAGAAAGTGTTCCGTAAGCAAATTCAACTAGCTAAAAGGCTAAATTTACCAATTATTATTCATAATCGAGAAGCAACAGAAGATATTATAACGATTTTACGAGAAGAAAAAGCTGAGCAAGTGGGCGGAATTATGCATTGTTTTAGTGGAAGCCCCGAAATAGCACAAGAATGCTTAGCTATGAATTTTTACATTTCTCTTGGAGGACCCGTTACGTTTAAAAACGCTAAGAAGCCGAAGGAGGTAGCGATCCAAGTGCCAATGGATCGTTTATTGGTGGAAACGGATTGTCCGTACTTAGCTCCCCATCCTTATAGAGGAAAAAGAAATGAACCTGCCTATGTAAAATTAGTAGCAGAGCAAATTGCAGAGTTAAAAGGTTTAAGTATACAAGAGGTTGCTCAACAAACAACGGCTAATGCTAAAAAAGTATTCGGCATTGATTGATAAAAGCGGCCTACATCCTGTAGGCCGGACGGCTTAGCCATTTTCCCGCTTCTTTAGCCATTCATCTTATGTGAAACGCTTGCGTTTTTCTTGTGAGTTATCCGTTTATTCTACAAACTTTGCCTCTTTCATAAAGGAATTGTCGAGAAGTTTCTCTTTCTTTTTCAAATCTATCTGTTCATAATAGGTTTTACCTTGTGAAAGAGAAGGGGGTTGACAACTAAACACCTTTATGTAAAACTCTCGAAGAAGAAGAAGGAGGAGTGTTTTGATGAACACAACACCTAAAAAGAGTTTCATTTTTTCATCAATGACACGTAAGAAATTAGGCATTTTAATTGCTAGTTTCATAGTTTTTTCAGCTACTTTGAGCGTACTTACGTATGAAGGGACAAAGAAAACGGTGGCCCTTTCAATAGACGGAGAAGAAATGACAGTTAAAACCCATGCCAATACTGTAGGGGATATTCTAGATGAGCTTGAAGTTGCGGTGAAAGATACGGATTACTTGTCTCATCCGATGGAAACACCTGTCAAAAACGACTTAAATGTTGTGTGGGAAAAAGCAAAGCAAGTCGCGGTGAAGGATGATGATGAAGAGACCGTATACTGGACAACAGCTAAGACAGTAGATGAATTCTTGGATGAGGAGAAAATTGACATCAACGAACATGATGAAATTGACTTTTCTATGCAGGATGAAATACAAGATCAATTACAGTTAAATATAGACCGTGCCTTTCTTCTAACTCTCCAAAATGGGAAGAAGAAAGAAGAGGTTTGGACCACTTCGACTACGGTCGCTGACCTTTTAAAGCAACACGACATTAAACTAGGTGATTTGGATCGTGTAGAACCAAATCTTAAAGAAGACGTGGAACCTAAGTCGGTAGTAAAAGTCATCCGCGTTGAAAAGGTCACCGATGTAGTGGAAGAGCCCATCGAGTATGCGCTTGTAACAAAAAAAGATTCAAGCCTAATGGAAGGAACTGAAGAGGTCGTTCAAGACGGAAAAGAAGGCCTTCTGAAAAAAGAGTACGAAGTAATAAAAGAGAATGGTAAAGAAGTAAAACGTAAGCTAGTGGCAGAGAAAACAGTGAGTGATAGCCAAGATAAAATTGTAGCTGTAGGAACGAAAGTGTTAGTTGCACAAGTGTCACGCGGCAAGTCAAACACAGCTTCAACAAGTAATGATGATGCTCCAAATAAAGGAGCTGCTCAAGAGGCTTCTGCTGCTCCACAAGGTGGAAATGAAATTACGATGAGTGCAACAGCTTATACAGCAAGTTGTAATGGTTGTTCTGGTGTCACAGCTACAGGGATTAATTTGAATTCAAATCCAAATGCCAAAGTGGTTGCTGTTGATCCGAGTGTTATTCCCCTTGGCTCTAAAGTATGGGTAGAAGGTTACGGATATGCGATAGCAGGTGACACGGGTGGTGCAATAAAAGGAAATCGGATTGATTTATTTGTACCAAGTAAAGATCAAGCATATCGTTTTGGGCGAAAAAATGTAAAAGTACGGGTATTGAATTAAATAGATGGGGAGCAGGGAATATATTTCTCTGCTTTTTTTTCGTTTAAACAAATGCTTGCACTTGTGTGATAAAAATGTCTGGTTGTGGATAAAGTTAAACCTAATGTTATAATTTAAAAAAAGACGATTACCTTTTGTTCCACTGGCATGATCCAAAAGATAATCGTCAAGAAGATAGGGGAAAACTATCTTACTATATATAGACGTATAAGAATCAAAAACGTTTCACTTTTTTGGAGGAAAAATGAAAATAAAAGAAATAATTGTGGTAGAAGGTAAAGATGATACCCGAGCTATTCATAAATCAGTTGATGCAGACACGATTGAAACAAATGGTTCCGCTGTCTCTCGGGAGACGATTGAGAAGATTAAGCATGCACAAAAGGTAAGAGGTGTGATTGTTCTAACAGATCCTGATTTTCCAGGTGAAAAGATCCGAAAGACCATTTCTGAACAAGTGCCAGGTTGTAAACATGCTTTTATTGATAAGAAAAAGGCAATTGCTCATAATGGGAAGGGTCTTGGAGTGGAACATGCTTCCGTAGAAGTGATCCAGGAAGCATTGAGAGAAGCTCAGCCTATGTTGGAGTCACAACCAGAGGTCATTACAAAGGAAGATCTACTAGCAGCTGGATTGATTGGGGAACCAAAGTCAAAAGAACGAAGAGAAAGAATCGGTCAATTATTAAAAATTGGTTATACAAACGGAAAACAGCTTCATAAGCGATTAAGGATGTTTCAGGTTTCGAAAAGTGACTTTGAACAGGCGCTAGAAGAGATTTTCCAAGAGGAGCGTACATAATGCAAAAGGATATTGCTACTCCGATACGGACGAAGGAAATTTTAAATAAATATGGTTTTTCATTTAAAAAGAGTTTAGGGCAAAATTTCTTAATTGATCCTAATATTTTGCGAAATATTACTGAGGTAGCTGGTTTGACAAAGCATTCAGGTGCAATTGAAATTGGCCCAGGTATCGGTGCTTTGACTGAGCATTTAGCAAGAACTAGCAAAAAAGTGCTGGCATTTGAAATCGATGGCCGTTTGCTGCCGATATTAGAAGATACTTTGTCTCCTTATGCAAATGTCGAAATTCTTCATCAAGATGTACTGAAGGCCAATCTAAAGACCGTGATTGCGGAGAAATTCGATGGTATAGAGGATTTAATGGTTGTGGCGAATCTCCCATATTATGTAACAACACCGATTATTATGAAGTTATTGGAGGAACGTCTTCCTTTACGGGGAATCGTCGCTATGTTGCAAAAGGAAGTGGCTGATCGAATTTCAGCGAAGCCAGGGACAAAGGAATATGGTTCTTTGTCTATTGCTATCCAATATTACACAATACCAGAAACGGTAATGATTGTTCCCAAAACTGTTTTTATGCCACAACCTAATGTGGATTCTGCTGTTATTCGGCTGATAAAAAGGGAGCAGCCAGTCGTTCAAGTTTTGAATGAGGAATTCTTTTTTGACATCATCCGTAAATCTTTTGCGCAAAGACGTAAAACGATTTTAAATAACTTATCAAATGGACTTGGAAAGGATCAAAAGGAATTTATCTTGGACGCTCTGCATAAAACTGATATTGATCCTAAAAGACGTGGTGAAACACTCACAATCGAGGAGTTTGGGAAATTAAGTGATTCATTATGGGAATTCGTCAACCCAAATAGTTAATTCATTGCATGCACACGGCATACGAACCGTGCATAGCCTAATAGAGAATGAATGCTAATTTTCTGGAGTTGACGGCTGTGGTAGAGCTCAATATGATTGTGGGCCGCGTATCATATAACTGTGACATTATTTTTAGAGTAACCGATATCCTTGAAGAAGATGGGGAAAAGATCGCTATTTTATATGGGGAAGATTATCGGCTAATAGCAGATGCACCGCTTGCTGATCTTCTTCCAATGGATAAGTCAGACCGACTTAAAAGGTCTACAACTGTTCGCTCGCTTGAAGATCAATCATTGGAGTTATTTCGGCAAGATCTAGACTTATTAATGCATAAACAGGAATTTAAAGCGACACAAGGGTATCGGCAGGATTTTGGGTATTTCCAATTACCGGGACGCATTCTACATCTTGATGGGGACCGTTCTTATTTAGAAAAATGTCTTCGTTTATATGATGAAATAGGTGTAACCGTATATGGTATTCACTGTAATGAAAAAGAAATGCATTATCAGATAGGGGATTTATTGGATTATTATCGCCCAGACGTTCTAGTCATTACCGGACACGATGCTTACTCTAAAACTAAGGGGAAGAAGTTTGACTTAAATGCTTATCGACATTCAAAATTTTTTGTTGAAACCGTGAGAGAAGCCCGAAAAAAGGTGCATAGTCTCGACCAATTGGTCATCTTTGCGGGAGCCTGTCAATCTCACTTTGAATCGCTTATACACGCTGGAGCTAATTTTGCTAGTTCACCACAACGGGTCAATATACATGCACTAGATCCTGTTTATATTGTAGCTAAAATTTGCTTTACTCCTTTTATGGAAAGAATCAATGTGTGGGATGTCTTACGCAATACATTAACAGGTGAGAAGGGGATAGGGGGAATCGAAACGAGAGGTGTGTTGCGAACCGGTATGCCTTATAAGCCTGTTATAGATGAATAACTTCTTTAAGAAGGATGTTCAGTAAGGATCAAATGGATGAACAAGGGATAAACGGCTAAGTTATGGATCAAAGGCTAAGCTATGGATCAAAGGCTAAAGGCGCGCCGTCCTGGCGCAACGCCTTTGTAACCCACATCCTGTGGGTCTCCGTCCGCATGTCTTCGCCGTTTTGACCAACATCCTGTTGGGCCTCCACGATGTTTGATTGAATCGATCTAGCGGGCTAGGCGCTTTTAAAAATGCCATTTTCCCTCTTACTAATCGGTGTACTCATGCTTAACAGATCTTTTATACATAATTTTTAGAAATAGGTCCATACTAAAAAATGTAGGAAAATGGGCGATATTGTAGATAAAAAAGTGTTGACAACTTAACGTGAAGACTGTTAAAATTAACCATTTGTTTGACCATTTTTCCATCCTGTGTTATAATAAACATTAGTGAGGTGGAACCAATGCCAAAAACATTAGCAAGCATTAAACGATCTCTTGATTCAAATTTAGGAAGGAGATTAATGTTAAAAGCCAATGGAGGCCGCAGAAAGACAATTGAGCGTTCTGGGGTTTTGGCAGAAACTTATCCATCGGTTTTTGTCATCGAATTAGATCAAGAGGAAAATTCATTTGAACGTGTTTCCTATAGCTATGCAGATGTACTTACTGAAACAGTTGAACTAACATTTTTTGAGGATACAGCAGGTAGTTTAGCATTAGGACAGCAGTAAACAAAAATTGTTTACTGCTGTTTTTGCTGTGCGCCCGGCATGGGCTATAACTTGGTGGTGAAAGTCCACTACAGACTTGGCAGTAGGA
>NZ_VTQV01000046.1 GCF_008764245.1 Bacillus subtilis
CTTGTTAGTCTGAATTCAAACCATTGGCGTGTTTGTCAAGAGCGATTGCGGCAGCTTACCACCACATTTAGACCTTAGAGCTGCCTTTAGGCTTTTGTTTTCATAGAATTTTTGACACTACCCCATCTCTTATTATATGTAGAATTTTTTGTCTCATTTAGAACTATTCAACTTATTTTAATTTTACCCGGATAACAGCTTAAGATCTTGAAAAAATTCTTGTTAAGTATCATCAAAAAAAGAAAAGACTTCCAAATCGCGTTTGGGAGTCTTTGTTGCACCACTGATTAATAAATCAGTTCAATAATCTCATCTTTAGCTACATTACCAAAATAATGGGGGATATCCAAGTGCTCTAGGGAGCGAGCAATTTCAGATCGTTCATAGCGGATATTGGTTAAGGCTTTTTCAACTTCTTCTACATCCCCAACGCCAAAAAAGTCACCAAATATTTTACAATCTGTAATTTGGCCTTTTTGAACATTTAAGCGGAACTCAATGAGACCAACAGGAAAACGATGCGAGAACTGTAAATTAAATTTCGGTGATTTTCCGTAATTCCAATCCCAGTTTTGGTATCGCTCTTTTGAAATTTGCTGAATTTTTTCCCAATCTTTTTCTGTTAATTTATATTCTGGCACAGGGAAAACATCTTCGAAAATATTCCGCAGTAAGATGGATCTAAATTCTTCTGTCGATATCCTTTCATCCATAAATTCCGAAATATTCGCCACCCTGCTGCGAATCGATTTAATTCCCTTTGATTCAATTTTATCTTTTCTCACTTTAAGGGCTGACACCACATTTTCAATTTCCGAGTCAAACATTAGAGTGCCGTGACTAAACATTCTTCCTCGGGTCGAGAATTGAGCATTTCCTGAAATTTTTCGTTCCCCCACGACCAGATCATTTCTACCCTTCATTTCGGCTTGTACACCTAATTTATTCAGTGCTTTCACAACAGGCTCTGTGAACTTTTTAAAATTTAGAAAGCTGTCCCCTTCATCTTTTGTAATAAAGCTAAAGTTTAAATTGCCAAGATCATGATAAACAGCGCCACCCCCGGACAAACGGCGAACGACGTGAATACCATTTTTCTCTACATAATCGGTATTAATTTCCTCAATGGTATTCTGATTTTTCCCGATAATAATGGATGGTTCGTTAATATAAAATAATAAATAATCTTGGTTAATATCTAAATGCTTTAATGCATATTCTTCAATTGCTAAGTTTATACGAGGGTCTGTAATCCCCTGATTATCAATAAACAACATGTTGAAACCTCCTAGTTAAATAGTGACGGTAAGTCCTGATGAAGCAAGGATGATATCGCCTGAATACTCTTCCTTTGCTTCAGAGATTAATTGTTCATAATCCCCGAAATGGGGTAAATGCGTAAGGAGCAACTTCTTCGCGTTCGCCGATTGAGCTAATTTCCCTGCTTGGTCACTTGTCATATGATTGACAGCTGATTTCTTCATATCCTTGTAATAATTAGATTCACATAATAGTAAATCTGCTTCTTGTGCGAAGTTCGCAAGTTCAGGAAAGTAAGCTGTATCAGCTGTATAGATAAGTGTTTTTGAACCAGCTTGAATGCGCATCGCATAACAAGGTACTGGGTGAACGGTCTTGATAAACTCCATTTGAAATGGACCAATATGTAACGATTGATCGCCTTTATAGACCACACCAGTTGTTAAATTTTTATACGTTAAAGCTGTAAATCCAGCTTGATCTTCTTCATGCCCATAAATAGGTAAATTCCCAGAAAATCCCTCCGTGTATTTTCCAATGATTAAAGCATGCTGGAGCACGCCAATATCGGCTACATGATCCGGATGGTAATGCGAAATAATAACCGCATCTAATTCCGTTGGTTTCAAATAAAATTGTAACTGTGATAATACAGCACTCCCACAGTCCAGTAGAAGCTTGAAACCTTCATGCTCTAATAAATAACCTGAGCTGGCTTCTCCCACTTTCGGAAAGCCTCCCCAATGTCCAATCACTGTTAATTTCATATCTCACACTCCTTATCCGTCAAATTAACTATACTTTATTTCGATATTTTTTTCATGTTTTGAAGATTTTTATTGACATCACCATTCTGTTATAATACAATTCGAATTAACAAATACAGTACCATAACAAAAAGGGAGGGAGAAGGGAACCATGATTCAAAACATCGTAGAATTCTTCAAGGACTTACCCCCTAAAAAATGCACACAATGCGGTGAAAAGATTAACGAACAGCACGAGTGTTATAGTAATCTATGTGATCAATGCAATTCGGTCTGAATATCCCAGCTATAAACAAGCTAAAAAGCAGGATTCTGATTATTTACAGAACCCTGCTTTTGTTATTTCCCTTTTAAAGCTTGATCATTGACAAAGAAACGAATTTCATGATTGTTTTTTGTATTATTGTAGGAATAGTTCTTACTTGAAAATGGCGTATAGTCAAATTGGAAATATTCCGCTACCCCATCCGCTGTATTCCTTTTTTTCTTATAGATATTCATAAACAATTCTCGTTTTTTCTCTTGTTTTAATCGGCCATATGGAAAATTCGAATCATAGGCATACAAGCGGATTAGATTAGGATCAAATTCGTCATATTCCATTTTATAGATATTCACAGCATGCCCACCTGAATCTTTATGCAAGGAGGCATACACTATATTTCCGTTTGCTAAAGCGTCCTCCACTTGATCTAAAATGGTTATATTCGAAGAATCATAAGGTTTAGTCTTATAATTTATAATTTCATTGGCATATATCCACTGGGTTTCTAACATTTTTACTAGTGTTTGATCAGGCTCAGCTATTTTACTAGGATCAATCACGTAATCATCAACATATTTCTCTTTCCCAATATAGGAAATTTGCTCATCCGTAAAACGGTAGCCATAAAGATACCCATCCTCTAAGAAAGAATATTGATCTAATTGTGGTTCTAAGTTATAGGATAACGTTTTATATCCAGCACTGCCCAAATACTCTCTTAACCAAGATTTAACTGTCTCTGGTTTATAACTTAGCTCCTTTTCGATTTCTTCATGATTAAACACTCGTTCAATGACACGAACAATGCCAGCACAAATTCCTCCATCCCCAAGTGGGGTTAACATATTACCGAAACGGAAGGCGTTCGAGTTGGAAAGAAAGCCGGTGTCGATCACTTTGGCAGAGTATACCTCTTCCTGATTAAATTCCTCATCAAAAAGCCATGGCATCGAATATTTTTTTACATAATCAGGGGTCCCCATAACTGTCCCATAGTCAAGGAGGGCGCGGGCCAACCAATCCCCATCTGTCCCATCCAATGGCGCGAAAACCTTATCTAATAAGGTGTACACACCATCTAAAAAAGCCGCAGAAATAGGACCGATTGTCCCAATCGACAATTCTGTAATCCCATATTCGTCATCTTCATATTTGTCCTCCACAAATTCGTCGCTATCACGCCAAGCACGTTTAAAAATAAACACTTTATGATCGAAACCGGCAACGGCCCGGCTAAATTGAAACCCAGACACACGGAAATAATAATACTTTTCAATTCTTTCATAGGTATCTGGATCAAGGATATAGACCGGGAATGAATCATTAATCGTGGCAAAAATCGCATCATCTTCTACACGCTGTTTTTTAATTTCAACAAAATCTTCTTTATCAAAATCAAAATAAAAGGCCTTTAATTTCTTTTTATTTTTTACTCCTTCGGGAAGTTTCAACTCTACTTCGCCGGTGTAATTAAAAAATTGTACAGGCTCTCGAACAGGTTCATAAATAGCATCTAGCTCATCTTGCTGATAGGATTCAATAAATGAATGGTACTTCGCATTTAAATCATTCGTATGTATGGCTACATCCAATTTTTCATCTTCAATACTAAATTCATCGATCGTATCTTTATCCAATGGTTTTGTTGGGTCAAGCCCTTCTTTAATTTTAGCCAGATCACTAATCCCATCATCAGCAGTTGAAAACTTTTTTGGGTCTGTGTGATAGGTATGAATCGCATCCCAATCCGATATTCCATTCCCTGATGTATCAGCGACATATGGATTTAAACCGGCATCCACTTTTTCTTTAATGGTCATTTTTTGCTTGCCAATTTTTTCATCACCATGTAACTTAACCGTCAAATCGGTAGAAATCGTCGGATCCTCTGGTAAAGCTTTTAAATATTTTTCTAGTTGATAATCTTTGTATTTTTGATAGCCCCAGATACCCCCAACAATCAGTAGAGATGAGGCAACAAACACCACAAATAAGATGAAGATGATTTTTCCAACGACCCGTAAAAACTTCTTCACTGCAAAACCTCCCTAAAACCATTTCCTTTATCCAGCAGTTAAAATTTTCCTTTACCAATAATCAACGTACAGTATACGTCATCAAAAGTTCATTAGCGATTGATTCAGGAAAATTTGGGTAAAAAGAACGATATTCCTCCTGTTTTTCTATTGAATAACATAGAAAAAAGGATATATTTCACGACTTCCTAGTTTTACAATTTTATCCTTAGCATAAACTTCCTTTCGCTCCCATATGTTTCTATATAATTGAATCTGGAATGGAGCGATGTTGATGGCTGACCTTAATCCCCTAATTACAAAAGAGATGCTTGTACGTTATAATCAGTTAAATCAACAGAAAAAAAGAATAGAAGAACAGTTAGACGAGTTAAAAAAAGCATTTAATCATTACTTCGACCTATCTGTTGGATATCACGAGAAGGGGGAAGTAATAATGGATGAATATAAACTGCAAAGACAAATTCGTACGATAGAAAAATATGAACAAGAAGAAACTGTGAAAAGACTGGAAGCTCTTCATCTAAATGAATTAATTCAAAAAAAGCCTGACGATAAAAAAATCAAGTCTGCCCTAGATTTAGGATTATTAAGTGAAACTGATTTAGACGGATGTAAAAAGGTAAATAAATTAAATATTGTCACAGTAAAGCCAGTGAGGGATTCAAAATAAGCCTGTCATGTTCATACATGACAGTTTTCTTTTTTGTCGATCATAAGAAAAGCGCAAGGCGCCCGCCTATCGGCGACAAGCAAATGTTCTGAACCAAAGAAAGGCGCTTTTTTGCCTTTCATTGGTTCAGGTTATTTGACCTCGAGTCGATGGCGCCTGGAGCTGGATCAAGCATTAGCCAAAATTTATACTTTCTTATCTTTTAAAAAAAGACGAGTGCTTTTTTATTCTTGAAAAATATATAATTGTTTACCCGAACTTCATGTTAAAATAATAAAATAAAAGGTATGAATAATAATAGACTTTCAAATTTACTTTTCATAAAAGGTGATCTAAATGTGGAAATGGATTTTACTTATTCTTGCCCCATTTGTAATGCTAGCAATTTTCGAAGAAGTAATAAATTATATTGTATACCGCTTAACCGGCACAAGAAGAGAAAAAAAGAGAGTAAAGAAAAAGGCTCCGAAAAATTCAAAGTCAAAACAGCAAAGCCATGGCTCGTAAACGCTTTATTCGTTGCGAGTTCTTTTTATCTCAAATTTTAAAGATTTTGTTGATAATAAATGAAAAGTTTCTGAACAGATTGTATAAATACCCAATCACTGCGTATTTTTGGCTATAATGGGAGTATGTACGGTTTGGAGGTTTTTTTATTGAAAAAGTATGGATTGTTATTTTTATTATCCTGTTTATTAGTCATCGCAGGTTGTTCAGCTAAAGAAGGACGGCCGTTAGAAGATTTCCAATATACAGATCAAGATGGACAAAGCTTTGGGCTTGAGGACTTGAAGGGTAAAGTATGGGTTGCCAATTTATTTTTTACGAATTGCACAACCATCTGTCCCACCTTGACAGCCAACATGAGTGATATTCAACAGCAAGCAGAGGATGCGGGACTAGATGAAGTGCATTTTGTCTCGTTCAGTGTAGATCCAGAGGTTGATACTCCCCAAGACATAAAAAAATATGCAGAATCATTTGCAGCCAATTTCTCAACTTGGCATTTTCTAACGGGCTATAGCCAAAAAGAAATTGAAGATTATGCGCTTAAGAATTTCAAAGAATGGGTCGTCAAACCAGAAGATGATGACCAAGTCATCCATGGTACAAGATTTTTCCTTATAAATAAAAATGGTGAGGTTATTAGTGATTATCCAGGAGATAAGGATGTACCTTACAAACAGATACTAAAAGATATTAAGTCCGCTCTAAAACATTAAAAGCCAAGCAAAGAACGTTAAACTGTTCTTTGCTTGGCTTTTGTTTTTTAAACTAAGCGCAAATAAAGATTTTACTATCCTACAACTTGATCATAACCAAAATCACTCAAAATACGCTCTCATTTTTTCAGCAGCCATTTTTCCTTGCGTGATACAGTCCGGTAATCCAAGACCATCACATGAACTTCCGGTCACAAACACACCGGGCATATCTTTACTTAGCGATTCATGCATCTCATTCATTCGCCGATGATGTCCTACATTGTATTGTGGAAAAGCCTTCATCCATCTTGTCACGATGGAAAATTCTGGTTTGGCTGTTATATTTAATGTTTGCTTCAAATCCTCTAAAACTATTTCTTCAATTTCTGTATCTGATAAGTCAACAACCGTTTCTTCTCCTATGCGTCCTACATAACAACGTAGTAAGGCCATCCCTTTCGGAGTCGTATGCGGCCATTTTTTATGGGTCCACGTACAAGCCGTAATCGTATAATCACTATGTCTTGATACAACAAAACCTACACCATCTGCCAGATTAACAGCATCCTCTTTAAAGGCAGTGACTACCGTTGCCACTGTTGTAGCTGGCATGTCTGTATAGTCCCTTAAATATTTTTTAGCTGGCATTAGTTCTGCCATCATTGCATGTGGAAGAGCAAGAATCACTCCATCGGCTTGCAGTGATTCATCATCATTTAAGCTTAATTCATAATGAGCGTTTTTCACCTTGTTTAATTCTTTTACAGAAACGCCTTTTAGAATCGTCACATCCATAAGCTGTGTTTCAATCGCTTCAACCAGTGATTGTAAACCGTTTTTAAGTGTCAGGAAAACACCTTGGTTTTTGCTCGTTAAGGTACCTTCCGAAGCTGCTTGAGACATTTTCTTTAATCCACGAATTAAGCTCCGGTGTTCCTGCTCAGCTTCATAAAATTGCGGAAAGGTAGAGAGAAGACTTAACTGGTCCATATCACCAATATAAATGCCCGATAATAGAGGTTCCACTAAGTTTTCCGCAACCTCATCACCTAATCTCCTCCTAATAAAACTCCCAATCGATTGATCCCCTTCCACTTTAGATCGTGGCAAAACATAATCACAAGCTGCTCTCACTTTTCCTTGTACCGAAAAAAGACCCGTTTTCAAAAACGGCCCAAATTTCGTAGGAATCCCTATAATAGCCCCATCAGGCATAGGATACATTTGATCTTTTACAACTATATGCCTTTTCCCTGCGGTATTCCTTACAAGGTCATGTCCCAAGCCCACATCCTGTACTAGTTGCTTAGCACTTGGCTTTCGTTCCAGAAAGGAATCAGGTCCTTTTTCAATCACAAAACCATCTTTATATTCAGTCTGTATCTTACCGCCTAATCGATGATTTGCGTCAATAAGTGTCAATTCAATCGGCAATTGATATTGATTAATTGCTCGATTCAAATAAAAAGCGGAAGTTAAGCCGGTGATCCCTCCACCGACTATCACCACTTTTTTCTTTCGTTGATTCATAAAACCATCGCCTACTTTATCGATCCATTATTTTTTTCCGAGATGCTTGAGAACAACAGTAGACAATACATCAATAAATTCAGGCTGTGCATCTGGCATAGCAGGACGGTAATAAGCTGCTCCCACTTCATCTGTAACCACTTTACATTCCACATCATTATCATAGAGGACTTCCAAATGGGTAGAGACAAAACCAACTGGAATATAAACAAATGCTTTATATCCCTTGTCTTCAAAAAGTTCGCGCGTTAAATCTTGCACATCAGGTCCTAGCCATGGATCTGGTGTGTTTCCTTCACTTTGCCAGCCGACATGGTAATTTGCCACTCCTGCTGCTGCGGCTATCAATTTAGCCGTTTCTTTTAGCTGCTCTGGGTATGGATCGCCAAATTCTAATATCTTTTCTGGAAGACTATGGGCTGAAACAATCAAGCAAGCTGCTTCTCGTTCATTCTCATTCATATTTTCATAAATCGCTTTTACTTCATTTGCCCAGAACTGGATAAATTTAGGTTCATTATACCAACTCTCAATGGATGTAATTGTTGGTCCCCCACATTTATCCGCTGTCTCTTTTGCTCGCTGATTATAAGACTCGACACTAAAAGTAGAAAAATGTGGCGCAAGTACAATAGAAACAGCTTCTTCTATTCCATCTTCATGCATTTTCTGAACGGCATCTTCTATAAACGGCTCAATATGCTTTAGGCCAATATACGTTTTAAATTCAATTTCATCTTGAATCTCATTTAAATGATCTTGCAAACCATATGCTTGTTGTTCTGTAATTTTAGCTAATGGAGAGATTCCACCAATGGCTTGATAGCGATTTTGTAGATCTTCTAGTGCTTCTTTTGAAGGAGCTCGGCCATGTCGAATATGCGTATAATAACGCTCAATGTCCTCTTCATGGTACGGGGTTCCATATGCCATTACTAATAAACCCATTTTTTTCTTACTCATTTCCTTCACTCCTCGTTAATGATGACTGCTTTTACTTTTTACTATAACCATGAACAAAATCCGTTAATTTTTTTAATACTTCGGGATTTACCTCTGGAAACACACCATGACCGAGGTTAAAAATAAAACCTGGTTGTTCCATTCCTTGATCAAGTATTTCTTTGGCCTTTGCTTCAATCGTCGACCAATCAGCGATTAATACAGCGGGATCAAGATTTCCTTGTACAGCTTTGGTGACTCCCAGTTTTCTAGCTTCTGAAATCGGTAATCTCCAATCTAATCCAACTACATCAAGGGGCAAATCATTCCATTCCAACACGAGATGACTAGCTCCTACACCATGTAGAATCATTGGTACATTGACTTCTTTCATCTCTGTAAAGATTTTTTCCATTGTCGGTTTAATATAGGTTTGATAATCTGCTCGGCTTAATGCTCCAACCCATGAATCAAAAATCTGTAGAGCGCTAGCGCCTGCCTGTACTTGTGCTTTTAGATAGCGAACCGTCATATTCGCAAGCTTGTCCATTAAAAGGAACCAAGCAACAGGTTCAGCATACATAAAAGCTTTCGTTTTATGATAATTTTTCGAAGGACCTCCTTCAATCATATAGCTTGCCAAAGTAAAAGGTGCACCACCAAAGCCAATTAAAGGAACGGTTAGCTGCTCTTCTGTTAGGAGCTTGATCGTGTCTAATATATACGGAATATCCTGCTCTGGATTTATTTCCCCTAACTTTTCAACATCTGCTTTCGAACGGATCGGTTGATCAATAACTGGTCCGATTCCACTTTTTATTTCAACATCGACTCCTAATGCTGGAAGTGGAGTCATAATATCTTTATAAAGGATCGCTGCATCGACATTGTACATATCAACTGGAAGTTTTGTGACATATGCACATAACTCAGGCTGATGCGTAATCTCAAATAAAGAATATTTCTCTTTTAATTTACGGTACTCAGCCTGTGATCGACCAGCTTGGCGCATATACCAAACAGGCACATGTTCCGTTTCCTCTCCCCTTGCCGCCCGCAAAAATGTATCATTTATTATTTTTCTCATGAATATATAATTCCGCCTTTCGCAAACATGCTATAATTTACTTAGAGTGCGTGTTCAAAAAGGAGGATAAAAAGGACCAAGAAGTTCGAGGCGGCGTAGTTTCGAGCAGCGGAATGTATGCTTTTAAATACATGAGCAGCACAGAAACAAGCCAACGAAGAAATTCGCAGTGTCATTTTTACCGAGGCCTGCAGGACGCAGGTCACAAAGGCGTTGCGACAGGACGTCGCGAATTTAGCCTTTGATCCTCACTTTTTGAACATCCCCTTAGAATTATTATTAAGTGGTTATCCTAACTATATTATTTTTAGTAAGCAAAGTATAGCAACTAGTACCCCTTGTCATAAATTTGTTCTATTTCATTGTTACTTTTATTCATATTTTGTCCATATTGCGGCAGACTTTAAACCTACAGCCAAGATTAATCGTTTCAAGTTCATGAACAATGGGTAAAATACACCAAGATTAGCACCTAGTGATGATGAGAGAGGGAGTGATAGAATGTATATGTATATTACGGCTGGTACGTATTCATATTTAAAAAAGCTTGAGGAAAAACATCCGAACGAAAAAATGATGCTCATGCAAAACATACGTACAACAGAATTATGGCATGAAACAGATAAACGTTCGCTCTTCCAATCACCACGTAAGTATGAAGTGATGGATGCGCTTGGTCATTTCACTAACGAAGGGTTTGTAGCATGCCATTATGTATCCGTTCGAGACGAAAACAGACCATTATTTGAGTATAACTTTGAAAATAAACTAGCGCTCATTGAACAGGAAGAAGGGTTATTAGCGGCACGAATCTTACGCCCATTATCAAGTGAAGTTTATATCATCATGACGATGTGGCAAAGTGAAAGGCACTATGTACGTTGGGAAAACTCCCCCACTTTCGCCCAATTTCAAATTCATCAACACCTAGGGAATATTTTCTCGACCCCTCCTTATACGCATACGTTTACCGTTTCTGAAGAAGAGATAGAAGAGGATTCATTTAGCCCGGAGAGCTCTTGACTTTCCGGGTTAGTCTTTTATAACGCGAAATTTTTTAACAAAGGAATTACAGACTTTCTGAACATTCGCTATAAAAATACTGATATAATAATCTATAAAATACGATAGTCAGGGGCGTGGTGCAAAAATGAAAGAGCAATTATTTGAAAAATTGAACCGAAGTTACGATGAGATGGTTGAAATCCGAAGATACCTTCACCAACACCCCGAACTCTCCTTTCGAGAAAAAAAGACAGCCGCCTATATTGCGAAATATTATCAGAATTTGGGGATAACGGATATTCGTACAGGTGTGGGTGGCAATGGAATTGTAGCAAAAATAAGCGGTGGGAAACCTGGGAAGACGATTGCATTACGAGCTGATTTTGATGCTCTGCCTATTCAAGAGGAAACTGGACTTCCTTTTCAATCGACAACACCTGGTGTCATGCATGCTTGCGGCCATGATGGACATACGGCAATCCTCCTCGTACTCGCTAAAATCCTTTTTGAAATGCGGGAAGAGCTTGCAGGAAATTACGTATTCATCCACCAACACGCAGAAGAACTTTCACCAGGTGGTGCCAAGCCGATGATTGAGGATGGCTGTTTGGATGGTGTGGATGCCATTTTTGGTACTCATTTATGGGCAACCGTTCCATATGGTACAGTCGCTTATCGAAAGGGGCCGATTATGGCAGCAGCGGATCGATTTGAAATTAAAATTAATGGTTACGGCGGTCACGGTGCGCAACCACATAAAACAAAAGATTCCATCGTCATTGCCTCTCAATTGGTGATGAATTTACAACAAATTGTTAGTAGAAAAGTAGATCCGATTGAATCTGCCGTTCTTTCGATTGGCTATTTTCGGGCAGAAAATTCCTTTAATGTGATTGCCGATCAGGTAATCCTTGGCGGGACAGTCCGCACTTTTAAACCCGAAATACAAGAGATGATCGAAAAGGAATTAGAGAGAATAACAAGAGGCACTTGCCTTGCAGCCGATTGCGACTTTGAATTTCATTACTATAAAGGTTATCCTGCCGTTGAAAATCATGACGAGGAAACAGAGTTGCTTGTCCAATGTGCGAAAGAGATCCCAGAAATAGATCTTGTAGAAGAGTCCGTTCCAGAGATGACTGGAGAAGATTTTGCTTATTATTTAAAAAATGTGCAAGGAACCTTCTTTTTTACCGGCGCCAAACCTGAAAATCTGTCTGTGCCGTTTCCCCACCATCATCCAAAATTTGATATCAATGAGAAAGCGATGCTTGCAGCAGCAAAAACACTTGGACTTGTTGCATTACAAGCTGCTGAGTTATAAAGTGAAACTTCATTCATTGGGGGTTTAGGCGTACAAGATGTACGTCACGCAGACGTTGCCACAGGACGTGGCGTTTTTAGTCTGCGTTCCACTTTCCCCCAATGATCGTTAGTTGAACCAATCGAGGATTTACTGCCAGTTGATCCGGGATAAAACAAAACAGAAAAGAGGAATTCTGCTGTGCCAGAACGCCTCTTTTCCTTTTAGTTAGAAGGTTTCACTAAAATTTTAATTTGATTTTTTTCTTTCATTAACGCCTCAAAGCCTTCAGATACTATATCATCAAGGGCTATTTTCTTCGTAACAAGCTGGTCCGCCTGAAAATAACCTTGATTCATTAATTCCATTACAGCTGGGAAAATATCTCTATAGGCAATGATTCCTTTCACAGATCTTTCCGTCAATACAATATTATTCGGAAGAATTGAAGCATCTGTTTCCCAAATAGATACGATAACCGTTTCACCTTCGAATGTTGTGGAATCAATGCATTGCTGTAAAACAGCCGGAACTCCCGTAACTTCATAGGCCACATCTACTCCGCCGTTCGTATATTCAAGAAGACGTTGAACAGCATCCTCTTCCATAGGGTTAATAACGGCTTTAGCGCCTAACTCCTTCGCTTTTTCTGCACGTTCAGGCGAGATTTCAATCGCATAAATTTCAGAGGCCCCTGCAGCGCGTAATGCTTCAATGATTAATAAACCAATAGGTCCCGCACCAAATACAGCCGCTTTATCTCCTGCTTTTAGTTTGCTTTGACGAACAGCATGAAGAGCTACAGCAGCAGGCTCTACCAATGCTCCTTGTTCAAATGTAAGTCCTTCTGGCATCTTATGGACCATATGCTCATCTACCATCGTAAATTCAGAAAATCCTCCACCGCCACCAGAGAGACCATGAAAGCCTAAATGCTCACATACATTGTATTTTCCTTTTCGACAGGCAGGGCATTCACCACAAGCAAGAATTGGTTCAACCACAACGGGATCGCCTACTTTTACCTTTGTCACATCTGAAGCGATCTCTGTTACAACACCAGAAAACTCATGCCCCATCACAATCGGAGCTACTTCCTTGCTTACATAATGAGGTTCTTCCACTGGCACAAAAATAGGACCAGCCGCATATTCATGTAGATCACTCCCACAAATTCCAGCCCATTTCACTTCAATTTTTACTTTTCCTCGTGAGATGACAGGTTCATCTACCGATTCTACACGAATATCTTTTGCTTTATGCCATCTAGCTGCTTTCATCTTGACTCCCCCTTGAAAGATATTATGATGATCGACCATATGATCACTATATCACAAACTTTGAAAAATGTCGTCCTTTTTTGCTACTTGAACGACATTTTTATACAAATTTATCCTGATTAAACTGGGTAGTAAGATTGAAGAAAACGGACTTTTTGAACACGCACTTATATAGAAAAGATTTTCTTTATTCTCGACGGCGCATAAACCCGGGCAAACAGGACAGCAAAGATAATCGAGATTCCCGCTACAACAGTACCTTGTACGATACCCCCACCTATCCATGCACAAACACCAAATAGAAGCGCCTGGAAGAGTAATATTTTCAATAATAATTGTAAAAAAGCGCTGTTTTTTTGGCTTTTCTTGATCGGGTAAAGATTTGTCCAGATTTTCATTTCATATCGTCTCAAGATTGGGAATAGCTGGAATCCTGTTAAATAAATAAACAATAAAGAGATCGCTAGTGCTAAATATAATTGATCACTCCAAAGAATTATAAGCGCTGAAATAACAGATAACCTTAAGATTAAACCTGAATACTCATTTGTTCTTACTAGAGCTCGGGAATATAAAAAACGATACGTCTGGTCACTTCCATATGGAATCGAAGAAAATACAATGTCAAGCCAACGTCTTCTTTTAACCCGTCCTTTTAAATGGGGCACATCGGTAAACATATTCGCTACATGGTAAAAAGCTTGCATTCTTGCTTGCTCCTTGTCAATCAGTCGCTCCCAGTTAATCCCTTTATTTTTTGCTGCTTCCCTAACATAAATTGAAAAAGCGGCTAAAATGAATAAGACGGCGCCAATAAACCAAAACGAAGCATTATTCAAGATAAAATAAAGCAAGAGTCCGCTTACCGCAAACCGAATAAGCCAATCGAAAAAAAGCGAATGTGAAGATGATATTTTGAGCATCCACCAATGAATCAATAAATTCCAATACTTTAACAAGGCTGTTAAAAGTAGCAAATACAAGAACCACTTAAAACTCTTTCCTGTTACTTGAACAAACATTGGCATACAAGCCGCAACCACGAAAACAATAAGATAAACTTGCGTGAGAAAACTTAATGTGATCGCCTTTTTGAAATATGGCTTAAGCTTTGTCTCAAGCGGAAGCAAAAAAACGATATCTGCTTCTTTTAAAAGGGTTGTAATCGGACTTGCGGATAAAACCAAAGCGAACAGAATTGCCATAATGATGGCTACAGGAAATGAAGGTTGAAGCGTCTTGACCCATTGAGAATAATAGTATAGGGCGGCTCCCCCTCCGAAAATGAGAACAAATAATAAATGATCATTAAACATGTATTTCATATATTTCTGAAGCTCTCTTATATAGGCTTGTACTCTTTCCTTCCACAATTCATCTATTGTTTTCATCGATCTCTTCCTTTGTCAATTGCAAATAAATATCATCTAGTGTCGCATCTTTCATCGAAAATTCCTCCCGTAAATCCGCAAGCGTTCCCTTAGCCCTGATTTTTCCATTATGCAAAATAATAAAACAATCACAATAACGCTCTGCCGTAGCTAAAATATGGGTCGACATCAAAATACCTGCTCCATTGTTCTTCATCTTATCCATGAGATCCAAAAGGGATTGAATTCCGAGTGGATCAAGGCCAACAAATGGTTCATCAATGATATATAAAGATGGCTCATTTAAAAATGCACACATAATCATGACCTTTTGCTTCATCCCTTTAGAAAAATGAGCCGGAAACCACTTTAGCTTCTGATCAAGTCTAAATTCCTTTAATAATGGTTCAATCCGTTTTTTAAATACTTTTTCGGGAATGTCATAAGCCATAGCGGTCAATTTTAAGTGTTCTTCCAACGTCAACTCTTCATAAAGGATGGGTGTTTCCGGTACAAAGGAAAATTGTTTTCTGTATTCCTCTGGATTTTTTTTTAATGATAATCCATTAATTGTGATTTCACCTGAGCGCTCTTCCATTAATCCAATAATATGTTTAATCGTTGTGCTTTTCCCTGCTCCATTTAGTCCAATTAATCCTACAATTTGACCTGCAGCCACTTGAAAAGAAAGATCCTGTATGACTGGTTTTTTTGTGTAGCCGCCTGTCACATTTTTTATATCCAGTAAAGGCATGTACCCTCGTCCTCTCTTTTATTTCTCTGTACATTAGTTTACCAAATTTTTATATATATTGCCGATTCTTCTATCATGAAAAATCTCTTTTTTAAAAAGCAAGAAAAAATTAGTTTCTGTTGGATCTCACTTCAAACGACTTGGACTTTTCTTAAAAATTGGTCTTTTTTACCTGTATGAACGATTGAAAACTGGCCATTATAATGGATGAGGGGCGGGAAAAAGCTGAAACAGTCGAAAGACATGAACAGCATTGGAAAGTAAGTAGCGATGAACATTGATCATGAAATTGGAACAATCAAACTTGACTATTGACAAGGGAGATGATTCCGTTGGGCATGGTAATGAAAAGTCGGGAAAATCTTTTTACTAAGTTGTTTCTGTAAAAGGAAATAACTTACAAAGAGAATCTTTCCTTAAAACCCGCATATCCCTTCACAGTGCAAGGTTTCTTATGAAACCTTGCACGTTTTTTATTTAGGCCAACAGGACGTTGGTCACAAAGGCGTGGCGCCAGGATGGCGCGATTTTAGCCTTTGATCCATACCTATGTTAAAATAAATGTAAAAATTGGAAGGTGATATCAATGAGTGACTGTATATTTTGCAAAATTATTAATGGAGAGATTCCTTCAGCTAAGGTATTTGAAAATGATGATGTCCTCGCTTTTCTTGATATTAGTCAGGTTACAAAAGGACATACTCTTGTGATTCCCAAAATACATAAAGAAGACGTTTTTGATTTGGATACAGAAACGGCTGAAAAATTATTTTCCGTTGTTCCTGCTATTTCCCGAGCTTTACGTTCTGAATTTGACCTTAAAGGATTGAATATGATTAATAATAATGGCTCATTTGCCGGACAAGAAGTTTTTCATTACCATTTACATCTTGTTCCTCGTTATGATGAGAAAGATGGCATTCAAAAGAAATTCATCAGTCATCAGGCTGAATATACCCCTGATGATCTGCAACAGATTGCTTCGGCCATAAACCAAGCTATTCAAATTTAGGCCAACAGGACGTTGGTCAGAACAGCGTTGCGACGTACAAGGATGTACTAGTGCAGACGAAGCGACAGGACGGCGCGAACTTAGCTGTTCATCCACTTGATCCTTACTTTTTGTACATCCTCTTCTAGGAGTCTTTTTGGTCTTTCTTTACACACTCTCCTATGATAAAATATTCTTAACCTTTCGCTGTCGGCAAGAGAGCACGCCAGGAAAGAAATGAATAGCTAGATGAGAAGAGGAGAGAAAAAATGAAGACAAAAACACTTGTTATTTTATCCATGTTGCTAGGAATTGGGACGGTGCTCCATTTAGTTATGCCTGGAACGTGGGCGATTAAACCCGATATGATGCTGGCAATGATGTTTTTAGGGATTGCCTTATTCCCTGAAAAGAAAAACGTCTTACTTTTAGGAATTGCCACTGGGCTTTTGACCGCCTTAACGACAAGTTTTCCAATGGGGCAAATTCCAAATATCATTGATAAACCTATTACAGCCTTTGTCTTTTATGGACTATTTCTATTACTAAGCAAAAAGCTGTCGAAGCACCTTTCCCTTACCATTCTTACGGTTGTTTGCACATTCATCTCGGGTACCTTATTCCTTGGTTCAGCCTATATTCTATTTGAGCTACCGGGACCATTTATCGCTTTATTTGGATCAGCTGTATTACCAGCAATGGCACTCAATGCGATCATATTGTTTATTCTGTACCCACTTGTCATAACAATCTTAAAGAGAACGGATTTTGCTTCCACTGCTTCTATGTAATGAAATGTCCTGCCTGGTATGACCAAACGGTTATACCAGGTTCTTTTATTTTCCAAATATAGTAATGACAATCCCCATAATTAAAAAAAAGAGACCTACTCCCCCGCTAACAAAAATCCGCTCTTTCACGACTCTCTTCGGCGGAAAAATACCTGGGCGCAAATACATTGTTATTTGATAACCCATTATAAAAAGCAGAATGATCCCCATGATGATAATCATAAACTTTACAATTGTCATATCTGCCCACCTCTTCTCTCGACTGCCGCTTTTCTTTTAGAGCCAACTAATACTTAATCTTATGCTATTATATGAATAACCATGAGTAGATGGGGTAAAGAAAAATGAAGGATTTTTTTAAAAAATGGAGAAGGTATTAAAAATAATATTAATTCTGAGGTGATACGAATGAACGGAAAAGCACTAGTAGCCGGTATTCTTGTTGGCGGTGTTGTTGGAGCAGCGACAGCATTACTCACTGCTCCAAGCTCTGGAAAAGAGCTGCGTACTCAAGTGAAAGAATCTAAAAATGATTGGGTCAAAATGGCAACGGAATTAAAAGAAGATGTAATGGATATTAAGGATTCCGTCACAAAAGTATCCAAGGAAGGTAAAGAAGTCATTAAAGAGCTTGCAGCTGATGTGAAAGTTGCAGTAGAAGAATGGCAAAGAAGCGTGGAGCCGAATAAAAAAGTGCTTCAAGAAGAAATGAAAGAAATTCAAAAGACCATTGCTCAACTTGAAGAAAAATTAAAAGAAAACCAGCTCTCTTCTAAAACTTCCTAAAAAGCTATGAAGGATTTCCATATTAAATGGAGATCCTTCATTTTTTTCGGTATTTTTAAAATTTATATCTTTATTAATCTTTACTTTATTGGCATAATGTTATTAAAGTAAAAAAGGCGGGGAAATACATGGAAGAAAAAGAATATTCATTTACCGAGTCTATGCTTTTTACCCAAAGAATGGCCCAACTATCAAAAGCACTATGGAAAGCAATTGAAAAGGACTGGCAAAGATGGATTAAACCATTCCATTTAAACATTAATGAACATCATGTTTTATGGATTGCGCATTATTTAAATGGGGCCACGATTTCAGACATCTCTAAATTTGGTGTGATGCATGTCTCCACAGCTTTTAACTTTTCAAAAAAGTTGGAAGAAAGGGAATTATTAACTCTTTCAAAACGGGAAAACGACAAGCGCAATACATACATAAAGCTCACAGATAAAGGGACAAACTTACTCATGGAATTAATGGCTGCCTATGAGCCTGCCAAAAATTCTGTTTATCAAGGTTCTCTTCCTTTACGTGAATTGTATGGTAAATTTCCTGAAGTGATTGAACTTCTAGCCATTGTTCGCAATATTTATGGAGAAGATTTCATGGAAATATTCGAGACATCCTTTTCCAGGCTAGAAAAGGAATTCTTAGAAAAAGAAAAGAGTCATGATCGGGACGTAGAAAATGTTGTTTAACCCTCAATATTTCTTTTAAGTTTTTCCATAAGCTCCGGAAAAATTTGTTGCTTCAAGCATGCCTCAATCACCTCACGAGGATCTAACTTAGGTGTAAGTCTTAGTTTAAATTGAACGAAAAGCGGAGCATAAAAGATAAATTTCTCTGCTTTTTGTTCGAGCATTTCTTTATTCAGTTCCTCACACATTGTCAAGAATTCCTCTACCTCAGCTTGTCCCAAATTATTGGCGATCACCAATCGATCAAATTCAAATCCTTCCACATGTATCATCTTCATTAATAAGGTTTGATGGTATTCTAATTTTTCAATTCTTGCTAATAAATCATCCATAATCATTACCTCATATCCTAATCTTAGTCTTACCGGATTGCCGGTGAAACAACATTCCATTCATTTCATTCGATTTATTCTAAAAGCCTATTGATTTTACCTGTATTTCGTCGTAAAGTATGTAGAGTTATTTATTCATTTTCTTTTTGGAGGATCATACAATGCGCTGCTGGAAAGCATATAGTGTAAATAGAAAATATCACTTTTTACGGTTATTCACCACTTCTAGTTTCATTTCTTTACTTGTTTTTCTATTTATTTATGTCGTGATCCATACAACGGTCTCGGGACAATTAAAAGATAATCATGCACTCATTTTTTTTATTATCTTTATTTTACTATATCCTTTGCATAAATTTTGTCACTTATTGCCATTAAGAAGTGCATATGGAAAAATAAAGCTAAAAATTGAATGGTATTTTCATATATTGCCGATTATGCAATTAAATGTGTTTACACCTGTTTCTAAAGTCCAATATTCACTTGCACTCATTTTTCCGTTTATCATCATTAATTCTCTATTCATTGCGATGTTATTTCTATTTCCAAGTTATCGTCATTATATTGCTATTTTGCTATCTTATCATATTGGCCTCTGTACACCAGACTTTAAATTTTTAAAAACACTTCTAGCTTCCCCAAGTGGGGCCTTTATTGAGGAGAACGAAAATGGCTATGAAATCCTCATTAAAAATTAGTATGATCCTAGGGAGAGCTCTAGAGCATGTCTGCTCCAGCCATTTTTGTGTGAGCAGACAGACTTGCACAATTCAGTCCCATTCCATCTAAAAATTTGCTTTTTAGCGCACACTATTATATTTTAACAATTTATGTGTAAGAACTCGTTGTATTTCCCCCTATCTTTTTTACGATAAGTTTGCTATTCTTTTACTATATAGGAGACGAAGGGAAGGATAAAATATTGATCTCGTTTTTTTTGATTTTTGCTATTATTATTTTATACATATTTAATAACCTTACCAACTCCCTCTGTGTCCTTAGGGAAATACCTGAAGAACGCCAATCCAAAGTGTTTCGAACCATTAACACTTTGATCACCATTCTCCTTTTTTCCACTTACATTGAAATTTTGTATACTTGAAAATCAATAAAAAGGCGGAATTCCTTTAAATAGGAATCCCGCCTTTTTAACCATCTAATATTAGAGCCAAGACGCCCCCACGATAACTAACAGAATGAACAATACAACAATGAGGGCGAAGCCTCCGCCGTAGCCAACTCCTGACAATTACAACACCTCCTCTAGATCTTACTTTATATTATTCATTTTTTTATCATTGGTTAGGACGTTTGCCCAAGTTTTGCGTTTTTTACAAAATTATGCATATGTTCATGATGAATTGAACCAAAAAATGTTAGATTGAAAGGCAAATGCCACATTTTTCTAACCCCATGGTTTTGTTTACCATTCCCTATACCCTATGCCCTTTACGAGTCATTTGTTTGAAGCAAACGCCTATTTTTTGACGAATCATTAGAAAAAGTATTTATCATCCGCGCTAAACTATGGTATAGTATGTTTTGTGGCTTAAAACAATCTTCGACTTAAATTGTAGGGAGTTGTCAATTATGAAAAAGTGGGTGCTTTCCCTAACGTTAGCGGCGGGTGTCGTTGGACTTGCTGCTTGTAGTGGCGGCGGGGATACCGTTGCAAAATCAAAAGCAGGAAATGTATCGAAAGATGAATTGTATGAGGCAATGAAGGAAAGAGTTGGAGACCAAATGCTTCAACAGCTTGTGATTGAAAAAGTATTAGATAAAGAGTATAAAGTAAGCGATAAAGAGGTCGATAAAGAATTAAATAAAATGAAGGACCAGTTAGGACCTCAATTTGAAATGCAGCTATTACAAGCCGGGTTTAAAGATGAGGACGACTTTAAAGAAGTTCTTCATCTAAATCTGTTGCAACAAAAAGCCGCAACGAAAGACATTAAAGTGACCGATGACGAGGTAAAAGAATATTACGATCAAAAAGAACCAGATATTGATGTTCGTCATATAATTGTGGAGGACGAGAAAACAGCAAAAGAAGTTAAGAAAAAATTGGATAATGGGGAAGAATTTGCGGATTTAGCAAAAGAATATTCCCAAGATGCAACAGCGGAAACTGGTGGAGACCTTGGTACGATCTCAAGGGATGATCCTCAAATGGATGAGGACTTCAAAGCGGCTGCCTTTGATTTAAAAGAAGGCGAAGTAAGTGGTCCGGTTCAAACCCAATTCGGCTGGCATATTATAGAAGTCACAAAGAAGCCAGAAAAAGAAGCGTTTGATAAGGTAAAAGATGAATATGCACAGGAACTAAAGGTGGCCAAGCTTGATCAGGATTCTAACCTTATTCTCCAAGCAATGAAGCGCGAGCTTAAAAAGGCAAAAGTAGAAGTAAAAGATGAAGATTTAAAAGCATCATTAGATTCCATATTAGACGCTCCTGATCCAGAGGATACAAATGATGAGCAAATGGATCAGCAAAAAGATGATTCCGCAAAGGATCAAGCTGACGACCAAGATGCATCCGAGGATAAATCAAAAGATGAAAATAAAGATAAATAATGAATAAACTTATTACAAGAAAAAAAGCTGCCGACAGCAGCTTTTTTTCGTTTATATTAACTGGTTGTTTTAAGCTTCTTTTTCTCCTCTTTTTCCTTCTGCATCCGATCTACGTAAATTTGTCCTTCTTTTTCAATCCATTCCTCTTCCATATCTCGATCCTCTTTCGCTGTCTTCACTGCCATGAATGCGCTTATGAAGATCCCTGCAACGACTACGTATATCCAGATAGGTAAACTCAAGCTTGTCCACTCCTTCTTCTACTTGTTTAATCAATACTGAGACATTGGTAAAATATATGCACGACAAGAAAAAAAATGCCTTTCAATTGAAAGGCATTAAGAATGAAATGTGGGTTTATAAAATGAACGGTTATCCAAAGGAAAGATCCTTTCGGAAAATTCACCAGGTTTCACCCGTTTTAAACTACGATCTAACATATTCATTTTCGCATCGATATTATCAATGATATGCAGGATTTCCGCTTCTTTAATCATTGGTTGTTTCGGACTTCCCCATTCCAATTTTCCATGATGGCTTAAAACGACATGTTGTAACACAACGACCTCTTCACCCTGAATCCCTAATTCTTCTGCCGCTTTCGCTATTTCATTCACAATAATCGTAATATGCCCCAATAAATTTCCTTCCACTGTATACGTCGTAGAAACAGGACCCGACAATTCAATGACTTTTCCCAAATCATGAAGAATAATCCCGGAATACAAAAGATCCCGATCCAAGGACGGATAGAGCTCTGCAATCGCTTTTGCTAAATCAAGCATGGAGACAACATGAAACCCAAGCCCTGAGACGAATTCGTGATGATTCTTTGTTGCAGCTGGATATTCTAAGAATCGATCTAAATATTTTTTCATCAAATGTCGAGTGATTCGTTGGATATTCGGATTCTTCATTTCAAATATATATTGAGTGATTTTACTCGAGATTTCTTCTTTATCGATTGGAGCTGTCTCAAGAAAATCAGCAACGTTCACTCCATCGTGTGCGGATGTAGGGCGAATTTGCCTAATTTTCAATTGCAACCTTCCCCGATAATTATGTACTTCACCCGCTACTCGAACAATCGTTTCAGCTTGGAAGATTCTTACCTGATCATTCGAGATATCCCATAATTTCGCCTCAATATCCCCTGACTTATCCTGTAAAATTAAGGTTAAAAAAGGCTTTCCATTACTTGCCATACCTTTTGTTGCACTTTTAATCAATAAAAAGAGGTCAACCTGCTCCCCAACCTCATGTTCTAATATTCCTTTCATCAACTACGCCTCCGTTCCTAGTTGCTTCTTTTTAAAATTATATCATACTATGACTTTTGTCGCTTTCTGAACTTAGTTCACTATTCTTAGATAGCGTAAAGATGCAATCACTTGGAAATAGCTCCCTTATATGTTCATGACATGTAAATAAAAGTACTTGAGTATCCTCACTGATTTTTTGTATGAGCGTACATACTTTTTTTGTTCTATTTTTATCAAAATTCACGAAACCATCATCAATCATAATCGGGAAGGAATAATTGCTTTGAATAACAAATACTAAAGCAAATCTTAAAGCGATATATAATTGCTCTTTCGTACCTTGACTTAGTTCAAAGGGCTCCATTAAAGCACCGTCTTTTCTTTCCACATATAATTGACCATTTTCTTGATAATATAATGAAGGGTATTGGCCATCCGTCAAGAATGCAAAGTATTCCTTGGCTTTTTTTACAACTTTGGGAAATCGATCTAATATATAATTATTCATTGTTGCTTGCAGTAAGGAGATCGCCATATTAACCTTAGCCCAATTCATTGCTTCTTCCTGAAAAATCGATTGAGATTGATAGAAGCGATGTAGTTTTTCTGTATACGTACCACCTTCCTCCAAAACACCAATCTGATGATCGAGTGTGGTAGCTTCCTGCCTAATATTTTTCAAACTTCTTTCGATCTCTTTGATAAACATTAAAAGCTGAGCATGCTCTTGTTTTAATTCATCCTGTGAGGCATATAAGCTAAAATCTTCTTTTACAGATTGATTGAGTTGGTCTTGTAAAATTTGTTGCCTGGAATGCAATTGGCACATTTCTTCGTGATTTTTAGCCTTGGCGCGAAAACTTTCTTCATCGGCAGTACCAGCCTTTTTTTGTAATTGGTTAAGGAGATGATTGTATTCCTTATACTCCGATTCAAGAGTCTGCCGCTCACTCTCTAATTCTTCTATTTTGCTCTCCCACTCTTTTTGTCTAATTAATTTCTCCTCTTCCTGTTTCAATGTCTGTTTAATTAAAAAGAGCGTTTCAGACGGATCTCCTAACGTGTAATCAGCTGCACTGGCAATAAATTCGAGTTCTTGCAACCAATTCATCTGCTTATCGTCCTTTTCTTGTAAACTTCTTTGTAACTTTTCTAGTTTCCTCTGCCGCTCCTCTCTTTCCGTTAATAAATCAATCGCTTCCTCTAAACGGATATGAGGGAAGTCAACTGGCAATCCGAGTGATTCCTTACAAGTTTGAAGTTTTGCTTTATTACGATCTAAGGAGACGTTTATCTGCTGCTCTTGATCAAGTAAATCCCTTTTTGCTTGTTCAGCCTGGTCTAGTTCCTGATACATTCTTTTCCATTCATTCCGTAATTCGAGTTGCTCTTCATAAACTATGATAGGATGATAATCTTTACTCCGCTTTTCTAACTCTACTGTTAATTCCTGAATTTGTAATGTTAGGTGTTCATCTGAACTTTTTTTTGTTTTATTTACCAAAAAAGCCGAAAGTAATAGATAGCCGCATATCCCGCCCGTGAATAAACCAAGGAGCCATTGCGTTGTGAAGATCGACCAGACAAAGAGCGTTAGACTAAGGAAGAAAAGTAGCCCCTCCCCTATTCTTATATAGTTGTTTTGTTTTTTTACCTTGTGAAGATCTTGCCTATTTTGGCTCTGGTTTTTCTTTTCTTGTAATAATTCTTCTAATCTAATCCACTCATTTTTATCCTTTTGCAGTTGCTTGAAATCAGCTTCTGACCACAAATTTTCTTCAATGCTTTGACACTGGGCTTCAATCTCGACATATTCTGCTGAGACTTTTTGCAGTTGTTTTGAAAGATCTTCTGCTTGTAACTGAAATTTAAGTTGCTCATTCCGTAACTTCCTTATTTCCTCTTTTACCGCAATACCCAAATTCGGTTTTTCTTTCATCATATAGAGACCTAAAGCTTGTTCGATCTCTTCTATTCGCACTTTATTTTCTTCTATTTTCCTTTTGCTTTCCTCTATATCCTCTTGGTTTTGCAGAAATAACGGCCATTCTTGAATAAGCTTTTCCGCCCGATGAATAACCGGTTGAAAAGCCGTAGATGGCTGTGATTCCGCTCGTATTTGCTTTGTTTTCTCTAACTTTCTGACAATACTTTGTATTTGATTGCGAAGCAGGATCTGTTTATCTAAATATTTTTCATATCTTTTTAATCCATCTACAGGGAAATCTACCCATCCAAGTTCTTCTAAGCGTTGTTCAATTCGATGGTCCTCTTGTAGAATCGACCATTTTTCCAGTACTGTTGTCGCCTTCTGTAATTTAGCGGTTTTCTCCTTTAATTCATTTTCAAGTTTTACCCGCTTTTGATCTAAGCGATCCTTTTGTAATAATAATGATTCATATTCACTGTTTTGCTGCTTCGCTTTTTTCAATTCTTGTTCAGATTCCTTTAATTGCTGTAGGAGTTGGTTTAATTTCGGTTTTCTTCCATTCGGCTTAAATAGCTGTTCAGATTCCTTTTTTAGATCTTCTTCTACAGAGAGTAGTTGATCGGTCCCAAATGTACCTGCTGCTAACAAATAGCGACCAATTTCTGTTCCTTGCAGGCGTTGAACTTCTTGAATCCCCTTAAGATCAAAAGAAAACAAATTTTGATATAGTGTTTTATTCATACCAGATAATAAAGGAATTAAGCGTTCTTCCCCACCCAGTGTACCGTCCTCAAATTGAACTTGAACCTCACCACCAGCTTTCCCCTTCATCCGCTCGATCACGACTTCCCCATCTGTTTCTGTCTCAATTACGATTCTCCCACCATAAGCATGACTGTATTTGGGTTCATATCTTAATTGAGAAGACTGTCTAGACGGAAAACCAAATAATATACTGTGGATAAAGGACATTATTGTCGATTTTCCTGCTTCATTATGGCCGTAAACAACTTGCAACGATCCGATCGTATTCCATTCAAACCCTGTAAATTTTCCATACCCGTATATAGACAGGCTTTTTATCTTCATCTATTTTCCCTCTCCTTCTTGACAACGAACCGCTCACTAATTAAATTCTGTGCCTCCACTAAAAGTTTCGCTTTCATGGTGTCAGTTAACGGAGATAAATAGCGACTAGCATATACATGAGTATATAAAGTCGAAAGGGAGTCATCTATCTCTTCAAGCTTGTAATCTGAAATGGTTTGATTTAACAAGTTCCAAAAAGTCGGGTCTTCAAATGAAACTTTATGCGATATTTCCTCTTCCGTACTAATTTTATATGGCCATATGAATAAAAGGCCCCTTTCTACACCCTCTTGAAGCATTTCCAAAAATTCTCCATTTTCGATTCTTTGCTTTATGGCAGAAGAAAGCGAGGATGAACGGCTAAGGTCGCCATTTACTGTGGCAATGCCATCCTGACCCGCTTCCTGTGGGCCCGAATCTTTTAATATGATTTCAAGTAATACACTACACTTCTCCTTATTAAGGATATTTTCCATTTCGGTTACACACTTCGTATACAAGTCAGTAAAACTCATTCCTTCCACACAACGAATATCTAAGCTCTCCCACTGAATCACAGAAGTAGGGATTGCCTGTAGGCTAGTCTCTCCTTCTACATTCATCACAACCTCATAACCTATTTTTTTCCCTTTTTCATTCTTATGTCGGCCTTGTAGGTTTCCCGGATACACAATATATGGGTCCTTGTGTAATATTTCGCTTTTATGTATATGACCTAATGCCCAATAATCCATTTGTTTTTGTAATAATTCTTGAATGGAAAATGGGGCATATGGTTGATGCTCACTTTGGCTACTTTCACAATGTCCGTGTAATAGGCCAATATGAAAATCAGCTTCCCCTTCTTTTATAAATTCGGAGACTTTTCTCTTTGTCACATGTCTGGTTGGATAACTAAAGCCATATAAATGAACGTTTAGACCTTTTTTGGTTGTAAAAGGAATACAGGAAACTTCCTCAGTAAATATATGAACATTGGAAGGCATATCTAAATTCAGCCAAGAGCCTGATAAATGATCATGATTACCATGCGAAATAAAAACATGAATCCCGACCTGCTCAAGCCTAACCATTTGTTGTCTTAATCTTGCCTGGGCTTTAATACTTCGATCCTCCCCATCAAATAAATCCCCTACGATCACTATAAAGTCAACATCCCTTTCAATCGCTTCATCGATTAATGTTTCAAACGCTTGAAAGGTACTATTTTGGATTCGTTTAAAAAGATCTGTGGGGACATTTTTCAAACCAAGAAAAGGGCTGTCCAAATGCAAATCAGCTGTATGGATAAAATGAATCTCCTTTTTCAATTGGATCCTCTCCTCAAAACGAATATATGTTCCATCATACAATAAATACGCAGAAAAAAACAGCGTATGGACACGCTGTTTTTTAAATTCTTATTTTAATATATTTCGCAAAAAGGTTAGACGGTATTGTTTACGGAAATGTTCCTTTACCATATACGCCACGCCATTGTCTTCATAGGACCTCGTGATCCAATTCGCAGCATTTCGCACCTCTAATGGGGCATTTCCCATCGCCACGCCAAGACCTGCCCATTGAATAAGTGACAAATCATCTAAATCTGATCCGATAGCGACCACTTCTTCTCTTTTAATTCCATGGTGTTCGCATAAAAATTGCACTCCTGCTAATTTTGATACCAATTTAGGAACAACTATTAGACGTTGCGGATTGGATTTAATACACTCTACTTCATCATACATTTCTTCTATGATCTTGATCGCATCATCTCGGTCATGTTTATGCTCAAATAATATTTCCATCATAGTTGGGGACATTGGATTCTCTTGGAAGCTTTCTCTTAGATCATCTACATATTGCTCTGAATAAGCCATACGATTGGATTTTTGAAACACGACTCTTCCCATTAATTGATTAGGCAAAGTCATCTTATTTCCTAGCATAAATTTTTCATGAATGACTTTAATTTGACAGGAAAACGCTTCTAATAGACCAAGCATTTCTTCCGTAATATTTTCCGATATCCTTCTTACTAATACAGGTTTATCTATTTCCTTTCCAATAAAAGCGCCTTGATGGGCAATGATATGTTCCTCAATCTTTAAAGATTTCGCTACCCTTTTTGCAGCCAGGAAATTTCTTGATGTAGTGAGAATGATTTTAACATCTTTATCTTTAGCAAAATCAATAGCATCTTTCGTCACTTTATTTATACGGCCATTATCCTGCAATAAAGTGCCGTCAATATTCAAAGCCAGTAACTTATAAATCATGCTGATACCCCCCTATTGTGCAGGACCAACTCGTTCTACAAATATTTTATGCAAGCATGCACAAGTTAGAACCTGAAATGGGGGAGCGACAATTAAAAAGAACCGCTTATATAAAATATAAAACGGCTCTCTTTTTCATTACTACCCTTGTACAATCCCATATAAATCATCAAGTGGTTTGATGATTATTTTATTTAACTCTTGAATCGCCATACTCATTCTTTGCTCTGCTTCCATTAATTTTGTGACTTTTTCATTCTGTTGCACCTGATTTGCGATCAGTTGAGCTTGCTGTACCTCTTCTTCTGAAATATCTTGTCCAGCCATTTGTTTTTGCTGAAGTTGCATTTGAACTTGGCGAAAAGAATCAAACATGGATTTAGCTGTAGCATCCTTTTCCACCGCATCATACACCTTCTTTAGTTCTACATACTCTTCACTTTGACGTAAAGCTTTTTCAAGCTCATATGCGTAATCAAATAAATTTGCTGCCATAAATGAGATCTCCTCCTTCTCAAACAGTGTAACATACTAGGCAGTTATCATCACAATGATTCCTTGAATTAGGCCAATTGCCCCGCCAAGAATCGCACCAAGATACGTAATCATCGTGAGTTCCTTTTTTGCAATCGAAAGAACAAGCTCCTCCAATTTTGCTAACGAAAATTCCTCAATTTGTTCACGAACAATCTCCTCGACTTGGAACCTTTTCATAATTTCTTCTGTTCTTTCTACCAAGTAATTTCCACCAGCTTCTAAGAGAAAAGGAACCCATCTCTGATCAATCTTTTCTTTATAGGGAGAAACTAATTCATAAATTGGAAGTTGAAACAGCCTTTCCAATGGAATCGTCTTTTCTGTCCAATTTTCCAGGTGTTTTAACAATGTATCGTCCTGCCAGTTTGGAAATAAATCTTGGAAAGAGTTTTGTTGTAATTTTTGCCATTCTGATTGCAATATATTCGTAAGCAGCTGTTTTGTGCTGTCACTGTGCAAGAATTTAATGAGTTCTGGCTGCAAACGATCCACCAATGATTGATTGCCAACAAACATTTGGATCATCGACCAAATTCGTCCTCGGTCCTGAAAAAAATCCTCAATCATTGTATTTATTTTTTCTCTTCCTTGTTCACTAGAAAAATAAGCAATCACCTTCTCTAAGACTTTGTCGGAAAGCTCAGGGATTTTTTCTTGTACCTTCATACCCCATTCCTCTGGTACCAGTTCAATAAACGGTTCATCCGCATATTTTTGTTTTAAAGATGCGTATTTTTGTTTCACTTTACTATGTAAATAGGCTTTCGCTTTTTGTTCTGCATTTTCTATCTGTAAAAAATGCAACAACTGTTCAATTGTCCATTTTTGCTCTAGCCAACTATGAACTTTATCGCTTACTAATGTTTCCATTTCATACTTAAATTTTGGGTCAGATAGCTTTTTTTGTATACTTTGAGGTGTTACTAAATGATTCACGACTAATTTTCCAACTTGTGTAGCAAGCTCCTTCTGCCTTTTTGGAATCAATCCTGGTGTAAAAGGAAGCTGCCATTTTCCAATATAAATGGGACGGTGTGGGCGAAAGAGCATTTGAATAGCCAAGAAATTCGTAAAACCACCAATGATTGCTCCAATCACCATCATAAATAATAACGTCCATATCCAATTTGGCATTTTCATTCCTCCTGAGTAGTGTAACTCCAATTTCGTATATTATTTCTTACGTTTCATGCAAAGGAAGGTTCCCTAACCTTGATGTAGAAGCTAAGCATTGTTCGTGGTTTTTTATTTAACGATCTGCTTTTATTTGGTAAACTACATAAGAGGTGAGAAATATGTTTCAACATTTTCAAGTTCAAACAATTCTTCCTAACCAGCAACATTTAGGATGGAAATTCTCCTTTTTCTACAAACAAAGAAAAATTTCCGGTCTTTATTACCCCAACGGTCAAATTCATTGGGAGAGCCCTTTAACATTCCTGGAAAGCAGAGACAAGCTCGAGAAACAGGTTCATGATTTAATGATATTCCATATTTATGATTATGAACGTTAATAGGGTTACCAATATTTAAGGAGCATGTAAAACACAGTCCGCTTCCATACTAAAATGGAAGGAGGCTGATGGTATGAATAAAAGCGAAAAGAAAAAAGAATTTTTACCTGATACCGACTTTGAAGGTCGTCATAAATTATATATGGATGTCGACCGAATGGTCAATGAAGGAATGTCCGGGGGGTCAGTCTTTATGAGAGAAGACTCCACCAATATTGAAGAAGCCATAGATTTCTTTCCTGAAGACGACCCTAGGGAGATATAAGAACAAAAGCGCAAGCGCCTGTTCAGCGACGTACTAACTTGGATAATAAGGTTGAACGGCTAAAATCGCGCCGTCCTGGCGGCAGACTCAATCGCGACGTCCTGTCGCTTCGTCT
>NZ_VTQV01000047.1 GCF_008764245.1 Bacillus subtilis
CCGACTAAATTTTAGTCGGAAACACTTGACAAATTTATTTTTTGTTTATGCAACACTAATGATTTCTACATTGCAAATACCTTCATAAAATCTAGAGCCTCTCCATATAGAAAGGCTCTTGCTCACTGTTATATCCTTATTTATCCGTTTTAACAAGTAGTGAACAGCACTCCACATGTGTCGTCACTACTATGTGAACACAATTTATTATCCTCGTTGTCTGTATGTGAACACAATTCGTTAGATGTTTTTGTATTATCTTTTTTCGCATTTCTTCGGACAGGTTTAAATTTTTTGCCATCTAGACTATGACTTAAACCTGTTTTATAAACAAATGTAATCATGGCAGGATCTTTGTTTCCATCTTCATCTACTCCACCTACAATTACCTTGTCAACTACACTTTCAAATACATACCGATCAAACGTATCAATCACTTCATTTTGTTCCAATACTTTTTTGAAAGCTAACAAGCGTTTTTTAATATCCTTTTCTTCTTCTAAATTCGATAAGGACTTTTCTCTTGTTTGTACTTTCTCATTAATCTCTTGCATAAGTGAATTATATTTATTTTCATACGTATCTTTATCGACAATATTCTCCAGTCTCATATCCACTAATTTATTCTTTTTGTTTTCTAATCCTTGAATTTCTTTTTCTATTTTAGCTATTTCTTTATGAACCGTATTGGAACTTAATGCTTCTTCCATTCGTTGCAAAAATTCTTCCAATACGTCTTTGTTATTATTACACATAATTCGGTAACTTTCTAGAAAGGCATTTTCAATAGCTTCTTCGGATATTCCTTTACTGTGTGGACAGAACTTTTTTCCCTTCTTTGTACTTGTAACGCACTGCCAAATAGTTTTGCTATATTTCGTTGAACTATGCCATCTACGTCTTGTTAGTGTACCTCCACAATAGGTACAATCAATCATACAACTAAACGCATATTTACGACTATACTTCTCTCGCTTCCCGCCGTTATTTTCTACTGTATTTCGTCCCCGATTTCTTCTCATTCTGATTTCCTGTGCTTTATCAAACATTTCAGCACTGACAATTGGTTCATGGTGATTTCGTAAATAATACTGATCTTCCTCACCAAAGTTTTCTAATCGACGTTTTGAAATGGGATCTAATGTAAAAGTTTTTCCCATTAAAATATCGCCTTTATATTTTTCATTTTTGATAATTCCGAGTACAGTTGTTTCAGCCCATGTTGGAGTACCTCTCTTTGTTTTGTAGCCTAAATTCTCTAACTCCCTTGAGATAATACTCCCTCCGGCTCCCTCAACATATCTTTGAAAAATATAACGAACAATTTCCGCTTCTTTTTCATTAATTGAAATACTTTTATCTTCTGGATGATAGTCATAACCAAGGCATCCTTGAAAACCAACTAACTCTCCACGTTGCATTTTCATCTTTAAACCTTTTTTAACATTAGCGGATATATTCTCAACTTCCTGTTGTGCGACTGAACTTAATACGACAAGCAACAATTCTCCATCCATTGTCAATGTATTGATTTTTTCATCTTCAAAATAAACGGCTATATCTCTTTCTTTTAACATCCGAACATATTTCAGCGTATCTAATGTATTCCTTGCAAATCTAGATATTGATTTCGTAATCACCATATCAATATCTCCATTCATACAATCATTGATCATTCGTTGAAAGTCTTCACGTTTCGTTACTTGTGTGCCTGTGATGGCTTCATCTGCATAGATATCAGCTAACACCCATTCAACATTTTTCTGAATTAAATCAGAATAATAAGAGACTTGTGATTTATAGCTATTTAACTGATCTTCCGAATCTGTACTTACCCTACAATAGGCTGCTACCCTAAGCTGTTTTATTTCTTTTCCACGCTTCCGGCTGGCTAAGTCACTATTGGCACGAATCACTTCTACTTTTGACATAACAGCTCCTCCTTTTGTGTTCCCTATCTACTTTCTATTGTATCGCCAATAGAAACACAATTCAGCCTGTAATATCAGAAATGATGTCATATTCTTTCATTAATTTATTTTTAACCATGTAATATTCTTTCTCAGTAATCAATTTACGGGTTAGCAGTTGTTTTAACATAGCAATTTGCATACTATAAGGAATCAAGTTCTGTTTCAAAAAAACACGCCCCCTTATAATTAATCAATTAAAATCAGACAGCTGTTGGTACAGCTCCACGGGAATTTCACCCCTGCAAGTATTCCTTCCAGCTCTACTCATAGCTTACGACGCTTTGAACGCTCGAACCATGACGATAGAGGAGTATCATTATCCATACTGATGGGTTATCGCCAGCAATCCACCACGATTACATTAGATTCATAGATTATCGCTCGTTTCTAACGAAAGTCATGGCGTATGAATCAAGTGGCTCATCATCAGTAGAACGTATCTGATTTTTTGCTTATACTGCACGGCGTAATCTTCCGTGCTTTCTTTGTCAAAGAACAAATATATGATTAATGAAAGGGAAAACCTAACCATTCTGTATTCAAATTTTGAAAGCTAAAACAGATTGCATAAGCTTCGTTCGTAAGCGTTCGCGTGTATCTTCATCGATGCCCCAATAAGTGTTTCCTTGTTCATCACGGAGCTTACACATGGATAAACTTGTCATATAGCTTCTATAATGTAGAACAACTACTTTCATTGCTTCTAGCTCACCCTTATTTGCAGCTAAAATGATTGGATACGGCAACAAGCCACGCTCATTTCTTTCCGTATTAGTATTAATCATCCCATTCATCTGCATGTTCCTCCAAAAATCGTTTTAACCTTTTGAAAGAGCTTGTCCGTCTATACTGAACCGTACTACGAGGAATCTCTAGTAGTTCAGCTATTTCCACATCTGATTTATCAAAAAAATAGTATAGTAGGACTGTCTTACGCTTTTCTATTGGCAAAGTACGCAACGCTTCAGCAAGTAATTTCGGAGTGATTTTCTTTCCAGCCACTTGAAAACTTTGTCCTTCTTCTCCTTCATATTGCTTATCTAAGGTATAGAGTTGGTTCGCTTCTTGTGGAGTGAGATCAGAAAATGTCATCTCCTTTGCTTGCCGTTGTTGTCTTTCGTTGAAAATATTGATTGCTTCATTCTTCAATACACGTTTACAAAAGGCATTAAAGGCACAACGAACTTGCCATTCGGTACGATCTAGTTCTATCATGCATTTCCTCTCCCTTCGCAACTGCAAAGGTGGGTGATGATTTCCCCTTTCATAACCTTCAACAAGATTTTTTGTGAAATGCCAAAAATAAGAGTAATTTTCTTAAAAAAAATTGAAATGAAGTAACAAAAAGCCCAACTGAACCTAAGTCAGTTGGACGGAAAAGTTTACTATTTTATTAAATATGGCGATTAATAAATTATGGCAGAATCAATTGTTTTTCTACCATATACACTTGAAAAGGCTATTAGTATAGTAGATTGGAATAATTCTACAAAAACGACTTTACTCCGAATGTTACTTTTTCCTAGTAACGCACTATTCGATAATACCCCATTTTTCATCTGCTTTTTGAAAAAGTATTTGAATCTCATCTTTATATTTATTTACAATATCCTTAATTTCACTATCCTCAGCTTTCATGTCTTTATCTACCATTATTTCATAACTCTCATCTTCGTCGATAATTCTTACTCCGTATTCATTATCTCCATTAAAAAGAGAAGGCCAAATAATTAAAGACATTTCATTTTTTTCATCTGATACTCCTAAATTTCCTATGAAAGTAAGGTAATCTGGATATTTTACATTATATACGTATCCATCTCCTGCATTGAGAACGTAACTTCTATTTTTTACAACCTCGTCCATTTTTTTAGAAAGATTATCGTACTTAGATTGTGTGACAAAATACCAAATTAAGTTATATACTCCAAACAAGAGAATAAGAACTGTTAGTATAATATATAATTTTTTTCTTTTACTTTTACTCATAATTGAATCACTCTCTCGCACCTGTTTTTAATATCATCATCATGTGTCACAACAATGACTGTTTTACCTTCTTTATTTAGATCTTCAAGGATAGTCATAACTTCATTTGCATTTTCTTTATCAAGTGAGCCAGTTGGTTCATCCGCCAAAATTAAATCGCATTTTTTAATCATTAATCTTGCTAGAGCAATTCGCTGTTGCTCTCCTCCAGAAAGGGTATATACTTTACTATTTTTTTTATCTGCTAATTGGACTCTCTCTAAAGCTTCTTCTATAGTAGTACCTGATTGGTTAGATTTCTTAATCAATTTTAAATTTTCAAAGACTGTTTTATCTTCAATAAGAGCAAAGTTTTGAAAAAGAAATCCGACTTTATTACTGAAATATTGCTGTTGATTTTTTCTTTTAGAAATATCTATTCCATCCACATAAATTGTTCCACTATCTATTTTTTCCAAAGAACCTATCATGTTTAAAAGAGTTGTTTTACCACAGCCACTTCTTCCAGAAAAAATAACAAACTCACTTTTATTGATTGTTAAGTTAAATTCATTAAACAGAACTTTATCACCAAACGACTTAGATAAATTTTTTATTTCAATCATCATTGACCACCCTTCAAGATCTTTTGGATATTTATTTTATCTGTTTTATTGATGTAAAATAATAGAATAATCATTTCAATAAATAGAATAGATAGTCCACCAAGTAGTATATATATTGATGTCTGTCCTATTAGATAGAAAATAATAGTTGCTATAAACAAACTAATAATTCCTGAAATCAAAGTTGTTAATAATAATTTTTTATGTCTTTCAAAAAGTTTGTATCCAAAAATTTTCTTTAGTGTTAATTCTATTGCTCTAACTCGATATTCATAGCTTATAATTGTTCTAATAATTATGCTTTCAAGTATAATTAGCACTATAAATAGCACAATACCAATAAACATATTTCGTTTAAATAGCTGCCATTGGTGCATATAATAATCATAAGCATTTGTTTGATAATACGTTTCATTCTCGAATTCATGTTTTGATATAAATGATAACCATTCTCTATCTGATATGTTAAATAAACTAGAATTACTAATATAGGTGCTATTCCAATATTTATTATCATTTGGCATATTATTCAAAATAATAATCGGATTTTTCATAAATCCAGTAGAAATATTACCCGAGTTTGCCATATAGATGATATTCACGTTTTCTTTATATGGTACAAATTCATAATCATATTCTCCTTTATAATAAGAAGTCCAGATTTCCATTGAATTATCATATATCTTTTGGCTATCTTTCCATTTATCGGGGATGATAAAATATATTTTTTCTTTAAAGGAAAAGTTTCCAATGTCTGGGATGTGTGCTTGTAAATACTCTATTGCCGCACTATTCCCTAAGAGATACTCTGCATTAACTTCCCCGAAAGTGTCTAAATTCACCAATGAAAATACCTTTTCTTTTTCAGAGAATTGTTGATAAGCGTCAGTGTATAATTCCTCTACATCATAATGAAGTGAACCAAATCCGATATAAGAATATTCTTTTTTCTCTTCAAAAAAAATTTTCTGGCGGTAATAGTCTGAACCTTGATGAATAAGTTCAATACAACTAGACATTACAATGATCACTAAAACGATTGAAATTATTTTATATATATAACTTAAATTTAGAACGCTTTTGGAAGATTCTCTTGATCCCATATCTTTTTTATAATCTGTAAAATATAAGGAAAGAAAGATAATTGAATTTAATAGTAAGAAAATAATGATAGCAATGATTGATATGTCTATAAAATAAGTTGGTGTTGTAAAACTGTTCAATGCAAGAGGAATAATGGTTAACATAATAACGTAAACAGCTAAGTCCAACCATATATTTTTATTTATTACATTGATTAAGCTTTCTCCACAAATAATTCGAATCATAACTTCTTTTTTCATCAAGGCAACTTCATAAAGTGTCATTAATAATATGAATAGGAGACTAACACTCCATATAGCTATCACTATAAATAAATTTTCATTGCTACCCGAGCCATCTTGCGGAAATCTACCAGCATATTGATTAACTAATTCTTTCTTAAATTCAATAATATTATCTTTACTTCCTATCACTTGATATAATTCTGTCTGTGATATATCTTCTATTTCTTTAAGCGATTTGAATTCAATTTGGACATTTCCTAGAAATATACTTTGAAAATTACCAGGTTCAATTTTTGAAATATCACTTAAGTATGGTTCAACACCGTCTGTTCCATATATAATTCTTTTAGTAGAAAATATATTTTCTATTTCTTGATCTATTGTAAAAACTTCTACATTTTCTTTTTCAGCAGCATGATAGATATCTTGGATCATTTGTTCTTGCGTCGTATCTTTTTGTAAATACATGGTGACATTTGTGTATGAGGTTTCAAAACTGTCTATATACCAGACATATATTTCTCCTATAAAACCAAATACAATGATGAATAAAATCAGACTGATAATGTATTTAATTTTTTTCAATGAGATCCCCCTTTAAAATAAAAATTCTCCTAATAAGATAGAAATATAATTTCTTCCTTACAAGGAGAGTATAAAATATGTTTATCTATTTTTTATCTATTTTTTCAAATTGTATTATATATTTTGAAGGTTGCTGTAACCTGTGCTCCAGCATTTGGATCATTTTTTAGTATAAGATTTCCACCGTGTTTTTTACATATGATTGAGCAAATATTAAGACCAAGTCCAGCATGATCCTTATCGGGTTCATGTTGATCACGAAAAAATGGATTTGTAGCATCTTGAAGTGCTTCTTTTGAAAAGCCTACACCATCATCTGTAATAATTATTTTTAGAATATTTCCCTTTGTTTCACAAGCAATTGTAATATTGTGTTTTGAATACCGCACAGCATTTGATAACAAGTTTTCATAAACTTGTAAAATTACGTCCAAATCAACATTGATATTTGAAAGATTGGTATTTATCGAAAACGCAACCTGTTTGTCTTTTCCCAATATTTTCGCGGTTTCTTGAAGTTGACTACTAAAATCATCAAAAGATATGAATTTCAGTGATATGTCAATTTCTTCTAGCCTTTGTATCGTATTCATATTTTCCACAAAACTTTCTAAACGTAAAATATGATTATTCATTATCCTAACAATGGAATGTATTTTATTCATCGAAACTCGACCTTCTGGGATATATTTTTCAAGAAAATCTGTATGACCACGGAGAACAGTCAAAGGGGTTCTTAAGTCATGAGAAAATGCTGCGTTTAGCTTTTTTCGTTCTTCCATTGCCCTCCATAATTTGTGATTGTTTATTTCGAGAGAAGCTCGCATTTTCTCGTATGCTTGGCATAACTTTCCCATTTCATCTTTGGTATCATATTGAATTTCAAAGTCCAAGTTATTTTTAGATATTTTATCTGCACCAGAAATGATTAATTCCATTGGCTTTTTTAGTTTTATTATATAAAATAGCAAAGGAACACCTACTAAAGAGCATATGCAAAATATAGGGATGAGTACAAAAGGAAGAGCTTGATATAGAATATACAAAAATTTATCATTAACTGTAAAATAGTCTTTCAAGTTCTTAGTATCATATTCTCTGATACTTTGACCAGAGTCATCAATAGCTTCTGTGTAGGGTATTACTCCCGATTGTAAATATGATATTTTAATGTTATAGGAGAGGTTTTGTGAATATTCTAACGTTGCGAACGATAACAAAGTTGCAATGGCAGCAAAACTAAGCATGAGAATCATGAAACTAACGGTAATCGACATATTCAGAAATGCCTTTTTTATCTTACCCATCTATATCCAACTCCCCACACGGTTTCAATGTGAGTCTTCGTTCCATGAGCTAATAGCTTTGTACGTATTCGACGGATATGTTCCGCAATGACGGAACTGTCTCCTTCACTATCCCATCCCCAAAGACTTTCATAGATTCGTTCTTTATCAAAAATCTGTCCACTGTTCATGGAAAGGAATTCAATAATCTCAAATTCCTTTTTAGTAAAATTAATTTTCTCTTTTCGAAAAAAGACTTCTTTCGTCGTATAATTTATAATAAGTTCACCCATAAAATTTGCTTTATCTTTATTCATTTGGCGTTGATCCCGTCTTAAATGTGCAGCTACTCTTGCACCTAATTCTTCAAGGCTAAAGGGTTTCACAACATAATCATCACCACCAACAGCAAAACCATTTATTTTATCCGTATCCTGTACTTTGGCAGTTAGAAACAAGATTGGACAAGAAACAAAATTCCTAATTCGCTTGCAAACTTCGAAACCATCAAAATCTGGCATATTTATATCAAGTAATATCAAGTCTGGTTGCTTTTCCGCTTGTTTCATAGCTTCAATTCCATTTTTAGCCGTTAATATTGAATAATTATTCATTTCAAAGTAGTCTTTCAATAAATTTACCACGTCTTCCTCATCGTCAACAATTAATATTCTATTGTTCAAACTTTTCCCCTCCAATCCACCCTATCAATAATATAAAATAATTATCTATTTTTTATCAAAAAGGCCATCCTTATCAAGACATTATACTTTAAGTAATGATGAATAGTGAAGAAACGATAATAATGAAAAGCTCTCTGTTCTAGTTTTAGTAGACTAATAACTTTATTAATTTAAAAATTGCATAGTCTATCGAAGTAGTCCCTGCTATTTTCTTATAAATAAACTTACTTCATTTCGCTATATTGCTATCTTTTTCCCACGCTTATACGTAAAATACTTGATTCATTATACCGCATGTTGAAAAAATCAGTATTTAAAGAGGTGATAAAATTAAAATTTAATTTGTCATTATTACTTTAAGCTGTATTTGGCAAGGTACGCATGGCTTCAGCAAGTAATTTCAGAGTGATTTTCTTTCCAGCCACTTGAAAACTTTCTCCTTCTTCTCCTTCATATTGGTTATCTAAGATATAGAGTTGATTTTCTTCCTGTGATGTGAGATCAGAAAATGTCATCTCCCTTGCTTGTTGTTGGCGCCTTTCGTTATAAGTATGGATTGCTTCATTCTTCAATACACGTTTACAAAAAGCATTGAATGCACAGCGAACTTGCCATTCGGTGCGATCTGGTTCTATCGTGCACTTCCTCTCCCTTCGCAACTGCAAAGGTGGGTGATGATTTCCCCTTTCATAACCTTCAACAAAAATTTTTATGAAATGCCAAAGTTTTCCGAGATAAAAAAACAACTGAACAAAGGTAAAAAATAGAACTTTCGTTTTTGGAAAGTTCTATTTAGTAATAATGTCTTATTCAACTAACGCACTCGTTACTTCAATAAGGAAAATAACGATTCTCTACAATCACGCCCTATTGTTTAATTTCGATTTTCCAAAGAAGAAATACATTTTTCTTCACTATGCATTGTCTCACCTTCAAAAACATCTGTAACACTATCGGGTAATAACTTATCCTTTTCACAAAATTGCTTAACCCGTTTGCCTTTTTTAGTTATTCCATAATAATACGCCACGCCTGGTTCGTCTTTAAAAACAACCATGTAATGACCATGATAAAAATCTTTATTTATGACGTGTTTCGGCTTCACAAAATGCGATTCCTCTATGTCGCTTTCTGTGTATCCCTGTTCCTCCAAATAAACTGGTACATTTTTATTTGCTAAATATTTTGTATAAGGATTTCCGTTGTTCAACAAGTAAATAAATACAAAAGGAGTTGCTATAACAATGATTAAAATTACACTTATCACAATTCATATGCTTTTTTTCATTTTATTTTCCCCCCAACCTTTCACAAAATGGTCTATTTGTGGAACAAAATCTAAGCAATTCTCTACCTAGTATAAAAGTAATACTAATAAATATTTTCTGTTTCTTCATGATTATGTCTACTTCTTTCGCTTCAAACAAATATTGTGTGAATATCTTAATGTTACAAAGCTATATGATAAAATCGCATAGTGTTTCTTCATTGTAATTTAACTTTATTGATCTAGTTTATAAATTAAAATTTTTTTATCATCGAGTAAGCTTCTATAATGCAACCAACTATCCTCAATATAGAAATTATCGGTATAAATAGAATCTAGCACTTGTACTTTATCGTCTTGTTCTTTGAATACGCTAAGTCGATACTGATAATCTATATAGTAAAAATCACCATTATGATAGACCATCGATAAACCATCATTCACACCACGAGCGACTATTTTCTCCTTTCCTGTTTTACGGTTAATCTGTACCAACTCCGAATTCATGACATAATAAATATTATTATCATTCACTACTAAGTAAGAAACTTGAGAATAAATCTGGTTAAACTCTTTCCAATCAGAATTATTAGTGGTTATTTCAAATAAGTCTTTCGTATTCTCATACAAACCAAAAAAGTCTTCACTATTCTCGTGCACACTGTTATAAATAACCTTCTGTTGGAAGTCCTTTAGATTAATACCGTATATTCGAATCCCTTCCACATCTACTATTTTAGTAACATAATAACACCAGCCATCTCGGATGAATATAGTATTGATTATTTCTTCCTGTTCGAACGGCTCGCGTGTCAATATAATTTCTTCATCTGTACCAATATGTCTTGCTGTAATGATATTTTTTTCCACATCAAGATTAATTGCATATCCAGCCGTCTCTCTAGACCCCGATGGTCCATCACTTTCATAAGTAAATAGATCCCCTTCCTTATCTTGATTTTCACATCCACTTATGATCAATGAGCTAATAAGAAGAAAAATAAGAGTAAGTGGGGATTTTTTCCACTTTTTATATTTTAATTGTGTTCTCAATATGAGTTTTGCATACTTCTTGAGACTATATAAATAAACGAGAATAATCTCTATAATATAGCCCCCCATCAATAATAAGAACATTTCCTTTCGTATTGCCTGGAATTGGACAATTTTTTCAATATCCCCCTGATCGGTAAGTATACTATTATAAATAGTTCCCCATAAATACCCAGTGCCGATAAGTAGACCTGAAGGCAATGGAAGATAATAAAGCAATATTTTATTTGAAAATAAAATGTAAGGTAGGAAAACTAGAATACTACTTACAAATAAAGTAATAATCGTTTTCTTACTAATAATACTTACTAAACAGATACATCCAGCAAACAAAATTGCTCCTATCATACGAATAAATACAAGTAGTAACAATGCTTGATTGAGCGTGATATCGTAAGCACTACTTGCAAAGAACTGCAAGCTTTGTAGTGGAAAATGTCCATTCTCCATCCCTACATGCCAAGCAAGACTGACATATTCGATAACCGTAAATAAAAGAGTAATCGTCGCAGCAAGTATCGCAGCAATAGTGAGCTTAGCAACACCTGTTTCATATTTCCCCTTAGAACTTGACAAAAGCAACATGTCCATCTCATTCTCATACTCATAACAAAACAATGGTGTTAATACAATAATCAAAGTGAGAAGTAATACGAAATCTGGCATACTGTTACTAAGTAATGTTTCCCATCCTCTTTCATCCATCAAATATCTCTTTTCTGGATTTTCCATTGCGTAGTAATATTGATTATAAATCTTATTAAATACCGCCTGGTTCTTGAGCCGCTCATAATATTGCGCACTTGCTTGTTCATAAGATTCCTTTTCAATACTTCCACTTTTCCACTTCTGTATCAATTCTTCCAATTCAACTTTGGCATTCGTAACGGCGTAATATTCGTCCTTCAATTGTTGTTCTTTGGCTTCAGTCAATTTACCCTCAAAGAGGTTAATATACGTGGCGTATGCTTCTGGATTTCGATCGATAATCATATCTGAATCATACCCTTGTTGTAACGTCAAAATAACTTTTAATAAAATCATCAACCCAATGATAAACAATCCTTTTTGTTTAATCAGAAGTTTTTTCCATTCTAGAGACAACATATCAAACACCTTCTTTAACAGGGAACAGGCTTCTTCTACTTAATTTTACTCTGGTACTGAACAAGCGAATCATAAAATATAACAATACTGACAGCATAAGTTGGATCACCAAGCAAATTGTTAATCTAAGTACAAACGCATTTCCAATATTTATCCCTAACAATTTCATCAGCAGTTCATTTCCCTTAAGCAAAGTAAATGGGCTTAACAGTGACAATATTGTCTTCCCTGTCTCAATTGAGGCTAAATAACCACTCGTAAAGATGCCACCTACCATCAACAGAAGGCTAAGCATATATGGATAAAGTGTACGCTGAAACCATGTTGACAAAAAACACAGCCAACTCCCAATGGCTAAAAAGCCTACCAATTTGATCACTTGCAATAATATGTAAAAAGAGCCTACAGAAAGTGAAATGGGTGTATATTGATAAGCTTCAATAGCATAGACTGGCATTTCGGAACCCGAGAGTCGATAGAGAACCCCAAATGTCGCTACATTCAAGGTAGAGAAAATCAGCAGCAGAAATGCTATATATACTACTATTGACAGCATCTTAGCCATTCCCATGTTTCCCTTCCCTTTTCTGCTCGACAAAATCAAATCTTCCATTCGCGTTTCTTTCTCGTTCACATATATCGGTACGAGTCCTAGCAACAGGAGCAATAAAATAAGTAAATCCGAGAAACGGTAGTTGAACAATAACTCCCAAGGTTTTCCATCATAGAAAACGGTAATTTTTCTCCCATTATAATGATTCACGATATACTTAGATTTAGCGAGTTCTAGTTTATTTTTATACTTACTATAGAAATCGACATTTTCTTTTGCCCTTTCAACTACCTCTCCTAAATGACTCTCATAGTTAGCAGCATATTTCATCGGGTGATAAAAATATTGGGCAATCATTCGATAATCAGAATATATATACCCCGTATATGTATTATCAAATTGTTTATTTCTAAACGTTCCATCCGTCGTCAAAGACGAGAGCCGTTCATACTCTTCATAAACAAATCTGGCTTTTTCCGTAGTTAACGGTCCATCTAACTGCTTATGCATACGATGATAGAATTCCCAATCTTTTTTTGTTTCATTTGAATGTGGCATAAAATAACCCATTAATCCATCTCCGATTAAATACCCTCGATAAATCATACATGTATTTAGTATAACGAATAGGACAATGGCAGCTAAAATATAGCGTCTTAAATAATTTTTACGGATTTCATAATAAACAAGTCTTAGCATAACTGAATACTCCTAGTTTATTTTTCAAAAATGGACAGGAACACATCTTCCAACGAAGGTTGAACTTTTTTACATCTTCCAGGAGGAGCATCTTCGCTAACAATTCGCAAGGAGAACTCGCCTTCTAAACGTTTTATATTTCTGACTTGATATTTCTCAACCACCGATTCGATTTCTTCTTCACTTACGATAACTTCCCATACCTTTCCCTTGATGCCATTCTCAAGTTGCTCTGGGGAACCTTGCATCACCAACTTGCCTTTATTCAAAATCAGAACTTCCTTCGCAATATACTCCACATCGGAAACAATATGAGTCGCAAGTAATACCAACTTGTCTTTGGATAATCTAGAAATAATATTGCGAAAACGAATTCTCTCTCCTGGATCTAGTCCAGCTGTCGGCTCATCAAGCACAAGAATTTCCGGACGATTCAAAATCGCTTGCGCAATACCAAGTCTTTGTCTCATTCCACCTGACAATGCAGAAATTTTTTTCTTATATGCAGATATTAGATTGACCAACTCTAGTACTTCTTCTATTCTGCTGTTCACCTGATTTTTCGGGATTCCTTTCAACGCACACATATATTTCAAAAATTCATCAATACGGAAATTTTTATAAAACAAAGGATATTGCGGCAAATAACCGATTCGATCTAAATATTTAGTTCCCATTTGTTTAACATCGACTCCATCTAGCAGGATTCTGCCTTCGTCTGCCTCTAAAATTCCAATTAGGATACTGATCAACGTAGTCTTGCCCGCCCCATTATGTCCTAACAATCCATATACACCTTCAGATAGGGTAGCATTAAAGTGATCCAAAGCTAGCTGCTTACCATACATTTTCTTAACTTGATCAAATTGAAGTTCCATCTCAATTATCCCCCACTATTAAATGAAAAGAAGTAATATTTACTTTCCGTAAACACGATTATTTGATACACAGCTGAATTTTGTGTGGGATTGATGGCTAACACTTTACTTTCTTGTTGCACCGGTTCAAAGTTCTCTTCTTTCACTACGTTTCCAGTTTGTAGCTGATATTGACGAATTCGATAGTTACCTTCGTTCTCTTGTTTCACTGCAAGCAAATATTTCCCGTCCTCCGTTATTCTGGCCATTGTACTTTCTTCTCCATCTACTTTCACCATAAAGCCTTCTCCCGTCTGAGTATCAACAATCAGAACTTTGCCACTCGACATGTTACTTATTGGATCCGTGACATCAGTAATACTGGCATATTGATTCGTTATCTGAATATCGCTCCCTAGAAACTGATTTTCGGTATGAACCGATATTTTTTTAGTGTCCAGCTCAATCATTCCGTAACTCAATTCAGCTTCATCGTGATCAGGCTGACTTCCGATGAAGATTAATTTACGATTATCTCGTGTAAATGCAATCTTCTCAAAGTTCACTTGATTCGTTGTGTCATTCAAAATCGTTGTCAGCTCACCACTATTGAGATCATACATATATAAGTCTGTAATATATCCCCAAGCAATCTTACTTCCGTCATTCGAGACAGTTACAGATGCTTCACCTTCAACAATCTCCTCAGGCAAAATTTCGGTTAAATCAATCTCGTTTTGTAGCTTTAGATTTTCATTATACAATTGAACAAGAATGCCATTAATTTTCTCGGGATAAGTGACGATATCTAGCTCGGACGTTTGTTTTAGTTGAACTGGCTCATCAGACAACAACACTTCAACTGCATAGCCTTGATTCCATTTCATGATGTTCTTGACAAAGCTGTTCTTATTTAACTCAATCGATTCCTGTTCGACATTATCCACAAGGTCAAATAGAACGAGACGATTTGTCCCATAATCAAATGTCAAATCATGAACTACATTTTCAGACTCACTTAAATCATCACTGAAGGCAATTGAATCATTTGGCTTTTTACTTTTTTCATCCTTAGTATTGTTAATCAGCTTCTCGTCCTGATGGCAAGCCGTAAGTAACAATACTATACACATTAAGAAGAATAATATAATATATTGTTTTTTCACTGCGCACATCTCCATTATGATTCATTTAGTAATAGTATCGATTTCGTTTTAAGTGGTGATTCAGCATTAGTCAAATAACCTTTACCTGCAACAACAGAAATGGCGTAGACCGTGTTCACCTTCCCATAAGTACTCGTATCCAATTCAAACTCTACTGTATTCATCTTGCCTTTTTGTAGTGATGTCTCTATGAAATCAGAACCAAGCACTTGAACCGGGATATGATTTACAAAAATCGTAGTGCGATATGTTACCTCAGGGCCACCATAGATACGAAACTTCATCTTCGCCTTACCATTTTTCGCAGAAATCATTTCACTACTCTCATCCTCAGGAAGCAATTCAACAATCGTCATTTCATCAAAAATATCAGAGCTTCCTTCCATTTGGAATATATCATTTTGACTCTTAACTTCTTCTGGAATTTCTTGGATAGTGGATTGTGAATAGATACTATGTTTAGCAGAATTCGGAATGTCAGTTTTAAAATGCACTTCTTGCGGAAGAGTGGCATTCAAATCATGGTATACTCCATAATTCGTTGCAGTCTCATCCTCCGGGACATAATCAGGCTGAAAAACCGTTGCAAAATCGATTGCAACTTTCTCCCCTTTTTTTCCAATTATTGGTGTAAACACAATTTCAAATTGTTTAGATTCTTCACCTTCCAAATAGAATTTATGCATAACCTGTTCCTTACTAGATGCTCCATTACTCTCTTCAATTCTATAAGGCTGCGATACCCCGTCTAAAAAAACAAGCAAGCCAAAATCTGAGTTTCCTTTCTTGTCCATTCCAGCTACTTGGAAAGGAATACGAATGTCCTCTCCACTGTATTCATATATATCCCGTTCATCATGATCCGAGACAGGGCCAAAAGAAAAAGCACCTAGTGACTGTTCGGATGATTCATTAGTAAATATATCTGCGGGTGATTCACTTTCTATACTCTTATCCGTATGGTTCTTTTCTTTTTCTGATTTCACACCTAAACATCCTGTTAATAGGGTACATAATCCAACTATTAACATGGTGTTAAGTATTGATTTTTTCATATTTATACTTCTAATCATCAATTTTCATCTCCTCTTCATCTCATCAGTGTTCAAATCTAAGTTTATCGATAAGAAGTTATCAAACTGTCTCAGACTTATCATGGAGTTGTAAAAATCATTTTAACAATTGCTCCATTCTCTTCCTTCAAAATAATCTTTAGTTCCGCCTTATGATTTTCTACAATCAGCTCACATAGCATTAAACCTATTCCTTCCCCACCGAGCGGGTACATGAAGTATCTATCCGATAAAATGCCTCTGTTATATTACATCCATTCCATCGAATAAACATCCTAACGTTAGTCATATTTCACCTCTACTCTTCATTTTCAAGCATAAAAATAAGACGCCCATTTTAATTGAACGTCTTATTTTTATGCTATTGTGTTCCCATACCCAAGATCAATTATCACTAAAATGGTAATGTGATTTTTCAGTACTTTACTTCTAGTTTTCTCACCTTCCCTTACAAACATAAAATACTTGTAAATGTATTTAAAACCAGGAATTTCTAGATAGTTTCTGTTTGTAGCTATACCTAAACGTTGGCTAAGAATATTGAAATAGATTAGATTACTCCCCCAATTTTTGGTAATGTAACCATCTTCTATTTACTCGTTAATAATGATCGGTGTATTCGTTTCCTCTACTTCTTTAACAAGCTCATCTGTAATATTTAAAGGTATAGCGTCATTATTCAGATTTTTCTCTAATCGTTGTTCAAGCCGTTCAGCTTCTTCAAGCCAGCCATCGTACCCTATAGAAAGTAACTCTTTATTATATGTGGAAATCATTAGTTGAATCTTTTTATCATCTTCGGATGTTACTTGGAACGTAATATTAGCGTTTTTATTATTGATTTCATTTCGATCATATCCTTGTGAAATATAGTCGATTGCTTTTATCTTCGTTGGTAAAAGTTGATACTTTTCAACTAATTCTTTTACTATCTGTTGATATTCCTCATGATTTTGTAGCAATTCCTTATTCAAACCTTCACTAATATCTGCCTGATGATATGCTCTTTTTTCTATCCAATAACTTTCCCCTGTTATAGCATCAAGCATGAAATCATACGATAAATTCTCATTAATCTTAACAGTTGCCCCCCATGTAGCCCGTGGTTGCACTTTACTAGCAGGTTCATAGTTCATTTCAATGGTTTGACCACTTAAATTAACACGGAAAGTTCTCCATAAATTCTGACTAGCAAGCTCTGCCGCTTCCTCTATTTTCATATCATTTTCTGATGGTTGGTTTTTACCAATTAACTTCACTTCGTAATCTTGTCGTTCATAATCCAATGGTACTTTACCATTCGTCGATCCATTATCAAAGATGTTATAATTAGTTTTAACTACTTGATTTTTACTAACTTCTAATGCTTTTACCCCTAGACTTGCACCGCTAAAAATTACGGTAGTTGATATCACAGCTACTATCGACCCAAGTGCTATTCTCTTTACTTCTTTTTTAATCATCATACTCGTCTCTTCATCTCCTTGATTATTTTGCATTCAAAACTAAGTGTATCGATGGTAAGTTATCAAACTGTCCCAAACTTATCATGGAGTTGTAAAAATGATTTTAACAGTTGTCCCTTCTCCTTCCTTCGATATAAACTTTAGCTCTGCCTCATGATTTTCTGCAATCTCCTTACATAGTGCTAAACCTAATCCTGCTCCACCGATCGAGCGAGTACGTGAAGTGTCTATCCGATAAAATGGCTCTGTTATATGATTAAGTTGTTCCGCTGTCATCCCTTTCCCATTGTCCTGTACCGAAATGACCTTTTTCTCATTTTCAATCCGTGCAGACACCTTGATCATCCCATTCTTTTCACATGCTTTCATAGCATTATCAATCAAATTAACGAGCAAAACATGGATCATATCGGCCTCACAAAAAAGTGTATCAAACTTACATTCATCGATTAATTCAATTCCTTTTTCGTTCGCTTTCATAGATAAAGATTGTTTAACACCACAAATTAATTCTTTTATTTGAATGTTTTCCCTCTCTATTACATTTTCACGAGAGGTCGCCATATATAATAGTCGGTTAGCAATATTCTGTAATCTCCGACTTTCAGACATGATTAAATTAGTCGCAAATAATTTATCCTCTTCTGTTCGAACAACCTTTTGAATATAATCCGCATAGCCATAAATAGACGTTAGCGGTGTTCTTAGTTCATGCGCTAAATTGTCTATAAATTGCTGCTTTTGTTTGGAAGCTTCCGTAATTTGCTGAATTTTATTTTGTATTTCGTCTGCCATGTGATTAAAGCTGGCCGCCATTTCGGCAAGTTCATCCTTACCTTTAATTGTAATTCGATTATTATACTCCCCTTGTGCAATTCGTCTAGAAACAGTGGATATTTCCTGTAGTGGCTTAAAAATGCGGTTCAAAACAAAGAATAAACAAATGGCTAATAATCCACCAAAACACATACCTGCTATAAGCAACTTCATTGTCATTGTCTGCCACGAGTGAAGTATAGTAGAAATATCATAATAATATGTAAATGTATATCTATCATAAGGAGATGGTAAAGCTCCTTCCACAATAATATGTTCCTTACCATCAATTTTTTTTGTTAATACGTGACGTTCATTGCTCTTCATCAGTCGTGAAGTTTCGGAGGGTTTAAAAGTATGATGATTTACATCCGAAAACAGTTGCTCCCCATCCAGAGCGATTGTAATGATTACTTTTTGTCCGCTATAAAAACGATTGTACGAATCATAAAGTGATTCCACCGCATCTTCAAGAGAGGTTCCCCTCCCTTCTAAAGCTTTTACATCCTTCATAAATGACGACACAATAAAATAATGTTCTCTTAAACTCCGATCTTTAACATTATCTAGATTACTTTTAAGCGCTATCGTTGAAACGATTAATATTCCACTATTAAGAAAGAAAAGAAAAAGTATGAGTGTTAATAAAAAAGTCCGTGATTTCATCTTTACACTTCCAACCGATAACCAAGTTTATAAACCGTTTTTATTCTATTTTCCATATTTAACTTCTTTCTTAGCTTTTGAATATGGTTATCAACCGTTCTTGAATCTCCTACAAAATCATATCCCCAAGCAAGATCTAGTAACTTTTCTCGAGACAGTGCAATATTGCGATTATTTATCATTACTTCAAGTAAATCAAATTCTTTAGGTGTACATTCAACAAGTTCTCCATCTAGGTATACTTGTCTACTTGAAAAATCAACATGAAGCCCATCAATATCAAATGAATCACTTACTTTCTTCGTACGCCTTAAAACTGCTTCAACCCTAGCTAGTAATTCTAACATTTCAAATGGTTTAACTATATAATCATCCGCACCTAATTTAAGACCTTTCACTTTGTCCGTTAAGCTGTGTTTAGCTGTTAAAAATATGGTAGGAATTCCACAAGTTTGTTGAAACACATCGTAACCATCAATTTCCGGAAGCATAATATCTAATAGAATAAGATCTATATCCTTCTTTGATATTTCTTTCAATGCTTCTGCCCCATCAAAGACTGAAATACATTCATGTCCTACAGATTGCAGATTCCTTTTGATTAATTCGTTTATTGGAATTTCATCTTCTACAATTAATATCTTTGCCAATATAATCACCTCAGTATTTAGGATAACATGTTCATGTCATAGAGTTGTAAAACAACAATCTGTTCAATTATTTTTACAATAAAGAATGGTTTAAATAAGCATGAATACAAAGCTTTAAATATGCCCAAATGCGATAGTAATAAATCCAATTAAAAGTACCATTTAACATAACCGATAGCATTTGTAACCATTATGGATAAAAATAAGCTTAAAAGTGATGTTGTTTTTTGTATTTATTCATACAATTATTAAACAAACATCTATCATTTGGGCGTTTGAATATGAAACATCTCTTTGTTAAAGATTGATTTCGAGGATTGATCAAATCGAGTAGGAGGGAGTGATTAACTCCCGTCCTCTCACACCACCGAACATACGAATCACGTATTCGGCGGTTCAATGTTAATCACTTCTTAGTCTGTTTGGCAAAAGTATGCAACACACTTTTACAATACCGTCTGATTCCATCATATTCTCCTGTAAATAGTCGCCTAAACTAATAGACGTTAACAGTGTCATTTATACTTTTCGTTAACAATACCTTGAGATTAACATTGTCAATCCCTTCCCTCTTTCTACTTTTCAGTAGACCTTATCAGTACTATGGATTGAACTGACCTCTGCATGTTCAGTATCACCTTGCGATAATAGTTACTTTATTCAAAAGCGTACCATGCAGATCTCCCCGGGTAAGAGCTATAACCTTCCTCCCATGTAACTGCTGTATTTACTGTATGGAACTCGTGCAGTATCGGACTTTGTTTTGTCTTGCAAACTCGTCCATTCCAATTCAGCCTTATATACAGTTTCTGTTCGTCAGTTCGGGATTTTGCGTCCAGCTTCCTTCAGATTCTTGGTCACCCAAGACACCCTTGCTTTTCGCTAACAGTTCCTACTGCCAAGTCTGTAGTGGACTTTCACCACCAAGTTATAACCCATGCCGGGCGCACAAAAAGAAAAACATTGCTATTACACACAATGCTTTTCTTATACTTCATAAACCTCATCAGATAATTCCAATATACGATTAATTTCAAGCATGATAGTTTGCTGTTCTAGCTCAATTAGTTCAATAACTTTAATTAATTTTGGAATAGCGCAGTCTATTGTGTACACACTGTCTGCCATCAAACTATAGGTGACTCTAACCAGTTTTTCTTCTATTTCCGAAAAATACAATTTTTGATTTAATCCATGCCTTAATAAATGTTCTTTTCATTCTCTTTAATCATATAATTCCTCCTTTATTAGCCTAATTCCTTACGCATACATATAAAAAGTTTTACTTATTATATCGCGCATTATAACGGAAAGTCAGCCTACAAAAGAGATATAAAAATATTCGTTTAGTCACATGATGAAACACACCACTTATTACTTCTCTAAAAAATAAGTGGTGTGTTCTTATACATGGAAGTGTACTAGATTATTTTTATTCTACAATCATCCAGTTCCTATCTTTCTCTAAAGTCAATTTATACTGTGAGAATTGTGTTGCCTTGGTCGTCTCATCTAAATATTTTACTGTGACCCAGACTTTTATTTGGTTCTCTTTTTCATGAAATACAGGATTGATTAATTCAGAAAAGACGTACTCTTGATTAATTACCGGCAAAGCATGATCTTTCACATAATAAGCAAGTTCTTTATCCGTGGCAGTCGGATAAAATGTAAAGAATGTCTCCAAAAATTCTGTCACTTCTTGCACCGTATCGGAATCGACTGTTCCATTACTTTCAGGTTGTTGTGGCTCATAATCTGATTTATTCGGTATGCTCCAAAAGGTAGGGTTTTGTGTAATTACTAAGTTTCCTGCATTATCTTGATGAAGCAAAATTCGATAGGTGGATCGGACCCTTTCGCTATTTTTATCTTCTATAATTTTTTGATCTACCGAATAAACAACCGCATAGGTATTATCACTTTCTGGTGATACTGACCAGATATCAATATTACTCACACTGGAACTAGTAGGAATATCATCTCTAACAGTATCAATATTTAAAGCTTGTAATTCTTCTGTCAAGTAGTCATTGATCTTTTCCGCGCGTTGTTCAATGGAATCTTTTTCGTTTTGCCAAGTATAGTAGTCTTTCACAAAGTTTTTCGTGAAACTTTCTATCGCATTCGTGTCCATCATTTTTGTTTCGATGATTTCTCTTTCATGAACGGTATGCTGATCAATCGCTGTAAAGTTTTTATATATCCCAAAGGCTAGGCTTCCAATGAGGACTATCCATAACATCATCACTAACTTTTTACGTGGACCGATCGTCTTTACTTTTATTTTTTTAGGTTTTGTTTCTTTCGTTTGCTTGTCTACCTTCTTAAATAATCCTTTCATCTGAACCAACCCTTTCTATTGTTTAATCCGTCCGGCTCCAATTAGGTGCTTTTGCCAGTAAGAAGACGTCAAATCCGCATAGCCTATTGGATCGCCTGCATTATACATCTGATTATTTCCAACAAATATTCCAACATGGGTAACATACGTACCCGCGTTATAGGTAGAATGAAAAAATACTAAATCACCTGGTTTTGCTTCCGATAAAGGAATCGACTCGGTTGCGTCATATTGCTGTTGTGCTGTACGTGGTAAGTTAATCCCAGCTTTCCGATAACTCCATTGTGTCAGTCCACTACAATCAAAAGATGTATTCGGATTCGCACCACCAAAAACGTAGGGGAAACCTTCATACTTTAAGGCTTCATTCATGACCATCTGAACCATTTTGTCATCAAATTGAGGAGAAATGAAATACTGACTCACTAAATCAACATAAAACATGTTGCCGTAAAGATAACGCCAGCCCCCGTTTTTCTTTACGGCTATCGGATTCGAGTATGTGACTTTATTGCCCCCTGACCGTTCTCTCGCAAAGCTTTCAGCTAGTTCAAAAGAGTAAGAGTTTCCTTGTTTTGCGACATAATCAATAAAGGCACCACCATAGTTGTAAGCCTGAATAACTGTATTGCCATCAACACCACTTCGCTCTGCGGAACTTAATAAATCCGCAAAATATTTTGTGCCTTGCCTAATGGATTCTTCGGTATTCAAAGTATTGGGCGGTAGTCCCAACGATTCACTACTCTGCATCACATCTTTTAACTTGCCACCGCTCTCCACTTCAATAATGGCAAGTAGTGTCGAAACATACTCAAGAATGCCATACTCTTTCGCATATTTTTCTACCATTGCTTGATGTTTTAACACATCCGCAGAAACCGATATACCCCCTAACTCACCAATGAAGTCACCACCATCTGATGAATGTTCTTCATCCGATATAAAAATAGCTACAAATGCTAATAGCCCAAACAACGCAATAAATCCTAATCCCCAAGTAATTAACGTGATTTTTAATCTCATCATCTTCATCAGCGTTTCCTCCTACTTGTTTGCACGAACCGTTTCTTAATCTGCTTTTGTCTTGTTCGTTTTAGGGGTTTAGAAGGGCGTTTGATGATTTTTCGATTATTTTTTAATCGGGAACGTTCTTCTTGGACAGGTGGGTTTCCTTTTTTAACAGGTTGTTTAGAATGATCGGTTTCAATCAGATACTCTTTTCTGTTTGGACTGGATAACTGTTGTTGTAATTTTGTTTGCTTCCAATGTTCGCCTTTTGTGACAGGTCTAGTCTTTTGCTTTTCTTGAACAGGTGGTTTCTTTAATCTATCCTGATGTAACGATTCATTGCCTTTTTGTGTGACTGGCCGTTTAGGACTGACAAATTCACGAGAAGGAGTACGTTTTTTATCCAAAGCTTGTCGCCTATCTGCAATGGTTTGACGATGTTTTGCTTGACGTGCTGTATTTACTTTCTGTCTTTTTTCTTTTGCTTGTTTTATCCCTTCTTTAAAATCGCGGGTAGGTTTTGTAAGTTGTTCTTTTCCTTTCATGACCGCATATTGTGCAGTGGTAGGCAAATCATGCAATTGCTCTTTGCGATGCTTAATATTCGCACGGAATTGATTTTTTGCACCAAGCACCTTCCCTGTGACTTGTCCTACTTTCTGGCTCAAAGAGGTTGGTTTTGTATTGGCATTTGAGCGTTCTTTGTTATTTTTTGTAGTCGATGTTAGTCGCTGTAATGGTCGAATAGGGGAGAAGGAACCTTTTGTTTGTTTTGATTTTCCAACCATTGCCCCGACAGTTGCTCCAGCTGTTGCCCCCGCAAGAGTACGCCCAAGTGAGCGTTGTAATCGGCGACTGCCCCGGTTAAACATTCGGTAAGGACGACGCATGACTTGACGTCCGACTTGTTGCGAGTCACTACTTTGTAGTTTAAACATGCTCATAATGTCACCAAGCTTCATGTAAATGCCCGCAAACGTCACAATCTGTAAGAAGGCAATTAAGAAAAACGGATAACTCGTTGTTAAATGGTAAAGCATCGAAGAAATACTGAAAGCAACAGTAATGATTAATGTAATCCCAGCACGAAGCATAATCACATTAAACAATTTCATAATCGCCTGTTTTCCCATGTTTTCAAAGGCAGGTATCATGGACAATAAAAAACTGATAGGTAGAAACATGGCATAGATAATAAACAGAATTTGTGAGAAAATCATAATTCCCGATAAAAGAAACACAAAAATGGAAATTCCGATATTAAATAGAAACAAAAAGAAGACCATTCCTAAACGTGTAGTGGTCTTCGTAATCGTTAAATTTTTATTGTCATAATCTTCAATTTCTACTTTGACGGCATCTTCCCGATCTTTTCCGTTATTGGCGTCTGGACTAATGGAAACTAAAGCTTCGACACGTTCTTCGCCAATCGTCTCTTTATCTGAATCACCAAATTGTAATAATAACCATGGTTGTTCCACTTGAATAGAAAAAAGGTTATTCCGTATCATATCCACACTGTCTTTTCCTTGACTTGTCGAGTTCGGCATCAAAATTTTGGTTCCTAAGTCCAAACTTGCTTGACTAATATCTGCTGAAAAATCATTGATTTTACTGATATATGTTGGAGCGTAGGCAATAAAGGATGCAGACAAAATAAACACAACTAAAAAATTGAGAATCGCTCGAATGGCTTTTGTTGTTTCCCGTTTCATTAATCCTGTATAGGCCACGTAAATCCCGATTACTAAAATAAAGATAAGCAGGAAGCCCACATAAAACCCCGAACTGCTAAAACCACTGGCGGTGATTCCAGCTAATGTTTGCATATTCTTCCCGATGGCATCCGCTGTTTGTGAAATGAAATCCAGTGAATAGGCTTGTTGGATTAAGTAGCCTGTCGCATTTGATAAATATAGGCTAATAATCCAAATAAAATTGGTGATTGTATATAAGCCATACATCACTTGTTTTCCGATGCCATCATTCCAGTTCCACGGGAGCCAATCCCAACCCGTATCCACGTAAAAATCGAGTTGGTAATGGTCAAGGGCATATTTAGAATACAAATTGTCTTCCGATACCGTATCATCCACTAAACCAGCAGCTTGTGAAAATGTTCCAAGTAAAAGAAGACAAAGAAAAACGGCGGCACCAATGAGTACCACCGTTAGGACGATCTTCTTTATTTTATGTTTGTTCATATTGTCACCGCCTTTCCTTTTCCCTAAGAGGTGGTCGCGTATCGAAAGCATCAAATAAATCTTCAAAGACAGGATGGACTTGGATAATCCCAACTCGACCATATAAATCTTGCATCAAACATTGTCCATTCTCCAGTTCCCGTAGTCGCCGTTGATTTCCCTCATCTTCTTTATCCACTCCAAAGAATTCCAATGTCTTTTTAATTTCGTTAATATCTCTGGATCGAAAAGCAAACTTCACACCGATATTATTCTTCAATTTTTCATCGGTTAAATCATCCGCATTCTGAGTGACAAAGTAAACACCAGCATTCATGGCACGTCCTGCACGAACCAATTTATTGGAGAGTGTTTTCCCTTGAGCAACTTGTAGGAAGCTCCAAGCTTCGTCCAAATCAACAATTTTAAAAATGCTGCGGTCAGAATGAATGAAGTCTAATGCAAAAGTAGAAATGACAATCAGCATGGCAACACTAAGCAGTTCCATCGTTGTATATTCTTCAAAGGTTGTTTCTGCATCAGGCAAGACCAAATCGGCTACTTGAATAATGTTTAACTGCTTTTCCAAACTAATGGAATTTTTAACGGTTCCATCAGAAAATAATAAATGAGCAAAATCGTAATCTGTAAAACTTTCGATATGGTCAGCAATCGGACCAGCTAAAGGATTAGGGTCACTCCTTAATTCATGAATCACAAGAAGCAAGCCCCGTTCTTCCTGCTGACCAACGGCTCGAATTGCTCGCCTTAATACAGGGAATTTATCTCCATCCCGACTGGATATGCCTGTAAGGAAGGTAAGAATATCAATCGCAAGACTTTCCGAATCCTTTTTCTTTTTCATAATGACAAAGGGATCAAGTAATCCTTTATTGCTTTCCTCACTCGTTAAATTGACAATATTTATTTCATGTGCGATTTCAGGCAACGTTTCTTTCCAGTTTCCTCGTTCTGCCTTAGGATCAACAATGAGTGCTTGTCCACCAAAGAGAACGGCATAATAGACAAGTAGGTTATTACTAAACGATTTCCCACCGCCCAATGAACCTAAGAAAGCAGAAGCTAACGCATTCGTGACCGAACCTTTCACGCCTTGACTGGCTAGGCTTGGGTTGAGATACACATTTCTTCCTGTATCTAAGTTATAACCAAAATAAATCCCTTCCGTTTCTCCGAGCATCTGTGTGGCTCCAAATCCAAGTCCCGCAAGAAAATCAGACGTGACATATTGAATATAATCATTCATATAACGCTTACTGGAAGGAATAAATTCACTGTGTAAACCAATCATATCTCCAAATGGACGAACAAGTTTTACGTTCAAGTCGTCGTAAAAATCCCTCACCTCATTACAACGCTGTTTGAGTTCGTCTAAATTAGGGGCGGATACTCGAATGACATAGCTTAACTTATACATCGATTCTTTCGTTTGGTCGAGCACATCTTCTAATTCATTGACCTGTTCCAACGCGTCGATGACATTGCTGCCCGTTTCGTTATCGGATTCCCAAGCATGATTATCCAAGTCTTTCAGTTCTTTTTTCTTGTTCCGAACGGTAGATAATGCTTTTTTGTTCGTGACAATCTCCACATTCATGGAGGTATCGATTGGAAAATCGAATTGTTGTTGTTGATAATAAAAAATTTCATCCGAAGGAAACTCCAAATCACCTACAATCGAATTAATCGTAAAATAAGCAACGTACGTTGTCTGTTCTTCCTGTACGATTTTTAAATAACGTTGGTTTTCCTCAATCAAACAACGAGTCGGTGTGACCAAGTCATAACGCTTTACTAACGTTTCCTTTTTCAACTTCTTTAGAGGGAGAGGATAATCATATTCCTCATATGCAATGTCTGATTGTCCATGAAGATGTTCAATTAGGTAGCCAAAATCATTTTTATTTAAAGGGCGGATTTTAAAACGTCTAGCTATTTTGTTTTGTAATAAAGATTCCATTTTAGAGAAACGTCTCATTTCTTCATGGGGCATGGAAACAAAGTCTCCCATCAGGTGATGGTTTACGTCACGGACAAATGAAGAAAGTGAATTTTTAATGTTTTTCCCCATTGATTTCATACTGACTTCTTCTTCATTGAGTAACAGTTTAAACCCAATAAAGAAACGATAGTCTACTTGATGTTCCCCAATCATCGAAACAAGCGCTTCTGTTTGGTCGTCAATCCGTTCATAAGCAACTTCTTGTAATCGTCCTAACACTAACTCTTTACTTCGTTCTTGGACAGACCGAATACGACTCGCGGTACTAATCTGTAGAGCATGAATTTTACCATCTTGATTTTGTGCAATCAATTGGCGAAAATGATCATGCACTTGGATTTTTTCATCTGGCGATAAAAAAGAATAATTATAGGGAAGTAATTCATAATAGGCAAAACATTCGCCATCATGATTAAAGACAAGATTGTTTTCCATATATTTAATCGGATAACGCATGGACTTCACTCCTTACAGCTGTAATACTTTCATTCACTTTCATCTGTTGTAATTTGATTGGCTTCCCTGCGTAAGTCCTTTTAGGACGAATAAAGTAAGTGATAACCGATTTTAGAAAACTATATGGCTTTTTGCCATCAAACGTTTTTTGACTCATAAACCATGTTAAGCCAACAGGAATTCCCACATATTTTAATAACGCCCCATTAATTAATGAGAGTGGAGGAAGATTCCCAAGTAACATGACGAGTAGTAAAGAGAGTACAAACCAAGCCATTTGATTAAAGGTGACAGGAAATGGCAATCGAAAATCATTAATCGCATAAATGACTTTTTCAACCGACCAAATACGTGTATAACTTTTTAATTTTTTCATACGTTCTCCTTTCAAAAAGAAAACAGCCTGCATGTACACAGACTGTTTCACAATTTTTATATTTACTTATCCAACATATTCAAATACACCATGTGACGTAACGAGAAAGTTTCCGTTTAATTCTAAATCTCTCCCAAGTGCTTGATAGTCAATATAGTTCTGTAAATTAGAAGGGACTTCCCCAAGCATGCCTGTTTCTTCCACATAATGCCGAGCCACATCTTCCATATCTTCACAATCTGTATAACAGATAATATCATCTTGATTTTCTAGCAATTCTTCTAAACTATCAAACCAATAATTTTTAATTTCGGATAGCTCATGATAAATTGGCGATCCTTCCAATTCTTCTACCATCGCACATAACCGATTGATTTCAGAAATTGGGGTGTATTCACCAATTTCAAATGGTAATTCGTAATCATGTATGGCATATTCTTCATATTCACCATTTAAACCAATGCGTTCTTTGACTTCTTCCATATCAATTGGTGGTGTAAACCACGATCCAACTAATTCGCCTTCATTGTACTTACCGAGATTTGCGATATATACTTGCATGTCCATTAGATTTCACATCCTTTTTGTTAAAAATGGGCATAAAAAAACAGCTAACTTTTTTATAGTTAGCTGCTATTTTATTTTATAATTTTTAATACTTATCAATACTTTACTTACATATAGAATAGAATAAATTAGCGTACTCTACCCCAATTAGTTTCAATGATATTAACTAAATTACCTTGGGATAACTATATTTATCTAAAATTTCATACTAAACAATCTTCCTAAATTATTCTCATCATCATTAAGTTCTAGCACAATTTCATTGTTGTTAAAATCATAAAGATTATTATTCGAATCTCGTGGAATATCGTCACTTAGGGTAGTAAGTATATATTGGATATCAAACTCTTCACAGATTTCCCGTACTTTATCTAAGTATTTGATTTTCCTTGTATCAGACATTGATTCATAAGCTCCATCATGATAAACAAATTTAAAAAAATTTCTTTTAGAATATGTTATTAGTACTGATAAATCAAAGCAAACACACAACATTTTTTTATAAGAATACCCATCAGATTGTGAATTTACATGTGTTTCATTAATATTAACAAAATCGGCGAAAAAGTCAGGATTACTATTAGTATTCATTTTGTAATATAAAATAGCCGATTCACCCAAAATATCTTTTGACAATGACCTAAAGTGGCTTTTAATTTCATTATACTGTTCATTTGGATTTTCTAGATGTTCTTCTAAGTTTTGGATATTTTCTCCAAGTTTTGTCTCCATTTGTTTTATTTTTTTATTTATTGACTTTATTACATCAACATCATCTAATTTATTTAGCAAATGACTAATTTCATTCTCTACTTCTATCAATTGATTTTGATATATTTTAAATTTTTCCATTGTGTCTGTGCTTCTAATATATGAGAGTTTATTAACTCTCTCATTGTTCAATTTTTTTAAATCTTCTCTAATTAAGTTTAACTGTTCGGATTTCTTCAATAGCATTTTTTCTTGATATTTATTTCTTTCTAAAATTATATCTTTGTTAAATTGTGATGCTAGTATAGTTTCATGGACACATCTAAGTTAAATTTATACAATGACTTTTAAGGAG
>NZ_VTQV01000048.1 GCF_008764245.1 Bacillus subtilis
TTCAAAACCATTTATCCATTTATTTATTGACGTTCGTTTCGTTCAGTTTTCAAAGATCAAACTCATTCGCTGTATCAGCGACTTTATTAATATAACATCTTTTAATAGATTCGTCAACACTCTTTTTTTAAAATGTTATTCTAAATCAAAGTTTTGCTTGCTGACGGTACAACTATATTATCACCAAGATATTTATACGTCAAGCTTTTAAACATAATACAATATTTGCTAATTATTATTTTAAAAAAGCAATCGATCTATCAATTATTCAAGCGATAGGTCGATTGCTATGTTATGATCCCCCCTTGGTAATAACCAATACCTCTTGTAAAGGTTGAGGGGAACTTCTTTTAAAGGATATTTTTGCCTATAGTTTCTGTTTACCAAAACGATCAGAGGATCGTTAATTTTCGTTGATTCTATTCATCCTATACCGCGGTATAACCACCATCTACTAGTAAACTTGCTCCTGTAATGAAAGATGCATCATCACTTGCAAGGAAGAGAACAGCCTTTGCGACTTCTTCCGCTTTACCTAATCGGCCAATTGGATGAAGGTTAATTAATTCCTGTTTCGCTTCTTCTGGCATACTAGCGAGTAAAGGTGTATCGATATAACCTGGGTTGACATTATTAATCCTGATTCCTTTAGATGAATACTCAGCACTTTCCGTTTGGGTCAATAATTTGACCCCACCTTTAGCAGCACTGTATGCACCTACACCAAGTTTTCCAACGACCCCATGAATGGAATCATTATTCACAATGGCTCCACCGGTTTCTTGCTTTAACATTTGAGCAATCGCATATTTATTGCAGAGGAACACACCATGTAGGTTTACATCAATAATTTTTTTCCACTCTGCAAAATCAGTTTCATGTACAAGTGTCATCCCACCAATTCCTGCATTTGCGAACAACACGTCCAAACTGCCGTATTTTTTGACCGTTTCATCGACTAATCTTTTTACTTCCTCTTCAATAGTAACGTTAACCTTCATAAAAAAGGTTTCATATCCATCCTCATTTAGTTTATCGGAAAGTTCCTGTCCCTTGTCTGACATATCTGAAATAACAACTTTTGCCCCTTCTTTAGCAAACTCAATAACGGTAGCTTCGCCAATTCCACTTGCTCCACCGGTTACAATGACTGTCTTCCCATTAAAACGTTTTGTCATAGAAATCTCTCCTCGTATTATGATATAACAAATGGACTTATACCTATATTATACCGGTATAATTTGAAAATAAACTATGATAACTTTTACAATTATGTGAATTAGTGAGCATGGATTGTCATAATGTGAGGTGAATTTAATTCTTTTTTCTCATTCATATAAAAAAATAGAGTAGAAAAACCTACTCCGAAAAACTATCTTTATTGAGACTCCAGACAGGAACTATTTCCTTTATAATTTCCTCACCACAAAGCTAGTGGCTCGCTAACACTTGGTTCTGGATAGACAGAATCTATTTTGGCTAGATCTTCTTCTGCAAGCTGAATATCTGCAGCTTTTACGTTATTGATAACGTGTTTCGTATTGCTAGATTTGGCTTCAATCCACACTCCCAATACAGGGAGTGACCATCATTACGCGGGATGGCGAGTGAATGTCGAGATTTCAATCCACACCCCCAATACAGGGAGTGACGTATGACTAAAAAGCAAGTGGAAGAAATATTTGATTTCAATCCACACCCCCAATACAGGGAGTGACAAGTGCTCATCCCACTTGATGTCGTTTCCCCATTGATTTCAATCCACACCCCCAATACAGGGAGTGACTAAATTGCCTGCGATTTACTGCCGTACTTTTGCGTATTTCAATCCACACCCCCAATACAGGGAGTGACTGGAATGATATATCCTCCATCTTCGCCATTCCCGATTTCAATCCACACCCCCAATACAGGGAGTGACGGATACGCTTGAATCCCTAAATGATGCCATTGAAATTTCAATCCACACCCCCAATACAGGGAGTGACATGTGTCCCCTTTTGCTTGTGCGTTATCTCCAACTATTTCAATCCACACCCCCAATACAGGGAGTGACGGATATTTTCTAGACATTCGACCCATAAACCCCATATTTCAATCCACACCCCCAATACAGGGAGTGACACGAGTTAGACCTCAAGCGATACGAAAAGGCCCACATTTCAATCCACACCCCCAATACAGGGAGTGACGTAGCAAAGCCGAATTGCGGTACTAGCTCAATGGTATTTCAATCCACACCCCCAATACAGGGAGTGACCTTGGTGTTTCGGTCATCCTAATGCGTCTAGATAATTTCAATCCACACCCCCAATACAGGGAGTGACTGTAGTCCGGATGTCAGCGTGTCCAAGCCGTTCCGATTTCAATCCACACCCCCAATACAGGGAGTGACTCTTGCTCGCGCTTTATTGTCGCTTCACAATCGTATTTCAATCCACACCCCCAATACAGGGAGTGACGGAGTGTAGCGAGTATTTTAAAAAGAGATACCTCATATTTCAATCCACACCCCCAATACAGGGAGTGACTCTTTTTCGATAGCAAGAGCTTCTTTCTTTCTTAATTTCAATCCACACCCCCAATACAGGGAGTGACTTAAAGAGTTGGCTTTTGGTGATGCCTTGAAAAATTTCAATCCACACCCCCAATACAGGGAGTGACACGTAGGATCATCGGCTTACTACTTATCAAATCCATTTCAATCCACACCCCCAATACAGGGAGTGACCGTAGTAATATGTCGTCTGCCAACCGTCAATATAATTTCAATCCACACCCCCAATACAGGGAGTGACTTGGCTGCGCGATTAATTAACTTACGAATTTCTCATTTCAATCCACACCCCCAATACAGGGAGTGACGATTTTGTAATTCGTAAAATCCATTTTCTAAACGATTTCAATCCACACCCCCAATACAGGGAGTGACGCGGCATTAAGTTTGACGTCGAAGGAGCGCATTGGATTTCAATCCACACCCCCAATACAGGGAGTGACCGAAAATCATGCGTTATTGTTCCATACTTGTGAGATTTCAATCCACACCCCCAATACAGGGAGTGACGTCAAGCTATCGCCTCCTTTACTGGAATGTCGTTATTTCAATCCACACCCCCAATACAGGGAGTGACAATACGTAGCCCAATCCTGCCTTTTGTATCATCATTTCAATCCACACCCCCAATACAGGGAGTGACGCTGTGCCGCAAGTTTAGCGCGATTAGCAAATGACATTTCAATCCACACCCCCAATACAGGGAGTGACACAATCGAGCGCACGGTCACCGTCTAATTTGACGATTTCAATCCACACCCCCAATACAGGGAGTGACGGAGATGATTAGTGGGATTCTTGATTCAAAAGAATTTCAATCCACACCCCCAATACAGGGAGTGACCGGATTTGTAAAAAAAGTACTTGACACGGCTTCCTATTTCAATCCACACCCCCAATACAGGGAGTGACACCTACTGGCTGAGATTAAAAAGACTTTTGACAAGATTTCAATCCACACCCCCAATACAGGGAGTGACGATGATTTGCCGTTTTAAATACGTATAACGAGGTGATTTCAATCCACACCCCCAATACAGGGAGTGACTGCGATATATTGATAGAATTAATTTCACCATACTCTATATAGTCAAAAACTTCTTGAAGTTGTCTATTCAGTCCTTTCACCTAACAGTATTTAGGTAAAATGATTGATATTTGAGTGCGAACCTCACGGTGTTTCTATGTTCACTTGACGTTCGCACTCCTTGCTTTTCTTTTTTCTTAGATTCACCATAACTTCTTTTCAATTGTATCAAAACGTAACAATCTCATGTAATGTTACTCCATTTGGTAGTTCTCTATCAATTAAAACCTGATAATCTGTAGAAGAACGTGGAACGTTAACTTCGTCCTTTTTCTTAATATTAATTTTATCAAATAGTAAGTGAGAAGGTGCATTTCCGTATGTATTAAACAATAACTTAATTTCAATCCACGCACTTGTATTAAGTGCGATTTAAGGGTTCAGTTGAGGAATGAAGGTAGCGGAATTTCAATCCACGCACTTGTATTAAGTGCGATAGTGATATAACGCTTTTTTACATGAGAAATTGTATCACCATCAATCTTCTAAGTAAATAATACATGTTTTATTATAATCCTAAAAGGGAGAATGGATATATTAAAACTTTGAGGCTTACATATGTTATAAAACTCTTATAAAAATTTTTATCCAACATGCAACTGACAGCCCTAATTGATCAGCAGCATTAAAAATACCAAATCACTCAATATTAGAGTAGTTTGTATTATTTTGCCCCCTTAAATAAATTTTCCACATGAAAACAATCAAAACGCATGGATTCTAAAATGTATTTAAGGGTTTTGCGTTTAGTAAATCATTTTATTCTTTTTCCACGGAATATCTGACCTGTTTAAAAGTGACAATATCTCCTGATTCTTCGTCGTTGCTGGTTTGCAGTAATTGCACTTTTGGATTGTAATCTGTCCTGCGTGCATCTTTAATATCACTGATATCTAACGTATATACTTCATTATTTTTGATTTTTCCTTCAAAAACGTCCTCATTCGCCACAGAAATAAAAGTCGTTTTGTTCTCGTCGATACCTGTCATCTTGATTTCAATTTCAGTATCTCCATCCGTGATGGTTGGTGTCACTAAATCAAGTGTTCCTTGACCAGTATCACTGTTTACTGCAACCTCCAAGCTACTTCGTTCTTCTTCTCCCAAAAGTTCTTCTGAATGAAGAAACTGCGAGCAGCCCGCCAAGGACAAAAATACGATCATAACGAATAGGAACCTACCTAGATATTTCATGCTTCTTCCTCTTTTCTCCATATTCTCTATATCCCTATTTTACCGTACGAAAAAAATGATACAATCAGTCCCCCGACGTATTTCTTATTAATTATTCATGATTCTTATATATAGGATTATGGCCAATTAATTAAGAATAATGGTGAAGCTGCCAATGGAACTATTGTGTTATGCTGTAATTGGAATAGGCAGTATATTTACTCTACGAAATGAGTTAATATGTAATAAATCGTGGAACTGAGGTGCAAAATTGTGGCAAATGTTAGTCTTTCTCCAGATCCATACGAAAAAAAGGAAAGTTTTCTCTCTGCTTATAGTGGGTATTACTTTTTTATCGGGGCGTTGGTTCATCTCTATAGTATTGCCAATATCTTTTTTGTGTACATAAATGATACATCGCGTTTGTTTGCCATTTTGTTGTGGGGAAGTTATTTTATTGTGACTGCTATTCCTGCATATGTAGACTATCGTTTTCAAGACAATATTCGATTGGCAACTTATTCGTTTGTGTTCACTACAGGTCTATGGTCAATGGTGGCGATTAATTTATATGGAATACAGGCGCTAGCGGATCATCCTTTTTACCAAGAGCTCTATATCAATCTCCTGTGGATTCAATTGTTGTTCATTTTATTTTCATGGATAAAGTGGATCCCAGTTCGGACACGAGAAAGAATAGCCCGTATAGTCACCATTATCCTTGGCGCATTTATGATGTTTCATATGTTAGGGATTTTTGCTTCCACCCAAGGCAAGGGGATTTATGCATTTTTGTTTGGGAAAGAAGTAGCGGTGGCCCTCATATGGCCAGGCATCGCCCTTTTTTTCTCTGGATTTTGGACGCGTTTGATTATGGGCACAGGCATAGACTTAGACATTACGCCAGAAGAGCGAGCCCGAAGGATGGCAGAAGAGACAGCACGCGAAGAGGCGAAGAAAAGAAAACCATCAGAAGAAATGCTATCAAGTGGGCGTTACCTGGAGTATGGAGAGTTGGATTATTACATTTCTGAGGAAATAAGCAGTTATCGGGAAAAGGGATCAAAGACGTTTGAAGATGTAGAGTTTTTATATGTAGAGAACGGTGTCCGTTATTTTAATCGCTTGGATTGGAGTCCAACAAAAGAAATGATTTTGTACAAAGAGAACGGACAATGGTACTGTCAAACAACTGGGCAAGAACCTGAACGAGTGTTGTTGCCAGAGCATTTAGAAGAAGAAAAGCAAGAATTTGAAATTGATAAACGTGAATATTTAGAACAAGCGATTGAATACAGACGTATAGTCCCGTACTTTGTACAAATTCCGAGTGATATTGAAGAGTCCGAGATCGACAGAGGATAAAATTGTATTTTTGAAAAAGCTATTATCGGGGACACATAAAGTCCAACCATCAGGACTTTCAACTTCATACTCTGCTCCAGTTGACAAAAAGGGCTCAATAGTAATGACCATACCTTCTTTCAGTACACGTTTATCATCTTTGCTATAAAAAGGCAAAATATCGTTAGGTGTCTCATGTAGAGATTTTCCAATACCATGACTACATAGATTCATAATTAAGTATAACGACCCAACCTTAAAACATTTTAATGTAAACCTTACATTAACCTTAAAACATTAAGTACCATAAAGTCGCAAGCTTCTTTTTACTTGCGACTTTATGGTAATTGGTATAATAAGAACTTTTTGTCAAACTAATGTTTGAGTAAATCTTCGTTTCCATATATCAGCGTGCATTGACATAGAAGGTAGTAAGATAGAAAGAACATGTTTTTTTGCATGCTCTTTCTTTGTTCAATACAGCTACGATGTTCTTACTGTTTTTAGAGCATTGCTCCATAATAGAGTTTCATCTAACATCGTAGTAATATAATCAGTATGAAAGTCAGCAGGGTTGAACACTTTAGAATTTGTGAAATCGGTAAAAATGGATAAGGTTGGATGTGCACGAACTGTCGCGACTAATAATTCGCCTAGGATTCCGCGTAAATGCTCAGCAGCACGAGCCCCGCCTGTAGAGCCATAGCTTACGATCCCCGCTGCCTTATTGTTCCATTCACCGCGTGCTGAATCAAGCGCATTTTTCAATGCTCCCGTAATGCTGTGATTGTATTCTTGGACAATAAATACGAAACCATCTAAGCTAGAAAGTTTTTCTGACCAAGCTATTAATCCTGGTTCCTTACCCGTACCTTCTCCTAAAAATGGTAATTTATAATCTGCTATATCTACGATTTCATAATTCGCATCTCCTCGTTTATCAGCAATTGCTTTTACCCAATTTCCTACTTGTGGACTTAAACGTCCTTGACGTGTGCTTCCTAAAATAATCCCAATGTTTAATCTTTCCACGTTACTCCCCCTCGTATCGTATTTACGTTCTAATCCACTGTGAGGACGATTTTTCCTCGAACGTGCCCAGTCTCTACAGCTCTGTGAGCTTCGGCAGCTTGGTGTAGTGGAAATGATTGTGATATAACAACACGAAGCAGCCCTTGTTCGTATAACTGGGTGAGTTCGGACAGCCTTGATACGCTGCGCTTACTGCGGATGGGAACGGTTTCTAGCTCTTCTGAAAGATCGAAAGCAACGATCGTACCGACCCTTTTTTTATCGTGGACGAGCTTCACAGAGGCTCTTAGCGCGTCCTCGCCTGCTGCGTCAAAGGCTACATCGACCCCTTTAGGTGCAAGTTCGCGTACTCGATCAACAAGTCCTTCTCCATACGCGACTGGAATAGCTCCTAAGGATCGTAGGTAGTCATGGTTATGTGGACTGGCGGTACCGATCACAGTCGCACCCCAAGCTCTTGCCAGTTGAACTGCGAATGTTCCAACTCCTCCAGCGGCTGCGTGTATGAGCACTGTATCCCCTTTACTAATTCCTAGTTCCCGCAATGCAGTATGAGCAGTCTGCCCTGAAGCGGTGAGTACACCAGCTTCTTCCCATGGCATACTTTTAGGCTTTCTAACGAGTTGAGTTGTTGGGACAACCACGTATTCAGCATAGCTTGATAGAAGTGACCAACCAATAACTTCGTCGTTAACTGAAAATCCCTCAACTCCCTCTCCAACCACGTCAATGATGCCAGCAAATTCATTACCTAGTATTTGAGGGTATCTGAGTTCCACTCCTGGCGGGCTAAAACCTTGCCCGCGAATCGCACAGTCAACGGGCTGTACGCCGGCCGCTTTTACTTTCACTCGAACTTGCCCGGTCCCCGGAACAGGAGTATCAAATTCCATTACTTGCAATACGTCTGGTGTTCCTGGTGAATCAAAAGCTACTGCCTTCATTTTCATCAGCTCCTTTAATTTTTTATTAAACTTTTGTTGGTGTTCTAGATTTAAATCTAAACAGATAAATCAAGATCAAACCGCCATATATAAGTGAGAGAATCAAATAGAGATTGCTATAAATTACACCTTCTCCAATAAGATAGAACGGGTTCCAAGCAGATTGCACACCCTGATCAATCACCGAGCTAATTAATGCTCCAGAAACTGAGCTGGCTATAAAGTTCAACATGGACATCAGACCCATTCCTACGCCAACATGTTCTTTTGTCAATGTATTTGCAACTGTACCGGACATAGCGACAACGATAAACGTCTGTCCTACCTGCCCTACGATCAGTGCTACAGTAATGAATATCAACGATTGTCCGATAAGAATTGACAAAAGAAGAAAAGATGATAGCAGCAGTAGGGATGCGAGAAAAAACAAAAGTGTATTTCTCTTCCTGTCCGCGAGTTTTCCTCCCTGCTTTCCAAGGTAGGCGGCTGTTAGTGAAGCAGGGATCATTGCCAATCCAATGGCTCCTGGAGTGAGGTTATAAACATCAGCCAGCATGATAGGAGTCAAAAACGGAATAGAAAAGCCGATTGCGCTCACTAGAAACGCCAATATAATCCCTAAAGAGTAACGACCGTTGTAAAATAGGCTCGGCTCCACGAAAGGTTGCGCAGCCGAGCGTATGCGCACCACAAACAGCATAATCAAAGCAATGGCTACGATGGCTAACAACCATCTTCCGCCAGTAATTGCTAATAGTAGTGTCGTTACAGCTCCTCCAAGTAAAACTCCCCCGATCCAATCCATCCCAATAGGAGAGCGGACTTCTTCAGTAGCTAGGTAACGGCGAAATAGTGGCAATGCAATCAAAGTTAGGAACGGAATGACAAACAGCCACCGCCAATGGGCGAAATTGGCAACGAAGGCAGAGGCTATAGGTCCAAGTACGCCTCCGAGCGCGAGTCCGCTGGCCATTATCCCTAACACTTTTCCTCTCCGTTCAGTTGGGATATAACGTGCTGGGACAACCATTGAAAGTGCAGGAATGACGGACGCTCCCATAGCCTGAATGATCCGGCTTAGCAGAACCATCCAGTAGTTCTGAGCAACAAGTCCAATCAAGGAACCAACCGATAGCAGAAGCAGTCCCATCGTCAATAATGATTTGAGTCGATAACGGTCTGATAGTTTACTATAGATCATGGAACCAATGGCATAAACGAGTAGATAAGCGGAAGATACCCAACTTACCTGCCTGTAAGTCAGTCCGTATTCTTGGCTGATTTCAGGCAGTACGATGTTAAACATCGTTGCGCTCATCATCGAAATAACCATCGTGAAGACCATTGTACGAATGAACTTGTCGCTAATGCTGGGTTCGGCTGTAGAAACCAGCATACTTTTAGAAGCTGTTTCCTGTGAATCACTTCCCATATCTATTTCCTCCCTCCCGTATATAGTCGTTCTGATTGATCAACCAGAGTGAATTGTCTGCTTGCAATATTTATTATATAATCGTAAATAGATAATAAAAAATACATCTTTTGATATATATTCATATACTGAATGTAATGAATGGAGGGGTGAAGTGAATGGAACTGCTACAACTTAAATATTTTTTAACCGTTGCTAAGTTAGAACATATGACGAAAGCCGCACAAGAACTTCATATCGCCCAGCCAGCTTTGAGTAGAACGATTCATCGGCTGGAAGAGGACTTGGGTGTACCATTGTTTGATCGTAAAGGACGACAAATTCGTTTGAATCCCTTTGGAAAAGCTTTTGAAGCGAAAGCGAAGGCTGCGATCCATTTGCTTGAGGAGGGGCGACGGGAATTAGAAGATCTATCGGGATTAAAGCAAGGTCGTATTCACCTGGCAATTATGAATATGGAACAGGTTAGAGAACCTTTGCAGACCTTTTTGGCTGAACATCCAGAGGTTAATTTACAGATGTTTCAATTATCTATGGAGGATTTCGAGAACTTAGAAACAAAACGAGAAGTAGACTTCTATTTAACTTCGTTGCCGATTCATCAGGAAGGATTCAGTGAAATTCCATTGATTCGAGAAAAGCTCTACCTCGCTGTACCGCACGGACATAAATATGCAAATCGCAAAGCGATCAACCTTAGTGAAGTGTCAGCTGAACCTTTTGTTGGATATAAAGAAAATTTTCCTTTACGGATAATGAATGATGACCTTTGCGCTCAAGCTGGATTTCGTCCGAAGATGGTGTGTGAAACTGAAGATCCTGCGAATATCGCCGGTCTTGTTCGTTCTGGCTTTGGTGTCGCCATTGTCGGTGGTTGTAAAAGTGGGGAAGAGTTGGACTTAGTCAAACTACCGATCGAGGATCTTGCAGGTGAAAGGATTTTTCGGATAGTCTGGCGGGAGGATCGTTATTTATCACAGGCAGCGATCGCATTTCGAGATTTTATCGTTAACCATTTCAAGGATGAAGAAACAATAGGAAACTCGGTTAGGAAAGCATTGATGTTACGATAGAAGTTGACCTGTTAAAGGGGCGATGCTTGAAAAACGAGTAAGTAATGGCAAAGGGAATTCTACAAAGCGGGTATCATTCATCTTTGTCATGCCAATAAAATGATTAACCGTAGATCGACCTAGTGACGAGATAAGGACTTTGAACATCGATTTCGCAAAAGAATCCATTTTTTTAAATGGATTCTTTTTATTTATCATCAAATTTGGGTTTATGCGGAAAAGTTGATCAGACTTTATTTCAAAGCTGCACCACATCCATTTGATCAAATTTGTAAGAAAATGCGTGCTATGTTTTGCATTGCATTGTTATCGCTTTTCAGAGATCATTCTCAGCTACTAAGATAAGACTCTATAGAGTTTTTCATATGATTAACGAGTGCTGTCACCTCGGGGTCGAGTCCTTCCCACTTATCAACATACTTTCCCAAATAAGCTTTTCTAGCTAAGTCAAGTAAAGTCGCATGCTCTTTAGGTAACCGAGGTATAGCCCATTCTGCAGCCACATCTTTTGGAGAAATTTCACCAACAGCCACTGTCAGCCACATTCGGGCTAAGGTTAAAATGACGTTACGTTCGTCACCCTTGATATCCTCAATTAACCCTGGCAAAGACTCCCTAATCGCTCTGCGAATATCTGTCATTGGCACGGGTTCAAGTATGTCTGAAGCATCAGGGCCAAAAAGAGAAACGCTATTTTTTCTAACTTGCGCTAAAACAATAGCCAAATCAGGGTCATAGGTTGGTTTTGGGATTTGTCCCTCCTCAAACTGATCCCTCAACCACTCCCCATAGATAAATTCGTTTTTTGGCGGATATTGCCAGGGTACCACATCTCCCTGGTTGATAACCGTGACTTCAAGTGGTCTGATAGAATCTGTATTTCCTATCTTTCCAGATATAAGCATGAGCCTGTCTGTTAGTTTTCTTCGAGTTAATTCAGGTAAACTTTTGTTTACGACCACAAGGACATCTACATCACTGTTAATGCGCAAGCCACCCATTACGGCTGAACCAAATAGATATACCGCGACTACTTCAACGCCAAGTAACCCCTCTACTATTTTTAATACTTGAATCGCTTCCTTCGGTATTTTTTCGTTATTCAAATCGCTCATTAACTACACACTCCTCCACCTAAAATGATATATTCGCCCTAGCGTACGGCAACGATTCCTGCTTTTTCAAGCCTTTTACTTAAACCGAACTGTATTTCAGGAATGTCTTTATTTCCGTGAAATCACCGAATAATCATGTCCCCCTTTTCGCGGAAATTTATCAGACTTGGTTCGCCACCTGAAAAGCAGGAAACTCAAAGCTAAAATCGTCACAGCCCCCGCAAGAACTGCCATGGCAAAAACATTTCCGTTTTCTTCATCAAATAGTAATAACATTCCCAGATTCATCAATGCATGAAACGACACAGCCAACATAAGATGATTCCCTTTTGCCCTACTCAACAACTCTCCAAGAAATACTGACATGGAAACAGTCGATAAAATAAATAAACCGGCAAACATGAAACCTTCAGAAAAAATACCAACATGCCAAATTCCCCATAACAAACCAACAAGCAATGAGGCACTAAGCACTTTTAAACGGGTCTGCAGGAAGGGTTGAAGAAAACACCGCCAGCCAAATTCTTCACCTGCAGCTCCGATAAATTGTGCAATAATGATCAGCCAAAACGGGTTCGATAGATCAGAGGGGTGAACAAAATCCACGGAAACACCCCATATCCGATACCAGCCTATCGCTATTGCAAACACAAATACGATCGATGCAAGAACAATCAGCAAACGACGGAGGATATTTGAATTAAAACGAAACCCGGATGCAATATGAAGGGAATGTCGCCTAAATAGCAACATGACAATCACAACGCCGAACGTTGGACCAAACTGTGTCAGCTGAATAACCTCGGTCGGGATTCCGGTCTTGGGTTGTATAAGCCCAAAAAATCCCGCAGCAAACAAAGTGACAAGATAATAGACTAATACGATGATAACCATTTTTGTTGCCTTGATTTTGTTACTCACTTCCTTTCTCCTTTCTTCCAATAATTTCTCCCCCATTTGTTCTTGTGTCATTTAGTCTAATTTCTTAGCAAATAAAACCCTATCTTGATTTGGTCCGTCATAATTAGCAAAAACAGAAACTCCATCAACTTCTTTGTTGCCTTCTTCAATTTCAAATCCCATCTTGATGTGGTAGGCAATCGAAACTTTGTTCACAGGGGACGTTACACAACGGACTATGTTTCTTCCATTCTCTTTAACAACATTAAAAAATTCATTATAAAGTTTCTTGCCAATGTTATTTTTTCGATAGTCAGGATGAACCCCGACAAAGTGAATATAAGCTTCATCAGAATGCGATTGAGATAAAAAGCCTATCAAGAAGCCGACAATCTCACCATTTATCTCAGCTATATAACTAGTTTCATTGAAATGAACAAAAAATAGCTTGGGCAGCATATCAGACATTTGCCGTCCACCCCACCACTCGTTAATCAATGGTGAAATAGCATTGTAATCTGAACCTTTCACTAAACGAATGTCCATTTAATAACTCCTCTCGTATTTTATGGGCCCCGAAAAAGTCCAATTATTTGTGTGAATGGTTATAATGTTGTCAGTAGCCTGCCTATACTTCGTTTTCCGCGGGTAAGTGTCAAGACTCCTCAGGCTTGCCGCTCTCTTACATTCCGCATGTACTACACACAACTAAATCCCTCCTATCCTGTCAGCTGTCTTGATAGAAAGGAATAAACTTAGTACTCCGATTGAACACAGTATTACGATGATAAACTCATGATTAAAATGAACAATCGAGGAAAGGTTTGGTAAATTCATGGCGACTATTGCACAGATTACGGTTGAAACTGTTGCTCTTTTCCAAATGGCAAAGAAAAAGAGCGGGATGAAACTAATGAGCACGTTACTAAACGATCCAACAATCATACCACTCAAGTAACTTACAATATTCGATCCCGTTATTGAAAAATGAATAATAGGCCACATTTGGTTAAACAAATAGGTTGCCACACCTGTGATTAGAAAAGAGGCAATGGTCGTCATAAAGATGAAAAGGGCGATAAACAACACTTTTGCCAAAAACAGTTTTTTTCTGCTAATCGGATACCCGAAGGAGAGCGTGATGGTTTTATTTTTATATTCCTCTATGAAAACCTGACTGATCATCGATGCTCCAAACAGAACTAATCCCCTCTGGATGGATTGGGTAAGTTCGAACAAAGAATCAAAGTCCTGTCCAAAATGAGCACTTACCATTTTTATAAAAAACACCGGCAACAACATAAGAATAAACCAGTAAATGGCTACCTCACCCAAAATAGATTTTTGTTTTAATTTTCTCCATTCCAGCTTTACTAGTTTATTCAATATGGCCACCCCCATTCATTTGCATATAAAAATAGTCTTCCAATGAACCCGTATGTTTTTGAATTTCTTCTATTCCTATTTCATGTAAGACCAACATCTTGGAGATGGCATTGGGTGATTGTGTCCCATCGTAAATTCGAATTACTTTATCTTGGATGATTTTCATATTGGAAATATGGAGTTCACTTTCAAGTAAATAAACTGTTTTTTCTACATCCGTCGTTACAAGCTCAATATAATCCGTTCGTTGCTTTCGAATATCCGCTAAAGTGACTTCATTGATTAACTTTCCGTTATGAATCACACCGATCCTGTCCACAACCTGTTCCATTTCACCTAAAATATGACTTGAAAGCAGAAAGGTAATCCCGTAATCCTTATTAAGCATAAGGATTAAATCACGGACATCCTTGATTCCGATTGGATCCAGCCCATTGGTTGGTTCATCTAAAACAATGAGTTCAGGCTTTGTGATGATCGCTCTGGCAATCCCCAATCGCTGCTTCATCCCGAGTGAAAAATTCTTCACTTGCTTTTTTTCCATCCCCTTTAAGTGAAGCAAATCCAAGGCTTCTCTTATGGCTTTATCATCATAAAACCCTAAATATTCACAATGAAGTTTTACATTTTCAATGGCGGTTAAATGATCAAAAAAAATGGGATATTCAATAATACTTCCGACCCGTTTTAAAACAGATTTTGACCTTTCTGTCAACAAGCTGCCAAATAATTCGATTTCTCCACTTGTGGGAATCATTAATCCAGTGAGCATTTTCATAATGGTTGTTTTCCCGGCTCCATTTTGTCCGAGGAAACCATATATTTCCCCTTTTTTGATATGAAGGTTGATATTAGAAACAAACTCTCTACCATTAGCCTTTTTCGTCAGCCCCTTTGTTCGAATGACGTCATGCATTTTTTTACCTCCCTTCGTATCTACTTTCATCATAAGGAACAGTTCTCTCATTTTTCTTTCTCATTCCTTACAAATTTCTTAAATACTTTTCGATCCTTAAGGCAGGTCAACCAGAACACCTCTTCTGAAAAATTAATATGTAATACGTTTAAATACACAAGTAAAGACCGTTTTTTTATATGGCTTACTACTTAGATGAATAGAACCCTTCATGGATTCAGTTAATCGTTTTGTAATACTTAACCCAAGGCCACTTCCTTGAAATTGTGGATTTCTTGCATCATCTAGCGTATATAACCGATCAAACACCCGATCCTGATGTACCTCAGCTATTCCTTTTCCTTTATCCCAAATGTCTATTGCTATGTATTTTCTATCTTCTCGAAGCGTTAAACCAAACACTCCCCCATCACTTCCATACTGAATGGCGTTAGAGATTAAATTACTGAGTATGCGATTTAACGCCTCTTCGTTTCCAAGGATATAATAAGGTTGTTCTGGAATGTCAATCTCAACCTGAAGACCTTTCCCTTGTAACAATCCAAAAAATTCCAACACACTTTTCCGACAAATTTCATTAATTGCTATCCTACTTAGAGGAATAGCATAATCATCCGATTCTATTTTCACCAGGTCAAAAAATTTATTCATTAGCGCTATGACACTTAACGTTTTTTGGTGAAGGCGGACAGTGATCTCATTCCGCTCTTTCTCAGTCATCTCTTGATCCAGTTTTAATTTTTCTACATAGCCTAAAATAACGGTTAGTGGTGTTTTCAAATCATGTGACATATTGGAGAGCATTTTTCGTAAACTTTCCTTTGTCTTTGAATAATCCGCCCTTACCTTTTGGTTATAATCCAAGAGACGATTGATTTGAACCAGAAAAAGTTGAACGTTTTTGTGGTCTGTTTGAATGAATACTTTTTCTGATGACTTTCGTCTCACAATATCAGCTAATGTTTCACTAACTTCTTGAAGCTCTTGGTTCAATTTTCTTCGGGAAAAATATTGTAATCCATTGATTACAGCTAACACGACAGCGATTACACTAAGGACAAGGACCATAAGTTATTCACCCAACTTATATCCGATTCCCCAAATCGTCTGAATGTACTTTGGGTTAGACGGATCGTCTTCAATTTTTTCCTGAAGCCTTCTGATATGGACATTGATCACATTTTCATTTCCATAATAGTCATCTTCCCAAATAAAATGGTAAATTTGCTCCTTTGTAAACACTCTGTTTTGATTTGTCATAAACAGCTTTAACATATGAAACTCCTTTGCTGTAAGTTGGATATATTGATCCTTAACTCGTGCAGAAAAGGTGTTTAGATCAAGGAAAAGCTCTTTAAAATGAAGGGTAGTAGGTCTAGATTGGTGCTCTTCCGGAAGATATTGCGTTGCCCTCCGAATAGCAGCATGTACCCTGGCGGTTAGTTCTATCATGGAAAAGGGCTTGCTAATATAATCATCAGCCCCAAAACCAAGTCCTAACGCTTTATCTATGTCACTTCCTTTAGCGGAAATAATCAGTACAGGAATTAAATTGGTTGATCTTATTTGTTTCAAGAGGTCCATTCCGCTTAACTTAGGAAGCATTAAATCAAGCAAGATCAAATCTATCTTATTTTTTCCAAGCAGAGTTAAAGCCTCTTCTCCGTCAAAGGCAGCAAATACTGTAAAATTTTCCCCTTCTAAATGATTTGTAACCAACTTACTAATCTCTATATCGTCTTCTACAAGTAGAATATTCTTTTGCACGTTTTCACTTCCAATCTTTTCTTAATACCCCTATTATATTTCACTTTCTCCTTGATCGCTTCAAGTTCATATTAAATTTCTTATTAGGCCTATAAAAGGGGCATCTCCTTTATAGGTTCTATGAAATTTTTATGTTGAAATAATATTCAATTGAATCAATCCCACAAATTAAACCCTTAGAGCCCCAAGGTATTTCAGACGGAACAAAAGCGCAAGCACCCGTTTAGCGACGTACAAATTTAAAGACTTCTGACGAGATAAAGGAAACACGGCGACGAAGGAGCCGATGTTGACTTATCGTAGGAAGAAGGCGTAAATTTGCTAGTCGCTGGGCGCTGGAGCCAGACGTCAATACCCACTATTAGAACTTATCCACAAGCTAAAATTTTATAGTACGGCTAAACCGTAAAAAAAGGAGTACCTCCCCAAAATGTCAAAATGAGTAAGTAACAACACTAACTCTAAGACTGGAGGAAGACTCCCTATGACTAATATACGACAAGTGGTATTTTACTAGTTTTTGGGCAACAATTTGTATGACATAAGCCCCCGCTTTGAAGTACTGCTTTCGTACATATATTTTTATTATTAGAAATGGAACCTCCGCACAATTTCATTCTTCATCGTTTTCTCTGAAAATAGGATCATTCCAATTAGCGTTAGCAGAGCGTATAAGGCCGTTGCCGCACTTGGCCATAACACCGTTGACCAGGAGCTTAGAAAAAGAATGACGGGAAGAAAGCCTAAAATAACCATTGTGGTCAAATAGCCGATGTATTCCCGCCATTTCATCGGTTTTCGCAGGACAATAATGGTTACAAACAGAGTAGCAAGCATAACGAGAAAAGGAATAACGTAATGGATCGACCATTTTGAACTTCCAGATGCAGCATCCAGGATAAAAAACATAATGGAAAGGGCAATAACTTGAAAAATGACTTTGGAACCAGTGTGTGCTTTAGAGAGGATTGTATGATTAATCAATAATAAACCGTATAGTACGGGACCTAATACATACAAGAACCATAATTTATTCGGTTCAGTTAATAAATTGATTAATAAGCATGTGCTAATAACGAAAGTCGCAATAAATAAGACGAGCCGCTGCGCAAAGCGACGTCTTTGTACTTTGGTTTCATAGACAGGATAATATGTGTGATCTGCCAATTTGTCAGACAGCTTGCGTTTACATAACGGACAATATTGTTGTTTTGTATAGGTATTGCAATTGGAGCAATAATGTTGCATGGTTTTCACCTACTGTCATTGGAGTATACTTCTATCTCCAAATTATATGTCTTGGAAAGCTCTCGAAAGAAAGTACGGATAATATCCGCTTCTTGTATCATTCTTGCAAATGTGATAACGAGTTCATCCCCTACCGCGATCATCCCCGCGTTGATTGGGCTTTTCTTTGTCGGGTATAGAACCATTTCCATATGAGAAATATGTGATTCCATTGAGTCAGGAAGTCGTACTTTCCCCATATTTGTCAGGGTCATCGCTTTGGTCCGTTCACTGAAACTCCTGTAACCATACCGAATCGCATGGTATTTAAGCGGGAGCGGAATAAATCGTGCTGCCAGTCTCGTTTGCCATTTCACCCGATCATTAATACTTTGCTGCAAGCTTTCCTTTTGCACTTTCTCACGCAATTGCTTCGATGTTTCTTCGATCATTTCTTCTAATGTCATCTTCTCTGTCACAGACATGCCGATATTGACAACACCGAAAAAATTGCGCAGGGTATTGGAAGGGAAGAGACTCCTTAAGTTAACGGGGACAGCAATCTTTATCTCCTCTTTATATGCCCGATACTGTAATCTTTCTTTATAGATAGCCGCAATTAAAATAGCAGTGACAAAAGCGGTAATCGTTGTTCCATACTCTTTCGCAAGCTGATGCACTTTACTTGCGCTCATTTTTCCATGGACAACAATCGTTTGATCCAGGGAAGTGCCGCGAATCTGATAAGAAGGCGTTTCTTTGAACTTCTCAGCCTTTTCATCTGTCCCATAGTTTTGGTAACTATCATCTCTTTCATAATAGCTTGGCTGACTATGGATATCGATTAATGTACTTTCATAGTTCACGTCTTCTCCAAGATGTGATAGATAATAAAAAATGAGCGCTTTTATAAATTCCAAAGCCCCTGTCCCATCTGTTACAGAATGGAAAAATTCCACAGCAATCCGCTTTTTATAATAAATAACACGCAATAAGAACCCATTTGTTTCTAACGGATCAATTGGTGCGCATGGATATTGGCTTTCAGGCTGAACAAAAAGTTTTTCATTATTATCTACAAGAAAATCCCAGAAAACTCCTTTGCGAAGCTTTACTGCGAAAATAGGGAGGCGTTTGAGAACATCGTCCAACGCAAGTTGAAGTTTAGCCGGCTGTACTGTTTTCTTCATTATTGCAGCAATCCGGAAGACCGCAGAATTTGTTTGCTCCGATACAGCATGAAACATTTTCCCTGCATTATCAAGTTTGTACCATTCCTCCATCTGTTGAACACCTCTGTATATACTGATTTTGCCTGTACCCTATTTTACCTTATATTTGCTCTCGATTCATAATTAAGTCTTATTTTACCAACAGTACGATTATATTTTAAAATGACAAGAGAGTGTTATCAATTTACATATTTTTTATGATATTCACGATTTTCTCAGTAGCCTTTTTTGCCTCTGGAATAGGGTATAGCACAAAGATATGATTCATTTTCGGATATTCAAAATAGTTCATTCTAGCCCCTTTTGATACAGCAATATCTCTGAACTTTCTAGCATCGGGTAAAAAAACTTCATGTGTTCCTATGAATAAAGTAATTTCCCCCAAACCTGTTATCTTTCCATTTATTGGACTGAGTAGATAATGATTTGGGTCAGTGTCTCCTGCATAGGCTTTTCCCATTTGAATCAAACCATAAATTCCTAACATTGGATCTTTATGTTCCAATGCATAAGCATCTGGATTTTTCATCGTAATATCAAGCCAAGGTGAAAATAAAATGATATGCCGGGGTTGTGGTAACCCCTTTTCTAAAAGTAATTGTGCTAACGCTAATGCAAAGCCTCCTCCAGCAGAGTCACCCATCAAGATCATATTTTCCTTATCTGAAGCTTCTAAAATCCATTCATATAGTGGAAGAACTTTATCAAAGGACTCTTTATATTGATGATTGGGTGCCTTAGGATAAATGGGAACGTATATTTTAATCTTAGTTTCTTTTGCGATTTTCCTAAGAAAATTCCAGTGGTATATCGATGGTTGTTTTATATATCCTCCCCCATGCAAATAAAGTATTGATTTTTCTGAAGAAGTGCTTTCCTGATTAAAAATATAACAGTCCATCCCAGCAAACTGCTGTTTTTCAATATCAAACTTTCTCTGAATATATTTGGGCAAGTTATAAGGCTTTTCATTTTCAATTTGTTTTGTTTTTAAAAATTCAGCGTATAATTTTTCATCGGTGAAGCTATCTTTATTACTCAGTCGTTTGAGTAAACGTTCTACAATCCAGCTTCGAATACTTCTCATATTCGTTTCCCCCTTCCTCCTCGCATGTCATACAGTGTCTAACATACCTTTAACAATATAGAAGTTTTAAGAAAACCACCACTTGCGCACTTTGACGTTGGACAAGCGGTAACGTTTCTTCGTTTTATCAAAAAAATCAGGTGACCTCTATGATAAGCTTCTCGTTAGCGACGTACAAACTTAAACGCTTCTGAAATGAATTTATTATACTTTCTTCTTTTAGAAGCACAATTATTGATAAAAAAACAGTTGTGCCTTTTAATAGTTAAACAAGTTATTAAAAAAGGATTGATAAAGGATGAGATTAAGTGTATTAGACCAAGCGCCTATATCAAAAGGAGATAGCCCCGAACAGACATTACAACATACGTTAGAGCTAGCTCAATGGACAGAAAAGCTTGGCTATCATCGATATTGGGTTGCAGAACATCATAACAGCAATGGACTTGCCAGTTCTTCGCCTGAAATTATGATGACAAGAATTGCTTCAGTAACAGATCAGATTCGTGTCGGCTCTGGCGGCATCCTTCTACCACAATACAGTCCGTATAAAATTGCTGAAAATGCAAAGACATTAGCCGCGTTTTTTCCAAACCGTATTGATATTGGTGTAGGTAGTTCCCCAGGCGGTTCTCCACTAACAAGATCCGCATTAACAGATAACCAAAATAAAAGCCTCCATGATTTTCCCAGGCAAGTCGCTGATTTACAGGGATTTTTACATAATTCTTTACCACGTGATCATGCATTCCGGCTAGTAAAAGCGGGACCCCGAATAGAAGATGTGCCACCTCTTTGGATGTTAGGATTATCGGAACGATCAGCCAAAAATGCTGCAGACATGGGACTAGGCTTTGTTTTTGGTCATTTTATTGACCCAAAACATGGCAGAGAAGCACTAAAAACGTATCATGAGCATTTTTCCCCTTCTGTAAGTATGAAAGCAGCTCAATCTATCGTATGCATTTTTGTTGTTTGTGCAGAAACAGAAGAAGAAGCGGAAGAATTGGCATTAACCCAAGATAAATGGCTGCTCAATGTTGGGAAAGGTTTAGGTACGAAGGTACTACCAAAAGATGATATTCGTAAGCATGCTTTTAATGATGAGGAATTAACCATTATAAAGCAAAATCGTAATCGATGCATTATCGGAACACCTAAAATAGTCAAGGAACAATTAACGAATTTACAAGACGTGTATCAAACAGATGAATTCATGATCATTACGAATATCTTTGACTTTGAAGCAAAGAAAAAATCGTATCGTTTACTGGCGGAAAAGCTACTTTATTGAACTACTCGTCATTGAAATAACGAGATGCTGTGAGTTTCAACTGACAAACGCATGCGCGGAAATAGTTTCCTATAATATGCGCTTCATCCAATGGAAATCACGGTGTATCCGGTGTATAATAATCGTAATAAAGGGAATAAATACAGACCGGACGTGAAGATACGATGAAGCTGCAAAATCCGCATGATATCTTTTTCAAAGAAACATTTGGCGATACCGAGGTTGCAAAGGATTTCCTCAATCACTACCTGCCGAATAGCTTGATGGATGTGGTTGATTTGCATTCCTTGGAACCGCAGAAGGACAGCTTTGTAGATAAAAACTTGGATGAAAGTTTCTCTGATTTATTGTTTAAAGCAGTTATACAAGGAGAAGAAGGATATTTCTATTTTTTGTTTGAGCATAAGAGTTATCCAAGCAAAGGCATTGCTCTACAGTTACTGAAATATATGATTGCGATTTGGGAAGCGAAAACGCAAAAAGAAAACAACTGAGAATTACCCATTATTATTCCACTTGTCATCTATCATGGAAGGGATAACTGGCAGAAAGTAAAAAAATTGGGCGACATGATGAAAGGATATAATCATTTACCAGAAGAAGTACAGGTCTATGTTCCGAACTTTGCATATCTGCTTTATGATTTTTCCCCTCATTCAGACGAAGAAATAAAAGGTGAGGCCATTCTGAAAATATATCAGATGGTAGTGAGAGAAATATTTAATCCGAACAATCAGGAATTAATGCAATCGATCATGAATGCACTGACATTTCTTAGGGAAATTGAGAATAAGGAAAAGGGAATTGATTACCTGGAAACCATGATGCGATATGTATTTAGCACCGGAAAGAATTTGACGGAAGAGGATGCCCAGCAGGTTATGAAGCAAATCGAAACTACGTACCCGGAAGGAAGTGAAGTCATCGTGACACTAGCAGAAAGATATATGGAAAAAGGAAAAGCGGAAGGAAGAGCAGAAGAGAAAATGGAGGTTGCAAAAAACCTAATTTTGAAAGGCTTATCTACAAAAGATATTATAGAAGTAACCGGACTTGAGGAAAAAGAAATTAATAAGATAAAAAAGCAAGGGCTTCAATGAGGTGCCTGTCTCTAAAAGATGACAAGAGCCGGAAATCCAATCTCACTGATAAACATGATTATCATCTCCTTATCTGTAAACGTCTAAGAATTTTATTAATTTTTCAACCACCAACTCCCTCAGACATTACACTTCATTAAAAATAAAATTTTTTCTCCTTCAATTTATTCACCATAAAGCACTAAGGCTCATTCCACACACGGGAATGAGCCATATATTTTAGCTAATATCAATCGTTGTGACCGTTTTGTCGACGATGCGTGCTGATTTTGCTTCCGTTAATGGATTGCCGTCTGTGTCAAGGAAAATGTCAGCAGCTAAAATCTCGTCCATCGCGTCCTTAACTTGTTCCGCCTCGATCGGATCAACTGGTTCGTCAACGGTAATGCGAACATTTTTCCCTTCTTCTGATGAAAAATTTAATTCTAACACCTTCATGTGCTCACCTCCCTTCTACCAAAATGCCTGCGATTACTCGCCGATTTGATACGTATCATTGCGCTCAATATTCCAAAGCGGCTGTGCTGATAAGGACCCAATTGCATCTGCAGCCTGATAGAGCTGATCTGCTGATGCTTGAAGACGAATCCGATTGAATGTCTTCGTTTTATAGACGGGCTTATTATCCTCGTCCAGTCCATAATCAAACACAAGCTTCATTTTTGACGCTTCTAAAATTTCTTGTGCCATGTTCTCGCCCCCTTTCGCTCTCTATATAGAGAAGAACCGAAAAAAAGGCTACCTTGTTTGAAAATTTTTAGCGCGAACAAAATCTTATGCAGAGTTAAAACACAAAAATAAAAACGACACTAAAGACATTTTCGTTCCGAATCACTTGTATCACTCGATGAAATAAATTTGCGCCACTCGAACAGTAGCACCACTCGCCCTTAGAGTAGATCACTTTGCCCTCCTCTTTAAGTTCTTGATCTTAAAAGCATTTAAAAAACATAATAAAAAAATAATTATTAAATAAGGCGTCCTTTTGCGTCGATCGCATCTATATGAGGGATAGGAGGGATGCAAAATGCAGAAAATCACATTTGAAAAAGAGTTAGCAAAAACGATTGGTTTGAATGAAAGTATTGTATTGGGGACACTTTACGAACGTGTTGAAAAAGAAGGAACCCCTTTGAACGGACGGGAGTGGGTCGAACGTACATATGAAGAATGGCAAGAAGATTTTCCATTTTGGTCAATCGCAACTATTAAACGGATTTTTTCTTCTTTAAAAAAGCAGGGCCTTATCGTTATGGAACAGCACGGGAAACACCACTATGATCGGACAAATTGGTATGCCCCCAGTGACGAGGGACGCCATTATTTTGGACAAGAAAAGATTGTAGAAGAGGAAACACAGGTTGGGGAAACGGGGAACATTCAAGACAAAATAACCATTGTCGAAAAACAACTAAAGAAATTGCACTTTTTCCCACTTCAAACCTCACAGAAAAGTGAACTAGCTCATGCTTGCAAAACCTTTTCGATCGAGCAAATTTCACAGGCCTTAGAAGCAACAGCCGAGCGTGCGATTTTTGCCTGGAAATATGCGTATAAAATTTTATTAACCAATCAGAAAGCTACCTCAACCAAGCCGAAGCGGAAAATCATTCGGACAGAAAAAGTACCCGACTGGTTTCAACAGGAAGAGCATAAAGACGCGGCTGAAATCACACAGGAATGGAATGAAGAAACACTCGCAAAAAGACGGCGATTACTGGAGATTCAGGAAAAATATCAACAACAAAAAAAGACTACCTTTTCCCTTGCTTAAAAAAAAAGTAGCTTCATTAGCTGCCAGTATTTAGACAATTCCTTTTTTCACTTTTTAAACCAATATTTAAGCAAAGATAGCACTGATTTTTTGAATATCTTCATTCGTAAGGTTGATTTCAGCAGCCCTTAGATTGCTTTGAACCTGTTCAGGTCGTTTTGCTCCAGGGATAAGAACATCTACAGAAGGTTGTGTAAAATACCAAGCCAGAACAATATGAGCTGTTTCCGCATTATATTTTTGCGCAATTTCTTTCAGTTGATCGACTTTTTTTAGGTTATCCAAGAATTGCTGACCTTGGAAGTTAGGATTTTTAGCGCGAAAATCTGAAAAAGTGGTATTTTCATCATATTTTCCAGCTAATAAACCGGACTCTAATGGGAAGTAAGGAATAAACGTAATATTGTTTTCTGCTGTATAAGGGAAATAAACCTTTTCGGCATCTCGTTTTAGTAAATTATATTCCGCTTGTAAAACATCTACATAGCCGTCCTGGTTTGCTTCCTTCAATTGATCAAGCGAAAAGTTGGAAACACCGATAGAGCGGATTTTCCCTTGATCTTTTAGCTCTTTAAGAGCTCCGACAGCTTCAGCTTTATGTATGTCCTCATCAGGATAATGAATATAAAATAAATCAATATAATCTGTCTGCAAACGCCCTAGTGCCTCGTCTACGGATTGTTTTAAAAAGGCAGGAGAATTATCCAGCACCATATCATTACCAACAAACTTATGAGCAGCTTTCGTTGCAAGTACGATATCTTCCCGTTTGTACTCCTGGATAACTTCACCGATTAATTCCTCTGAGCGCTTTGGTCCATAAATAAAAGCTGTATCTAATAGGTTGATGCCATGATCTAATCCTGTTCGAACAACATTCTTTCCCTGTTCTTCATCTAGAATATTGGGAAAGAGATTATGACCTCCGACAGCATTTGTGCCTAAACCAATCGGATGTACTGAAATATCTGACTTCCCTAAATTTACACGTTTCGCCATTTTTAAACCCCTTTTCCGATGTATTTACTATACTATTAATACTATCACGGAATGAGAAAAATAACTCGCTAAACGCTTGGGACCTTTAAAACAAAAATGAACTGAAAACGTTGGGCTGCTCAAGCTTTGCCGTTTGCTCATTTACATTCAGAAAAAGTTTGCAGCTGAGCAAACCTTTTACGACAACAAAATAACGGCACTTATTTTACTTTCGAAATAAGCGCCGCCTTTTTTACAATTCTTCAATATCGTATTCGGAATATCCGGGATCATTAATTTTCTTTCTATATACAGTGACTTTACATTTTAGTAAAAACTAATTTCTTCATAGTCAATATCATAAACATATTTCTCAATGGTCCCTTTTCTATTGATATCGATACTTTGAATAAATTCAATAAAATGGGCCTGCCATTCACTTTCATATTCCTTTTCCTGGTCATAGAGAGAGGATAAATCCTTTGCATCATTCCGTAATTCCTCATAGAACACTATTTTTATCAAAATTGCTAGTTCTACATCACCAAAGGTCTTAAACAATGCTTCATATTCATCGTTCATTAAACAGTCGGTATTCAGCAGATCGATATAATCATGAAGGGAGTGGAAATTTGTCCGAATCACATCCACCTTATCCGCTATCTTTTCACTATTCATGATTTTTTCAATGAATAGCCGAAAGCGATGATCACTCATTCTATCGGCTGCTTTGAATGTCGTTACAATGCGTTTCGATTTCAATCCCCTTTCCACGATCACCACTGTCTCAAGGCGGTTATGTTTTCGAACATTTTTAACCCTGTGTATTAGATTCATCCCACATTGTCTCAAATAATCAGTTATCTGCGGATCATGAATGTTGAAATGATGCCGTAACCGATCTACGGCTTTTAAAATAACGGACCCAATTTGCTGATCATCCAATCTCACAAATAAATCTTCTAATTGTTTAAATTGATCGCTTGTGATTTTTATTTGACCGGTATGTCCTCCAGATAAAACGGAAAAAATCGCATTATTTAATACTAACTCAAATATATTGAATAGTTCTATTCGATAGTCGAACCCACATATTCTCCCGTAATTAACCAAAATCGATTGAATATCGTCTTTGTTAAACAAGAGGCAAAACTGGGTTTCTATTTTCAAATGAGTTAGATATTGCCTAAGGTAATACACACCCTGAATGCTCATATCATCGATCGCTAACGGATAATCAATGCTTGCCATCGTATTATGTGCATCGAAAACGATACCATATTTCTTTAGAAACACAGGGATTGATTCATCAATCGTTAGATTATAAGCTTCTACTGCAACATCCAATTTATGATTGCGGATCTCTTTATAGAGCTGTTTTGTTTCCTCAAAACAGTAGCGGATCAACTCTATACCTTGGTCATATGCGTTTTTTACATTGCCACCTTTTAACACGTCGATTGCTTTTTCTGGATCGTTCAAATGTAACAGATAAGCATCTACAGCATATAGAACAGAAGATAATAGACTTGCAGCTGTTTCAGATGTTACAGAAGAGCTTTCTCCTTGGGTGTACCGTCTAATCAACGTCTCTAATATAGACATCAATTGCCTTTGCGTCCCGTATACTTCTTCACTATTTAGTAAACCTACTCGTAATCCTTCATTCAAAATGGATATTGTATACTGGTTTTGTAACAGACGAGCTTGATTCATCTTTCCTTGTGTCACTAAGGAGTGATCATTGCAGCGTTTTTCTGATTTCACTATCATTCATCCCTTTCAAGAAAAGAGTCCCTAAATGAGGTATCACTTCTAAACTTTTCTGCAAATTCTTCAAGCTTGCTTTTTAAAAGTTCCAAAGAGCCCCTGCAAACATCGTCAAAGTAATCCTTCATAATGCCAATCAATGGAGAGTCGCCAATCTTATCTTCTGTCTCATTTTTTAAGTAATAAAAGATCTCTTGCAGCTCATATAGAGTGGATACATAATTCTTATCATCAACATAAGGAGAGGCACAAAAAACCTCCGCTAACTCTTTGGTTACGTCAACACTTAATTCCACTCGACCATAGCTATGAAGGACTTGATTTCTAGCAACTATGATATTTTTTATTTCATCCCGACTTAACACAAGCCCAAATTCTTTTGCTGTTTGATTTACTTCTATGATTTCATCCGTATATTTTTCCAACATTGAAGAATTTAGAGAATGCAGCATTCTAGGTGAAAACATGTACATTTCCTCCTTTAAATATTTTTCCAATAAAACTATTGACTTTCGGATCAATAAATGTTATGATTATTTATATGTGAGAAATAAAATTTATGAGGTTATATATTTTAAACTCTCCTTCGCCTTTTGTCAATATTTATCCCTATCCAAAATAGTCTGAATGTTCAAATAAACAATGAAATACCTATATACTTTGTCATACATTTACTTATCTATCAAAATAGTCCGCACACAATTTTACAAGTACCTGTTTTCATACTGTGAGAATTCATTTAGGGTATCATTACTGGAGTTCGCTCAGGTAATACTGTATTTATGATAAGGGATGTCCCTTGCGAATCTTGATTTGGTGGGAAGGTTTACGCCGTTCTCAATCTATCATAAATTGTATATAACACATCCAACCTGATCAACTGTACAGTTGATCAGGTTTCTTTTCTTCTACTTGTTTACGTTTCCTTTTACGCCAAGCTTTGGTCATCATGAGTAATGAAACATAATAAAATCCTAGGAAGAAGAAGTATCCCGATCCAACATAATCGAAAAGCTTGATAAAAAGGAAATAGAATAACTTAAAGTGATGAAGGAATGCCCCGTACGTCATTCATTTTACTTCCTGTTTAAGATTTAAGGATTAAAATGAAACTGGCGTGTTTTTAAAGATTCGCCTCCCAATTTCTGATAAAATTGAATGGCATGACCATCAGCTTCCTCCGCTTGAACAAATAATTCCTTTATACCTTTACTCCTGCAATCCGCTAATAACTCAGAAACCAATCTGCTGCCAATTCCGATTCGCTGATGGCTATTTTGAACCGCTAAATCATACACATACATCACAGACCCAGACCTATCATACGACATGAGCTCATAAGCAGTTATTCCCCCAATTACCTCAGACTGATGAAAAGCAACAACACATACAAAACTTGGATTATTCAGTAATCGCCTGATATTCTCCTTATTTACGTCATTCTCAGTCTCAAATACATCATTGAATAATAAGACTAAATCATGAAAGTCCTTTTCATTGCCAGACTGTAACTTCTTGTAGGTAACATATTTATTATTCATTTGTTTCTCCTCATACCTTATTTTTAAAATAGAGTTTTGAAAAATCCAATTTTCATAGGGGAATAAAGAGATTTTATTCATTGATTATTGGAAATATTCTTTTCATACGTTCAAGATGCAGAACGCTTTCCGTCCATTTTATTTGTATAATAGCTAGTGAATCCAATAATAAGCGGAACAAAAACAAGGATTGGGATGATCCATACGACCAAACTTACGGATTCAATCTGAAGAAGTCGCGGCGCCCCAAATACAGTAAATGCAGTTACGGTAGCAATACAGCACGTCAGCATACCTATAATATGTTCTACGATCCAATGCGACCTTCTAGTCGGAGATGACAACCAATATTGCAGTTGAGCCCCTCCCAAGAACACACCTACAATAGGAAAAAACTTCAATAAGGGAAAATCTATTTTCCAACCATATATACTAATGCCGATACCAGAGATAAGTAATAGTATCGGCAGCAATAGATCCATTGCTTTTCTATGTCCTATTCTGCGCGTTTTATAACGAAGGACACGTAAACCATACCATACAGCCCCACCACTTAAAATAGCAATAAAAATCAGAAACCAAGAAAAGGGAACATCATCTACATCAAATGACGAATCCCACGCAAGACGATAAATCCCCATATATAATGCTGAAACGGACACAATGCTCATCGCAACTACATATATCCAGCCACTACGTCGATGAATCTTTCTCCCCTTTCTCGTAACGATTGGAATCCAAAACACACATAATGCCAAAAAGCCCCCTATAATATGGGACCACCGAGCAGCCATAAAAATATATTCCACAAGTCCCCACCTCCCTGCACCATAATTTTTTTAAATCTAAATCTGTTCCAATATACGTAAAGGAATAATAAAAAATATCACAGATCTATTTTGTAAATGTTCTTCGTCTTCTTTAACGAAAATCGGAATGA
>NZ_VTQV01000049.1:0-4175 GCF_008764245.1 Bacillus subtilis
GACTTGCATGTATTAGGCACGCCGCCAGCGTTCGTCCTGAGCCAGGATCAAACTCTCATATAAAATAGAAGTTTGTTTTCCTTCTCAATTGCTGGCAATGGTTTAAAACCATTTATCCATTATTTATTGACGTTCGTTTCGTTCAGTTTTCAAAGATCAAACCTCGTTGCCTCATTGGCGACTTTTCTATAATACCAAATCTCTTTTCCAATGTCAACAACTTTTTTTATTTCTTTTTCCTTGTCTCAAGGAACGACTATTAATATACCACCGTTTTTTTAAGTATGCAACACTTTTTTTAAATATTTATCAAAAATATTTCAGAGGCATGGGAGATATCTTACCATGCCTCTGATAAGGAAATCACATTTAATCTTTCTTTCTCATTAATGGGAATAAGAGAACATCACGAATAGATGGAGCGTTTGTTAATAACATGACCAAACGATCAATTCCTATTCCAAGTCCACCAGTTGGTGGCATACCATATTCTAATGCTTCCACGAAATCTTCATCCATTTCATGAGCTTCATCATTACCTTGCTCACGCTCAAGCAATTGACTTTCAAAGCGTGCCCTTTGATCAATAGGATCATTTAATTCGGTAAAGGCGTTGGCATGTTCTCTACCAACTATAAATAACTCAAATCGATCTGTGAATCTTTGATCTTCATCGTTCTTTTTCGCTAACGGAGAGATTTCAACTGGATGTCCATATATAAACGTTGGCTGTATAAGTTTCTCTTCAACTCTTTGTTCAAAAAATTCATTGACTATATGTCCAAAGGTCATATGCTCGGTAATTTCAATTCCATTATCTTTGGCCAATTGTTTTGCTTCGTCGTCACTCATTTCTTTCCAAAAGTCGACGCCCGTATATTCTTTCACAGCATCTACCATATGTAGACGACGCCATCTCGGTTCTAAATTAACCTCATAGTCTCCATATTGAACTGTTGCTGATCCAAGAACGGCTTTTGCTACATGGGCAATGAGGTTTTCTGTTAATTCCATAATATCATTATAGTCCGCATAGGCTTCATAAAGCTCAATCATAGTGAATTCTGGGTTATGTCTAGTGGATACACCTTCATTTCTAAAGACACGGCCAATTTCATAAACCTTTTCTAATCCACCGACAATTAGGCGTTTTAAATGCAGCTCAATGGCAATTCGCATATAAAATGGCATATCTAAAGCATTATGATGGGTTTCGAAGGGACGCGCTGCAGCTCCACCTGCGATTGCATGTAACATTGGGGTCTCTACTTCTAAGTACCCTTTTTCATCCAAATAGTGTCTAATTTCATGCAAAATCATACTTCTTTTAATAAACGTTTCCTTACTATCCTGATTTGTAATTAAATCAAGATAGCGCTGACGATAGCGTTGTTCAACATCTTTTAGTCCATGGAACTTATCAGGCAGTGGTCGTAAAGCTTTTGTTAATAAGGTAAAATCAGTGACTTTAACAGATAGCTCCCCTACTTTAGTTTTAAATACCGTTCCCGTAATTCCGACTAGGTCTCCTAAATCAACAGACTTAAAAAGCTCATATTGCTCTTCTCCAACGCCATCTTTCCGCACATAAATTTGGATTTGACCGCGGAGATCTTGGATATGAGCGAAACCAGCCTTTCCTTTTCCACGTTTCGTCATCACCCTACCAGCAATAGTCACCTCAATTGCTTTCTCTTCTAGCTCCTCTTTAGAAAATTCATCATAAGAGCTTTTGATTTCTTCTGTATCATGGGTACGTTCAAACCTTTTCCCAAAGGGGTCAATTCCGTTTTCCCTTAAGGTTTGCATTTTTTCACGTCTCACCTGTAGTTGGTCATTCAATTCTTCCTGACTCATTAAAAACACTCCAATCTAGTTTATAAAGCAGAGTTCACTCTAATTTAGCCATCTGCATCAAGTTGTAGACACTTACCATTATAAAAGTAATGTGATTAAAAACGCAGTCGTTAAAAGTAGACCAGCACTCCTCATACAAAAAACAACTGCCAGCTTCTACCGGCAGTATGGTTCTGTTATCCCGCTTGTTTATCCCTTGTCGCCGCATCTGCAGATAATTTTACAACTCTTCCCGGGTCAGACATCGATTAATGGCATTTCTAATTTTGCATTTCCCCAAATCCTTTTAAATATCATGCCTCATGTTTCTCATTACTGGTATGTTTTCACCTGAAACCCCCTACCCCATTTATTTCATCCTTTCATCCTCCGGTGTCAGTTCTTCTACAGAAACACCTAATACCTCGGATATTTTGCGTAACATATGATCAGTTGGCAAACGGGTGCCACGTTCAATTTCTCCAAAAACCGAAACGGAAACTCCTAAACTTTCCGCAAGCCTTTCTTGTGTAAAACCTTTTAATTTTCGAAAGGCGCGTATGCGTCTTCCCCATTTATCTGTTTCCATAACCGAACTCCTTCTTTATCAGGTATTTCGTCCAGGATTTCAACTAAAGGGGCGTTTGAACTTGGAAGGACAAGACTACTGTCAATTTCCATTAAGGGAATAAGGACAAAAGCCCGCTCATTCATACGTGGATGAGGGATTTGCAAATCCTTCATCACAACATTTTCTTTATTATACAATAAAATGTCAAGATCGATAACCCTCGGTCCCCACTTAAACTCGCGAATCCGTCCAATCTCCCGCTCAATTTCTAGACAATGTTTTAATAATTGATGTGGTGATAAGGACGTGGAAATTTTTATGACCATATTAAGAAATTGATCTTGGTCCGTATATCCGATTGGCTCTGTCTCATATATGGAGGAAAGCTTCTCTATTCGAATTTCCGCACAGTTCTTTATACTTTGAATCGCTTGCTTTAAATATCCTAGTCTGTCCCCAATATTTGATCCTAAAGATATAAATGCCACATTTTCCATTATACTTTCTCCCTCGTTATTTCCACAGCAACTGAATGGTAATGTCCAGGAATAGGTGGGTCTGGCTTTACGACCTTCACTGTAACGCGGTCAATTAATGTATATTTCTCCAGTAAAACAGAAGCGATCTTCTCTGCAACAGCTTCAATTAATTTATATTTATCTTTCTCTACAATTTGCTTACACTCTTCATAAACATTCGCATAGTTGATTGTTTTAGCTAGGTCATCCTTCAGACCTGCTTCTCTTAGATCACTTTCGATCATAAGATTCACAATAAATCTCTGTCCTAGTCGATTCTCTTCTGGAAGTACGCCATGATAGCCATAAAACTCCAGCTCGTTTAAATAGATTTTATCCACTTTATTCGCTCCCTTTTACTAAAACATCCATCATAGCGGCCATTCTACTCATTTCTTTCACATCATGGACACGCACCATATGGCAACCTTTTTGAATACCGTAACAGACTGTAGCGCCTGTCCCTTCCATCCGTTCATCAACAGGTAAATCCAATGTCTCACCGATCATCCTTTTACGAGACGTCGCTAACAGAACTGGATAACCAAGGCCTACTAATTTATCTAAGTTTCTCATCATCTCGATGTTTTCGTTATAGTCCTTTGCAAAGCCAATACCAGGATCTAAAATAATATTCTCATCACGAACTCCCGCCTTCTTCGCGATAGAAATACTTTCATATAGATCTTGGAGTACATCCCGGATAAACGAGGTATAATCGCGATTATCCCGATTATGCATGAGAATAATTGGGATTCCGCTATTTGCCGCCACACTAGCTATTTCAGGGTCCTTTTTTGCTCCCCAAATATCATTGATAATCGTAGCCCCAGCCGCTACAGCCCGCTCTGCCGTGGATGCTTTATATGTATCAATGGAAATAGGGACTTGTATTTTAGTTGCTAAAGATTCAATGATCGGAACGACCCTTGCTATTTCCTCATCAACAGATACTGGATCATGTCCAGGCCTTGTGGATTCTCCGCCAATATCAATCATATCGGCCCCGTTTTCGATCATATCCATTGCGTGCTCTAGTGCATGGGATTCATTATTAAAACGTCCACCATCTGAGAAAGAATCTGGTGTCACATTTAAGATTCCCATAATTAGGGTTTTAGTCGTGAAGTCCAATGTATGTGGCCCACATTTTATTACCTTTTTCAATATAAACACCTTCTCATTCAAACATTTACTCTCAGTCTAACCTTAAAAGGTATTTTTGAAAAGAATGGGGTTCTTCGGACGGA
>NZ_VTQV01000049.1:4273-29364 GCF_008764245.1 Bacillus subtilis
GAAATGGGGTTCTTCGGACGGAAATGGGGTTCTTCGGACGGAAATGGGGTTCTTCGGACGGAAATGGGGTTCTTCGGACGGAAAAAACTTGGTGCACGAGGCACCAAGTTTTTTCTAATATTTATTCATCGAACTGATAAAGAGGCGTACTCAAATAGCGTTCTCCATTACTTGGAATAACAGCTAGTACTTTTTTGCCCTTTCCAAGTTCTTTCGCTACCTTTAAAGCGGCCGCTACGGCTGCCCCTGATGAGATTCCACCTAATATTCCTTCTTCGCGCGCTGTTTTTCTTGCCCATTCAAATGCTTCTTCATTTTTGATTTTGATGACCTCATCATAAATATGAGTATCTAAAATACTTGGAACGAATCCAGCGCCTAAACCTTGAATCTTGTGTGGTCCCGGTTTTCCTCCTGATAAGATAGGGGAGTCTTCTGGCTCCACAGCGTAAATTCTCACATTGGGATAATGCTCTTTTAATACCTGTCCAGCCCCTGTGATAGTACCACCTGTTCCAATACCTGCAACAAATCCATCAAGCTGATCTCCCATTTGCTCGACAATTTCTTTTCCTGTCGTTAAACGGTGGATCTCAGGGTTAGCTGGATTTTCAAACTGTTGAGGAACAAAATATCCATGTTCTTTCGCTAGTTCATTTGCCTTTTTAATCGCTCCGTTCATTCCTTCTGCTCCCGGAGTCAAAATCAAATCAGCTCCATATGCTTTCAGTAAATTACGTCTCTCCATACTCATTGTATCGGGCATGACTAATACAGAACGATATCCCTTGGCAGCCGCAACCATTGCCAAACCAATTCCAGTATTTCCGCTTGTTGGTTCAATAATGGTATCGCCCTCTTTTAACTTTCCACTTTTTTCAGCCGCTTCAATCATCGCTAAAGCAATACGATCTTTTACACTACTTCCGGGGTTCATATACTCTAATTTTAAATAAACATCTGCGCTATTTTCATCTGTTAATCGGTTCAGTTTCACAATCGGGGTATTTCCAATGAGATCGGTTATTGAATTCGCCAAATTTGCCATCTTCCCACCTCTAATTCCTAGTATTTTTATAGGTTTATTATAAAGTACCATGACAATTATTTAAAGTCAATTAAAAATAGCTATTTAAAAAAAGAAGATGGCTTAATTAAAGCACATCTTCCCTCTTTTACTTTTCAGTTTCTGCTTCCAATGCTTCTAGTTCTTCTTTTGAGAAGTGATACGACTCATTACAAAAATGGCAATGAGCATTTGCTTCTCCATCTTCTTCAATCATGGCATGAATTTCCTCTTTGCCTAAACTGATGATGGCATTGGATAGACGTTCCTTTGAACATGTACATTGGAATTCAACAGCTTGTTTTTCTAGGATATTGACATCCTTGAGAAAACTCTCCAATATTTGCTCGGGGGAATAACCTTCATTTACTAAACTCGAAACAGCTGAAGTGGACTGTAACCTCTGCTCAATTTCGGTAATCACTTCTTCATCTGCACCAGGCATCAATTGAATAATAAAGCCACCTGAAGCTAAAATGGAATTATCCGGATTGACAAGAACTCCAACTCCTACAGAGGATGGCGTTTGTTCCGATTTAGCAAAGTAATACGTGAAATCATCACCTATTTCACCTGATACAAGCGGTACTTGGCCGGAAAAATGGTCTCTTAACCCGACATCCTTCACGATCGTTAATGTGCCATCCACACCAACAGCGCGTCTTACATCCAACTTTCCGATATCATTTAATTCAAAATGGGTTTGGGGGTTCGTAACATAGCCGCGCACATGTCCTTTTGCATCAGCATCTGCTAGTACGATCCCAATTGGCCCGCCCCCTTCTATTTTAATCGTTATTTTATCCTCGCCTTTCAGCATTGCTCCCATCATCACCCCAGCGGTCATCGTTCGACCAAGGGCAGCTGATGCTGTGGGCCAAGTTTGATGCCGGCGCCTGGCTTCCTCAACCGTATTCGTTGTAATAACTGCATAAGCGCGGACTTGACCATCATAAGCTATTGCCTTCACCAAATAGTCTTCCATTAAGAGACCACCTCTCATTCGTTTCGTTTATAAATCAATTGTAGACCTTTCAACGTTAAATCCGGATCTACAATATCAATCATCTCGGTTTCCATTGCGATTAAATTAGCAAGCCCACCAGTTGCAATGACTGTTGGCTTAGTTTGACATGTATTCATGATGCGTTGAACTATGCTCTCTACTTGTCCTACAAATCCAAACAGAATCCCGGCCTGCATTGCTGCAACTGTATTCTTACCAATGATTTCGTCCACATGGGTAATTTCAATTCTTGGGAGTTTTGCAGCTCGATTATAAAGGGCTTCTGTAGAAATGCCAATCCCCGGGGCAATAACCCCACCCATATATTCACTTTTCTCATTGATATAGCAAAAGGTTGTAGCTGTTCCAAAATCAACTATAATAAGCGGACTTCCGTATTCGTGAATTCCCGCGACTGCATTGACAATTCGATCCGCTCCCACTTCGCGGGGATTATCATATTTTATATTTAATCCTGTTTTAATACCTGGACCAACAATCTTTGGGTTAACATGAAAGTATTTTTCACACATCTTTTCTAGCGTGAACATCAATGGAGGCACAACAGAAGAAATAATCACTCCTTGAATATCTTTAAACTGAATTCCTTCATGCTGAAAGAGCATTTTAATACCCATTCCATATTCATCTTCTGTTTTATGACGATTGGTTTGCATTCTCCAATGATATTTTAGCTGATCTCGATGATATACACCAAGTACAATATTGGTATTTCCTACATCCAAAACTAAAATCAATCGTTTCACCACTTTTTATTGGACTTTTTCTCAAAACATCATACCACAAATACTTTATTGAGGGGATATATTAAGACTCACTTCAAGCACACGAAGGGAGTCTGTAAGAACGATAAAAAAGGTTATTCCCAAGCGGATCCCTAGGCTACCAAACAATCGCAATATTGATTCTCCTTGATTATTCTAGTACTGTTGTTGGCTTTGACTCCTTCACAATAATAAGGCCGTCATATGCATCAACAGGCTTCATTTTAATGGTATAAAACATCTTCGCTATCTTATACCATGCACGGAAATCATCGCCTATATTCCCCATCCTTTGCTCACTATGAATAATTTTCGATAATTCAGCTGATTGACTAGCCGTTTTAAAATCGACATAGAATTCATTTGATTCTATATCACCAAAAGCATCCGTCAATTGACTATGATGTTTTACAGTGAATTGTTCACGCTCATCTGAACCGCCGTTAAGCGCCTGAAATGTATTATCCATGAATTCCGTGCCAATCGCAAAGTATTCCTCTCCATATCGTTCAGCTAAATAATTCCCCATAGATTTATATCCAGCTAATGAGGCAGAGGTTTTTTCGATATGCCCATTATGAGCCGAAATAAGTATTTTATCATGACCACGGGTTTCTTCATAATCAATGATCCATTGTAAATTATCTGCCAAGTATTGATCACGAACTCTCGCATAATGTTTATCATCCGTTAATAGTAATTCTGTGCGCTGTCTTATTATCTCCATATATTGTAAAGCAATAGCAAAGTCATCAGGTGAAGATTGTTGGACATATATCTCTTTATTTGACTGTAAATCTAATTTAATATTGTCCATAATATCATTCACTTCTTGTAACTGAGCTGCAGTTAATGTACGCATTGTATCATTCGAAACATAATTCAATTGTTCAGTTAGAGCATTTGCCGCCTCTGGATTGACCACTTCATAATAATCAAGAAGACCTTCTTTACTATAGTCGTACCGTTGCATATCATTCCCATAGAAAGTTATTTTTTTATCGGCGTTTGCCTTCCTATTATAATCATGCATCCATTGTACAAACTTAATCATTTGCTCAGTTCGATAAATCGGATAATCGAGTGCATTTACAGCATCTTTAGCCGTTCCCTCTCCTGTTAAAATAAAGTGATTTATAATCTGACTACTACCAAAATCACCTTCCAGAACAAAAACATAAACATCCTCGTTTGTAATTAGCGCCTCAAATACATCTTTCTTCAATTGCTGAAATTCAATATTTCCATGGGTTGCTTCTCCAAGTCCAATCACCCTTACTCCATCCGGCAAAGTAATTTGCTCAATCGAAGAAACGTATTGATCTGCATTCTCTACAACACTATTACTGCACCCTGATAGCATCACCAGTATAAACAATATCAGCAGTAAACCCCTTTTAAAAATCCCCATTTGTAAGCTCCCATCATCTATTTTCACATTACAATATAAATCCCAAAACTGTATTACCATGATAGTACACTCATACATATTTAAATGTCAATAAAAAAATTCCCGAATCAGATAAACAAGATAAAATTGACCGGTGGTCCGATGGGTGGCAGCAGGCAATCGCAATTAGAGGCTCACAGAGTTTAAAACAAAAAGGACCCAATTGTTCCTAAATAGAAACAATTTGGGTCCAATACGGACATAGTCCTTTTATAGCAAACAAGAAAGGAGAGTCGCAGACCCTCCTTCAAAAGCAATTTTACTTATTCATTTTTAGTATCATCGTTGTCCATTCCATCTGGACGTTGACTTGGACCTAATTTACCTGGTTGGCCAGAAATTGGGTCATCTTCACGCTGTTCTGTAATTGTTAAATCTTCTTCTGTTTTTTCCTTAGGTTGAATAGTAATCGCTGGGTCTACCTTTTCAGTATTGCCAGTTCGACCTTCAGGAAGCTTACCATCTTCGTACAAGCTACGAATTTGTTCAGCATCTAATGTTTCAATATCAAGAAGAGTTTGGGCAATTAATTCAAGCTTATCTTTATTTTCCGTAAGAATTTTTGTAGCCCGATCATAACATTCTTTAATAATGCGTTGAATCTCCAAATCAATCTCATAAGCAATGGCATCAGAATAATTCTGCTCATTGTTAATATCGCGGCCTAAGAACACTTGACCACCTTGTGATTGACCAAACTGGAGGGGACCAAGTTTTTCACTCATCCCAAATTCAGTAACCATTTTTCTCGCTATGCCAGTAGCACGTTGGAAGTCATTATGTGCACCTGTAGAAGCTTCACCAAAGGTGATTTCTTCTGCAACACGCCCACCTAATAAACCAGTAATCTTATCAAGCAATTCCGGTTTCGTCATAAAATAACGATCTTCCTTAGGTAGCATAACTGCATAACCACCAGCTTGCCCACGTGGTACGATGGTTACTTTATGAACCATTTCGGCTTCTTCTAACACAAGACCAATAACTGTATGGCCACCTTCATGATAAGCAACAATATTTCTTTCCTTCTTCGAAATGACGCGGGTTTTCTTCGCAGGACCTGCAATCACACGATCTGTCGCTTCATCAACATCTTCCATATCAATTTTCTTCTTATTTACCCTAGCAGCAACTAACGCCGCTTCGTTTAACAAGTTTTCTAAGTCTGCACCTGAAAATCCTGGCGTTCTCATCGCAATCGCCTTTAAATCCACAGAAGCATCAAGAGGCTTATTCCGGGCATGAACGCGTAATACCGCTTCACGACCTTTTACATCTGGTCGATCTACTGTAATTTGTCGATCAAAACGACCTGGACGTAATAACGCTGGGTCTAAAATATCAGGACGGTTTGTAGCGGCGATAATGATAATTCCTTCATTTTCACCAAACCCATCCATTTCAACAAGTAACTGGTTTAGTGTTTGTTCACGCTCATCATGCCCACCACCAAGACCTGCACCACGTTGGCGACCAACTGCATCTATTTCATCAATAAAGATAATACACGGGGAATTCTTTTTAGCATTCTCAAATAAATCACGAACACGGGATGCCCCAACACCAACAAACATTTCAACAAAGTCAGAACCACTGATAGAGAAGAATGGTACACCCGCTTCTCCGGCTACTGCACGAGCAAGAAGCGTTTTACCTGTTCCAGGTGGCCCAACTAATAATATCCCTTTTGGTATACTCGCACCCAATTCAGTATACTTTCTTGGATCCTTTAAAAAGTCCACTACTTCTACTAGTTCTTGCTTTTCTTCATCAGCGCCCGCTACATCTCTAAAGCGAACCTTTTTCTTTTCTTCGGAATATAATTTTGCTTTACTCTTCCCAAAGTTCATTACGCGGCTACCGCCACCTTGAGCTTGATTTAGAAGGAAGAAGAATAAAATAAAGATAATAATGAACGGAATAATCCCAGTTAAGAATGAGACCCAAACACTTGTCTCTTTTGCTGGTTTTACTTCCAAATCACTTGAGGCAGCATCAATGCGGTCAAGCATTGCAGGGCTATTCATTACATATGTAATAAAGAAGTCCCCTTCTTTCGCACCTTTCAACTGTCCTTTAATTTCGTAAACGCCTCGTTCAGGCTGCATTGTATATTTTTCGATATCGCCATTTTCCAAATGTGCCACAAATTCATTATACGTAATCGGTTTCGTCACTTCATTACTATTTTTAAACCAACTCAAAATTCCAACTAATACAAGAAAGATGAGTCCATAAAAAATGACATTTCGCAAAACCCGGTTCATCCCTTACCTCCTCCCACGGTAAAAAAACTATCTTCAATAGTATCATAGCCATTTGCATTTTTACAACTATTCCACATCAGTTTAGACACTTTTTTATTGTTATTCATTCTTTTCATAAACTTTCGGTTTTAATACCCCTATATAAGGGAGATTGCGGTATTTCTCCGCATAATCAAGTCCATACCCTACAACAAAAGCATCCGGAACGGTAAAACCTACGTAATCTGCTTCAATCTTTCCTTTTCTGTTTGACGGTTTATCAAGCAATGTCACAATTTTGATCGACTTTGCTTTTCGATAACGGAATAAATCCACCAAATAACTTAGGGTTAGTCCACTATCAATAATATCTTCAATGATTAAAATATCTCTTCCCTCAACAGGAGTGTTGAGGTCTTTTAGAATTTTAACCTCACCAGTAGATACCATTCCGTCCCCGTAGCTAGAAACATCCATGAAATCCACTTCCAAATATGTATCAACCCGTTTTAATAAATCCGTCATGAACGGGATGGCTCCTTTAAGTACACCAATCGCGAGTGGGAAGCGACCTTCATACTCTTCCGTAAGTTGAGCGGCTAACTCCAAAATTTTCTCATTAATTTCCTCTTCTGTTATAAGGACTTCTTTAATATCATTCTTCATTTCATCCTGCCCCCGTAAATTGTTTGGGTTTGGTCATATAATAGAACATAATTATGACTATTTTGGGATATTCCCTCAAAGCTAGACTTTTTCAAACCAGGGATCCACAAGATTTTGCCAGTATGATCCACTACAATCGGCCAAATCTTTCGTTCTTCCAAAGGAACCTTCTGGTCAATAAAAATGTCCTTGATCTTTTTGCTTCCTTCCATTCCTTTTAAACTTATTCTATCACCTGGTTTTCTAGTCCGTATAATTAATGGAGTTTGAATTTCTTGCCCATCTAACAAAAATGAATTTGCATCCTCTTTTATTAGCAAGTCTTTTGTCTGTCTTAATTCCAGACTCCCCCCATTAGGCAAAACCACTTTATTCCCCTCATATAACTCATAATAATAAGGTGAATGAAGTTCCCTTCCCTCGTTAAAGACGAAACGACATGATGAATAGGAGCGAATAACCTTCAATCCCCTAGGGAAATCAAGCCTTCCAGATGGGTTTTCGGACCTTAATAATTGTTGGATCAAATCAGTATGTACGGCTAAAATATCAAGTGTCTTATACTGGTAAAGATAGTTTAATATTAGATGAATCACTCTCCTTTGTAAAGGCAAAGGTTCCACTAAAAAGGAGGGAATATCTAAATAAATTTCTTGATTATCATTGACTTGACATATTTTATTGAACAGGACTTTTGCCTCACTTTGTAAATAGTCCTCGTCTTCCGTCAAATCGTCATGAAAACGTTGAAAATGTTCCAATGCCTGTTCATTTTCCTCTTTCAAGATTGGGAGAACATCAAGACGAAATCGATTTCTTGTATAATCCCTCTTTTTATTACTTGGATCTAACCTTGGTTCAAGTTGATAATGATGGCAATATTCCTCAACTTCTTGCTTTGAGACAGCGAGCAAAGGCCGGATAATCTCCCCGTTCCCAAATGATCGCCTTATTCTAATACCTGCTCTTGCCTGTCCTGTTGCCCCTCTCGTAAGCCTCATTAAAATGGTCTCCATCTGATCATCCCCATGATGGGCAACCATCAGTTTATTTGCGTTAATCTCTTCCATTACCTTCATTAGAAATTGATAGCGATAAGTTCTGGCTGTTTCCTGCAAACCTGTTTTGTCCAGTTCCATTTTTCGTGGAATATCAATCGCTGTACTATGAAAAGGGATTGATTTCTCCTCACAATATCTCTTCACAAATAAGAGATCTTGTTTGGATTCTTCCCCTCTTAACATATGGTCAACATGCGCAACAGCCAGTTGAATCTCGTATTTTTCTTTCCGGGTAATGAAAAAGTCAATCATCGCAAGGGAATCTGGCCCCCCAGATACAGCAGCTACAAGATAATCTCCCTTTTCAACCAGTTTGTGTTTCTTGATAAAAGCCTCTGTCTTTTTCTCAAACTGCAACATTCTCCCCATCCCTTTACAAGAAAAGTGCGACAAGCTAAAAACAACGTTTTCCGTCTTGTCTTACACGTTCATGCCGACTTTATATCTGATCCTATTGATATTGCCTCTTTATTATTACATCACACATTTTCTTATAAAACATGTTACCATTTCACTTCAATGTGCTCCAGTCGCAACACTTTATCCCCTCTTCAAAGGTGTTTACAAAGTGCCGAACCATTTACAGAAGATAACTATAAATATACAAGGCATAAAGAACAATCGTAAGCAATAAAACCATGACGGTTTCCTTTAGGGAGCCTGACTTCTTCTTTTTCTGTTGTCTTGTAGCATACCTCTTTGCATAGGACGGCGCTTTGTCCTGCCTTTCAGATAAGATCATAAGTAGCTCTTCCTTCATCCTTTTAGCAGAATCATATTTCCCGAATAAAGCTTTCTGAAGAACAGGATTAAAACGAGCTAACTCAGGATGAGAGCCAATTTGTTGAACCAATTGTTTCTTGCCATCACCAACTTTTGCAAATTTCTTTGGATAATACATGTGGATCATAAGCATAGCTGTTGAAAATAAATCATAGGATGGTTCCGACTTTCTTGAACCTAATCCCCAATAACCTCTATCAAAAAATTCCGTAAACTCCTTAATCGCTCTACCATTTATCGTGGTACCGCCAACATCGATAAAACGAATTCTAGGTGGTGGTCCCGATACGATTAAATTTTCCGGTTTCAGATCTCCAAAAGTCCATCCTTCTTGATGCAGCTTCTCTAATGCATCTAAAAGTTGCACAATCAAAATTCCTACCCATGTTTGCCCATTCTTACGGATAAAAGTTAGTAAATCTGGGCCTTGTATATATTCCATTGTATAAAAATGAATTCTTCCCCTTGGACTCTCCCAATCATCCATTTCATGCAAAGAAGGCCCTGGGGAATCCCCTTGGACCTTAGAGAAAGCTTTCAGAACATTGACCTCTGACGTAATCGAAAGGCTATCTATACTCATTTTTAGCGCAGTATGTCCTTTCGTTCCTTTAGCTAGATAAACAATCCCATTTGCTCCAGAACCAAGTTCCCTTATAAGTTGATAAATTCCGCCATGCCATTTCCCAGTTATCACTGTGCCAGGAGGAAATTTACATTGAGTCTTCCATGTATTCATCATCATTTGCTAGCAGTCCTCTCAAAGAACGCCTTTTCTTAAAATAAGTCATAGCTTCACGTAATGCTGGTCCAGTAGGGGTAATACCGCCAACCGCCAATTTCGGAAAAGTCGAAGTTAATAACTCTAAATTAGGTGTCCAATCTAAAAGTTTTTCTACTTCCTTTCTTTTCCCAGGAAATATAAAGACGGCAAAACGATTATGACCCATCCGTGCATTTAGACTTAAAGACAAGTCTAATAACGCCTCTTTTACTGTCGGTAATTTTGATTTCATACTGGCACTTGTATCTACTAAAACTAATACCTCAATATCGGACGTTTCACCGAGTTCATCGACAACCTCCAAAACCTCCCCTCGTTGATCTGGAGGAAGTTCTTCCATATCGGTTTCTTTCCCTAAGATTTGCCGTAACTCTTTATTGACGACGCCTTGTAAAGTTTGCGTCATGGCCTTCCTTGTCACCATTTGAACGGTTTGAGATAGTTGCTCTGCATACACAATTTGGCTAATCCCACCACCAGAAGCAGCAATTCCTTCAATCTCTTGGACACCCTTATGTTCAATTGATTCATTTTCAACCACACCGATAACATTCACTGTTATACCACTTTCATTCGCCAAAGCTGCCATTGCAATCGGATCTTCTCCTTGATTGGAACATCCATCCGTGATGAGTAAAATCTGCTTTAAAGGACTTTTTGTCATGATCTCCCTCCATTTGAACGATTAAACAGGAACAAAAGCGCAAATACCTGTTACATCCTTGTACGTCGCAACGCCGTTCCGACCAACATCCTGTTGACTCGTTTTTAACATCCTCGCCTCGAATAGGAAATTTTATACAATTTCTATGAGATTTTCATTCCTCTGCTTCTCACTGGAATCGCTGCCCACTTAGGGGTATTATGCTTTATTTTCAATGCCATGATGGTCATATCATCTGATATGGTGCCTGAGCAAGTACGAATCACTTCTTCCATGATTAAATCAGAAATCGCTTGGGGATCGTCCGTTTCGATTTCCCTCAGCTTTCGTTTCATCCAAATTTCATAATTTTCTACATTTTTTGGCCCCTCAAAAATGCCATCACTCATCATAATAAGTAAATCTCCGGCTTTTAATTGTTCTGTGACGACGTCTACATCAAATTCCTGTATCATTCCAATTGGTAAATTGGCTGCTTCAATTTTTAATACTTTATTTCCCCTTTTTATAAAGCTCGGGGTGGAACCAATTTTCAAAAATTTCGTTTGCGCATCTTGTAAGTCAATGACGGCTAAGTCCAAGGTTGAGAAAATTTCATCCGTTGAACGCAAGGATAAAATGGAGTTAACTGATTTGATCGCAACCTTCTCCTCTATACCTGACTTTAAAATCTTCTGTAACAGTTTCAATGTCTCACTGCTCTCGTGATGGGCCCTCTCTCCATTTCCCATTCCATCACTGATCGCGGCGGCAAATTTCCCTGGGCCTAATTCGATCATCGAATAACTGTCCCCAGATAAAAAGCCACCACCTTTTGCCGCGTGGGCAACACCTGTTTCCACTACAAATGCCTTAGCTGAGCGGAAGGTAGCATACAGAAAATCAAAGGATCCTTGTTCTTCCTTCTGAACAATAATCGTTTCATTTAAAATATCGGAAAGGAGAGGAGCAATTATTTTTTCGCATTCCCCTAATACATTTTGCCCCGGCAAAGTAATATCAATATCAATATTACCGGGTACTAGACTATAAATTTCAACTTCTTCAATTTCAATCCCAAAATCTTGTAATGCATCTAAAATGATTTCTTCCTGTTTTTGATGATTGGCTTGCTCCCTCTGAATTTCCTTTGCAAAGTCGCCCATTACCTCTGACACCCCTAACAACTGTTCAGCAACAAGTTTCCTACTTTCCTTCACTTGTAACTTTAATTGCTGATTCGCTTGATAAATATTCAATCCTTGATGAATCGCATTTTTTACCTTTTGCGAACGATTACAATGGCGTTCGAGCTGTTGATTAAGGGAATTGGGTATGGTTCCTGTATTTTCATCCATTTCATGCATAATGTTCTTCATTAAATCATAAGTTGTATCAAAGTTTTCAGTTCCCCAACATTGGGCTTTCTTATAACACATTTGACATGTCTTCTCCGTCACATCACTTAGAAAATAATCAAATTCTTGTTCTATTTTTTCAGATTCATTCCCTTTTTCTGTTTGTGAGAAACTATTAGATAAAGCTTGAAAAACAGACGAAAATTGCTCGACCCTTTTTACTGTAATATCGCGAATTTTCCGGGCATATCTTTGTTGGTCCTGCGTATACTCAGTAGTACCTGGGATATAACGTGCAATATTCTCGGACCAGCTTTTAGGTGTGATCAATAAAAGAAAAATAGCAATACTGGATTCGTAGACCGTATCTAGCAAGGAAGAATTTCCTTCCCCATATAAACCCATTAACAAAGTAGCAACCATGAGACCAAATGCTGTACCTATTTGCTTTCCTTCCTTTAGCAAGCCACCTAGTAATCCCGCGAAAGCTAGTAAGCTCATTTGCAGAAGACTACTGACACTGGCCAAGCTAAAAATAAGTCCTGTTACAACACCAACGGTCGACCCTACCGTTGCCCCTGCTGTAAAGGCAAAGAGAATAACAAGATAACGGGATAAAATATGTTCAACAGACAGATCATACACTGTCCACCCAATTGTTCCTGTCATAATTGAGGCAAGTAAAATGATGAGGCTTACAACCTCTTCTGTTTTTAATGACTTTTTCCGCTTTTTCGATGTAAGAAAAGGAATACTTTGCATAAAAATAAAGACCAGAACAAAACTTAAGCTTGCTTCTATCCCCGCCATGAAAGCGTCGAATTGTGAGATTGTTTGTCCATTTTGAAAAAAGAGCCAACCACATTTTACTAAAAAGGAAATGACCAATACACCATAGGGCAGTATTTTCACACTAGGTTGGACGAATAAGGAAAGTAGCTTAAGACTAATAAGATAAATGAAGCATAGACCGAATGTATGAATGGTATTTCCAATCCCCAGTGTTAACGACCCCGCTAAAAGGCCAAATAGTACAATCGGAGCCTTATCCTTTTTTAATAAATAGACAACAGCAAAAAACGGCAATATAAAAGGAGTCAATTGTGACAAAATAAGAGCTCGTCCCAAAAGCAAGGCAACCAAGAATAAAGCCACGCCTTTTTGTAAAATTAAATTCACCAATTTCTGTGTTACCTTCTTGAAGCCGTGTGAAATCTCTAGCCTCGTCCCCCCTAAAGCCGAATTCCGAATAGATGTCTCCGCAAAGCCTCTTTCTCCTTTATCCATTTTATTCGCACTCCCCACACAAAGTAATGATGGGCTTTATTATAACGGAGCTTATTCTAAAACTTTGTCAATTCTAGGGAGGAAGTTGAAAGAAAAGTTCGACTAAATGAGGCAAAATCCCAGATGATTAGAAGTTTATGGAGAAAGGTCGAATAAAATGCAAAAAAATACAAGTCCTCGTAGAAACGAGAAACTTGTATTTAGGCTAGCAGAATATTGGTCAAAACAGCGAAGGCAGGCGCTTCCGCTTTTCTTTGTCCAGCTCCGCCTCCTAGCTGCTAGCAAACTTTTGGTGCCTTCCTACGATAAGTCAACATCGATTCACCCTTCGGGTTCATCGTGTTTCCTTTATCTCGTCAGGCCCCTAAAAAGTTTGTACGCAGCTAAACAGTCGGCTCCGCTTTTCTTTATGTCTAGCTACAGCGCCTAGCGATTAGCAAATTTACGCCTTCTTCCTGCGATAAGTCAACATCGGCTCATTCTTCGCCGTGTTTCCTTTATCTCGTCAGAAGTCTTTAAATTTGTACATCGCTGGGCAGGCGCTTCCGCTTTTCTTTATAGCGGTGGAGGGGATCGAACCCCCGACCTCACGGGTATGAACCGTACGCTCTAGCCAGCTGAGCTACACCGCCAAGTTGTTCGTGCCAAAGGCACAGATTCTATAATACAATTATCTACAGAGCTTGTCAATCATTGTTTTAAAAGAAGATAAGCAAGTGGTTCTTACACAGCATTTCAAAAGGAAATTCGTAACTCTCCTCCAAAAGTAAAATGACCCCACCACTCTAAAAAACAGAGTCGAAGGGCCACTTTATTAAAAAAACAGACAGCAAGTTAACCGCGTCTTGCACCTCGTCCGCCACGTTTTGATTCGGTATTTCGCTTTAATGAAGATAGGCGATCCTCACTATCTTTTAGAAAACGATTCATTTTACTCTCAAAGCTTTCCTTCGCACGATCATTCATCCGGTTATGACGATGATTGTCACGATGTTGGTTTGAATGGGATTGACTCGATGGCTGGTCTACTGCCTTACGAATAGACAAGCCAATTTTACCGTCTTTCTCAACATTTAACACTTTCACGAGGACTTCATCCCCAACAGTTAAATGGTCTTTAATATCCTTTACATAATTATCGGCCACTTCACTGATATGAACAAGTCCTGTGGAGCCACCGGGTAATTCCACAAACGCCCCAAAATGCGTAATGCCTGTTACCTTGCCTTGTACCTTGCTGCCTACTTCGATCGACATAAAAAAATTTATCCTCCTTAAAAGTATAAAAGTAAACCTTACATTACATTATATCTAACTTTTGAAAAAAGTGTCAATAAGACTCCTTTTCCTTCTCTTTTTTCTTTTTCGTTTCCGGGAGATTAAAAATGATTTCCCCTTTCTCTGAAAGAAAGTAATCTCTTCGTGCAAGTTTTGCTATGTATTCTTCATCATTTAACTTTACAAGTTCATTCTCCAACGAAGCTTGCCTTTTCTCCAAAGTGGCAAGAGTCTGTTCTAATTTCGCCTTTTCCTTTTGTTTCTCAGCTAACATAGAATTTTTAGAAACAAGGGAAGAAATAACCAAATAAGACAGGGCGACGGTCAGGATAAGGAATACTGTTAGCCTGCGAATAAGAAGCTTTTTTCTTCTTGCCGCCTTCCTCATTGTAACTTCTTGTTGTTTCATATAATTAGTTTCCAATGAAGCAACCTTTTTCATCCCCATCCTGAGTCCTCCTTACCATTATTTTTTGAAAAGCTTCTTCATATAGCCTGAAACAAAATGAACCATTCTGTTCCAGATACGAGTAGTAGAATGGAATAATCTTTGTAATGCTGCCACCCAAGGTTTAGGGAGCAATAAAAGAATACCTTTTGCTAAAAGAGTAAACGGATACCAGAATATCTTTAATACCCATAATAACACGATTCCAATCCCTTTTACAAGAACCCAGGCAAATCGTCCAATCCCTAACAAAATAGTAAGGATGAGGAAAAGGATGGCTTTGATAGGGCGATAGATAAGGAAAAGGAATAATCGTTGAATAAAAGACCAAGTCGCTTTTAAGAAAGAAATGATCCCTTCTAATATGCGAAGATAAACACCTTTCATTAATGCTTGATAAGCAGCAAAGCCACAAAGAATGGCTAAAACAAGATAAAAACGCACCTCTCCGTAATTGACAAGGAATAATACATAAAAAACAATGATGCCATGTAAAAGCCAAAATAATATATCGTTGATAAAAACAATGACTTTGCTTCGGTTTCCTCGTTTCAGAAAACGTTGGTACGTGTCAAGTGAGGCACCGAAAAAGCCACCCATACTAATCATAGCAAGCATGGTATAAAGTTGGGTAGATAAAGTCATCGAAACAACTTGCCAAAGAATCCTTTAGCCTTCTCCCCATGATGATCATCAAGGTAAACGAGATCATATATTTTTCCTTTAATCGAGACAATCCCTCGATCAACATCTAGGTTTTTCATTTGTAAATTTTGACCGTGTATGGATAAATACCCCATCGTCGTTTCTAATAGAAATTCCTCATTATCGAAACTCTCTACATGTTTCACACCGGTTATATCAAGTAGCTTTCTACCTCTCATTGTTAAGTCATGCTCTGGTGTTGGGCCTTTATTTCCCATAGATTCATGATATTGGTTCATGTTCATCCCTCATTTCCGTACTGATTTTACTTCATACATATGAGGGAAAATCAGGAAATAGAACAAGCCCTTCTCTAGAGATTATGTCTTTTATAGTGCGATTCCAACAGGAGGATAAACTTTTTGAACATCTCTTATACGTGTTTTATTGTTCCGTCGTTAGCTTTTCTTCCTTTACGGTCTTGTACATACTGGCAGCATCCTCTTTTTTGGTGGACTCTTGAAGCTCAGTAACTTGTACTGTCACAAGCTTTTGACCAAAACGAATCTCTAATTCATCTCCAACTTTCACATTGGACCCCGCTTTTGCCTGCTGCCCATTAATCAGAATTCTCCCCTTATCCGCCACTTCCTTTGCAAGTGTACGCCTTTTTATAAGCCGGGAGACTTTTAAAAATTTATCTAAACGCATGGTTGTCATGCCCTCACCTCTTATATCATTCTTTTTCCTTTGCCTCATCCCAAAACTGATCAAGCTGCTCAAGGGTATAGGCCTCAAAGCCTTTTCCGCTTTCTCGTACTTTCTCTTCTATGTAAGTAAAGCGACGGGCAAATTTTTCATTTGTACTTTCAAGTGCTTCTTCAGGATGTATGTTCAATAGACGAGCAACGTTCACAACTGCAAATAATAGATCCCCTAATTCTTTCATTTGCTCTTGTTTATTTACTTTCGCCATCTCTATCTCTAATTCCTGCATTTCTTCCTTAACTTTTTCCCAAGCTTCTTGTGCTTCTCCCCAATCGAACCCTAGTTTCCCTGCCTTCTTTTGATATTTATAAGCTTTGATTAAAGCAGGTAAGCCTTTTGCCGTTTCGGCTAAAATAGAATCATCTCTATCTTTCTCCGTTGCTTTGATTTTGTCCCAATTTACTGTAACCTCTTCAGCATCACGTACCTTAACATCACCAAATACATGGGGATGACGACGAACCATTTTTCTGGAGATCGATTCTAGCACATCTTCAATTGAGAACATTCCTTCGTCTTCCCCAATTTGGGCGTGAAGCATGATTTGTAATAAAACATCCCCTAACTCTTCAATCATATTTCCAATATCGTCCTGATCAATAGCCGCTAACAGCTCATAGGCTTCTTCAATCAGATATTTTTTCAAAGAAAGATGGGTTTGCTTCAGGTCCCAAGGACAACCATTGGGTCCCCGTAAATCCGCAATAATCTGCCGTAAAGTCGAAAATTCTTTATAAGCCTGCTCCTGTTCAACAATAGGGGGAACATATAAACTTGTTAAATTGTCCAACGTGATACCGTGATCTAATTCATACAGAGGGAGCTTCCTGATTTTCTCCCGCTTACTCCCCGCTGCGGTCACAAGCCACACCTCGTAATCATGGGGGTACTTTTCCATAAGAGTCAGTTTTATGTTCGAAGCCACAAAAGGATCATACACTTGTCCAACAATGACATGCTGGAATATTTGAATTTCATCTCTCTTTAATGAAGTTCCATCTAAAAGTTGGAATCCTTCAATGGGATCCACCTTCAGGGCGGTAAACAAAGCATCCAAAAAGCTTTGTCCTCCTTGTATATGGATCTCAATATTTTTTTTCGGAGCCCATTCTAATAAAAGTTGAACCGTTCTTTCAGCGACAAGGGGGTGACCAGGAACTGCATAGGTGATCGATTCCTTCTCGGCCTTATTCAATAAAAACTGGGTAATTTCCTCATAAACGCCAGCAAAATCTTCATGTTTTTCATAGATATCATCGAATGATTCAAAGACAAGCCCTTCATCTATTAATTCTAATACGACAGGATGTTCTCTCGTTCGCAAAAAGAGTGGCTTCTCTTGCTTTAATAATTTATATATTCCAAAAGGCAATTGATCCAAATCTCCAGAGCCTAAACCGATCACGGTTATTTCTCGATTCATTCTAACCCTTCTCACTTTCTATTCGAATTAAAGCGATTCAATTTACTACTAAATGGGAAAAAGGAAAGCTCTTCCTCTGTTAAGCTCCCGTTTTTTAAAATGATCCCTAAGTAGACGCTTGCCCCAAGAACAACACTTGACAAGGATAGGGCGGCACTTATAAAACGTCCCCCTTCCCAAAAGGAAAACAAGAATAACCACAATTGTAAAACAAGGGTCATTCCTAATGCAGCTAAGCCAATGGAAGGAAGTACTTTTCTGATGGTTGGAAGAATAGAAACTCGTTTGTGTAGCTGCCAAATGAATAGCATCGCCATCACCGCTAAACCGATGACTGTTGATAAGGAAGCTCCCATTGTTCCCCATAAAGGCACTGCAATATAATTGCCGATTATTTTGATGATGAGTCCTACTAAAATATACTTCCCTACAACCAATACTTGGCCTAGCGCTTGTAAAATCCCTGTACAAATCAAAATCAAGGAACTGAACAAAATAGAAACAGCTAGAACGGATAGCACTGCTGAGCCTTGCTCATTGGCAAATAACATTGTATTGGTTGGTTTCATAATGTTTATAAGGCCTATAGTGGCCCCTATCGCAACCACAAGCGTGATTTTCATGGCACTGGCTGTTCTCATCCGGATGGTTTGTTCATCATCCTTCATCCAGGCGGCTGTCACAATTGGCACGAGTGCAAGAGAAAAAGAAGAAGCGACAACGGTTCCTAATTGAATAAGCGGTTGTCCGCGGTCAAAAATTCCCTTCAATGCTTTTGCCTCGTCTATTTCTACCCCCAAATTCGTCAATAAAGAATAAATACTAAAGGAATCGACAAATTGAAATAAAATAAGCACCATCCCACTAAGACAAAAAACAGCTCCATGAATAAGAACGATCTGTGCCGTGGTATAAAGCTTCTTCCAAGATAACCCCTTTATAAAAAATAAAAAGTACGTTTTTCTTTTTATCATATAAACGAGAAGGATTCCTACTCCGATCGCTCCACCAATAAAGGACCCTGCAATTGCAACTGTCCCCACATCATAAAGCGAGTATCCTCGCCGGGTTAACATAATGGCCGCCATCATAATGATGAGCACTCTCACTGTTTGCTCTGCTACTTGGCTGGTTGCAGTAGGAAGCATATCTCCTGTACTTTGGAAATAGCCACGACTAATCGATAAGAATGGCAGAAGTAGAAACATAAAGGCTGTCATTTGAATTAAAGAGGTTAACTGCGAATCTCCCATCCATTGGGCGATCAAGGAAGCACCAAAGAAGAAACAGCTAAATAAGACAATCCCTACAAAGAGAAGGGTGATCAAAGCCGCCTGCATGCGATGAGCTAAAAATTCCCGCTTCCCAGTTCCATCCTCAGCAGCTAATTTAGAAATAATAACAGGAAAGCCAGCTGTAGCCAATATCATTCCTATTCCATAGATCGGGTATACTTGCTGATAGATATAAAATCCGATATCGCCAACGATGTTTTGATAAGGAACTCGATATACGGCACTTAAAATTTTTACAATAAAGGCAGCGATAGTTAAAATAAACGCACCCTTCATATATTGATTCGTTGGTTGTGTAGGCAATCCACATTCTCGCCTTTCAATAAATATACTAAATAAAAGATATTATAACATGTTTTAAATCCTTCCTTCATTCGAAACATAACAAAGACCCGAGCAAAATATAGAATTCCCGCTCGGGTCTTTCACATATTCAATTCAATAAGATAATACGATTACGATTCCATCTGCCTTGCTAAAAAGCCGGCGGCTGTTTCAGCGGATTTTTGTTCGATTTCTCCAATCGTGCGATCCTTAGAGAAGATCACAACAGCTCCGATTGGATCGCCGCTCGCAATAATAGGTGAAACAGCGTAGGATGTTAATTCTTCTTGATTTCCTTCCACTAATATCGTATTTCCGGCATTTTTTTCAATCCGGGAGGCACGATCCGCCATTGATCTTTCAATCACTTCACCATTATGTTTATTCATATATTCCTTTTTAGAAGTTCCAGCAACGGCAATGACGCTATCTCGGTCACAAATTAGAATGGAACTGCCTAGACTTTCAAATAAGGCTTCTGCATATTCCTTAGCAAAATCCCCAAGTTCACTAATAGGTGAATATTTTTTTAAAATAACCTCGCCGTCTCTATCCACAAAAATCTCAAGTGGATCCCCCTCACGGATTCTTAAGGTTCTGCGAATTTCCTTTGGGATAACCACTCTTCCCAAATCATCGATTCGACGAACGATTCCAGTTGCTTTCATCTTAAGCTGCCTCACTTTCATCTGATGATTTCCAAAGACACAATCCTAAAATTACGCTTGGCAACTTCTGCCAACTAAGGGAGTGTCTCTGCTATTTTGCTTTCATTTCCAACGGTTGTTAAATTTAGTATCTTTCAGATGAGAAGTTCTATTCATAAATTCACTTATTTTTTTGGATAAGGTATGCAGCAGTTCCTTATTTACGTAAGCAGACACCGAAAGTTTGCCTTCCACTTTTCTTATTTCCGCGCTTTTTTTAAATCCTTCATCATTTTCTTGACCATTTTCAACCATTCTTCTTGTGGCATTTTACCGATTTGAATGGTGATCTTTAACTGCGAGCCATCCATTCCAAGCCCGACTTTTCTGCCAAATTGGCTACAGATTTTAAACACCTTTGATCCATCGGTTTCACCTGTTCCGATCTCCGACATGAGGATGGTGATCTCTGATTTAGATTGTTTAATCGATTCTAGTTTCGCTTCTTTGGCATAGACTTTAATTTCGGCCACTGCAAATAATAGCTCAACCTGTTCAGGGTAATCGCCAAAGCGATCGATCATTTCTTCTTGGAGTTCCTCAAGTTCTTCTAATGTTTCAATATTCCGGAAGCGTTTATACATCTCAATCTTTTGTTGTCCGTCTTTAATATAAGCATCTGGAATATAAGCATCCAATTCTAATTCAACTTCAAAAGCGGGAAGTTGTTGTTGATTGATTTCACCTTTACGCTCATCAATCGCCTCTTTCAGCATTTGCGAGTATAAATCAAAACCAACTGAATCAATAAAGCCATGTTGCTGGGCTCCTAATAAATTACCGGCCCCTCGAATCGACAAATCGCGCATAGCAATTTTAAAGCCTGAACCTAGTTCGGTAAATTCCTTGATTGATTGTAACCTTTTTTCCGCAACCTCTGTCAGTACCTTATTTTTTCTATACGTAAAATACGCATAAGCCACTCGATTTGAACGCCCCACTCGTCCTCGTAATTGATAGAGTTGGGAGAGTCCCATCCGATCGGCATCATGGACGATTAATGTATTTACATTGGGAATGTCGACTCCTGTTTCAATAATCGTTGTTGTTACCAATACATCGAATTCTCCATCGAGGAAACTAAGGATGACCGATTCTAATTCAGTCTCTGTCATTTGTCCATGGGCATAGGCCACCCTCGCATCAGGTACGAGCAATGAAACTTCTTCTGCCTTTCTCTCAATATCCTCAACACGATTATATAAGAAATAGACTTGGCCACCTCTGGCTAGTTCCCGTTCGATCGATTCTTTTACAAGGGAACCATTATACTCCATCACGAAGGTTTGGATCGGAAAGCGATTTTCCGGTGGTGTTTCAATCACAGATAAATCTCGTACGCCTAGCATCGACATATGCAAAGTTCTAGGAATCGGAGTAGCTGTTAGAGTTAAAACATCAATATTTGCCTTTAGCTGTTTCAATTTTTCCTTATGGGTTACACCAAAGCGTTGTTCTTCATCGACAATTAATAACCCTAAATCTGCGAACTGAATATCCTTCGATAAAAGCCGATGTGTCCCGATCACAATATCGATCGTTCCATTTTTTAAGCCCTTCGCTGTTTCCGTTTGTTGCTTCCTCGTTCGGAATCGACTAAGCAAACTAATATTAATGGGATAATCTTGAAATCTTTCTTTCACTGTTTCAAAGTGTTGCTGGGCCAATATCGTCGTTGGCACAAGAAAGGCGACCTGTTTTCCGTCCATTATCGCTTTAAAAGCTGCCCGAATCGCTACTTCTGTTTTCCCGTATCCAACATCTCCACACAGTAACCGATCCATCGGTCTTTCCCTTTCCATATCGCGCTTAATTTCCGCAATAGAACGTAGCTGATCTTCCGTCTCTTGATAAGGGAAGGACGTTTCTAACTCTCTTTGCATATCACCATCTGGTGAAAAAGCATAGCCTTTAGCCGCTTCCCGCTCGGCGTACAACTTAATCAGATCATCTGCAATATCTTTAACAGATGTTTCCACTTTCTTTTTAACACGTTTCCATTCACTGCCACCCAGTTTATAGATTTTAGGATCTTTTCCCTCAGAGGCAACATACTTTTGCACTAAATCGATTTGTTCCACAGGTACATATAGCTTGTCACTGCCTTGATACCTTAAATGCAAATAATCTTTGTGCACTCCGTTAATCACAAGTGTTTCAATACCAAGATATTTTCCGATCCCATGATTCACATGAACGACATAATCGCCCACTTGTAATTCAGAATAGCTTTTAATTCGTTCTGCATTCGATAACTTTTGCTTTCTTTTTACTTTTTTTGTTTTTTTATTAAAGATTTCTTCTTCCGTAATGACTGCTAATTTAGAACCAAGTAATTCAAAACCTGTTGTAAGAGAACCCTTCATAATCTGAATACCAGATATGTCAGATAACGGCTCATTCACAATGGCCGCTTCAATTTCATAATCCTCTAAAACGGAATGCAATTTTTCAGCTCTTTCTCTATTAGGGGCCAAAAAGATAACCGAAAATTGACTTTTACGCCAGCGGTCTATTTCTCCCTTTAATAAATGCATCTGGCCATGAAAGTTTTGCATCAGTTTACAAGATATATTCGAAATATTTTGCGGGTTTGTATTCGCTATATGTCGCAAAAACATTGAAAGGTAAATCTTAGGCTGTGATCGATGGATAGTCAATAGTTCCGAAAATTGGTGTGAAACGGGGACATCATGCACCATTTCTCCTTGTTCCAATAAGGATGTATACCATTCTGCCTCTTCCTTCTCCAATCTTTCATTCATTTCTTGAATACGGCTCATCTCATCAAAGATAAGTAAACCATTGCTAGAAAGATAATCTAGTAAACTTGCTGCAGGGTCATAATCAAAAGATAAATACTTGAAAAATTGCTCTGGTTTCTGCCCATTCCGCAATTGTTCTAAGTCATACCCAATCTTCTCCGCCATTCTTGCCTTTGCTTCTTGACTTTTTATCTTTTTTAAGGAGTTTGCTAAGGCAACTTCCAATTTTACGGCAATAGCCTTTAATTGTTCACTATTTACAGGTGACTCAGTAGCGGGGCCGATCAGAACCCTTTCTCTCTTTTCCTTTGACCGTTGATCTTCTAAAGAAAAAGTTCGTATGGAATCTACTTCTGTGTCAAATAGTTCAATCCGAATGGGGTCTGTTTCAGTTAATGGGTAAATATCAATAATTCCCCCACGCATACTAAATTCACCCGGGGCACTCACCATATCTGTCCGTTGATACCCCATTTCTACAAATCGTAGAATTTCATCTTCTACATTTAACTCCCCTCCGACCTCAATAGACAGTAGATGTTTCCGCCATTCTGTCGGAGTAGGCAAAATTCTCCTTAAACCGGCAACAGGCACAACAAATACACCATGTCGCCCAGATGCCATATAATTCAGCGTCTCAATTCGTTGCGCACGTAACTCAGGACTGGCAATTCCGATTTCCGCCGCAATCAATTCATTAGCCGGATAAAGAAATAAGCGTTCTTCATCCATTAATTGCTGTAAATCCTCGTAAATCTTCTGTGCTTGTAAGAGATTATGAGTGACAACGATAATAGACTTTTCAGTTTTTTTAGCAACAGACGCAATGACCACAGATCTTGCAGAACCTGTTAGTCCTGAAACAAGCTGTTCTTCTAAATTCTCATGTATTCCAGATAAAATCGATTGTATTTCTGTTTGTTGTAAAATTAAATTTGTTAATGATTCCATGACTTACTCCTTTTTCTAAAGGCTTTTGAGAAAAGCGCCAGGTGGTTGTAATAAGAATGAATAAGGATAAACGGCTAAATTATGGATCAAAGGCTAAAGGCGCGCCGTCCTGGCGGCAAGGTCAAATCGCGACGTCCTGTCGCTTCCCTTGCACTAGTACTTCCTGTACGTCGCAACGCCTTTGTGACCAACATCCTGTTGGCCTCCGTCCGCATGTCTTTGCCGTTCTGACCCACTTCCTGTGAGCCTAACAGAAAAATGCTTTGGATGTCACTCCAAAGCGTTTAATGAATTAAAAAGTCATACTGGTGCAAATCGGGATTTTCCTCAAAAGCTCCTTGGCAATTCTCACAAATCGTTTGGATTTGTATATCTCCATTTCCACTATAAGTAATCATTTCTTGTTTTTCATTTTCGTCTAATCGATGAATACCTAATTCTTCCTCGGTTAGTAGTTCACCTTCGATTTTACCTACCATTGTAGCACAATGACGGCAAAAATAATGAACTTGCATGATCGAGCCTCCTTACAAAACAATCGGTTCATATAGTATGAACAGGTTTATAAGGAGTTATTCATGATTAGGCATTAAATTGATTCATAACTTCCGGGAATGGCTTTTCAAACCAAGCCTCACAAGCATCCCCGCACTTATCAATAACAGACTGCATGTGTTGCCATTCCTCTTTATGGAACTTCCCTAATACATAATCCGGTACAGTCATACCCGTAGGAGGCCGATTAATCCCTACTCGAATACGATTAAATTCTTGTGTACCTAAATGGGCAATCAATGATTTTATTCCATTATGACCACCGGCACTTCCTTTTTGTCGCAAGCGAATCTTTCCTACCGGCAAATCTAAATCATCATAAATCACTAATAAATCCTCTTGCTTTATTTCAAAATAGTCCATCATCGGGCGAATACAGTCTCCCGATAAATTCATAAAAGTGAGAGGCTTGACCAAAAGGATCTTTTCCCCATTATGATGAAGCAAAGAATACAAACCATTAAATTTTGTTTTCGTTAGAGGAACACCATATCGATCGGCTAAGTGGTCTACGATTTCAAAGCCAATATTATGCCTTGTTTGATTATATGACCGACCTGGATTTCCTAATCCAGCAATTAATTTCATCATTTAACACTCCAATATACATATCACAATGACCATTCCCTTTATTATACAGGAAAGGCCATCCCAAGAGAACTGTCATTTTTAAAGGAATAAGAAAGTAAAAATTGATCTAGCTCCAGCGCCCAGCGACTAGCAAACTTTCGGTACCTGCTTGCGTAAGTCAACATCGATTCACCCTTCGGTGTCTAGCTACAGGCGGTAGGGGCTCG
>NZ_VTQV01000004.1 GCF_008764245.1 Bacillus subtilis
CTTGGCACTTACTCAGGTTGGACTTCCACCAACTAGCAATTAACGGCTTGCTGGGCACGCTAACAACTAAGAAAACGACCATACTGATTTTAACTAAAAATCGTATGGTTGTTTTTGTACTGAGATTGGTCTAGCTTTTAAAACTTTATTTACAGGCTTGTTATGATAATTGCTTTATTTTCTGTATGAAAACTCAATAGTGGATTGCAGGATCCAAAAAATTATTGTATGTATAGTTGATCGGTTTTTCAAATTTTTGGTACACAAAAGCACCGGGCTGCTTTTGCCCGGTCTCTCTTCATTGCATATTTACAGAATCAGATAGGTTTTTAACTATTCAAAGCGGAACCATCCAAAGTCAAAATTGCTTCCTGGGAGAAAAATAAACGTTACTTTTTGTAGACCTGTTACCTTTTCTAGTTCAAATACCCGTTCTTCATATTCTTCTGATTGCTTGAATTCTATAATTTGGCTACTTTCGCCTTCTTCATTAGCAAAACGTACGTGAATCGTATTTTTGTCGATCACGGATCTTCCGAAAAGGACTAGTTTCGTAGCACCCACATTTGCAAAATCCATTTGTTCGAATTCTAAGGAAACATTATTGCCTATGCGCTCTATATTGTTACCCACCTGCTCAAATGAATCACCGTAAATTCTGTCACCAGCGGCAGCATCATTCTGTTCAAAGGCACGGTTCCCCTTTTCAAATGAGAATCCTTTAATATGTACCTTCTGTTGAAGGACAAAGCAAATGGAAGTAATCCCTCGTAGTTTTTTGGATAATTGATAAGTTTCTTCTTGATAAACATTCCATTTGGATTCCTTTTGATAAATGACATCAGCTAACAATTCACTACCCTCTTCCTCAGGCATCCCCTCCCAAATTTGTAAATAATATTCTTCATTTGATAACGCAAAGATCGGAATTGTTATCGTATCAGAACCATATGGACCAAAGTCGATATCCCGATAACCTACTTGAGTTTCGCCATCTCTACTTGTGGCGACTCCTCTTTCATTACCATTACCGACTTCACCTTTACTATAGTCGTAAAGACCACCTGAGATAAATCCATAAGGATCTTTATAAGCCGTACCAAGATTAACAGCCGTAAATTCTAATTCGGAAATGAGTTTCGTTTTATCTGTCCCATTCTTACTTGTACAGCGCAGTCGAAACTCTCCATCTCCCAATGCTATAACCCTTACTTTATGTCCATCTGATTCCACTTTCGCAATATTGGATTCAATCCCAACATCATTCACGACACTCCACTCAACTTCCCGGTAGGAAGTATTTTCGGGATATAACCTTACATGAATATCCATTTCTTTTGTGGTATTATCAAAGTTTTGTCCAGAATTACTTATAATCTCTAACTTCCGTAAAGGAATCTCCATTTTGTTCCCGGTCACGATTGGTAAATCCTTATTAGTTGTAAGAGCAGAAATTCCCTCGGCATCTTCACCCGCACTAGGAATAGATTCGAATGTGAATGTTTCTCCTTGCAATCCAATAGAGGATACCTCCAGTTGAATATTTCCCGCTTCTAATGTTGCCCCAATAATTGCCATTAACTTCCCACTAAATAACCTACGGCTCGTCCCTTTGTATGGATCATAGTCCGTACTATCACCGTTATCTAGACCTAGTAGACGCCCTGCTCCGGATACTTGAACAAAAACACGATTATTAGCATTTTCAACTCGATGGCCATTTTCATCTTCCACATTAACCTCAACAAATATTAAGTCTTCACCATTGGCAATAAGTTGATCCTTATCGGGGATTAAACTAATTTTCTTCGCATCACCAAAGGACTCTCGTACATCTGTCGCAATAATATTTCCTGATTCATCGTAGGCAATGGCCTTTAATTTCCCATGTTCATAAGGGACTTTCCACCACCCAAGAAGCTCTGTTCCATGTTCATGATCAATATTATGTATACCAATAGATCGACCATTTAATTGCAGCTCAATTTTTGGCGCATTTGAACAAACTCACACATCAATCATTTGACCTTCATTAAAATCCCAATAAGGGAAAATATGAACCATTGGCTTTGTCTTATAGTTTGTCCATGCTGCTTGATAAATGTAATAAGAATCCTTCTTAAAAGTAGCTGTATCTATTTGTCCAAAATAGGAGTTCTTCGTATGATAAGGGGTTGGTTCTCCTATATAGTCAAATCCCGTCCATAAAAACTGTCCTAAGGAAAAGGAAGTGTCTCTTTCAGCGAGAATACAAAATTCCGCTGATTTTGCCCCCCAACTTGTTGAACTATTGCCTAAAGCAGAACATTGCTCATCATCATCCGCTAGAATCGACTTTTCATACGGAAAATGGTAAATGCCTCTACTTTGTACAACGGAGGATGTCTCACTACCATAAATGACCCAATCTGGATGCTCCTCATGATGTTTTTGATAATATTTTTCCGCATAATTATAACCGGCAATCTTGACAATATCTGCGCACTTCTGAGCATTTTCCCATGGCATATAATTGGAACCAATCGTAACAACAGCATTCCTTTTTGGATCATATTCGTACACATAATCCACGAGCATTTTAGTGATTTCCTGTCCTCGCTCATCGGCGTGTGTATCATAAATTTCATTTCCAATACTCCACATTAATAGACTCGGATGATTCCGATCCCGCGTGACCCAACTTTTTACATCCATTTTTGCCCACTTTTTAAAGAATCGGGCATAATCAAAAGGAGTCTTCGGTCTTTCCCACATATCAAATGCTTCAGATACGATTAGGAATCCCATTTCATCGGCTAGATCCATTAGCTCTTTGGCAGGCATATTATGTGCTGTGCGAATGGCATTAACGCCCATATCTTTCAATATCTCAAACCTTCTTTTAAGGGCAACTTTATTAAAGGCTGCTCCTAATGCCCCTAAATCGTGGTGTTCACAAACTCCATTTAATTTCATCTTTTTCCCATTCAGTTTAAGACCTTTCTGTGGGTCGAGCACAATATATCGAAAACCTATATTTTGTGAGTATTGCTCGATTACCTTTTGGTCACCATTATTTACATCACATAATAATTGTGTTTGTAGTTGATACAGATTAGGATCTTCAGGGCTCCATAATAATGGATGGGCTACAAAAAGGCTGTGTTCGACTTTCTGAAATGAAGCGTTTCCAGCTGTTACCTTTTTGGACGATTTCACAATCTCTTGCCCATTATATAAAATGGTATGGACAAGATAAGCATCATCATGAATGTTCAAATCTGTCTCTACTTCTACATACCAACTATCTCCTGCCTGTTTTGTCGTCACATAAATACCATCTGTCCCAATATGATTTTGCTCTCTAACTTTTAACCATACATTGCGATAGATACCCGCACCTGAATACCATCTACTATTGGGACTCTGATAGACAATTTTCACAAGTATTTCATTTTCGCCTTCCACAAGCTTCTCCGTGATATCGAATTCGAAGGATGAATACCCATATTTCCATTCCCCGACTAATTGTTGATTTACATATACAGAAGAATCCATATAAACTCCGTCGAAATATAATAGGAGTTGCTCCTCTTTTCCTTTTATATATGAAAATTTCCTGCGATACCAACCGATACTGTTTTCATATAAATCCAAAGTGTTATAAATAAGCCAATCATGTGGAAGTTCCACAGGTTTAAATTCCAAATTAATACAGTCGGTTAGTTCTAAATCACTTTTAGCGAATTCCCAACCATCGTTAAAAAGAAGTTTTTTATTCACGATTATAAATATCCTTTCCTCGATAAACATTATGTAATGTCATTCTGCTAACAACCTAACTAGCAGAATGAATCACTCATTTCTAATTTCCTCCACTTGTAATTTCATTATCGGCGAAATTCTCAACAGATGTCGTTTTTTCATAGAAATAAGTGATGTTTTTTAAGATCCCTTCCCTTGTATAAAATGGGCTATCCGTTTTAAGGGGAAGCTTGACTGTCTCTTTTAAACTAGCAGATTGATAGATCGCTGTAATAAGTTCTAGGGTTTGCTTTCCTTGTTTTCCATCAATTAAAACTTTCATGTTGTTTTCAATAGCTGAAAGCACGTCCTGGATTTGTCCTGCATGACCTTCATATGGCAAGCTTGGTAGTTGATCATATACTTTTTGGATTTCCACTTCTAATTCTTGATCTTCTTCTGGAAAACCATTTTCTTTTGCTTTTGAAGCCTTCAATTTCCAAGGTGCTGAAACGCGTGCTTTTTTCCCTTGGAATATCAATTGCTGTTCTTCTCCATGGTGAACAACCGAACTCGTAATTTGTGCGAGACTTCCATTACCATACTTGGCGATCGCAATCGACAAATCCTCTACTTCAGCATTATCATGGGAAGTGTTACTCGTGATCGCCGTGATTTCCGCTGGCATCCCGTTCATCCATTGAAATAGGTCAATATGATGTACGGCATGATTTAATGTGCAGCCGCCACCTTCTTTTTCCCATGTACCTCGCCACCACAAATCATAATAACTATGTCCTCGCCACCAATATGAATCTACTTGTGTATGCACAATCGGTCCCATTAACTTTGTATCAAGTACCTTTTTCAGTTTCATCATCGGTGTTGTAAAGCGATTTTGTGCAACAATGGACAAAACTTTCTGATTTCTATGTGCGGCTTCATTCATCGCATCGCATTCTTCAAGCGACGAAGCCATTGGTTTTTCCACTAAAACATGCTTTCCAGCGTTTAAAAAGTCAATTGAAATTTCTGCATGTGTATAAGGTGGTGTACAAACAGAAACAAGGTCAATATCCTGCCTATTCAAAAGCTCTTTGTGATTATCCACAGTGTCAGCTGTAAGCTGGTATTCCTGTTTTAACTTTTCTGCCTTTTCAGGGTATTGATCACATAAGGCGACAATTTTGCATCGATCGGGAAACTTCAGGTAAGCATTCACATGAGCTGGAGCAATCGCTCCTGTACCAATAATCGCGATATTTAACATCTAACAAACTCCCCTTTTCGATTGATTATTAGTTAAAATAGAACCATTGATAATTAAAATTTACATTTGTGTTATTACAGCATTGTCTTACTATTATATAATTTGAAAAACAGGTTTTTCATCTAGAAAATGTACAGGAATAGTTGGATAGACTGATTTTAATTTTTTTGCTAAATACCTCATCCCTGCTTTCTCACTTTCAGCATGACCAAGGAAGATTAAAGCCCTCTTACGACCTTGCTGTACGGCATCTCTTACATATTCTGGTGTTTCCCATTCAGGTCCTTCACCTGTAATCAGTAAATCAAGTTGTTCTCGTACAAATAAAGGAATCGCATTCTCACCCCCACCTCGATAGCCAACAGATACTGCTACACGTTTACATATCTGTGATACATCACCAACAACACGCACATATGGAATATTCAGCTTTTTCTTTACATATTCCGCGAATTCTCCTAATGTCATAGCAGGCAAAGTAAGAATCGATTCAGTAAGATCGTTCTTTTCTACATAACATCCCCAATCTAAACTATGAAGTAATCCTTTTGTTATGCCATCCGGTTTATATAAATGTATAGCATCATGCAAACGAAAAATTGCCATATCTGAGGATTCAATTAAGCGCCTTTTTTCAAGATAAATAGGGTCTTGTATCCATTTATCGGTTTGATCGTGATGACTATAATAAATTCCTTCGTGAGTGATAATTAAGTTGACACCTAAATCTATCGCCCGTTGAATCACATCATATGTTGCCATGAAGGTTGTACCAATTCCATTAACAACCTCATCTTTCTCCCCTACAATGAGCGTATCTACAGTTTTTTCTAGTTCAGGTATAGGCTTGATCAACTCATTTATTACTTCTTCCACTTTTATCATCATTAAGCCAAACCCTCTTTTTTAATAGTTATCGAGATTTCAGTATTGAGACTAAACCACCTTATCTTCTTAATGTGTTAAGTAATATATTATTTTGTATAATTCTCCTCAATATCATCAATGACCGCCCTACTATTTAAGGTAAGAACATAACTTAGAACACTCGCAATAAAAATAAATAAAAAGTCCGTTGTAATAATCATCAAAAATAAAGCAATGATAAGAATCCCAATATTACCAGTCGTTATTTTCAATTTTTTAAAACTATAATAAAAGGATAGTTTAAAGACATCTCTCATTCTAAATTTAAATTTAGCTGTAATTGGAAACACATAGAGTAAAATACAAATAAGAAAACCAAGTCCCACCAAAAATACAATCGCCATAATTTGGTTGATCTTCGTACTTTCTTGATAAAAATATTGTAAATCAACAATAAGGATAAAGATTGCGACAATCATAGGCAGCCATACTTTTAACGTATCTTTAAGGTTAATTTTGTACCCGTAAAAAAAGTCTCTTGTAGGTGAGATTTCCTTTTCACGTACTAACTTGTCCATTACATAACATAAAGCGGTGATTGCTGGCCCCGTCGGAATTAGAGCTATGAAAATTAAGATCATATTGGAAAGCTCAGGCTCCAATGTCATAAAAGCAATTAGAAAAATAAGATTGCAAAAAACAAAGTAAATATTGGTTAGCATAAACCAATAGATATGATTTGTGACAACAGACAATATCCCTTGACCGAATTCCTGTTGTTTATTCATGCCTATTCATCCTTCTTAAAGTCTTTAGTAAAATTTTTTTGAAATATAAGAATATATTATATCTATAGTTCACTGAATAGTAGCAAACATGCAACTACCTGCAATAATTTTGACTATTTTATTGCAGGCAGCTTTTTTTCATTTAATCTATTCGCTAATCTTGGCTTTTGTATACTTCATTTGCTAAATCTACATAATCTTGCATTCCCATATTTTTCAACTCATTTACATAATCATCCCATTTAGCTATATCACGATCACCTAGAATGAATTCATATGTGGCTGTATCCACAAAGTCTTTCAATGGTGTGCTTAATAAAGTAGATTGTTCAAGTTCCATCTCATCATATCGAATTGGTGGATCAGGTAATACAACTTCTTTCGTTTCAGCCATAGCATCTTGGAATTCAATCTCTTCTTCACTAAACATTGAATGAAGAAGCTCTGTTGTTCCTCCATAAGCAAAGTTTCCTCCAGAGAAACCAAAATCGGCATTCAAGGCTTTCGTCCCGTCCGGGTTAAGACCAACATAGTTCACATCATCCGTTAGGGTACGTTTACCATTTTCGTCTTTTGTATAAGTAACTCCCTCTACTCCCCATTTAGCAAATTCTTGCCCTTCATCGCTATACCATAACCAGTCAACAAACTGGAGAATGGCTTCAAAGTTAGGATCGTCCTTCACTTTAGAAGAGAGCATGATCCCGTTTTCTAATTTGGAACCTCCCATTACCTGTCCTGCTGGACCACCTGGAACTACAATTTTTTTAATGGCAAAATTGTCTTCCCCTAGAATATCATTCATATCTTTACGATAATCAACTATCGTTTGTGAGTTTGTTCCTAAAACAAATGATTCCCCATTCACGAATTTCTTTTGTGCTTGATCATCATCTTGGGTCATACTTTCCTTATCAAGTAAACCTTTTTCAACAAGTTCACGGAAATAACTAACCATTTCTTTATACCCTTCTGTCGCTGGGCCAAAAACAAATTCGTCTTTATCTTTGTCATAATTCAAGGCAGATCCTAACCCCCAGCCAGCAGTCGTTCCAAAACTAGTCGCTGCAAAGCCCAAAGTGCTCTTAAATTCCCATCGATCTGAGAAAGGTGTGACATCGGGGTAAGCTTCTTTCATTTTTTCTAACACGGTTTCAAGTTCATCCCACGTAGTTGGCATTTCTAAGCCTAATTCATCTAAAATATCGGTTCTAATTGCTAGAGAGTAGTCTGGCCAAACATCTTCATGAAGACCTGGTAGCACATAATATTTACCATCATCTTGACGTAACCCCTCTAAGAAAGGCTCGATCTCCCATTTTTCAACTTTTTCCTTGTAATTAGGCATGAAGTCTACATAATCACTGATAGGTAAAATCGTACCTGAAGAAACAAATGGTACTTCTTCACCAGGATAAGTCTTTGGAATAATATATGGCGCATCTCCACTACTAATAAGTAAACTTCTCTTCTGACCATAATCACTCATTGGAACAATAGTCATATCTAAATTAACATTTGTTCTCTTTTTAATTTCCTCAAACAAAAGCCAATCTTTTTTATATGGATAATTTGGGTGATCACTATATAGCATTGGAATTGTAAACTCTTCTTTTGCCTTAAATGTATCACCTACACTATAATTATCCATAGCAGCCTTACTTTCAGGTACGTCTGCTTTCTTGTCCCCGTCTGTTTTTTCCGAGTTATCACAGGCAACCAGCGTAAAGGCGATGATGGACAAAAATGAAATAAGGAACAAAAACTTTTTAAAGCCTTTCTCCATTTAAGACTCCCCCTTAATTTAATAAACGATAGTAATACGGCAAACTAGCAACAATAGTTGATTCTGATCCACCTCCTTTTTCATAAGCAGTAAAAATTTTTTATTATTACCCTTTTACAGATCCCAACATGACACCGGAAACAAAATACTTTTGCACATAAGGATACACACATAAAATTGGTAGTACTGTTAAAACCATTGTGACCGCTTTAATATTAGAAGAAATTTGTGCTAGATCATCTGCCCCTGTTGCTCCAACAGAACGTGAAGAATCGGCACCCTTAATTAAATTCCGCAAATAGATTTGTACTGGAAAAAGGTCTTTATCTTCAAGATAGATAAATGCTGGAAACCATGCGTTCCAGTTTCCTACTGAATAAAATAAAACCATTGTAGCAAGTACAGGACCGGAAAGAGGCAGTACAATTTTGAATAATGTTCCATACGTGCTCGATCCATCCATAATCGCCGCTTCTTCCAGTTCATCGGGAATATTTTGAAAAAACGTTTTCATAATAAGCATATTGAAAACACTAATCGCACCTGGTACAACAATAGCCCACATTGTGTTCCCCATGCCAAGAGATTTCACCAAAACATAATTTGGGATCAATCCTCCACCGAAGAACATGGTGAATACAGCAAACATCGTAAAGAACTCTCTGCCCAAAAGACGTTTCTTCGATAAAGCATAAGCAAACATGGTTGTCATAATCATTTGAATACATGTCCCCACAACTGTGTAAACAACTGTATTTTTATAATTAATCCAGAACATACTATCTTTTACAATTATTTTATAAGTATCTACGTTAAATCCTTTTGGCCACAGATTAACCTTCCCTGAATTGATATAAGATTCCGAGCTGAACGATTGTGCCACGATATTTATAAATGGGTAAAAGGTCAAAGCCACAATGAGCACTAGTATGATGACGTTAAATACTCTAAATACCTTATATTGCATGGACTCTTTCAAAATCTTTCTCCCTCCTTACCATAAACTGCTATCTGTAAGCCTTCTAGAAATATAGTTCGCTGAAAAGACCAGAATGAGTCCAATGATTCCCTCAAAAAGACCAATGGCTGTAGCATAACTAAAGTTACTAGATTCTAGCCCCACACGATAAACGTAGGTTGCAATAACATCAGATGTTTTATAGTTTAGCGGATTGTACAAGAGTAATATTTTTTCAAACCCAACCGCTAATAGGTTACCAATATTTAAAATTAACAAAGTAATGATGGTAGGAAGAATTCCTGGAATAGTAATATGAAGAGTCTGTTTCCAACGGTTCGCTCCATCGATTTTCGCCGCTTCATACAACTCATTATTAATTCCGGTCAGTGCCGCAAGATACAGAATAGCTCCCCAACCAAGCCCCTGCCATATTTCGGAACCAATATAAATCGTTCGGAACCATTCCGGTTTCTGTATAAAACTAATCCGATTCCCTGTAAAGAATTCGACAATATTATTTATCGATCCATTAACAGCGACCAGTTCCAAAATCATCCCTGATACGATCACAATCGAAAAGAAATGTGGTAAATAAGAAGCCGTTTGCACAAATCTTTTAAATTTCATCGATTTCAGTTCATTTAACAAGAGGGCAAAAATGATCGGTGCTGGGAAAGTGATCAGCAATGTGAGACTACTAAGAATAAGCGTATTTTTGAAAACTTTCCAGAAAGTTGGATCATTTATAAACATGTTTATATAATGTAAGCCCACCCATTTTTCTCCAAATATACTTCCCCCAGGCACAAATTTCCTGAAGGCAATTATATTACCGGCCATTGGTCCATATTTAAAGATAATAAGATAAAGAATTGGAAGAACCAATAAAGAGTACAGCTGCCAATCTTTCTTAAGAGCTCCTAAAATTACTGCCATTTTTGAAGTTTTACTAGCGGGTATATTTGTTTCAGTCTTTCTGGCTATTTGATGCACGTATACTCCCCCTTAGAATACCTAATTAAAATCTCCAGGTATCAAGCGCTTTCAAATCACCTTAGCTTTTACAAAACATTGTTTGTCTAATGGATAATCAAACTAAGGAAACTTTTATTTGGAAATCCTCTATTCCGAATTAACTGCAAGCATTCCAAAGTTCGACAAAATTGATCGATGTTTCGCTGTTATCTAACTTACTAGTATGTTAGTTTAACTCTATAATAGCTGTTCATCTTAAAATAAGCAACACATATTTTTATAAAAAAATAGTTTTATTCCAACTGTTTTGTTCTATAGACCTCTTCACAATTCTATAAAATTTTGAAGAGGCACTGGGAATACTGTATCGATCACACACCTGAATAAGCCATAAATCCTCCATCCACAGGCACACAAACCCCTGTCACAAATCCACTTGCTTCTTCATCTGCTAACCAAAGTAATGTACCTAATAAATCCTCCGGCCGTCCCAATTTCCGCATAGGTGTGTGTGCGACGATTTTTTCCATTCTTGTTGTTGGACTCCCATCTTCATTCGTTAACAAACGACGATTTTGGTCTGTTAGGAAAAAACCAGGTGCAATCGCATTGACGCGAATATTAGCTGGTGCCATATGAACGGACAACCATTGGGTAAAATTATTTATCGCTGCTTTTGCGGCGCTATATGCCGGCACTTTCGTCATTGGACTTGGCGCACTCATGGAAGAAATATTAATGATTGAACCATTATTCTCTAACATGCGTTTGGAAAAAATTTGTGTAGGAATTAGTGTCCCAATAAAATTTAAATTAAAAACGGATTCAAAGCCATCTCTCGATAAGTCGAAGAAGGAGGTAACATCCTTAGTCACGATATCTGCTGGATCGAATACCTCATTCGTCGTGCTTGCTTTCGGATGATTTCCACCGGCACCATTAATTAGCAAATCACAGTTACCGTACTTTTCAAACACTAGTTCATCGGCTTTTCGAACACTTTCTTTATCTAAAACATCACATTGAACAGGTAAAGCCTCGCCACCTGCATGTTTAATCTCTTCTGCTACTTTAACTGCCTTTTCATAAGTACGGTTTAAAATCGCCACCTTCATCCCTTGTCTTGCAAGTTCCTTCGCCATACAACCACATAAAATACCGCCACCCCCTGTGACGATTGCCACTTTTCCTACTAAATTTGGATTCTGTGCTAACAACATGCATACTCCTTTCTCCTTACAACTTAAAGATTTTAGTATTTACCTTGTTTTCGAATGAACAATATCTATTTTTTCTTTATAAATGCTCTCCAAAGAATCCCATATTCCCCAAAGATACATGATCCCTAAAGCGCGGTCATATAATCCATATCCTGGCCGACACTCTTCATCCCATATATGCCGCCCATGATCTGGTCTGGCATACCCCGTAAATCCACAATCATGATAGGCCTTAACAATTTCATATATATCAACTGAACCATCCTTTGTTCGATGCGATGTTTCAATAAAGTCACCATTGGCAAAGCGTTTTACATTTCTAATATGAGCAAAAGGAATCCGATCAGCAAACTCTCTAATCATAGCAGGGATATCATTAGCAGAATTGGCACCCAATGATCCACTACATAAAGTAACACCGTTATAAGGGTTATCCACTAATTTAAGAAATCTACGAATATTGTCTTGGGATGTGATTAATCTTGGCAAGCCAAAGATTTCCCATGGAGGATCATCGGGATGAATCGCCATTTTAATATCACACATCTCAGCGACTGGAATAATTTTTTCCAAGAAATACTGAAGGTTATCCCATAATGACTCTGTCGACACATTGCTATAAGCAACAAAAAGTTCCTTTAATGATTTTAAACGTTCCGGTTCCCATCCCGGCATCGTAAACTCGGGGTTATAGGCATTATTTTCTACTAATTCGAATGGATCCATCCCAACCACTTTCGCCTTCTCGTAAAATAAGGCCGTTGAACCATCTTCCAACGGTTTAAATAGATCAGTTCTCACCCAATCAAATACAGGCATAAAATTATAGCAAATTACCTTCACTCCAACTTTGGAAAGATTTTGGATTGTCTTCTTGTAATTTTCGATATATTGATCTCGAGATGGAAGACCTAGTTTGATATCATCATGAATATTGACACTTTCAACAACATCAATCTGAAAACCGTATTTATTTGCTTGTTGTTTCACTTCTAAAATACGGTCTAATGGCCATACTTCCCCTGCCGGTATATCGTGAAGTGCCCAAACAAGCCCTTCTACACCGGGGATTTGTTTAATATGTTGTAAGGAAACACTATCATTTCCTTTCCCAAACCATCTAAATACCATCCTCATCTAAGATTCCTCCAGCCGTTGTATAAACCTTGATTTCCTCCAGAATATTATCATTAATAAATCGTCCTATTATTCTCATCCGCAATGCCTGACTTCCGGTAAAAATACGTATTTACTTGATCTCTCCATTCTTTTGCATTCTTCAATTGAAGTTGGAAACGTTCTGAAACATTTACAAACCTTATCTCGTCTATCTTTCCTCGCAATCCATTCCATTTTTCTATTAACTCTTCCACTTGCTCTGCGCCTTTAAAATGTGTGTCATAAATATGTTGAATGACCGTTTTCCCAGATTTCAATTTATACGTATAAGGAACATGGTGAAAAAACAATAATAATTCATCTGGACATGTTTCCAAGTTATTATACATTTCCTTATTAGGTGAGTAGTATTGACCCGCATATCCCGTTCCGGTCTCAATAGTACGATCCACACCAATTCCATCACGATCAGCAAAATGGTAGGTTCCCCAAACGGAATATTCGTATCCATCAATATTTGGACCATAATGATGATGAGGATTGACCATCCAACCAACCCCAAGTGGAGCGGTGTAATTTTCATAAATTGACCATGAATCTAATAACATTTGTTTGATTTGTTCAACTACAGATGGATCTTGGCCAAAAGTAGAACGAATCCATTCTTCAGCAATTTCCTCTGATGTAAGATCAGGATTCCAAATTAGGCGTCCGTATCCATATAAATTCGCCTGAGCAAGTGTGTTCCCAGTCCAATTCTCGTCATTACCAATATTGGAAACAGCACAAATGCCACTAAATTTATCATTAAATAGAGATCCATTGACGATATTTTTAACCTTTGAACCTTCTCCCTTGGCATACGTATCAAATTCAAGTACTTCTTTCCATAATGGAACAAGGAAACATAAATCTTTCTGCTGTCCTGTATACTCTTGCGCCACCTGAAACTCCATCATTTGATTTGTCTTTTCGAGCGCACCAAATAATGGGGACACGGGCTCACGTACTTGGAAATCCATTGGTCCATTTTTTATTTGCAAAATAACATTATCAAGGAAATCACCATCTAAAGGTTTAAAATGGTCATAGGCAGCTCTTGCTCTATCTGTCGAACGATCCCGCCAATCTTGCAAACAGTTATAGACAAAGCATCTCCAAATCACAAGTCCGCCAAATGGTTCTAAAGCTTCTGCTAACAGATTGGCCCCATCTGCATGGTTTCGATCATATGAAAAAGGTCCAGGACGATGTTCCGAATCTGCCTTCACAACAAAACCGCCGAAATCTGGGATGTATCTATAAATCTCCTCTACCTTGTTTTTCCACCATGTTTTCACATCTGGATCTAAAGGATCAGCTGTTTGTAGCCCACCAATTTCGATTGGACTCGCAAAATTGATACTTAGGAAAGTCTTTATTCCATAGGCTCGTAAAATATCGGCAATTTTCGCTACATCTGGTAAGAAATCGTTTGTAATTAATTTTGTTTCTACCTTCCAGACATTCACATTATTGATCGAAATGGCATTAATCCCTATAGATGATAGTAATCTTGCATAATCTTTAATTCTTTCAAGGTTTGTTGTGATTTTATGATTCTCATAAAAAATCGATTGACCTGAATACCCCCGCTCCACACTGCCATCCATATTATCCCATTGGTTTAACATTCTTAATTGATTTTTTGGGGATTCAACAATATTTACTTGTTTCAATGATTCCCGTAATTGAAGCAAACGTAATAAATGATGAACAGCATAAAGAACCCCTTTATCCGACTTAGCAGCAACAATAATCTTTTCTTCATCCTTCACTGCTTTCAAAAGATAGCCTTCCTCATTCATATTTATAAGTGAAGCTTTATTCAAGCCGTAATCTTCCAAAGGGATTGATTCAAATGTTCCAGCAATAATAGAAGCTTCTTTTGCTGCTTCGTTATAAACAGTTGACTTTTGACCAAACATCGAGAAAAGTCCTCTCTCTAACTCATCAAGGGCTGACTTTAAAATAGGAGAGTCTCCAACTACCGCTATTCCCCGGCTATAAGCTACGTATTGATTATAGTATTCATGATCTCTTATCTTTTCATATTGTAGCCAACAGTCATAACTTGCCTGCCGGGAAACATTATTTTTCAAACTCACTTCCATCCCTTATTCTCCTCCTAAACTAGTCTCTCTGACAACGTTTACAAAATACTTGCAAAAATGCGCTATCCTTTATTTAAAATAATTTGGATAGCGTGAGATCAGTTCTTCTTTTTCAAAGTTTACTAATTTTAAATGCTGAGCCATCGTGTCTTCCGCAAGATCGGGCTTATTTTCCGATATATATTGGAAGATCGCCTTATGTTGATCAAACAAAACAGACCAATTTAAAGCAGATGAGATACTTAACATTCGTACTCTATCAAAATGACTATTCATATGCCTGATCATCTTAAAGGAGCGAACTTTTCTGCATCCTTCGAATAATAAAAGATGGAAGGACTCATCAAGTTCAAACAGGTCGGGAATCAATCCTTTTTCCAGACATAATTCCTGCATAACCAAATTTTTCTCAATCTTCATTAACTGTTCTTGGTTAAAGCTACCACAAGCATCCCTAACAATGGCTTTTTCAATATTTTCTCGAATAAAACGTCCTTCCTCCACCAATTCCAGATCAATTTTTGTAACGAAAGTTCCGCTTTGTGGATAAATCCCTAATAATTCTTCTTCCGCTAATTTTAAAAAAGCTTCTCTTACTGGAGTTCGACTTACATTAAGTTTTGTTGCTATTTCATTCTCTGAGATTTTCGTTTCAGGTTCTAACTCACAATGAATGATTTGTTTTTTTATCGTTTCATACACATAATCCCTAGTGGAACCATTCGTTCTTGTCCGTACTTTATTAATACCCCTCACCTCGGCTTTCATAATGAACAATTTTATAATAACATGTCCCACGGCATTTGTATACTAGTATGGTAATTTATCAATCTAGATATTCTCGATTTACAATGGTATTTAAATAGGTCTTTTTAACCTCATTCTTTTAAATTATTATGAGATTTTTACTTTTTTCTACATTTTATTGCCAATTCACGTAGTACAAATGATATAATCAAGCTAATAAAAAACACCTATAAGGAAAAAATGACCAGGATAAAGGAAAGGGGATTCATATTTAGAATTTTGCAGCCTTGCATGACTAGAATAATGACAACAAGTAGATTTTTTAACATTGAGGGAGGAAGGAATATTGGGGCACCTAGGTAAATGGTTGAATAAAGCCAAAGAATCAGGTACAAAACTTATTCAAAAAATATCTTTTAAAAACAGAAAATTACATAAGAAGAAACAAAAATTAGGATCAATCCAGACAAAAAAATCCATTAGCACAAAAATTTTATACAATTTTATTGTGACTGTTTTAATATTCGTTTCTGTTGTGGGCATCTCCTCTTATATCATTTCCAATCAGATCATCAAATCGAAAGTAAAAGATGCATCAGAACAAACGATTATTCAAGCGGGAGATAAATTGGATTTTATCTTTAGTAATTATAAAAACCGCATCACTGAGCTGATCATGAAAAAGAGCTTTACAAATAATCTGTCCTCTTTACATGAGATGGAGGGAGAGACGAACGACTATCAATATTTTCAATTAAAAAAAGAGGTCGAAGATGAATTAACAAGTGCCGCCTTGGTGGATAATTATCTGAATATACATGTATTTGATTTGGAAAAATCTGAAGTTATTTCATCTGCAAGTATTTCAGATAGTACGAAAATAATGGAATCAGATTGGTATAAAAAGGCACTTGATTCTGGTAATGGTCCGATTTGGATCGGGGGGAATCAATTAGGGATTACTGGTGACAGTTCCTACTCAACGGTTAGTTTTGGTCAGAAGCTTGCGATCGGTAATAACCCCTACCTAATTATTCTTGAATTAGATAATGATTTATTAAAAGAATCATTAGAAGATGTTCGTTTTGGAGAAAACGGCTTAGCTAAAATCGTAGACCAAAACAATCACATTGTCTTTTCATTTGATGATGAAGAAATTAATAAAGAAAACGCCTATCCTATTTCAACAGAGTCAAATGCGAATGTATTTGAATCAGGGAAACAACTTATTTTTCAAGTTAAACCCGAAAGCACGGAATGGTACTTAACAGGGGCTTTATCTTCTTCTGAATTAACTAAGGATACAAGAATCATCTTTTTTGTCACACTCATCACCATTCTTGTGTCCATTATCGTCTCTTTAATTATCGGAAGACGGATTGTCAATATGGTTGGCGTTCCTTTAGGCAAAATAACGGGCTTAATGGCTGTTGCACAAGATGGAGATTTAACTGTACGTTCTGATCTTATGAATCGTGAAGATGAGATCGGACTTGTAGCCAAAAGCTTTAACAAAATGCTTGAAAACATTTCAGAAATGATGTGGAAAACAAGAGACTCAGCTAATAAAGTTTTACAGGCAGCCATCGAATTAAGTGAAATATCGAAAATTCAATCGGAATCAGCAAAAGAAGTAGCCGTGGCCTCCGAAGAAATTTCTAGTGGGGCAGCGAACTTAACGCACGAAGCCGAAAATGGTAGTGGTTTAGCCATGAAAATTAATGTGGAAGTAGAAAATGTATACAGTAACAATACAGAGATGGAAAACTATGCAAAAGAGGTTTTAGCAGGTAGTAATGAAGGGATTAGCAAAATGAATGAGCTCGTGACCCAGACCAAACACGGTGAGCAAATGACGACTGCGCTAATTCGTAAAACAGACACTTTAAAAGAAAGTACGAATCAGATTAGTGAAGTAATGGAGATTTTAACGAATATCGCCCAACAAACCAATTTGCTCTCACTAAATGCAGCGATTGAAGCGGCACGAGCAGGTGAAGCTGGCAAAGGATTTGCCGTTGTGGCCGATGAAATTAGAAAATTATCGGCACAATCGAAAGAATCCATTGACACAGTTGGAAGTATCACCCTTGCCATTATCAATGAAGTGAATGGTACATTACAGGTATTAGAGGAAGCGAACCCTGTTTTTAAAGAACAAGTCGTAAAAGCACAGGAAACAGATGTGATCTTAAATAAAGTGGGGACACATATGAATGAATTTATGAGCAAAATTGAACATGTGTCCAATTCAATCCGACAATTACAAGAGTCACAAGATATTCTATCGTCCACAGTTCAGCAAGTTAGCGCAACGGCTGAAGAATCATCAGCGATAAGTGAGGAAGTATCCGCATCAACGGAGGAACAATTAAAAGTCAGTGATTCATTGGTCACCACTTCAGATGAATTAAGGAGATTATCAGAAGAATTGCAGGACATCTTGAATAATTTCAAGGTTTAATCCTTTAAACAAGGCAATCGCCAGTCTTGATACTTGGCGATTGCCTCATTTATTTAACGGTATCCTTACTAATTGAATGAGTTACAATGGATACGATATTTTTTGAAAATTTTATTATGATATGTGGTTCTAAATCGCTTCGCCGCCATTTCTCACCACTCTGCGATCGTTCCGTCTTGATGTCTCCATACGGGATTTTTCCAATTATGCCCCTGATCTGCTTGCTTTTTAACGAAATCCTCATCAATCTGGATGCCTAGTCCAGGAGCCGTTAAATTTTGAACAAAGCCGTCTTGATAGTGAAATACGGATGGATCTTGCAAATAATCCAATAAATCACTTCCTTCATTATAATGAATTCCCAGGCTTTGTTCTTGGATAAATACATTGTGTGCAGTTGTGTCTACTTGGAGACAGGCTGCAAGCGCAATGGGCCCTAACGGACAATGTGGAGCGACAGCGACATCATAAGCTTCTGCCATTGCAAATATTTTCTTACATTCCGTTATTCCACCTGCATGGGATAAATCAGGTTGAATGATATCAACATAACCGTCTGAAAGTAATTTTTTAAAATCCCACCGCGAAAACATTCTCTCTCCTGTCGCAATAGGGATCGTTGTCGCATGGGCCAATTCACGAAGTGCCTCATTATTCTCAGGTAAGACAGGCTCCTCAATAAACATGGGACGAAGGGGCTCTAGTTCTTTCGCTAAAACTTTCGCCATTGCTTTATGAACCCGTCCGTGAAAATCGATGCCAATTCCAAAGTCTACTCCCATCGCCTCGCGTACAGCAGCGACCCGTTCAAGCACAGCATCCACTTTCTGATAGGAATCAATATATTGGATCTCTTCTGTTGCATTCATTTTGATTGCTTTAAATCCCGCAGCTGCTTTTTCCTTCGCTTCTTTTGCAACATCCTTTGGACGATCTCCACCAATCCAGGAGTAGACACGGACAGAGTCCCGGCAAGCTCCACCTAATAAGTCATAGATCGGGGCATTATAATATTTTCCCTTTATATCCCATAGCGCTTGATCAATTCCCGCAATCGCGCTCATTAATATGGGGCCACCGCGGTAGAAACCTGAACGATAAAGGGTTTGCCAATGATCTTCAATCCGCATCGGATCTTTTCCAATTAGATATTCACTTAGCTCCTCTACCGCAGCCTGAACGGTCTTGGCCCGTCCTTCAATAACAGGCTCACCCCAACCAACAATTCCTTCATCCGTCTCTATCTTTAAAAAAAGCCAGCGAGGTGGCACAAGGAAGCATTCCATCCCCACGATTTTCATCCCTTTTTCCCCTCCTACTTAGTTTGTTTTTTTAAAATCTTCAACAGCTTGAACATATTTTCTCGCCTTTTCCGTAAGTTGGGAAAGGTAAGCGGGCGTAACGGGCTCTTTCGAATTTACTAGTGATCCCCCAATTCCACAGCCAACTGCTCCTGCGGTCAAATAATCCTTTATATTTGTAAGATCTACTCCACCTGTTGCTAGTAATGGGATTTGTGCTAACGGACCTAAAATACTCTTAATATATTCCGGTCCCAATAAAGCCGGAAATACTTTGATCATATCTGCTCCATGCTCATAAGCTGTAAGAATTTCCGTTGGTGTAAACGCACCTGGTATACTGATGGCCCCATATCTCTTTGTCATCTTTATGGTTTCAAGATGAACAGTTGGGGAGATGAGAAATTGTGCTCCAGCCAAAATCGCTGCCCTCGCTGTTTCCGGATCTAAAACCGTTCCAGCTCCAACCACAACTTTATCTCCTAATTTGTCATTCACCTCTTCTATTAAAGATAAAGCTTTTGGAGAATTCATCGTGATCTCCATCACTTGAATTCCCCCTTCATATAGAGCCTGGCAAACTTCTAAAACATGATTAGGATCGATATTGCGAATAATCGCTATCAATTTTTCTTCAAACAAAATAGAACGCACATCCATCTCTTTCAGCCCCCCCCATTGATATTTTGTCTTGAATTCTTTCTACCGATCAACATAGGCACTCACTTTGAATATACCTAATAACTCTCCTACCGTTAAAGATGCCTTCGGTTGAAAATCGGCACCTTTTAGATATTCCAGTAATTGGAAAAACAATCCTTGTACTTCCGGAAGTTTCATTGTTTGTCTATCCATGAAATTGAAAGAAGAAACAAACAATTTTCCTCTCCCAACCTGCACTTCATAAGCATAGGCTAGACGTTTTGCTCGATTGAAATTATCAATCACCTCTACGATTGGCTCCACCTGTGGAATTAGGTCCATACCCAATGCCACGGAATTATCGACTAAATGAAACCATAGCCAATCCGAGAATCGGTCATTTGGAAAATCCTTTAAACCTGGGTGCTTGTGGTTTAGTATTCCCATCGTCGTTCCCCTTTGTTGAGGAAACCATAGATAATTCCAGAAGATTGGTAAATATTTTGTATGAACCTCATCATGTTGATACCCTTCCTGGGCCATCAACCAAACTGACCCACCATCGACTAGATATTGGAAAACATCTCTCGATAATTGGTTCGTGATCGCCACATCTACATTCTCTTCTTTTTGAAAACTATAGTGTTTTAAACCGATCGTCCCTTCTCTTCTTGCTCCGTAAAGGATGGAACCAAGTGAATGGATATTGGTCCAAATCCTCTCCGGATTCTCAGGTAACTTATATCGGGGAAAAGCCCATATATCCCATTCATTCGTCACCATTTCACCATTTATTTTTAAAGAGGACTTTAAGGTAAGTTTCCTAGCCTTTCCAGCTGGGAGATGGACTTGAATCTTTGTAAGATCCATCAATCCATCTCCTGGGATTAGATCAATCATTCGGTCTCCTTCTTCTATGATTTGATTCTCCGATTCTATGACCCAATGAAGCTCTGCCAATTGGGCAGCCTGACCAAAGTGAGAAACCTCCAAGTTCGCACATAAATGCTCATCATTAAAATACGTTCGTCTCTTTGTTCGCATTAATAGTACTGTTTGTTCATTAAACTGACGAAACGCCCTCTCGTCAATAATGCCTTTTGAATCACCAAAAACATCTAAGATCCCAACCGTGGCATGGCCTTGACCAGGGAAATCGCGAACATCTAATAATTGAATCCCCGATAATCCTGGAGTCCTCCTTGCCTTCTCCATCGCCTCTTTTAATGTGCGGATTAAATGGACACCGGTTGCTTCAATAAACTCTTCCACCCTGCTATCAAGTTTCTTCGTTGAAAGGGTATCATTTATCGTTTCGAGCCAACTAGGCTTTAAAATTCCTTTATATTTCTCCTTTTCCTCTGGACGGACATACATCGTAAATTGACCATGTTCATGAGCGATTAAAGGTTTCTTTTCCATCCTTGTCACTTCACGAAAATCTAGTGTTGTATCTGGACTAGCTGAGTTATCAATATGATAAGGTGGGTGCCAATTTAATGTTGGAATATAAAAGTCTCCTCCCCTATCATGGGCAGGGAGCTCACCAAACCCAGTATTATCTGTGTACAGACGTGACGGATCTAATTCCTTCCCGAGTTTCACCAATTCATTCAATTGAGGATGTCCTTCTTCACTAATCAATTCATTTCCCATCGACAACATGACAAAAGATGGATGATGCTGTAAATTTCGAATCATTTCTATCAGTTCTTTTTTTAAAAATTCATGTACTTGTTCATCTGCATTCCTGTTTCGATTCCGATAATGGCTACTCCAATGCGGTAATTCTGTTTGCGCAAGTAAGCCGACTTGATCGGCCGCATCCCAAAAGGGTTCTGGGGGATTCCATCCGTGTAAACGAACATGATTAAAGCCATAGCTTTTAATCGTTCTAAACTGCTTTTTGTAATACTCTAGATCCCATACTGGATAGCCTGTCTGTGGGAACACACAACAATCAACATACCCTGTTAAAAAGATCGGTTGTCCGTTTAATAGAATCTGGTTTTCCCTACTTTCGATCGTCCTTAGTCCGAATGTGAGCCTTTTCAAATCATGCTGTTCACCATTGGCTTGAATTTCCAATTCTAAGATATATAGATAGGGATTTTTCGGAGACCATAATATAGCGTCTTCTCCGAGTTGCAGGTCGATGACTGTGCTTTGTGTGAGTGCTGAATTCTGCGTCGCCACAACATCTCCATTCTGTTGTAGCACGCGTGCTGCAAGAGTTCCGTTTTGTGAGTCATTCCATTCGTGACAATCCATTTTTACTTTTACACGGATACTTTTTTCAATACTATTTGTATGAATCAATACTTCCTCAACAGGACCATTCTTATGCGCTTCCAAATCAATGCCACCCGTAATTCCTCCCCAATTTGTTGCTGTATGGTAAGAATGGATATGACTTTCCTCTAGGTCATATTTCATCGTCGTATCAACGCGAATAACGATACGACACGTTTTCCCTACTTGAACAAAAGATGTCAAATCATAGCGATGGACATTGACTAAACTTTCATTTCGACCGACATACGCCCCATCAACCCAGCATTCTGTCAACCAACGGACACCTTTAATCGTTAGAGAGATTTTTTTGTCTGCAAAGTTTTCGGGGATTTCTACATCTTTTACATACCAGCCAACTCCCTCATATTCGCGCTTTTTCTTCCAAGTACCAATTGGATAATGGGTCGATTCCGTCCCAAATCCCTGTTCCTCCCAAGAACGAGTCGTCTGAATGCAATCTTGGGGAATGCTCGCTGCTTGTTCATATGGTTTTAACTGATTTTCGGGATCTAAGGCAAATTTCCAGTCCTCATTTAATTGTAAAATAGATTGTTGCTGGCTTTGATTTTGGATGAACAATACTTATTCCTCCCTCAAATTCATTCCTTAATGATAATCATTTCTTCATATAGTAGAAATTTCCCTCCATAAAATGATTCTAACAATAATCTGAATGATACAGTCTTGATGAGACCCCTCCATCCATCACAATGATTTCCCCTGTCATCATACTGGCGGATTCAGCTGCAAGATAGACTGCTAGATTGCCAATATCTTCGGGTTTACAGATTCTTGAAGAGGCATGCAATTTTAATACCTCTTTATGTACAAGTGCTCCATCTTCTTTTTCTGATAGCCAATCCTGATAATGAGGAGTATCGGTAAATCCTGGACAAATGGCATTTACTCTAATTCCATATGGTCCTAGACTAAGAGCCATACTCCTTGTCATCGCATTCACTCCACCCTTCGCCGCCGCATAGATTTCTGAATTTGGGAGAGTAGCAATAGCGTGATTAGAAGAAATATTGATGATGGAGCCACCTTTTTGTTTTTTCATAAAAGGGAGGACATATTTACTGCATAGAAAAGGACCCCGCAAATCAATATTCATTACAGTTTCCCAATCTTCCACTGTTGCCTCTTCCAGAGATTTAAAAACAGTAATGCCTGCATTATTGACAAGCGTATGAATCTCTCCATATTGTTCAACCGTCTTCTGAACCATTCCCTGAATACTTATTTCCGATGATACATCTGTTTGAATAAAAGTAGCTTCTCCACCCAATTTTCGGAGTTCTTCTTCGGCTTTCAATCCTTCTTCAGATTCGTTGGTTGCGATGACAACTGAAGCTCCTTCTTTCATAAAGCACTCCGCAATTCCCTTACCAATGCCCCGTCCTGCACCGGTTATAATCGCAACTTGCTTGTTCAAACGTTTCACTCTATACCACCTGCTCATTCCTTTGTAGTTTAGACGAAAAATTTTAGAGAAAAGATTCGACTTCTCTTACCAGGTTTTGATCATTCAAACCTGTGACTGACCATCCCTTTCACATTCGTCTTCACTTTGAACAGTCCCCCTGATCCTGGATATTCCGCTAATTCTGCTTCACTTAAACCATTTTTGGCTGTTGTAATATATAATTCATCGAGATTCTTGCCACCAAAAGTACAGGAGGTCACATTTTTTGCTGGAACTTTCACTTGGCCTAGCAGCTCCCCTGTCTGCGGATTCCAACGTGTTACTCGTGCTCCGCCCCAATGTGCGACCCAAATCATCCCATCGCTGTCAATCGTCATTCCATCCGGATTGCCCATATCATCCGGAATTTGAACGGCTAGCCTTTTATTAGAAATATCCCCGGACGGATCATCATAATCAAACGCAACAATTTGCTTGGTTGGTGTATCGATAAAATACATATATTTTCGATCCGGGCTCCAAGCTAAACCATTGGATATACTGACATTGGACAACATTCTAGTCATCTTGTTATTCGCATCTAAACGGTATAAACTTCCCTGTCCCATTTTTCCATTCAAATCCATCGTTCCAGCCCAAAAACGACCTGCCGGGTCACACTTTCCATCATTAAAACGATTATTCGGTAAAGCCGCTTCAGGGTTCGCAACAAAAGTCAGCTCGTTCAAATGGATATCGTATTGATAGATTCCATTTTTCATCGCTAATAGGAATCTACCCGGTTTCCCAAGTACGACCGCCCCAATATACTGATCAAATTGATAGGTACGATTTTCCCCTGTTTCGGGGTCAAAGGCATGAAGTTTCTTTCCTAAAATATCGACCCAATATAAAATCTCATTTCTTGAATCCCATTGCGGTCCTTCCCCTAAACTAGCTTGCAAATCCAATACCAATTCTGCTTGATAAAACATCTCCATTTCTCTCCTTTTAACTTTGATAGTCATAGAATTAATTGTGAATGTTGGTTTTCCTATTTCTTCATAAGGTTGTTTACCCTAACTTGACCATCGCTTTGATCACCTTTGATTCCGGTAATAACCAACGATCAAAATGAACAATCATTTCAGCAAACGGGCAATGATGAGTAATATAAGCATCACTATTCACATCACCGGCCTGGAGTCGTTCCAAGACATACATAAAATCATCACGTGTGGCATTTCGACTGCTTAATAGTGACAGTTCTTTCTTGTGAAAATCTGGATCAAAAAAACGAATTTCATTCTGCACCAATCCAACGTAAATTAATGTCCCACCATGTGCTACATACTGAAAGGCCCCTTCCATTGAATGAACATTCCCCGTAGCATCAAAAACAATCGTCGGCAGATCGCCATTTGTCTTTTTTGCCAACGTTTGAAAACTACCTTCTCCAGCCTGAACAGTTGCATCCATTTTGGCCCATTCTTGACAAAACTGCAATCTTTCCTCGTTGATATCCATTGCGATGACACTTGCACCTTGATGTTTGGCGAAGGCCATCACTCCAAGCCCAATGGGACCCGCCCCAATAACAAGGACTGTTTCCCCTTTTTGAATATTAGCTCTTCTTACTGCATGGGCCCCAATGGATAGTGGTTCCAAAATAGCTGCTTGATCCATGCTAATCCCATTCGTCTTCATTAAATTTGTGATCGGAACAGACAGGACTTCACACATGCCACCGTCTTGATGCACCCCTATGACACTTAATTCCGTACAACAATTTGTTTTTCCCTTGCGACAAGCCAGACATGCCCCACAATGAAGATAGGGAATAATCGCGACTTGATCCCCTACCATTAAACCTGCCTCATTCTCATCTATCTCTATGATTAGGCCGCTTAACTCATGCCCTAGAATCCGTGGATAGGTAAAAAAAGGTTGATTCCCCTTATAGGCATGCATATCTGTCCCACAAATTCCTATTCTTTTAATCTGAATAAGCGCTTCTCCTTCAGCTCTTGTCGGATAAGATATTTCCTTTGGCTTCAATTGGTTCGGTTCTTCACAAATAATACTTTTCATCGTATTCTCCTTATTTTTACATTTGATTTAAAGTACATAATATTTCCTTCCTTATTTTTTATGGTTAAGAAAATTATAAAATTTTGGTATATGGATAACCCGCTTATGTTGCGGTTTGACATCCAGCTCCAGCGCCCAGCGACTAGCAAACTTTCGGTGCCTTCCTACGATAAGTCAACATCAGCTCGCCTTTCAGGCTCACTGTGTTTCCTTTATCTCGTCAGGCCCCTAAAAAGTTTGTACGTCGCTAAACGGGCGCTTGCGCCTTTGTTATTCTACAAATAACTTTTGCTCCTCATAGGATAGATGTTTATTTTGTTTGCGGAACTGCATGGGGGACACACCTGTCATTTTTTTAAAAACTTTATTAAAATGAGCGATCGAATGAAAACCGACATTTTCGGCAATCGTCAATACCTTTTCATCTGATTCAATCAATTGTCGTCTCGCCTCTCGCATGCGAACCGCTTGAACATATTCACTAAAGTAAAAACCAGTTACCTTTTTGAATGTCCGACTTAAATAAGAGGGACTGATATAAAATTGTTCGGCAATATTTTTCAACGTTAATTCCTCAAGATAATGTTGGTGTAAATATGTAGCAATTTCTGAAACTTTCTCATGCATAGGATGATCATATTCCGGTGGTGCATGAAAAGATTGCCGATATATTTGGATTAATAATTTAGATAATAAGGCTTTGACATAAAGGGTGTAACCAGTCTGTTTCTTCTTGCACTCTCTTAGCATTTCAAAAATAAGTTGCTCCGTATTTGGCTGCTCTTCCAAAGGAAAACGAATCAGTTGGGAACCGTGTTGGAAAGGCAGTAGGGGTAAGTCCGATGACAAGATGCCTGGTTGAATAAAATCATGGGTAAAATTAATTAAAATTCGTTCAAATTCGGGGATGGTTGAGCTTGTCGTTCGGTGCACATCATGTGGATTGATCACAATAATATCACCGCTCTTCACTGTGTATACTTTCCCATTAATAAAATAAACACGCTCCCCCTTACGTAAATAATACAATTCATAAAAGGCATGGGCATGAGGTGTGGACATTGAGGAATATCCTTTTCGCCGCATCAATTGGATGGAAAAAGATTCGTTTTCCAAATAATACTTTGGGCCAAAGATATCTGGCATTTAATCATCCCCCTACAAAGGCTAATGACAAAAAAAGCAAAGAATTAGAGAAAAAGAGCAAATATATAGATAGAGTATAGCACTATTATGCAATATAATGAAAGCGTTATCTATTTTTATTCGTTTCAAAAAATAATAGAAAAAAGGGGTGGCGTGCCGATGAGGCAGAAATTACGGGGTCTGTTCTTATTAATCGGGATCATGCTATTGGTCGCTGGATGTGGTGGTAAAACGAATGGACAGGGGACAGATGCTTCTACAAGTGATGGTACAAAAGAAGTTGATAATGAAACAGATGAGCAAAAAGAAGCAACTGTTGCGCTCATGATTCACTGGGGGGATAAGGAATTTGAGAACTTTTTCCGTGCGCATATAGAAAAAGCCCTTCCCCACATTACATTAACTTACATTCAGGCAAGTAACCAAGAAGAAATCGAAGAGAATTTTGCGAAAGGATTAGTCCCAGACCTTGTGATGGGAAGTGATTTTGAAATGTATCGTAAGGTTGATTTAGCACGTGATCAAACACCTCTCATTGAGAAACATGGCATTGATTTCAACCGACTTGATCCAAGCATAGTTGAATCTTTAAGAAATGCCTCACCTGAAGGAGAATTACTTGCCCTTCCACTTTTTCGGCCTGATTTTATGATGGCTTATAATAAGGATATTTTTGATGCCTTCGGTGTTCCTTACCCAGAAGACAATATGACATGGGATGAGGCCATTGAGCTAGGCAGACAATTGACGGGTGAAATTAATGGAGAAACATATCATGGGCTTTGGCCTGATAAAGAACAACTAAATCAAGTAGGTGCTTCTCTGATAGATCCCGAAACAAATGAACCGAATATATTAGACAATAAAGAATTACGTCTATTTCTCGAACGCCAACAAGAAATTTTTAATATTCCTGATAATCTACCGGAGATGGACTCAGTTGAGGAATTGGCTGATTTTATGTACAACGGAACTGGGAACGCTGATTTAATTTTTGATTATGCCCTCGTACCGGGACGTGCTTTTACAAAGGGACATTTACAACGGGAACAAGACGCTGGTTTGAATTTTGACTGGGTCACATATCCAATTTGGGGTGGAGAATATCCAGAAGAAATTCCAAATGGTCTTTACCATAATATCTTTGTCACAAGTCAAAGTGAAAATCCTGATGCTGCCTTTGAAGTCATTCAATACTTGTTATCAGATGATTACCAAAAATGGTGGACGAGTACAGAATATGGAGTGACCCCTTTGGTGAATGAAGAGGTACGAAAAGAGTTTGGACAGAAATCAGAATACCTAGAGAGCTTAGAAGAAAAAAATTGGCGCGCCCAGCTAGCTCTGCCAGGTGCTCCCATTCCTAATCAATCTTCGTATGAAGGACCTGTTCGTAAACCATTATTAATCAGTGCTTATCAAGGATTGTTAGAAGGAAAAGATGTCAACACCGTCTTAAGAATCATGGATGATGAAGCGCAAAGTATGGTCGCAGATTTGGCAGGAAAAAAATAAAAATTACTTTAATAGAATGGAGATTTATAGAAATGAAACTGAATACAGTGAAAGAAAAGCAAAGTTGGATAGCAGATTTGGGCAATGGATACTATCAAAATCCCATTTTATTCGCTGATTATTCCGACCCGGATGTGATCCGGGTTGGAGATGATTTTTATTTAATTTCTTCAAGTTTTGCGAGTACACCGGGCATTCCTGTGCTCCATTCGAAAGACTTGGTGAATTGGGAAATCATTAGCCATGTGTTCGATCGCTTGCCCTATGATTATTACGATACAGTCCGGCATGGAGCGGGAGCTTGGGCCCCAAGCATTCGTTACCACCAAGGGCAATATTGGGTTTTCTTCGGAATCCCGGATCACGGCATTTTCATGAGCACAGCAGAAAACCCTGCAGGTCCATGGGCTCCTCTTCATCTAGTGAAAGAAGCCAAGGGCTGGATCGATCCATGTCCGTTTTGGGATGACGATGGGCAAGCCTATCTTGTTTTCGCTTTTGCTAAAAGTCGTTGTGGCATTAAGAATAAATTAAAGATGTGTCGGATGAAACCCGATGGAACCGCCCTTTTAAGTGATCCAGAATTGGTGTTTGATGGTAATGCCAACCACCCCACCATCGAGGGGCCCAAAATGTATAAACGAAATGGCTACTACTATATTTTTGCGCCTGCTGGCGGAGTAAAACCTGGGTGGCAAACGGTTTTACGCTCGAAACAAGTATATGGTTCGTACGAAGATAAAATTGTCTTACATCAAGGTAAATCACCGATTAACGGTCCCCATCAAGGTGGGTTAGTAGAATTAGAATCTGGAGAATCTTGGTTTATTCATTTTCAAGATCGCGATGCTTACGGTCGGATCGTTCATATGCAACCGGTACGTTGGGAGAATGATTGGCCCATCATGGGACATCAGCAGAACGAAGAAAACATCGGTGAACCCGTCCTAAAGTGGAAAAAACCTAATGTTGGCAAGGAATATCCGATAAAAGCACCTGCTACATCTGACGAATTTAAAGAAGAAATACTTGGACTACAATGGCAGTGGGAGGCAAATCACAAGCCGGAGTGGTATAAGTTAAATGAAGAAACAGGATTACGGTTATTTGCCCAACCATATCCGAAGAACTCACATCAAACCTTAGCCGAATGTCCACATGTTCTATGCCAAAAGTTCCCGGCACCAGTTTTTACCGTTACAACGAAATTTAGCTTTCATTCATCCTCGCCTACCGACCAAGCAGGTTTGGTTATTTTGGGAAAGGAATATGAATATATTGCACTAAATTCGGATGGACTTGTTCATGTGGCTGGCACGAGAGAGAATCCAATGCCAATAGAAGAAGAAAAAGAGCAACATCTGCTTGATTCATCCACTGTATATTTACGTGTTCAAGTTCAGGAAGAAGCCGTTTGCCAATTCTACTATAGTGTAGATGGAAAGGATTTTCTTAAAATCGGTGATGCTTTTCAAGCGAAAAAGGGGCATTGGGTTGGAGCAAAAATAGGTTTATTCTGTACGACGAAAGAAGTGCAAAAAGATACCGGCTTCGTTGATGTTCGTTGGATTAGAGTCGAGAATAATGGAATGATAACAGCAAAATGATAGTTGAACATTCAATGAAGTCATTACAGCCAGAATTTTACCAAGGAGTGTGTATTCGATGAAAAAGTATGCCATTTGTGGAGTAAGTAATCGCGCAATCGGAATGTTTATTCGTCCGATTGTCCAGCATTTTTCTTCAGAGAACGAGGTGGTCGCCTTATTAGATGCAGATCCAAGAAGATTTGAGGTATGTAGGCAAGCTCATACAGAAATGGAAAATGTCCCACAATATCTCCCGAAGCAATTTAATCAGATGGTAAAAGAAACCAACCCGGATATCGTCATTGTAGCAAGTAGAGATGATACACATGTCGATTATATCCTTCAAGCCCTCCAAAAAGATTTAGATGTGATTGTCGAGAAGCCAATGGCCACAACGGCGGAGGATTGTAAAAGAATTATGGATGCTGAAGCGACTAGTAAAGGAAATGTGACTGTTACCTTTAATTATCGTTACAGTCCCATTCATACGAGAATAAAAGAGCTGATTTTAGAGGGGAAAGTTGGGAGGATTACCTCTATTGACCTAAATTGGTATATTGATACCTATCACGGATCAAGCTATTTCCAACGTTGGAATCGCATGCGGGAGTTTTCAGGCGGCCTTTCCATTCATAAAAGCTCTCACCACTTTGATCTTATCAATTGGTGGACAGAGCAAACGCCTGTTGAGATCTTTGCTTTTGGAGGACTCTATTATTATGGTGATGAAGGACCATTAAATCCCAAAAGAGAAGATGGTAGACATTGCAGCACCTGTGCCGTTAGACAAAATTGTGATTATTACACAAGATGGAACACAAGAACGAGAAGCGAAAAAATAAAAGATGATCATCTCGGAACTGTGGAAGTAAAAGGTACAAAAGGAAACTATACGAATTATCGCCCAGACCAATGTATATTCGATTCTGAAATTTCCATTGAGGATACATATACTGCAACAGTGCGATATGATAAAGGGGCATTATTAAGTTATTCAGTAAACTTTTCAGTTCCATATGAAGGCTATCGTCTCGCGATCAACGGAACAAAGGGAAGGATTGAAACAACCGAATATCATGCACCCAATCGCGTGCCATTTCCAACACCACAGCAGACCATTGACTATTTTCCATTATTCGGTTCAAAGGAAACCATTCATGTTGTCCATAAAGAAGGCGGACACGGTGGCGGGGACCCCGTTCTTTTAGAAGATCTGTTTTTAGGTGTTGACCCTAACCGCCCATACCCCATACTCTCGGGATCAAAAGATGGGGCGAATGCTGTCGCAACTGGAGAAGCCGTTTGGCGCTCCGTTAAAGAAAATCGTCCGATCAAAATCAAGGATTTATTGAATGTTAACATGCCTCAATCAAAGTAGATAGCGGAACTTTCTGTAGGGATCCGAACCATTTTTATACCGTTTATGTGGATAACGAGTTCCAACATCGGGCTTTAACAAATTCATTGAAAACCTTTTAGTAATCTATTAAAATACTAGGAAACTAAATAGTCCTAAAATTCTTACGGGTCCCTATCTAGTAATTTAAAAGAGGAGTGAAGGATAATGAAAGTACATTTCCTAGGCACGGCAGCAGCAGAAGGTTTTCCGAATCCGTTTTGTTTATGTAAGGCTTGTCAAAAAGCAAGAACTTTAGGTGGACGTAATATTCGTTCCCGTACATCTGTCCTGTTTGATGACGTATTGAAAGTAGATTTTCCACCAGATTTTTTTCACCATGCCATTCGGTATCAAATGGATATGGCTTCAGTTAAAGACTTATTGATAACGCATACACATTACGATCATTTTAATCCCTATGATTTATACAATCGTATTGAGGGATTCGCTCATGGGATTGAACAACCTTTGCAAATTTTTGGGAATGATCTCGCTATGCAGGGACTTCATCAGGCCTTACCAGCTTCCCAAGAACATAAAAGATTTGCCTATCATCGGGTGCTTCCCTTTAAGGAAGTGGTCACGCAAACCGCAAAGATCACACCCTTACTCGCAGATCATGACCAAATGGAAACATGTCTACTCTATTATATCGAAAGAAATGGAAAGAACATTCTATATGGGAATGATACGGGCTGGTTCCCTGAAGACACTTGGGAATGGTTAAAAGGGAAAAAAATTGATTTAGCCATTCTGGACTGCACAGGTGGTTTCAACTCAGACAAACGAAGTCGCAACCATATGTGCATTGAAACCATCCTAGAAGTCCAAGATGTTTTTCAACATGAAAACATGCTTGAGGAAAACGGGCAAATCATCGTCACCCATTTCTCCCATAATTCAGGCCTGTTACACGAGGATTTCGTCAAAGCCTTCCAACCACACGGAATCCAAGTTGCCTATGATGGAATGATTGTTTATTTATAAGAAATTCTTATCCCATTGAGTAACTGCCCCTTACTATGGTAAGCAAGGGGCAGTACTTCTTTTATTGCAATGTTCACAATACCTGTAGATCCGTCATAAGTTATTAACAATTTTGGGCAGCTCTTTGCCCCTATTTTTTTACAATTGCGATTCTCGTGACGAAAACCCTATTTTACTTTCCGTAAATATCTCTTCATTTCTCGGTTAAAGTGGCAACAAAAATCAAGCTAACAAAATCACAAGGAGATTTTGTTAGCTTGATACATCAAAATCTAATTATTTTTTAAAAACAGGTACATCAAAAACCAAATTATATGAGTTTACTAAACTATATAAGTTATGAAGTTGGTAAATTTGCTTATTTGCCCAACCAATATCTGTTGCATATTGATGTGTAGCCTTTCCGGTATCATTGGCACCGTCTGGATTCCATCTCATTTTGTATAATGTGTTTTGGTTGGCATGGATATAACCATTTGAAATATATTTTGCCCCACCGATAATGGCTTGCTCAGGTGTAAACCAACCCGCATTATAAGCAAATTGCGCTCCTTTTGCAATGGCATCCCCATCAAAGGCGCCTATTCCATACATATTATAAACAGTTTTCCCATTCACTTTAACACCATTTGCCAACGTGGATTGGCCATTTCCTGTTTCAAGCAAGGCATGAGAGATTAAATACATTTCATTCACACCTAATGATTCCCCCGCTTGGATAAACGCGGATGCCTTTCCACTTAATATTCCCTTTCCAGAAAGAATTCGATCATTAACCTCATTCTCCTGAACTTTGGTGGAAGTTGCTAGATTGACAAACTGTAAGGATTTAATAGGATCTTTGGCAAAGTTATTAGGATTAACATAATACTTAACATCCTCAGGACTCGCATTTACCCAAGCCTTTTTAAAATCAACTTGGTACCATGTATACCCGTCCGTCCCCTTTACAGAAGAAAGGATATTTAACTTTGTACCATTGGAAACTTGTCCCACTGTCCAAAAGCCGGTTCCAGCTCCACCTCTTACATTCCAACCATTTCCTTTTACTGTTCCCACATTAGATTTTACGGATAAAGCATCTTCTCTAATGTATGTATTGTATTTCGTATCTGTTTGTGGATTTGCTTTCATCTGGATGTCCACAAATTCGTCGATTGTAAAATCATATTGACTGTAGACTGTTTCCTTCTGTTGTCCTTCTGGTACTTTGATTTCACTTGTTAAATATTGTGTGCTTACATAGCCCACTTTCCCGTTTGCCGATACTTTTGCCCAACCATTTTTCTCTGAAAGAACTTTCACCACAGTTCCTCTTGATAATTTGCTGACAATTGAGCCGCTAGTAGAAGCAGAAGAGCGCATATTTAAACTTGAACCTGGGTTTACTTCCACATATCGCAAATCTTCTTGGGCATCATTTTCATGATCCTTACCGGTCTCATTTGTATCAGAAAGAAACTTAGATTCTATGTATCCTTCTTCCCCATAAACCTTAATTTTTGCCCAACCATTTTCCTCAGATAAAACAACAACTGGTATTCCGGAGGCAATTTTAACCATAACGGAAGATTTCGCTGATGGCTTGGTATACATATTTATCCCTGAAACCGATGCACCTTTAATATACTTCGTTGGTGGAGTCGAATCAGCTATTTCTTTAGCGGATGTTAAAAACTGACTACTCACATAGCCGGTCTTTCCATTTACTTTAACTTTTGCCCAACCGTTGGATTCAGATTCCACCGTTACGGCCGTACCATTCTTAAGACTTCCTAAAATCGATGAATTCGCGCTCGCACCACTGCGTAGATTTAATGTCGAACCGGCATTCACACTTACATATTTGGTTTCTGTCTTTGATGGTGCGGACGTTGATGGTTTAGATGGATTTGTGCTCGTCTTGCCTGTTAAATACTGACTACTCACATATCCTGTTTTTCCATTCACCTTCACTTGTGCCCATCCGTTGGACTCAGATTGAACCGTTACCGCGGTGCCATTCGAAAGACTTCCAAGAATCGATGAACTCGCGCTCGCACCACTGCGTAGATTTAATGTCGAACCGGCATTCACACTTACATATTTGGTTTCTGTCTTTGATGGTGCGGACGTTGATGGTTTAGATGGATTTGTGCTCGTCTTGCCTGTTAAATACTGACTACTCACATATCCTGTTTTTCCATTCACCTTCACTTGTGCCCAACCGTTGGATTCGGATTGGACCGTTACCGCGGTGCCATTCGAAAGACTTCCGATTATCGAAGCACTTGCGCTGGCACTACTGCGTAAATTCAATGTCGAACCAGCATTCACACTTACATATTTGGTTTCTGTCTTTGATGGTGTGGACGTTGATGGTTTAGATGAATTTGTGCTCGTCTTGCCTGTTAAATACTGACTACTCACATATCCCGTTTTTCCATTCACTTTCACTTGCGCCCAACCGTTGGATTCGGATTGGACTATTACCGCGGTGCCATTCGAAAGACTTCCGATTATCGAAGCACTTGCGCTGGCACTACTGCGTAAATTCAATGTCGAACCAGCATTCACTGAGACATATTTGGTTTCCGTCTTTGATGACGCGGACGTTGATGGTTTAGATGGATTTGCGTTCGCCTTGCCTGTTAAATACTGACTGCTCACATATCCCGTTTTTCCATTCACTTTGACTTGCGCCCAACCGTTGGATTCGGATTGGACCGTTACCGCGGTGCCATTCGAAAGACTTCCGATTATCGAAGCATTTGCACTGGCACTACTGCGTAGATTCAATGTCGAACCAGCATTCACTGAGACATATTTGGTTTCTGTCTTTGATGGTGTGGACGTTGATGGTTTAGATGGATTTGCGTTCGCCTTGCCTGTTAAATACTGACTGCTCACATATCCCGTTTTTCCATTCACCTTCACTTGCGCCCAACCGTTGGATTCAGATTGGACTGTTACCGCTGTTCCATTGGATAGACTTCCAATTATCGAAGCACTTGCGCTGGCACTACTGCGTAGATTCAATGTCGAACCAGCATTCACACTTACATATTTGGTTTCTGTCTTTGATGGTGCGGACGTTGATGGTTTGGATGGATTTGCGTTCGCCTTGCCTGTTAAATATTGACTACTCACATATCCGCTCTTACCATTCACCTTCACTTGCGCCCAACCGTTGGATTCGGATTGGACCGTTACCGCGGTGCCATTCGAAAGACTTCCGATAATGGAAGCACTCGCGCTCGCACTACTACGTATGTTCAATGCAGAACCGGCATTCACCGAAACATACTTTCTTTCAGTTTTGACAGGTGTTGTCTTAGGGGTAGATGGCTTGGTCACAGTTTTTTTCTCATTCAAATACTGATTGCTGACATAGCCTGTTTTGCCATTGGCACTAATTTTTGCCCAACCATTCGTCTCTGATAGCACTGTGACTGATGTTCCGTTCGCTAGTTTACCAATGATAGAAGCATTCGTGGAAGCCTCCGCCCGCATATTTAGACTAGAACCCTGATCAACTGCGACATACCTCATATTATGTTGTGATTCAATCCCACTTGGCGGCTCAGCAGCCTCAATTGTTTGCTCAAAAGCTACAGTAGACAAGACAGCAAAACATAAACTAGGTAAAATGACTCTCTTTTTCATTGAGCTCTCCTTTCTAGATGCGAATCGTTTAATATACAAAAGTCCTTAAAAATGAGCAATTCCCTACAGTTTCACTAGTTTTTTAATTCGTTATATACCCTTCGACCCCTTTCATGACAGTGTATAAGGACCCTTTACTTTTAGATCAGAGAACCTTATCATAATATACGGACTACGCCATACATTCCATAAGGACCAAAGGCTAAATTCGCGACAACAACCGCCACGCCTTTGTGACCTACATCCTGCAGACCTAGAATTTAAATTTGTGCCTTCAATCAACTTCCCAAAATTGAATGGTGGCACTGCACTTCTGTGCATAAATATAAGTCGAAACCGCATTAAAAATGCTGCGGACACTTAAATGATAGAGTAAATGAAACGGCTTTAACTGGATTTGTGCTCGTCTTGCCTGTTAAACTGACTCGTCACATATTCAGCTCCTTTTTACCCTTTCATTCAACCTGAATATTCTGCTGTAATGGAAAATTGAGCCATTTGCGAGTTTCCCAAAAACACGCGCTGGCGGCATGGCGTATGTTAAATCGAGCCCACTTTGATGGATGCCTATTCGTTTTTCATCTTAAGGGGCGATAGGGTAAATGGTTTTCTGGTCGTGCTAGTCTTGCCTGTAAACTGACTCTCGCATATCCAGTTTCCCATTTACCTTTCCTTAACGATGATTTTTGATAATACCATTCGCGAGTCGTTCAAACATCATTACTTTCGTGTGATATGTCCAAAGACATATTTACTGCTAGTCCACGAGCATAATAGATGTCTCTTTACTAGTTTGCTAATAATGACCGCATTGAGTGGCCGGAGTTGCATATTTTCATAAGTGGCCTTATCAACCATATGTTATGATCGGAATGAATCTAGCTCAATTGCTTTTTGGCAATTGAATCCTCTGTCCAAAACCATCGTTGACAATACTGAATTATGTACTAGGTAAAATGACCCTCTTATTGAAAATCTCCTTTCCCCTTTAAATTATATAATAGATCTCAAGTTTAATATACAAAAATATGTAAAAAACAGCAAATATTACCACCCTTTTTTCATAATAAGGCCTTTGGATCCATAGTCTTTTGGCCTGTTAATTGTAGAATAACTAAAATACCTTCTTTTTACAACTATATTATCTAGATGTCTATGTAATTAATTTCCGCCACTAATAGCAATCTTACTATTATTCTCTCAACTTACCTTTCCCTTTTTCCCTTACGATTAAACCTAAAAAATCTATCTTTTTCGCTTTAGAAACCTCCAAATATAAAAGTTTGTAACTGAACAGTGTAGAAGGCCTTAGAGTTAGAACATTCGATCCCTCTTGGTCACTGCAAAGGGGGATTTTTTTCTTTGCACTAAATTCCTCAACTTTCCTTTTTGTAAACATTCCTCTTTATATATTATACTAAAAAAAGAGTTAGAAAATTTCCAAACAAAGGAGTGGGAACATTTGGTACAAAGCTTACCTACACGCGCACAAGTAAAAGAAGAAGAAACATGGAATTTAAAAGATTTATTTGCAACGGAAGAAGCTTATGAACAGGCTTTGGAAACTGTAGGGAAGGAAGCAACGGAATTTGCGAATGCCTATAAAGGTACGATTCAGGATGCAGCATCGGCAATAAAAGCATTAGACGAATATAGAAAACTATATGAACGACTTATTCCAATTGGTACCTATGCTTCTCTTGCAGCTAGTGTTGACCAAACGGATGATCAGGCACAAATGCGAGACAGCAAATTCAGTTCAATGGCCGCGAAAATTTCCAGCCAAACTTCTTTTCTCATGAGTGAATTATCAGAACTATCATTAGGGGTTTTACAGGATGCGAGTGCCCAGTCAGAGGATTATGCTGTCCTACTAAAAGATATTATCAAGAAAAAACCATACCAGCTTCATCCTGAGGTCGAGAAGACATTGGCAGCTTTCTCATCTACTTTTGAAGCACCTTATAGTTTATATAACACAACAAAATTAGTAGATATGGAATTTCCAGATTTTAAAGTGAATAATGAAAATTACCCATTAAGCTATGTTTCTTTTGAAGGTAGCTGGGAATCAAATCCTGATACAGCGAAGAGACGTGCTGCATTTAATGCGTTTTCCGCTAAGTTGCGTGATTATCAACATACAACAGCCAAAACATATGACATGCACTTACAAATGGAGAAAACGACTTCTGATTTACGTGGATATCCATCTGTCATTGACTATTTATTGATGGAGCAAGATGTCGATCGTTCCATGTATAACCGTCAAATCGATGTAATTATGAAAGAATTAGCTCCACATATGCGGAAATACGCGAAGCTTTTACAAAAAATTCATCAATTAGATGAAATGACGTTCGCTGATTTAAAAATCCCTGTCGATCCTTCCTATGAACCAACGGTCACGATAGAAGAATCGAAGAAATATATCGATGATGCGCTCGCCATTATGGGGAAAGATTATACAGATATGGTGGATCGAGCTTACTCAGAAAGATGGATTGACTTCGCCCAAAACACCGGAAAATCAACAGGGGCCTTCTGTGCTAGTCCATATGGTAATCATTCTTATATCTTGATTTCGTGGACTGGAAGTATGGAGGATGTATTCGTCCTTGCTCACGAGCTTGGTCATGCCGGACATTTCTATAATGCTTACAAACATCAAAGTGTATTTAATGGGGATGCGTCTATGTATTTTATTGAGGCTCCTTCGACCATGAATGAAATGCTGATGGCCAATCACCTGTTAAAAAATTCAGATGACCCGAGATTCAAACGCTGGGTACTATCCTCCATCATTTCACGTACTTACTATCATAATTTCGTCACTCACCTGCTTGAGGCAGCTTATCAGCGGAAGGTTTATGAAATCATTGATAAAGGTGGAAATGTCAATGCTACGATTTTAAATGAGTTAAAAAGAGGAGTTTTAGAAGAATTTTGGGGTGAAGATGTTATCATCAATGACGGTGCGGAACTAACATGGATGCGTCAACCACACTATTATATGGGCTTGTATCCTTACACATACAGCGCTGGTTTAACCATCTCTACAGAAATGGCAAAGCGTGTGTTAAAAGAAGGCAAACCAGCTGTCGACGATTGGCTAACTGTCTTACAAGCTGGCGGCTCCAAAAACCCTGCGGAACTAGCGCAAATGGCTGGCATTGATATCACAACAGATAAACCATTACGGGACACGATTGCCTATATTGGCGAACTGATCGATCAAATCGAAAAACTAACCGAGGAAATTGGATAAATCCTTCCTAGCCACGATCCCGTTTTAAAGGAATCGTGGCTTACTTTTTTGTTCCTAGAAAAATATGCTTTTCTTATTCTCCTAGCTTTTAAACTTTCTCTTTTATTTCCCTACCAAAATCCAAGCTTCAACAATACTCCTTGAGCCATTTCTTCTTTTCCGTCTTGGACTCCAGGATTCATAGCACTTTTTGATAACCAATTCTCATTTTTTCAAACGGCTTCGGGCACCATGCGTGCTAATTAATTCGTAAGTTTTGATCAACTAAAATATGCAATTCCAAAGATGATAGCCGCTATAATAACTACGAAAAGCAAGATTTTCCCTATGCTTTTTCCTGAATCCCCATCTTCTTCTGAACTTTCTTCAGCATACTCTTCTAATACATACCTTTTCTCTAAAAGATAGGCCTCCACTAACTCATCACAATTTTCACAAATCCAATGACCACCTGACCCATCTCTTTCGATGAATTCTTTATCTGATTCGTGTCCACATAATGGGCAGTATCGAATTTCCGCTATTCTCTCATCCATTTAATTTCGTCTCCAGTTCCGATTTTTATAAACGATTTTCCTCGAGATCAGCTTGTCCAGAGTCGGAAGCATCGCTTTCGTTGCTGGTAAGAACCTCGTTCTCAATCACGCCGCAGGCATAATTGCTTTACTGATTTTCAATTCTTGAGCAAATTTCAATAACCTAACAGCTTTTTAATGTCGCAAGAATAGCCTTTTCGACATTTACGTTATTCCCATTTCGCCTTTAAAGGTGGGGAATAATTCTCCATTTTAGCCAATAAACTCTTGGGATCAGAATCCATAATAATCAAATCCTTATACTTTGCGTTCATAAATCCTTCATCAATCGTATAATCTAACATCGAAATTAACGGTTCAAAAAAGCCATTTACATTTAATAATCCACATGGTTTTTGGTGATAACCAAGTTGTGCCCAAGTGAATACCTCAAACCATTCCTCTAATGTTCCCGCACCTCCAGGAAGGGCAATAAATCCATTCGCTAAATCAGCCATTTTTGCTTTTCGTTCGTGCATCGTTTCTACAACATAAAGTTCTGTTAATTTCTTATGGGCTATTTCGACATCTTGTAATTTCTTAGGGATTACTCCAACTACATTTCCTCCACCATTTAAAGCCGAATCGGCCAATGCCCCCATGCAGCCAACTTGCGCACCACCATATACTAACGTTCTATTACTATAGGCTAATTCTTCACCAAGTTTTTTGGCATTTTCCAAATAAATTTTATTTTTTCCTGTGCTTGAACCACAGAACACGGCTATGTTTTTAACTTTCATAATCCATCATCCTTCTAATTTCGGTATCTATGTAACAATTTATTTTTATGTTGTAAAAAAATATCTTCTAAATCAATATTATATTTATTAGCAATCACTGCCACATTGCCTAATACATCTCCCAACTCTTCTGTAAGATTTTCCTTACATTTCTCAAACATGTCCTCAACTTCATCTGGTCGGTCCCTACCTATTTCTAATGCCCTAATCGCCCTTGCTACTTCTCCAGTTTCTTCCGACAAAAAACCTATTCGTACAAAGATATCTAGATCAGACCAGCCTCTATCTTTATAATAAGAATCGATCCATTTCTGAAACTCTTTCGCATTCAAGCCCGCTCCTCCTCAGTTCAATATACAGTGTCTAATCATGAATAATAACACAATATACAGTGTTTTTCTATATAATGTAAAAATAGATATTAAAACTAATAACAAAGAACAAAAGCGTAAGCGCCCGTTTAGCGACGTACAAACTTAAAGTAATAAGGTTGAACGGCTAAAGACGCGCCGTCCTGGCGCAACGCCGTTCTGACTAACATCCTGTTAGCCTAAACACGGCGACGAAGGAGCCGATGTTGACTTATTCGTAGGAAGAAGCTGAAAGTTTGCTAGTCGCTGGGCGCTGGAGCCAGACGTCAATACACACTATCAGAACTTATCCACAAGCTAGAATTTTATAGTTTCCTGGCAAAAACAAAGCACCCCCAAAGTTCCGGCGCCTTCCGTAACATTGGGGGTGTCTAATGCAATAATCCTTATTCCCACTTCTTAATCAAAGCATCAGTATTCTTCATTAGAATTTTAAACGCTTCATCAGAAATTAATTTACTCTTCAATTGATGGTCAAGCAATTGTTTAAAGCTTGCTAAATGTTTCTTTACCTTGTCGCCTAATTGTTTGTTTTCGTAATGGCTGACTGATTCTAAATGAAGGGTTAAAGGACGAACACCCTCTATTTTAATAGCCCCATCTTCTGCCAATTGGTCCACTTGAGCTTTTAATTGAGCTGCATTTTTCACAGGAGTTTCTTGTGATGAAGAAGTAAGTATATCCATCCCGTCAAACACAAATTCTCCGGCTTTGACGACAATTTTAGCTGTGTGTTTCTTATTATCCAGTTCGTGAGTGTGGTAGGATGTTTGTCTGTCTCCTCTAGTATAAATCCTGTAATCCTCTTCCACTAATTGATCATCAATATAAACGTCCAGTATTGCATCTGAAGTCGCTCCGAATAAATTGAATCCTATTCCTTCAAAATGGAAGATCATACTACTGTTACCTTCTTTCGGTGTGCTGTAGATATTGATCCCACGATAATCCATATAGGTGTCTAACCTTTCATTGTCTCCCAATGACACTTTCAATGTATGTGGCTTTTCTTCCAAATCTCTTACAGAATATCTAATACCATCTGAGTTTGCGCCAAAGTCGCCTACATTTTTACCATCCAGCTCAAATTGGTATTTTGTTTTTTCTTCCGTACCGGCTAAGTAATCGATACCTGTGCCCGTAAAATGAATAAGGATATATGGATCATCATCAAAATTTGCCCAAGCGTTTGTATTGTTGGAGCCCCATGCATTATTCTTTCTAAATGCATAAACTGTATTTTCTTCATTGCCTATAAGTAACTCATCTGAAATTTTCACAATATCATTTGCACCCATTTTTTTAACCGTTTCTACTGAAATAGCATCATTCGTTTCTATTTCAGCTTTTGTAAAACTAGTATAACTTTCTTTTGATACTACTTTAAGTGTATGTTCTTTCTCTTCAAGGTTATCTATGGACCAAACCATCCGTTCCATACTGCTATTATTCAAATAATTTGCTTCACCGACTAATTCGCCATCCAGATAAATATCAGCTGTCCCATTAGATGGATTTACCTCGCCATATAATCTGATTTCATTGCCTTTAAATTTAATTTCAAACGATGCTCCGGCAGATCCCCATGCATTTCCATTGTTCGATGACCAATTTCCAGCATAAAATACTTTATTTAAGGTGCCTTGTTCCTTTGTTTTATCGCCATGCCTTATAGTAATTCCATTCCAAACTGGAAAATCTGTTCTTGCCCTCATCTGGGTACGGTTAAAATGCGCATATCCTGCTTGTATAAATTCCCAGTCACCAACATATCCGATTGGGTTCCAGACATCTGTATTCTTCAAGGCCTCTTCTTCTGTTTGATATTTTTTCCCTTGAGCACTATCATATTTTTCCGATTGATACGTGTATCCTTCAATCGGGTCTATACGCAAGTTATCAAAAAGGGTTTCATAATAACCTGAGCCTAATACAACTCTTCCAGCCATGACCGTTGCATCCTTATCTGTAAAGCTATCTAATTCTTTACCATCCAAATAAAGTGTAAATACATTTTCCTTCGCTTCGAAGGCTAATTCATGCCAAATCTTGTTATCAAAATTTTTGATCCGACCATTCCTCTCAACATTTCCAAGTTTTAAAATCTCATAGCTTCCATCGACATACACACGTGCATTATAAGGTGCACTAGAATCGCCTCCACCATGAACCACTTGACGTACGCCAATAAGCGCGTAATTATCTCTACCTTTTACTTGTTTCGTATGAGTATCTAGTAAAAAGTCGTAAGAGACTTTATAATTCACCCAACGAAAATCGCCCAGAACAGTGTTAGGGTTGCTATTAGATGCCGAACCATCCTTCCCACCCCATACAGACCATTCGGATCCAATAATGTCAGGAGTGATTTTCTGTTGTAGAATATTTCCGTGATCCTTTGCATCCGGAATTTCTAAATTAGCTCGCTTTGCACTCCCGTTGGATTCTGGTTTCGTAGCCTTATTTACAACTTCAAAAGCACCAATCTGGTCAGTGGTATAACGCGGTGTCCCTCCACGGCGTTCCACATAATCTCTACCTTTTTCATCAACTGGATAATTTTCGTACTCAAAGTCATCCATATATGGTAATGGCATGATCGTATCTTTTGATAAGTCAACGGGTTCTGATTGGTACTCAAAATCTTCCACTTCAGATTCTTTGTCTAGTGTAGAAATGGTTACAATCGAATAAGGTTTCACCTCTAATTCATACACACCATTTATGGGTGTAATGACATCGATGTTTTGAAACCAGTTCGCATCATAGGATTGTCCCTCATCTGGCCCGCGTGTTTCCCAAACATAGATGGGAGCAATCTCTTTCCCACCTAGATTTTTCGTTTGAATCTTATATTTCCGCGTCTGCTTTGTATTATTAGCAAAAACGGTTGTATAGTCATTCGTTTCTGGATCTTTTAACGTCATATAATTATCTGTACTTGTATCAACATCTACCCCACCATCAAAAAAATTCCCATCACTAAATGTAGCAGCTTTAACATACATCCAACGCTCATTTTCAGAGGTTGTAGGATCATCATAACCGACAAAATTCATGATATGACGAACCCCTTGTAACCCGCCATCTACTTCATAAAAGCCACTCCATGGATCAAATGCACTAATCAGATGTTTCGGATTATATTGAGCCCCTTGATAAAAAGCAGCCACAGAAGGTTGAAAATCAAATGATACAGCATTTAGTGGAAGTTCCCCCGCTCCTTCCCAGGTATAAACGGAAATAATACGAGACGTTACATCGATAATTCCCGCACGTCCCCCAAGTCCCTTATAATGTGGCTCCATATTTTTACGATCTCGTGCATTAATCATAGGAGCAATTCCTTCCGAGACCCAAATTTCTTTTGGTTGTTTCCCATCAGCAATCAATTTGTTTTGTAGTTCGGTGAGTTCTTTGGATCCAGTCAAGCCATAATGGGAACTGATCACATCAATTTCATCCATCAAATCTGGATTATCCAGTAATACACGACTAATGGATTCGGTATCACGATAGCCATCCGCCGCAACTAGTTTGATATGCTTATAGTCTGATTCATAATTAGACTCTTGTTTCATTTTAGTGGTGAAGTATTTTAACCATTCAACCTCAATTTTACCATTATTACTGATAGCCCTTTCATTTTGTGAGATGCCTACATAATCTAATTTAAAACCAAATTCCTCATAAACGGCATCGATTGTCTGCTTGTACCACTGGTATCGATTTTCATACTTATTATTTTCGACACCATTCCATGTCCAGCGTGGTTCACCCCACCGTAAAATTTCAGTTGTAATATCGGGATTAATTGATTTAGCATCAGCTGCAAATTGGAACCCTGCTCCCCGGAGTACATTGGCAGGTTCATCCGCATAACGCATTGTTGCCGGTTCGGTTCCTGAAGATGAATTCACGTCCGCACCCAATTCAACTTTAACATGTGCTAATCCAGCCCCTGTTTCCTTATTGAATAGTTGATTCATAATCTCCCAATATTTATCAGGATGTTCGTCTTTATAATCTAATAACAGCCGGGAGGTATTGTTTGCTGTAACTGCGCCAAAACCTTTAAATCGGTTATATTCATCCACATTAGTTCCATCTATGGTAATGGTTTTTGTATGATCTTTGCCGACCGTTGCATTTGCCTTCATAAAGATAACTAGAGCCAATATCATTAAGGCAAAACCTAAATATCCAATACTTTTTTTAATTAGTTCCATCTTTGATTTCCTTTCATCGCATATTCAATTTTTCCTATTTGCATTTGGGCATAGTACGAGAGGAATCATTCACTCATCGTTTTCACTTAAACTACAATCAGGCAGAATATACTGCGAATTAGAAAGTTTACTATCTATCTTGACCTGTTTGGTTTGTTAGGCTTTCTGCATAGATTACAGAAACCTCAATCATGCAACAACATATTCTTCAGCCCCCTCATCTAGTATTTTTTAAAAAACGCTTACAACCTAATACTAATGGTTATAATCTTTTATTAATCCCATTATTTTGACTAAAAAATGGAATTTTTTTACTACTCTTCCAATTCCATTAGGAATACGAGAAAAATACAAATGCAGGTGGAGAAAACAACTCCACCTGCATTATTTTAAGAACCTCTGTTTCAAAACGGGATTTACTCTTGCTTTCCTTCCCATTTCCGAATTAACGAATGGGTATCTGTCTTTAACACTTCATACAGTTCTTGAGAAATCAGATTTTCTTTCTGCTGGTGATCAAGTAATTTCTTGAAAGTTTCCAGATGTTTAATGACCTTCTCAGCCGCTCCCTTTTTCTCAAATTGACTCACTGCCGTCAAATGAACCGTGAGGGATCGATAATCTTTTTCCGATACATCTTCTCGATGCTCTTCAAGGGTTGCAAGGAGATGAGATGTACTCAGCTTCTCTAAAGGAAGAAGCCCGTCAATCGCTGATTGCAAAGCGGTAATCGCCGAATCTAGCTCTTCTTCTGTTTTGATTTCCTCTAAAGCTTTCTCTGCTGCTGAAATTGCTTTTTGTAAAGTGACATACGTGGCTTCCGTATACTTCCCATCATTCTTGATTGATTTTGCTTCGTCTAACAGGGACTCTAACTGCGAAACATCCAGTTCAGATTGCTCCTCAACAGTTACCTCACTGACAGCCATTAAACCACCATCTACTGTTGTCACGCTTATTTTCGCGATTCCTTCTTCAAGGGCGGTTACTTTTCCGGTTTCATCAACAATTGCCACTTGTTCATTATTGCTTGACCATACAACTGCTTTATTGACTGCATCATTCGGTGCAACTGTTGCGGTTAACTGTGTGGTTTTACCTTTTGAGAGTTTCAATGATTCTTGATCAAGTGTCACACTTGTTGGTTTTTGTTCCGGTGTTGGCACATGAACTGTTGGAACCTTCGCTAGTAAAGCTTCATGCTCGGCTTTTGTGACAGGAATGACTGTACCATGACGCGGACGAGCGGGTAAGTCGTAGTTGTCGGACATCTTCCATTCACCCGACTGCAAATCGGTTGTTTCAAATGGAACATATCCTCTTCCGCCAAACTCATCAATGAACATATACCATTTTTCTTCCGTATTGGATTTGAAGATCGTAGGTCCTTCACCTGCACCGATCGACCCTTTGCCAATTCCTTCTTTAATCAGCTCGAAATTAGGATCAAGTACCGAGTTCCCTACCTCTTGGAAAATAAATTTCCCGTTTGGTGAAGAGGACGTATTGTTTCTTTCATCCTTTGAAAATCGATAAATTTTCTCATCATGTTTGATCATCGTTGTATCAATGACGGAGTATCCATAATCCATATAAACTTTTGGTTCAGTAAAAGTATAGAAATCTCTTGTTGTGCTATACATCATTCTGTTGTAGGTTGAACCGCTATGCTCGTCATTGTCATACAGCTTAGAAGCCCAGAATACAACATACTCGCCAGTCGTATCATCGTAAAAGACTTCAGGCGCCCATGTATTTCCCGCTTCTTTTGGTGCCACTTCAACCATTCTTTGCTTAGACCAATGAATTAAATCAGTTGATTCCCAAACCATGATGGATCTGCTCCCCGATCTTTGAGCTTTATCCCAATCCCCATTTCCATGAATTTTTAGATCGGTTGCAATTAGATAGAATCGATCCCCTTCAGGAGAGCGAATGATAAATGGATCTCTCAATCCTTTTTCACCTAAATCAGAAGTGATCGCTGGTTTTCCATTATTTAACTCATTCCATTTAAGCGGATTATTGCCTTCACTTAAGGCAAAATAAATTTGTTCACCATTCGAGTAGCCTTCCCCAGTAAAATAACTGAAGACGTAGCCTTCATACTTTTCCTTTTTCGGTAATTCTTTGACATTTGCTAAAAATGCCTTTGTAATCGACTCTTTATTTAATGTGATCGTTGCCGTCAATTTAACTACTGTATCTCCATCACCATGTGCTGGTCGGTTAACCTCTCCCGTTGTAGAAACGATCGATGGATCACTTGATTTCCAAGTAATTTTTGACCCATTTTCTCCAGCCATTGGCAACGTAAGATTCCCGCGAACATCACGGATGTTATGAATCATTAATGTTTCTGCATCTGTTTTGACTGCGGCAGAATCGTGTGGTTTCTTTAATACAATCACTGTAAATTCTTTTTCCACTTCGTTCTTTCCATCGGAAATCGTTGCTATAATCTTAACGGTTTGGTCTCCTTCTTCATATGCAGGTCTAGTAACCTTACCATCATTTGTGATGATATCTTGATTTTGTGACTCCCAAGTGATAGTTGTTCCGTGTGCCCCTGCCTTAGGAAATGATAAATCTGATGTGATTTCATCTTTGTTTTCGTTTTTATGAATAAAAGTTTGATAATCTAATTGATTAACAGCGCTGCTGAGTAATAAACCGTCCATCTTAGCAATTTGTTCATCTGCCTTTTCTTTTAATTTACTAACCTCAGAAGCTGTTAAGGCACCATCATATACTTCAAAATCGGCAACCATTCCTCCAAAGTATGGATCAGCGGAATAGAATGATCGTCCGATATATCCACTTCTACCGTTCACATTATTGATCTGTGCTAATGTATACCCATTTGTAGATCCGGTTGCCACTTCAATACCATCAATATACAATTTTAAGGTTTGATCAGGACCAGACATAACGGCTGTAACCAACTTCCATTCGTGTGACTTTAATGGACCTGTTGTTGCATTTGCCCCAGCTTCGTTTTCCCAGCTTGTTGTTCCTAGTCCCACCCGGGCTGAACGATCACCTGAATTACGTTTTGGTGTAGTAAATAGATATTTGTTGCTGTCCTGACCGAGAGCGAATAACCACTCCGCCTCATTTTTCCCATCCCAATGGACGAGGGAAGAAACGGTTACACTTTCTAAATCATTTAAAACACCTTGAGGTATTTCAATATACGAACTTACAGAACCACCTTTGAAGCTAATAACTCCTGCCCCATCCCCTTTAATGAGTTCAGCGTCTTTGGGGTTCACAAGTTTTCCGTCAAAATGACCTGTTCCATCCAATACTTTGTTGCCTTCAATATTGGCCATATCATAATCGAGAATTAACTCCGCTTCTTTCGGTTCTTCAACTGGAGGTTCTGAAACGTCTTCATCTGCCAAGTTTGCAACTTCCTCGGCATTGAGAGCGCGGTTATAAATTTTGAAGTCATCAAATTTCCCGTTAAAAAGCTTGTGATGATCGTTACTTGATTTACCTAAATAATTCATTGTTGTTTCTAATAACATTCTAGGCTCGACATTATAGGTTGAACTTCTTGAAACTTCCTTTCCATCGACATATAAAACAGCATCAAATCCTTCAATCGTCATCGCTACATGATGCCACTTAGAAGAAGAAAGCTTTGGAGCCCTAACAGCATATTTATAGGAATTTCCTAAAAGAGAATTTTGATTGGCAAACTTTTCCGTAAAAGGAGTGACAATCGCAAATTCCAAGTTTCCTGAATCACCTTGTGTACTTAAATACATTGTATTGCGATTGGCAATTCTTCCGGTATTAGAAGAGAAGTCAAAAATCCTTTGATTTGCTTGATCTCCCTCTACTTTAACCCAAGTAGACACTGTCATAGCTTCAAGATTCAAGTCTTTTATTAAATTTTTTGGCAATTCAACATATCCTGTACTTCCATCTAATTCAACTGCTCCTGTTGATTGACCAACCGTGTCATCAGAATCAATCTTAGCTCCCCCTGCCAATTTTGCATCAAAGCCGTTGTTGGAAACATCCTTAATTGTTTTCCCCTTTACATCTTCTTGGTTGAATGTATAATGAACAACTGGTTTCTCCGATTGCTCTGGTGCAGGCATACCATATTTTTCTTGAAGGGCATTATATTCTTCACGTGTGATTGGAATAACGGTACCGTGCCTTGGTCCAGGTGGCAACGCATATTCTGTTTCAGGAAGCAAATTATTGACAAATTGTGACCCATCCTCCAAATTTGTAGACCAGCGAACATGATAAGGCCAAGAATCTAAAAACATATACCATTTATCCTTATGGATATCTTTAAATATTGTTTGACCTTCATTGTTACCTTGATGACCAATAAGCCCTTTGTTTCCATCTTTTGTCCCTGGAATCACATCGTATTGAAATCCATTTTCCTCGATTCCATCTTTATCATAAAATATATCTGTTGTTTTTTCGTAATACACTTTGTAATTCACTTCAGATTTTGTAAAGCGATAAAATGTACCATCTTTTTCAACAAAACTTGTATCGATCGTTGGGAAGCTTTCATCCATAAACACTTTTGGTTCGGAGAAAGTATGGAAATCCCTCGTTGTGGCATAATACATCACATTATACTGTCCCGCTGGTCTTCCATTAGGATAATCGCCCCATGTTTCTTCATTTTTCATTGAAGATGCCCAGAAAACAACATATTCACCTGTTTTTTCATTATATATAGCTTCAGGCGCCCAAGTGTTACCAGCCGTTTTAGGAGCCACTTCTACCATTCGCTGCTCGCTCCAGTTGACCAGGTCGTCCGACTCCCAAATCATGAGGGAATGGCTTCCCGTTATTTGCGCTTGGTCAAAATTAGTACTCTCACCCATTTTTAAGTCGGTTGCTAGCATATAAAATTTGTCTCCCTCAGGAGAACGAATGACAAATGGATCTCTAAGTCCCTTTTCACCCATATCTGACTGAATAACTGATTGCCCATTATTCAATGCACGCCATTTTAGTGGATCTTCTGCCGTAGCGAAGGAAATTTCCTCTCCTCCCTCGTATTCTCCAGTGAAATAAGAGAAGAAATAAGCATCATATGCCAATTTGCCAGGATCTTTTTTGACGGTTAGATTAAATTTCTTTTTTGTTTCCGCTTCCCCTTTTGAAAGAGTCGCTGTTAAAGTCACCTTTGTATCTGCCTCAGGTCTTGTTACCCAGCCAAGCTTTTTATCATCATCAGTTGCTTCCGCAGACCCTTTCACAATGTCCGGATTGGAAGATTCCCAAGTGATGGAACTTCCTTCTTCCCCAGAAACGGGTAAACTTAAATTCCCTTTTACATTCTCCACATTTTGAATCTTTAACTTTGATGCATCTAACTCTACAACTTGCTCATCTGTATATTCTTTTAAAACAGTTACCTTAAACCGTTTCACTGCTGTCAGTCCTTCGTAAGATAAATTTGCTGTTAGTTCAACTTCTACATCTGATTTCGTTTTATCTGGGCGGGTAACTGTTCCATCATTGGCAATAACCTCAGTGTTATTTGAACTCCAGGTAATATCCACCCCATGTTTACCCTTTGCAGGAAGTGCAAGACTACTCGTTATTTTATCTATGCTCTCATCACTACTATTTAGATATTCAATAATATCTAAGGATTCTAATGCATGATTGATCACAAGCTGATTAGTTTTAGCAATCTTGCCAGATATTTCGGTATATAAATCAGCAACTTGTTCATCTGACAACGCTCCATTATATACACGGAAATCACCAACCATCCCTCTAAAATATGGATCATTTTTAAAGATCGACTTTCCAATAAAACCAGAAAAGTCTGCTGATGGATCAATAATCTCAGCTAACTTTTTTCCGCCTGCTGATCCCGTTGCGACCTTCTTTCCATTTACATATAATGTAATCGTATTAGACTTTTCCGAGAAAACAACCGTTGCCACTTCCCATTTTCCAGCTTTCATTGCCGATGTTGCTTTAACAAGAGATTCATTTCTCCACCCGGCTTTCGAAATTCCAGTTGCTGCTACATTTCCCGAACCATGTCGCGGCGTCACAAAAAAATACTTATTGCCATTCTCGGCATCGTCTGTTACAGATCCTAATCCAAAAATCCAACGGTTTTCTCCGTCATCATTCCAATTCACAAGGGTTGAAACGGTTATATCTTGTAATTCAGATAAGAGATCAGAGCCATCTTCTCTTTTTGGTATTTCGATATACCCACTTTTTGCGGTTGAACTACCACCATTAAACGACACATACCCAACTTCATCATTTTGAACCAATTGACCATTTTCCGAGTTTTTAAATGTTCCATCAAAAGCTTCATCATTACCTGAAATATCCTTTATAACAATGTGTCCATCATTTTTTTCGTTTGATTTCATGTCATAGTGAAGAATCATTTCAGGTTCAGTAGAATTTAATTTTTCTGCAGATGATGATTGTGGCATTAATCCTGAAAAGAGACTAGACACCATTAGAGTTGATAAAAAGATCGATAGACCTTTCCTCTTCTTCATTTTTACACTCCTTTAAATGTTTACGTATTGATTAAACTAGTGTGTCGAAATCGAAGCTTGATTGGTTTTGCTTCTAGCTACTATAATTCGTTGTAAAACAATAAACAATAATAGCAATGCACCAATCGCAATCTTTGTCCACCATGAGCTCAACGTTCCTTCAAACACGATAACTGTCTGAATAATACCTAAGATTAGTACCCCAAAAACACTGCCCGCTACATAGCCCACTCCGCCAGTAAGCAAAGTACCGCCGATCACGACAGCAGCAATTGTATCGAGCTCTAATCCATTAGCATGAAGTCCGTATCCTGACAACATATAGAAAGTGAAAATTAAGCCAGCAAGGGATGAACAAAATCCACTAATGGTATAAATCAAAATTTTTGTTTTCCCGACGGGTAATCCCATTAATAACGCAGACTGTTCACTTCCACCTAATGCATAAACATTACGTCCAAATTTCGAATAATGTGCAACAAACATAGCCGCAATAACAACGACCAGTGCAATAATGACACTAATGGAAATAAAATTCCCCCCACCCACTGGGATTCGCGTGCTAGCCATAAAATTGAAAAATTCATGGTCAATCGTAATCGATTCAACACTAATGAGATAGCATAGCCCTCTCGCAAGAAACATACCCGCAAGTGTAACAATAAACGGCTGTAAATGAAAATAATGAATAAGGCAGCCCATGCAGAAACCAAGTACTGTACCAACAAGTAAACTGATGGGTATAACAAGGAGCGGTGAAAGCTGAGCATTCATTGTCAAACTGGCCGCTACCATACTTGTCAACGCAATAATCGAACCAACAGAGAGATCAATTCCTCCCGATAAAATAACAAATGTCATCCCTACCGCAACAACAATCAGGAAGGCGTTATCAATAAACAAATTTAAAAAAACCTGAAATGAAAAAAAGCCAGTATATCGAAAGGAACCAAAAAGAAACATCAAAATGAACAATATGACTGTTGCTGTTAAAGGGAGATGTTTAGAATCCAGTTGAAATTTTTTTATCATGATACCGACACTCCCTCACTTTTCTTCTCCGCTTTTTTCAATGCAAAACCACCAAATACCTTTTTTCTGAACTCAGGTGATTGTAGTAGACAAACAATTAATACTACAATGGCCTTTACGACAAGGTTTATTTCTGGGGCAATACCAATGGAATAAATCGTCGTTGTTAAGCTTTGAATGATTAGGGCACCAATTACTGTTCCCATTAAGTAGAATCTGCCCCCCATCAGAGAGGTCCCTCCTATCACAACGGCTAAAATGGCATCAAGTTCATACCAGAGACCGGCGTTATTTCCATCTGCACTAGCAACATTGGAACTTAAGATTAAGCCCCCAATCCCGGCACATAATCCAGAAAACACGTATACCATGAGCATAATATTTTTTGAATTGATTCCTGAAAGACGGCTTGCTTCTGGGTTTGTACCAACCGATTCAATAAATAACCCTATTGCTGTTTTTCTAGTGAAAAATGCGGCAATGGCTAAAATAGCTGCAACAATAAAAATAGAAAATGGCAACATAAAAAGGTGTCCACCACCGATGAAGGTGTAAGGGGCATAATAAACCGTCTGGATTTGACCATTTGTTATTAATTGAGCAACACCGCGCCCGGCAACCATAAGGATTAATGTTGCAACTATTGGCTGAATGCCTATTCTAGAAACAAGCAAACCATTCCATAAGCCGGTCATAACTGAGATCCCGATAACGAGAGTAATCGCCATAAATAACGGTCCTAAACTGTCGCCACTTGCCCCACTTACCGCCATTGCTCCAACTGCGCCAGCTATTGAAATGACTGAACCAACCCCTAGATCGATTCCTTTTGTTGCAATGACAAGGGTCATTCCTATCGAAACTAATAATAGTGGAGCACCCCTGTTCAGAATATCGATTAAACTCCCAGTTAAATATCCATTTTTCACTTCAATTGAAAAGAAATTTTTATCAAAGAAGAGATTAATAAGCAAAATGATTAATAGGACAACGATTGGCCAAAATAATTTTGATTTCATCACACCATACCCCCGGCCATTGACTTCATAATGTCTTTCTGTGTAACGTTTTGGTTGTTCTCAATTTCTGCAACCTTCTCATGGTCTCGCAGAACAGCAATTTTCCGACATGTACGCAGTACTTCTTCTATTTCCGAAGAAACAAACAAAATCGATTTACCCTCTTTACTTAATGAAAGCATTAATTTTTGTATTTCTGCTTTTGCCCCTACATCAATTCCTCTAGTAGGTTCATCCAAAATTAATAAATCTGGGTTTGTAATTAACCATCTTGCTAGCAACACCTTCTGTTGATTACCACCACTTAAATTTTTAATATATTGCTCGGGGTTTGGCGGATTAATGTTCAATAGTTTGATATATTCATCCGCAATTTCAATTTGTCTTTTCTTTGGAATGTACTTAAACCATCCTTGGATTCCTTGCATGGCTAGGATCATATTTTCCCGAATCGTTAAGTCTGCAATAATTCCCTCTGTTTTTCGGTTTTCAGAACAAAAAGCAATACCATTTGCGATCGCTTGTTTAGGAGAGGTAAGATTCGTTTTTTTACCATTTATCTTAATTTCGCCAGAATCAGCCTTATCTGCACCAAACAATAATCTTGCCAATTCCGTTCTTCCTGAACCAAGAAGCCCTGCAAGCCCAACAATTTCACCTTCATGTATATCAAGATCAAAAGGTGCAATTTTACCTTTCCTCGAAATATTTTTACCTTGCAAAAACAGCTTTTTCTTTTCTGTTTCTGCACCAATATTCTCTCTTGCTGTCGTCTCAAGCTCATCTAGATCTCTACCAATCATTTTTGCAACTAAATCAAGTCTATCAATTTCTTTCGTCATATATTCACCAATCCATTTGCCATTACGTAATACCGTTAGTCGATCTGTTATTTCATAGATTTGTTCAAGGAAATGACTGACAAAAACAATCGCTAAGCCTTCGTTTTTTAATTTTTGAATAACAGTAAACAATTGTTTAACCTCATTTTGATCGAGACTTGATGTCGGTTCATCTAATATGAGCACTTTAGCAGATACTTTAAGTGAACGTGCAATGGCGATCATCTGTTGGATTGCTACAGAGTAAGATGATAGTTGTTTCGTCACATCGATATCTAGGTTAAGCCGTGTTTTTAGTAACTCCTTTGCCTGACGTGTCATTTCTTTCCAATCAAGACGTCCTCTTTTCATGATTTCTCGCCCGATGAAAATATTCTCCATGACTGATAAATTCGAACACAAATTTACTTCTTGATAGACAGTACTAATCCCTAAATTCTGCGCTTCAAGAGGATTCGTCACGCGAATCGGTTTCCCCTCCAACGTAACGGAACCTTTGTCAAATGTATAAACACCTGTCAAAACTTTGATAAGCGTTGACTTTCCTGCACCATTCTCTCCCATTAAAGCATGAACCTCACCAGGGTACAGCTTCAAATGCACATCTGATAAAGCCTTCACTCCCGGGAATTCCTTTGTGATTCCTTCCATAATTAATAAAGGATTTTGCCTCTTCACGATTCACCCTCCTAACACATTTCTGTTTGAAAGCCACTAGTTTAATAGTCAGATCTACTACTATCCTAGTGGCTTTTTCTTCTATTTAAATTTCCTAATTAATACTCACGAGTTGGAAGAAGCTCTTCCGCTTGATCCATCGTATACATACTTTCTTCCACATCTACACGCTTTGGAATTTCCTCACCTGCAAAATGCGCTTCAATTAAATCAACCATTTGCGGACCAAACAACGGATTACATTCAATCGTGACATTCATCTTACCTGCTGCCATCGCTTCAAATGCGCCTCTCACCGCATCTACGCCGATAATTTTAATGTCTTCACCTGGCTTTAATCCATACTCTTCAATTGCCTGGATCGCCCCAATCGCCATGTCATCATTGTGGGCGTACAATACATCAATGTTTTCTCCATCAGATTTTAAAAATGCTTCCATAACCTCTTTTCCTTTTGCGCGTGTGAAGTCACCTGTTTGTGATTTGATGATTTTAAGATTTTCATGATCTGCGATTACTTCTTCAAATCCTTTTTTACGATCAATCGCTGGTGCTGATCCAACTGTACCTTGAAGCTCAACAATATTAATATCCCCATCTATATCAGCTGTTTCTTCAATTAACCAATTCGCGGCTTTTCTACCTTCTTCCACAAAGTCTGATCCCAAGAATGTTACCCAAAGGGAGTCATCCTCAATATCAACCGCACGGTCACCAAGAAAAACTGGAATTCCTGCATCCTTTGCCTCCTGTAAAACCGTTTCAAATCCTGTTTCAACAACTGGAGAGAAGACAATCGCATCTACTTTTTGTGCGATAAACGAACGTAATGCCTTAATTTGATTCTCTTGTTTTTGCTGGGCATCTGAAAACTTTAGTTCATGGCCGGCATCCTTAATGGCATCCTGTATAGACTTTGTATTAGCCGTTCTAAATTCACTTTCAGCACCAACCTGCGAAAACCCGATGACTAACTTATCGCTAGCTCCATCATCCCCTGAACTAGCACCAGAACTCGCTTCTCCTGAACTACTGCTAGAACCCGATTCTCCTCCAGTACCCGATGAGCTACAAGCTGATAATATGAGCATAAGTGCCATCATTAGAAATAAAATCATTTTTCCTTTCAGTAATTTCCTCATAATATGACCTCCCATTTTTTCCCCCATTCAAAAGCTTTTTCAATACTTTTGAATTAGTATATTCTGATTATAAGGCGCTTACATACATGAAGTGAATAGAATAACTTTCGAAAAAACTGCAAAATTATTTAATCTTGCTTGATATTTAGAGACATTAAACTTCAAATTCTTTTAAAACAGTGCATTATTTTTTTATGGTTATGTATGCAATTGTGAAGAAACAGATATCACCCGCAATTAGATAATAAGAACTCCAGAAAAACATAAATGCAGATGGAGAAAAACGAGGTTCGTTTTCCTTCACCTGCACTATTTTTAGGAACTAATTGGAGATTTTTTTTCCTCTTTAAAGTGAAACTTTTTACCTTTGCTCTCCTTCAGTTTGCTGTGCGTTAAATGTCCAGGTAAGATCAAGTGAATCTCCTTGGAACTGGTTTTGGTCTTTTCCATTATCAACAAAATGGAATTTTACAACGAGGTCGTTCATTTCACCGGTTGGTAGGCCTTCTTCATCGAAGATTGGCTCGAAAACCTTTTCATTAATAACCTCTGGTTTCATGTCTTGTAGCTTAGCTAGAGTTGTTTTGTAAATCACTTCGTCAAGCTTGTCCAAGTTGTAAAGAAATTCCACTTCAATATGCTCCCCAAAATCCTCTGTGTTATCCCCCTGTGCATCGACTACTGTATAGGAGGTTTCTAATAAAACTTTTCCAATATCCAATGTTCCATTATTTTGCAGTTCAAAATCGCGAATAAAGGAATCTCCTGGTTGTATATTGTCAACGCTAATAATTTGTGTAGGGTTGACAGCGAGATCCAATGTACCGGCTGCAAAGGTATTATTTGTTTCCTCACTGTCACTAAAATATGCGTAGGTTCCCCCTCCAAGTAATGTAATACCGAGTACCGCCGACACTAATCCCGTGCTTAATTGTTTTTTGATATTCATCCGTTTTCTCCCCCAATTTTTTATATGGTTTCTTCTTTCTTTGGCCCTTCAATAAGACGTAGCGCACGCCATATGGTAAATATAGCATGTCCAAGAAACAACAGACCTGGTATAAATAAAAACAATACCGCTCCTTGCTTTGTATTCATATAATGGAAGACATACCCTGCATACGGGATAGTCGTTCCCGAGTATTTCCCAACGATATTTTCTGCTAAAACTGGTTCAACATCAGGCCCATTATTATTGTCCCCTTTGGTAATAAATCGTTGACCATTATGTTCTACCTCAATAATTCTGTGGGTCACTAAAATATTTTCACTCGTTCTAAATGTAATCACATCTCCAGTTTTGAACGTCTCCTTTTCATCCACTTGCTTAGTTAAAATTAGCGAACCAACTGGCATTTCTGGCTCCATGGAACCGGATAATACCGTTTTCAACTGATAGCCAAAGAGACTCGGTTCTCCCCCTGCCGCCCGGGATGAAATGACAATCAATACTGCACAGACTAACAGGATGATCAACAGGGTTGAGATACTATTGCTTATCCACTTTAAGATGGTTTTCCCTTTCATATTCTCCTCACTCCGATGGATCCGATTTTTGCATGTCCGATTCTATTATGTCTTTGGCGGAATCTGGTTCGGTTTCACCTTGTCCTTCACTTTTCGTAGCTTGTTCGGCTTCGATTTCGATACCCTTCTTTTCCTGATCCCCTACAACATTAGCATCTGGACGAGATGCTTCCTGCGAAATATCCTGATCTTGTGGTTTTTCTTCTTGGTCCCCCTCTTTCTCATTTGGACTTTGTTCTTTCTTATGACTCTCTTGATCCTGTTCCTCTGTTTCAGAAACTTCTCCAGAGTCCTGCCTTTCTTGTTCATCACTTTGATCTTCTTCAATACCTTCATCAGCTATATCTACTGAATTTTCACCTTCGCTTTGAAGAGGTGACTCCTTCTCCTCCTGCTGATGTTCCATATCAGGATCTGCAGATAGTGTCCCCCTGATCGTTGTCACATCTTGAAAAGAGGCGCTAGTCGGTGATGTGAGCTGTGAACAGATAAAAAAGAACAAATATAACAGAATTAACAGCTGAAACGGTCGTCTTGTCCTACTTTTATCCGTACTCTCATTTTCTTCAGTTTTGCGGTAATTCCTCATTTTCATCTCCCTTCCAAAAGGCTTTCAAATCTCACCAGATGTATCAATCTGATCCGATTGATCAAATATATGAGTAAGGAATATCATAATACTCTGAAACTGGTGGCTCTTATGAAATTTCCCATTCCAGGAAAAAATAGGAAATTCACTTATATACTTCTAGATCATCCCCCCATTTCCCTTCTCATTTCTGAATAAGCCAATTGGTATCTGCCTTTTAATTTTTTATCTTTGATTTGGAACACCTACATTATAAAACGTTTACATTTAGAAGGTGAATAGAATAACTTTCAAAAAGATTGCAAATTTATTTGATTCTTACCTATATTCAGATTCGGTAAACTGCAAATTCTTTTGAAAAATTGCATTATTTTTCTCCCAATCCCTTAATATTTAACCAGGCTTATCTTGTGGGACTAGCCCCTAGATTGGGGCCGCCCACGAAGATACTCCTACTGAATTGAACAAAATTCGGACAACGAACATTAAAAAATTCAATTAGATGTTTTAAAATTCAAACCCTTTGCATTTTTTGATAATCTGTCCAATATGACTTAATCTCAAAATTGAAAAATTTTATGTACAATTGGTGAAATTCGGGATTTAATTGGTGAAAACTTTGACACAATTGGTGAAACTTTGATATTAATTGAGGAATTTACTTTTTTTAAAATTTATCCTTGCATTTTTCTCCACCCAGGCTTATAATCAGTTTCAATCAGATAATGCTTTATTTTTTTAAAGACGATGAAGAGAAAAAGTAGGATTAATGGTTTTATACAGAGAGCTTCGGCAGCTGAAAAGAAGCAAAAATCACAATCTGAACAATGGCCTCTGAGTTGCGAACTGAACATCCGCTTTCGGATTAGTAGGTGCCGACGAGATTTGGTACTCGTTATCAATACCACAGTATTTCGAGCAAAGATGTATTTGTGCTCCAGTACTTGCTGAGGCTGTTTTGTGTGAGCAAACAGTAAAATAAGGTGGTACCACGTGAATGCAACCACGTCCTTATCTTTTGTATAAAGATACGGGCGTGGTTTTTTGGTTTTCTAAAACTTTTTTACAGATGGAGGAATTTACAATGACAAACAGTTTAGTGATTCAAACAGATTTCGGTTTAAGTGACGGTGCAGTGAGCGCTATGTACGGTGTGGCGATTTCAGTCGATCCGACACTTAGAATCTTTGACCTAACCCATGACATACCACAATATAATATATGGGAAGGGTCGTATCGCCTCTATCAAACCATATCATATTGGCCTGAAGGAACGGTCTTCATTTCAGTCGTTGATCCCGGAGTTGGCTCCAATCGCCGTAGCATTGTAATAAAAACAACGGAGAATCAATACATCGTTACCCCAGATAATGGAACATTGACTCATATAAAAGACGCGATTGGGATCGAAGAAGTCAGAATCATTGATGAAACCGTCAACCGCCTCCCTAAATCGGGGGAATCGTATACATTCCATGGCCGTGACGTGTATGCATATACGGGGGCAAGACTTGCATCTGGAGTCATCACATTTGAAGAAGTTGGCCCTGAAGTTCCAGTCGATTCTGTCACTGAACTTGCAAAATTTGATCCAACCATCGATGAATCTTCCGTTACTGGAAATATCGATATTCTTGATATCCGTTTCGGAAACCTTTGGACAAATATCGACAGAACTCTTTTCCTGCAATTAGGAGTTGAGTATGGAGATAGTTTTGAAGTGACTATTCATAATGATACACGCCAGGTATATAAAAACATCATGACGTATGGACGATCCTTCGCTGACAGTCATTTAGGCGAACCATTAATTTACGTAAATTCGCTTGATAAACTCGGAATAGCTCTCAACCAAGGGTCATTCGCCAATGCCTATCATATTGAAACGGGTGCAAATTGGAAAATATCTCTCCGCAAAGTGCCAAAAGCCATATATAATTAAGTAGACATTGTTATTAAAATTTTCAAAAAGGGAGAAGGATCAAAAGTGGGGAAAAATTTAGCAATTAAAACAATCGTTGCGATTGGGATTGGAGCCGCTGTGTTTGTAATTTTAGGTAGATTTGCATCGATTCCTACAGGAATTCCGAACACTTCAATTAATACAGCATACGCATTTTTAGCGCTAATGGCGGTTGTATTCGGTCCAATTGCAGGTGGACTTATCGGGTTGATTGGGCATGCTTTGCAAGATTCGATTACGTACGGCTCAATATGGTGGAGCTGGGTAATCGTTTCAGCATTCGTTGGACTATTTATCGGATTGGCCGCCAAACGAATCAATATCGAATCCGGAGAATTTGGTAAAAAGCAAATAATTTCTTTTAATATTGTTCAAGCTCTTGTCAATATTATTGGCTGGGGACTAATTGCTCCATCCCTTGATATACTCATTTATGCGGAACCTGCAAACAAAGTATGGACTCAAGGGATTGCAGCCGGACTAGCAAACATAGTTACAGTAGCCGTCCTAGGCACAATTTTACTCGCAGCTTACGCAAAAACTAGGGTGAAAAGTGGCAGTTTGAAAGCAGAATAAAGATTTTTAATATACAATAGAGAGGATGATGCGAGGAAATCGTAATTCGATTTCCTCGTTTTGAGTTCATTTTATGAAATCCAGCAATGAGTAAATTTTCAAAGGAATTGCGAGTATGTAACCAAGGAGATCACAAATGAAAAAGCCCGTTATTCAATTTGAACAATTTAATTTTAAATATCGCACCCAAACCGATCCGACTCTTCATGATATTAATTTAACGATTTACGAAGGGGAAAGAGTGCTGATCGTAGGTCCATCTGGTTCAGGAAAAAGCACGATTGGTCATTGCCTCAACGGTTTAATTCCGTTTTCCTATAAAGGAGAGATTACCGGGAATTTGAAAATTATGAGGCAAGAAACAAAAAACCTCGATATTTTTTCACTTTCAAAAATGGTTGGAACGGTTTTACAAGATCCTGATGGGCAATTTATAGGTCTTACTGTTGGCGAGGATATCGCTTTCGCACTTGAAAATGACGTACGGGAGCAGGACGAAATGTTCTCAATCGTAAAAGACGTTTCCAAAATGGTCGATATGGACGATTATTTACAATCTTCGCTTCACCAATTATCGGGAGGTCAAAAGCAACGTGTGTCTTTAGCAGGAGTAATGGTGGATGATGTTGATATTTTACTTTTTGACGAGCCGCTTGCCAATCTTGATCCAGCAACAGGAAAACATGCGATTCACCTCATCGATCGCATTCAAAAGGAAACAAATACAACCGTCGTCATCATTGAGCATCGCCTCGAAGATGTACTTGAATGCCATGTCGATCGAATTATTGTTGTGGATAAAGGCAGAATTGTAGCTGACCTTACACCCGATGAATTACTTGCATCTTCTATCCTAGAAGAATGCAATATTCGCGAACCGCTTTTTGTAAAAGCTGCAAAATACGCAGGAAGCAAAGTGACAGCGGAATCAAAACCATCCCATATCCATACATTTTCCGTTGATAAGGACAAGCTTCTTACCTGGTTCGAAGCAACGAATCCACCTGAAAGGAAAAAGAAAACAGATCCAATTTTAGAGCTGGAAAACATTCATTTCAGCTATTCGCCAGGACGCGAAATTATTCACGGCGTTTCTTTTACCATTGAAAAAGGCGAAATGGTTAGTATTGCTGGTAAAAATGGAGCCGGAAAATCGACATTGGCTAGTCTCATCTGTGGATTTGTGAAACCGAATTCCGGACGGATTCTTTTTAATGGTGAAGACATCACGAACGATACGATTAAAGAACGAGCCGAGCGGATTGGACTTGTCATGCAAAATCCGAATCAAATGATTTCAAAACATATGATTTTTGAAGAAGTGGCGCTAGGATTGGTGTTGCGCGGCGTGCCTGAAGATGAAATAAAGGAACGAGTTGAAAAGACTTTAAAGATATGTGGCCTTTATCCATTTCGAAATTGGCCGATTTCAGCCCTTAGCTTCGGGCAAAAGAAGCGCGTCACCATTGCTTCGATATTAGTATTGGAGCCTGCGTTAATTATTTTAGATGAACCAACTGCAGGACAAGATTTCAAGCACTACACAGAAATCATGGAATTTTTATCCGAATTAAATGAACAAGGCATCACAATCTTAATGATCACACATGATATGCACTTAATGCTTGAGTACACACCGCGAGCAATCGTCATTGCCGACGGGGAAAAAATTGCTGATGATACTTCAGCGAATATCCTTACAGATCGAAACGTAATCAAAAAAGCAAATTTAAAAGAGACTTCCCTATTCGAATTAGCCGTAAAAGCAGGAGTCAAAGAACCAAGAGAATTCGTTGGACGATTTATCGCCTTCGATAAGGAGGTTCGAACATCATGGCAGTAGAAATGCTTGCATATATTGAGCGCCCATCGCCGATCCATCGGCTGACAGGTGCAACGAAACTCATCTGCTTTATTTTATGGTCCACAGCCGCCATGCTTACGTATGATACACGAGTGTTACTATTTTTATTTGTCGCAAGCATCGCTATTTTCATCGCGTCTCAAGTAAAAGTTCGCGACATCTCCTTTGTGTTGATTTTCATTTTGGCGTTTTTACTGCTAAACAATATCGCCATCTACATTTTTTCACCGCAAGAAGGAGTAAAAATTTATGGTACAAGCCATGTCGTGTTTGAAATAATAGGAAGATATAACGTAACATGGGAGCAACTATTTTATCAATTTAATATAACAATTAAGTATTTTACAATTATCCCAGCTGCTCTTTTGTTTATTGTAACGACACATCCGAGTGAATTCGCGGCTTCACTGAACAAAATCGGGGTTAGCTATCGAATTTCCTATGCTGTCGCATTAGCTTTACGCTATATCCCTGATATCCAGCGTGACTTCCGCAACATTGCCATCACCCAACAAGCACGAGGAATCGACATGTCGAGCAAAGAAAAACTAGGGAAGAGAATTAAAAACATTGGTTCCATCATCATCCCATTAATACTATCGAGCTTAGAGCGAATCGAAGTCATTAGCAACGCCATGGAACTGCGCGGGTTCGGAAAAAATAAAAAGCGCTCTTGGTACAGTGCCCGTCCATTCAAACGAATTGACTATATTGCTCTCATTTTAGTAGGGATTGCGTTCGTTCTTTCACTTATTATTACTTTTTATGATGGAAGTAGATTTTATAATCCGTTCGGGGCGTGATGGTACACCCTTATGACAGGGGGAATCATTTTAAACAACGAGGAAGCCAATAATTCCTTCATACCTGAAAAAGTGAAACGTATTTTTACTTTTTAGAGTCCCCATGCCCAGCAAAATCCTTGCATGGGGAACTCCATTTGTTCGTTTGGCAAATTATTAATCGGGTTTATGCTTCTTCCCATTTCTGAATGAGTGAATCGGCATCCCTCTTCAGAATATCATGCAGGTCTTGAGAAATTGCGTTGCTTTCCAGCTGAGAACCCAATAATTTCTTGAAACTTTCCATATGTTTTATAACCTTTGCGGCAGCTCCTTTTTTCTCGAATTGACCTACCCCTGTCAAATGAAGTGTGAGTGAGCGATAATCTTTTTCAGATAAATCTTCCTGATGTTCCTCAAGAGTTGAAAGTAGATGAGATGTATCAATTGGATCCGTCTCACCTTTAACAATATGAACGATATATTCTTTTGAGGTTTTATGATCTTCAGCTTTTGAAGTTATGACAAGTTCGGTTTTATTTCCTGTCAACGAAATTGTACGTTCCACCCTGTCATTTATGAGAATATCACCAACATATACAAGACCAAATTCGTCTCGTGGTACAACAGACATATTAATAGAGTCCGTCGATGATGAAATAGTTAATGTATATTCAGTTATTTCCGGATCGAATGGTTGGGACAATATACCTTCATCAAAGGATAAACTCTTTAAATTAGGGGTGGTATTGTAGTCCGTGATCACTCGGAAAATATCGAATAATCCACCTACGAAACCTCCATTACTAGCAAATTTAACGGTAACGTAATGAATTTCTCTTTCAACAGGATTTCCACTATCGTCAGTTTCCTGTATGGTTTTCGTTCTGCTATTCTCAATCAATTCCTGAGTGATTTTATGAGTTTGAGTATAAAAATCCCCTGGATTCCTATTCTCAATGACCTCTGTTACAAGCTTTTTATCATCTACAAAAATATCAAAAGTTCGCCCCACATCACCACTATAATAAGTTGCATATATATAGTTTGCAGCATCAGGGGTCACTTCCATGTCATAACTAAAATACCCACCCTCTCTTGCATCTCGATATGGACTGCCATTATAAATTCCAACAGTGGAATTCAACGTCTGGCGGTTTGCAGCCAACTCGTACTGGTCATTAGCAACGATAACGAAACTTACCGTAGCATTCTCTGCCCTACCTTTTTCCTTTGACATCAAAATAGATTTTTGATAACTTTCTGAATCGGCCGTAATCAGTTCAAAATAGATTCCATATCGATCTTCATATCTTTGAAAATGTGGTGTAAAAGTAAGGATACCATCATCAGCATCCGTTCCCTTTAGAGTAAATTCAAGTTTACCTTTTGTTTTGACAAGGTTCTGTTTAATACTCTCTTTCCATTTCTGGATGTCTGTTCCTTTGATCGTAATAAACTCCCTTGTAGATGCATCTTTATTTGGTTTTAATACATTAACACCATGCGAACTTGTCGTCATATTATTTGTCCCTAGTCCAGCACTTAATACAACAGGACCATATTTGAATGCAACTGAATTTTCATTATCCGGTAGATCATATAAGACAACTTCCATTGGGAAATCTAACGAAATGACAGATCCGTCTTTCCAATCTTGTGATAAAACGATATAACCGTCTTCAACCGTATAGTCCTCAACAAGTGCTCCATTGATTTTCAGTTCGGGATTTGCCTTAGCCCAATCGGGAATTCTAAACTTTAGGTTCGTATCAGCAGAAGCTGAAGAATCAATCGTATTGATTGTAAATTCAACCTTTCCTGTTGATGCATCACCCGCACCCGTATTCGGAAGCTGAGATTCTTGAGTAAGTTTTAAATTTTTGTCTTCTAGTGTTAATATGGAGGAGAGATACATATTTACATAAACACTAGCCTTGTCTGTAAAATAAAGACTATCATTTAGTTTTGTAAAGTTTTCCATACCTGTTCCCGTACAGCACCAGAAATGATAAATTGCACTACTAAACACTTTAAAGAAACCTGTAGCCATCGGTTGGAAGTACATGGACATTCCAGTCTCTGGGTTTTGTGAAGCCATAATGGCATTAGTATACGCATTTTCATAGTAATCTGCGTACTTTTTATCTTTCGTAATTTTATATAACTCTCTTGTTAGCTTCAGCATGTTATAGACATTACAAGTTTCGTTATTTACATTTGATCGCTCTGCATCGAGGATACCGGGTTCGCCAAAATGCTCATTTTCACTATTACCACCTGTGATGTAAGAATGATCATTTACGACCATTTTCCAGAAGTTTTCAGCCACGGTTAAGTAGTACTCCTCACTATCAGCTTCCTCTAAAGCAGTGTATCGTTTTAAGGAACCAATCACTTTTGGTATTGCCGTATTCGCATGCTTACCATTTAAAACATCCTCATTATGATAAAGAGAATCAAATAAGCTATGCTCATCAAATTTCTCCGCCGCCTTCAGAAAATGATCATTTCCTGTAAGGATATATAAATCATAGAGACTGTCATTCATGCCTCCATATTCCACCCTTAGGACCTTTTCTTTCATTGATTCATCCCAATTAGATGTGCGATTATAAATATATTCGCCGAATTCTTCCGCAATCCCTAAAGCCTTCTCATTATCACCATATTGAGCAGCACTGATTAAACCAGCCAAAATTTTATGGATCGTATACCATGGAACCCAAACAGCCTGACCGTTTTCCACCCTGTCTAAGAAAGAATCTGGGAATGCAGACACATATCCATCCCCGTTTGCATCCTGAACAGCCTCCAGTTCATCGATGATATAATCTATTCGCTCTTTTAATTGTTCTTTGTCTTCACCCGAAGCATTTGTATAAGCTGTTGAAATAGCAGAAAGATAATGTCCTAATGTATGACCGCGTATTTCTGTATCTTCCCATCCACCATATCTTGTTGCTTTTGCCTCAAGCCCGCTTGTTGTACGGAATGCACTTAATAGTTTGTCAGCTTCTAAAGATAATAAATAGTCAATTTCCTTTTCAAATGAGTTGGTGTAGTAGTCATCTGTTAAAATTACATTTGACATCTCCACATCCATAAGACTATCGGAAACTGTCTTTGCTGGTACAATAATTTCAAAATTCTTCGTAACACTCTTATTCCCGAACGTAACCTTTGCAGTTAAAGTCACCTTAGCATCATTTTCGTCTGCTGCCGGCCTATGAATAACCCCATTTGCTTCAATTACTTCTTCGTTGTCGGATTCCCAAGTAATAGTAGAACCGGAAATCCCCTCTGAAGGCAGGGATAGATTCGTAACTGCTTTTTCTGGCAAAGAAATCGCCTCTGCATCCTGTTTTGCAACTTCCTCATAATCAAAGGCAGTTCCTGACTGCTCTTCATAGATCGTAATGATATCATCATGATCACCTACAACACTATATAGTTCAAAATTATCCATTGCATATTTACCATAGGCCCCTTTATATGTAGGACCATTATATCCAAGGGACTTTTGTGTCTTTTCATCTGAAGTAATGATGCCATCCGCGCCATCTCTGCCATAGGCATAATCTACAGTTGTTTTTTGCTTAATACCATTTCGATAAATGCTTACATTTTTCGTTTTACTATCATACGTAACGGCTACATGTGTCCAAGCATTAACCGGAAAAAACTCCGCTCTTGACCCAGTAACACTTACTTTATATGGTTGCTTATTTTCATCAGAAGAACCTAGGGAAATAGCCAATGGTTGATTATCATTTTCTGATCCTAAGTACCAACCATCACTATACCAAACCGTTTTATTCCACATAATCATATGCTCACCGGTCATTTTTTCATTAGGTTTAAGCCAAAACGAAACGGTTAAATCTGATGGCTGCAATGTCCCACTAGTGCCAAGATTGACAGCCGTATTACCATTTAATTTTAATGCTTTACCTCCATTTACACCCTCAACATAAGAATAATTAGAGCCCATGATCGTTCCATTGTTTTCTTTTCCAGAGCTGTCCTCTAGATTATCTTCAAATTGTAGAGAAAGTACTTTCGAAGCTTCGAAACTCTCGATTGCAGCTACTGGACTTGTAAACAAACTAGTACCTATCATGAGAACAGATAGCATGGAAGCAACCATTTTTCGGTAATACCTCATTTTTTTCCTCCTCCCATTTTATTTTCTTCCTATGTTTTTCTCGCTTCTTTCCCTCCATTCATACATTTTCATAATCATTCATTGAATTGTTGCACCTCGATTATAAAGCGTTTACACTCAAAAGGTTAATAGAATAACTTTCGAAAAAACTGCAAATTTATTTAATCCTTATTAATATTCAGATTCATCAAGCTGCAATATCTTGTGAAAAATTGCATTATTTTTCTCCTACTCCCTTAATACCTGAAAAGTGAAACGTATTTTTATTTTTTAGAGTCCCCATGCCTAGCAAAATCCTTGCATGGGGAACTCCATTTGTTTGTTTGCAAATTATTAATCGGGTTTACGCTTCTTCCCATTTCTGAATGAGTGAATCGGCATCCCTCTTCAGAATATCATGCAGGTCTTGAGAAATTGCGTTGCTTTCCAGCTGAGAACCCAATAATTTCTTGAAACTTTTCATATGTTTTATAACCTTTGCGGCGGCTCCTTTTTTCTCAAATTGACCCACAGCTGTCAAATGAACCGTGAGGGAGCGATAATCTTTTTCTGCTAAATCTTCTTGATGATCCTCAAGAGTCGAAAGCAGATGGGATGTATCCAGTTCATGTTCTGATTCATCTACAATAATTGTAGCGGTCACCGTCCTGTTTTCGGGAAGAATCTCTCTGTCTAGAACCATATCTAAAACAGGAGTTCCATCAGCTGCCCAATGAACCCTTCTCATATTCACATTTCTTTGTCCACCACTTTTTGGCATAGTGTGATAAACGTTCACCCAGTTTCCATCCTCATCCAGTACAAAGGAATTGTGACCTGGTCCATATTCTCCAGGCACAGATTCGGAATTGAGAATCGGATAATTAGCTTTTGTCCATGAATCAGGATCTAATAGATCACTGTTTTCATTTGCTGTTAATAAACCAATGGAATAGGTGGGATCGACTCCCGAACCCGAGTATGTGATATATACTTTATCTCCATGCTTTAGTACATATGAGCCTTCTACAACTTCTGTTGTTAGACGCTCCCACCCATAATTAGCTACGCTTATAAGGACAGGATCGGTTGTTAACTTCCATGGTTCTTCATGATTTATTTTCGCTATTAAAATGGTCGAAATTTCATCAGGTGTTCCTGCAGGACCTCCATAGTTAAAAATGACATAATGTTCATTTTTGTGTTCGAAATAGGTCATATCATAAGTCAAACCTGATGTAGCAAGGAATTGGCCATCTTTTTTGAGTACCCTTTTTGGCGTTTCCCAGTCTGAGGAAGAGGTAGGATCGCCACCATCCTTTAACTTCATGACATAAGATTGAACGGTATACCAATGCGGACTACCGCCAGCAAAAAGAACATATAAATCATCATTAATGATATGAAATTCGGGTGCCCATAAGGAACCAGATAACTCTCCCGTTGAATTACGATTAAATATTCTGTGAACTGGAGCATCTTTTAAGCCTAGTAGCGTATCTGCTTCCCGAACATCTAAAGAATTAAAACCACTTTCATTAGTAGCAATCAAATAATATTTTTCGTTATACTTAATGACATTGGGATCTGCATATCCTTTAATCATATCCTTTGGATAATCTGTTTGTTTGACGGTTCCACTAACTGTATAAGTACCCTTTTGACTAAAATCAATTTGTTTAAATTGTTCCTCATTCCAATTCACTACTTTATCCGCCGTTGACCCATCACTATAAGAAGCAGTTACCTTCATCTTACTGAGCTCTTCAAACGTAAATGCCCGACCGGTATCAACGTTTACTTCAATGTTAGAAACACTCGTATTCGTTACCTTTGTTAGCTTATTCGTAATGACTTTCGCTTCAGACTTTGTCACCGGGATACGATTACTCGGAATGGAATCGGTAATATTTGTACTTACGTCATTAACTATAAGCTTAGCTCCTTCTTTCGGTTCACTAGCAGTTATAAAATCTTGCGTTGTATTAAAGTAGCGTTTTCCATTTGCAGTTTCCCATTCAATGCGATACTCACCTGAAGAAGGATCATATTCAGCAATAGGTCTAACGACTGTTTCGTTTGTGTTGAGTGACACTAAACCTATTTCTTTGTATGAAATGAAATCGTCTGATTTGAAAAGTAAAACAGATGACTTTTCAGCTTGGCTTTGCGAACCATCCTTGTTAAGTCTAGTGGCCACTACACCAAATGTTCCGTCCTCCATTCTAAACATGTAGGGATTTACTAATTTTTTTGTTAAACCTTCTTTTACGCCACCAGCATTAAAATCAGCATTTGCAAATAATACACCCGTATTGTTATTTAAAGCAGTATAAGTCTCTCCATCTTTACTATATCCTAAGTGCATAGCATCTGTAACAACAGTGCCACCAGAACGATGGTAGCTTAAAATATAGGATGGAGATGCTTCTATCACTTTCACATGAAATCCTTTTGTTGTTTGCTGCTCCTTATAGGAAATCGTTGCCGTTAAGGAGACTTCCTTTATGCCTTCTTTAGGTGAATGAATGGTCCCGTCATGACCAATAACGGACGTATCGCTACTTTCCCATGAAATAGATGCTACACCACTGGTAGTAGGTAACGTATCATCCTCTGTAAGGACAAATGGAATGTATAATTTATTTGCAATCGTTTCAGTAACATTTGCAAGCGAAACAAGCGTCACGGTAAATTCCTTTGTTGCTTTGTAACCAGATAATTCAAGTGTTGCTGTTAACGTAGCCGTTTGCTCCTTATCCCTTAATGTTACGACACCAGTATTTGAAATGATCTCTTCGTTACTAGACTTCCAAGAGATGGTTGAACCATTATTTCCCGTTGTAGGTAACGTCAAATTATCCATAACAGCTGAAGTATCTCCCAAGGTAAGATTCTTTTTATCTTGCTCGATTAACAATTGTGTTTTTTCCTTTTCGTAAATAGAAGATATACTTGTATCGTCTAAAGCCTCCCCATAGATACGTAGATTCTGAAAGGAACCTGCAAATGTATGGTCATTTAAATAATTGGACCGCCCTATATATGCATTTAAGCCTGCACCGAAATCACTTACTGTTTTCGTTTTTTTGGCAGTGCCTATCTTCTCGCCGTTCATATATCCGGTTACAGAGGTAGGCGTGATCACGGTCGTATAATGGGTCCACACCCCTTTATTCCCTGTTGTATTGGTGGAGGTAACCCCAACTTCAATCGTCCAAGGCGCGCTGCTGTTTAGCGAGTTGGTAAAGACAGATTTAAAGTTGCCACTTGGGTCGGTGGGATTGAATAACCAATAATTTTCCGGTACTTTACTTGCATTTGCTGGAGTACCAAAAAACAATGCGGAATAATTCCCACTGCCTGTATTACTTTTCAGCCACGTAGAAATGGTCACATGATCTTGCTGATCAAATAATCCATCCGGTAACTTTACGTAATTGGTGTTGCTATTCGTTCCGCCAGGTAAGGTTAAACCATCGGGAAAGGTGATATTCCCAACAGCTTCCCCATGCTTTTCATTACCCGAAACATCCTTCACATCTTTCAGTAATGGATAGTGTGCCAAAAGGCTATCATCACTTACCATTATAGATTGGTCATCAGCAAATGCGACCTGCCCAGGAATTACGATACTTACTAACAAAAGCACAGCTACTACAAATGTGATACTTTTAATGCTGTCAATTGGGACAAATCTTTTAAACCTCTTCATGACTTTCCTCCCCCACTATTCATTTTTCTCCTCTAAAGCGATTTGCATGTCATATCAACAGGTGTTTATATCTAATGTATCATCCTCCCAGCCACTGGATTGGCAGGGAGGGGCTTGATTAATTTGTTAGTCTTTGCCTTTTTTGGACCACTTGTCAATCAAATAACTAGCATCAGCCTTGAGAACTTGATAGGCTTTCTCCGAAATCAATCCTTGTTCTTCATGAAAAGCAAGCAATTGTTGAAAACTTTCCATGTGTTTGGCAACTTTTTTAGCTGTTCCTTTTTCTTCGAAATGGCTTACTGCAATTAAATGAACTTGTAACGAACGGGCAGTACTATAGTTGTCGAATTCCCCCGCTTCCTTGAAACGCTGAACCAGTGTCTCCATACCATCAGCACTTGTGGTTACATGAATGATATAAGACTTTTCCTGGACATTTCCGGCTTTATCCACTGCAGTCACAAGGAGTTCATGCTTACCGGGTTTACCGGCCAAATCAACAGCTGTTCCTTCTTCATAGACTTCACCGTCAAATGAAGCAGATACATTAGCTACTCCGCTCTCATCATCCTTTACTTCCCAGGTAAACTGCACAGAATCCGTATCATATACGGTCACTTCATTTTGAAGTGTGTTTCCGTTTATCATTGCATTAATTTCCGGGGACGTTTCATCTAGTGGACCATCTGAATGCAACACTTCATGAACTTGCTCGTCCGTTAAAGCCCGGTTATAAATTCGGACATTATCGAAGTAACCCTTGAAGTATGGATTACTGTAAAATGATTTTCCTAGGTAGGCCTTTAAGTTAGCACCTATTGTAGAAAGATTTGCAATTAATTCTGTATTTACCCCTACAAGCTCTCCGTCTTTGTATAGCTTCATTGTACTATGTTTACCGTCCTGATTACGTTCTAGTACAAGCCCAATATTTGTCCAGTCATTTTTTAATGAGTTGCTAAGGGATCGGACAATTTTTTGTTCTTTTGGATGCGATTTTACGGTTAACGCTGCATATAGTTCACTTGGTCTCGGACGTAGGAATAAATATTTTTGATAATCCTGTCCAACTCCGAAAGTAAAAAAGAATTGATTATCCATTTCCGACTTAACATCCATAAAAATAGATACATTATCCCTACCATCAAAATATCCTTGTGGGAATTCCAAATACGGACTGTTAGTATCCGCATTACCTCCGCCGAGATATAATACCTTTCCTTTTTCTTCATCATCTACATAAATTGCTTCATTATGAAGCATACCATTATTGGCAAAACCGGAAGCACCAGTATTCTTTACAATATTACCTTGTAATGTTTCTTCAAACGTGTACTCTAAATCTGCTGTAAGCTCTTCACCTGTATCCGGTGTCACAGGTTCAACGAGATCTTGCCCCCATTTCGCCATAATGGCAGCATATTCCTTTTGGGTAACAGGTAATACACTACCGTGTTTTGCACCCGTTGGCATTCTATACTCTGTATCTTCTAACCTTCTAAAATTTCCCGATGCTAAATCTTCAGCATTCTCAGCTATTAATGGGAAGAAACCAACACCCGCGTTACTACCAGCATAACCATCAAGTAACAAAACCCACTTCTCTTGACCATTTAGCTTAAAGATGGCTGGACCCTCTACTCCTTCTTGCCCACCTACCCTTTCTTTTACTAACTCAAAGTCACCTAGGACAGAGTCACTCTTCTCTAAAAGAACAGTTAAATTTTGTTCATTTTTTGTAAATCGATAATACGATCCGTTATGTTCAATCATAGATGTGTCAATAAATGTGTTCGTATCGGTTCTATCTTTATAAATCTTTGGTTCTGTAAATGTCCAAAAGTCACGAGTTTTTGCATAATAGATACGATGTCCCTCGCCGTTAACGTTAGATGACCAGTACACCACATACTCTCCGGTGGCGGGGTCGTAAATTGTTTCTGGTGCCCATGCATTTCCTGCATCCTCTGGGGCAATTTCGACCATTCTTTGTTCTGACCAATTGACTAAATCATTCGATTCCCACACTATAATCGATTTACTTCCATTGTTCGCATATTCCCCCCAGTTACCGGCATTCGCATCCAAATCGGTTGCAATTAGATAAAACTTGTCACCCTCAGGTGCTCTAATAATATAATGGTCACGTACACCTTTAGTACCTAATGTAGATTCCAATATAGGCTCATTATTATTCAAATCATCCCAGAAAAAACCGTCTTTACTTGCAGCAAGATGAATCTGTTGGCTTTCTCCATTGCCATATAAGTCACTACGAAAATACATGTAAATATAATCTGTAAATTCATCTAGTTGAGTAGCTTTTCTTACAGTTACATTGATAACTTTCTCTATCACATCCCCATTAAATTCGAGTGTGGCTGTCATGGCAATCTGTTGATCAGTAGATTGGCGATGCACAACCCCTGCAGGAATTTCTTTATTCTCCTCAGTTGGTTTATCTGTGACAATATTAGGATTTGAAGATTCCCAAGTAATGTTTACTTTTTTCCCATTCACACCTATTTCAGATGGTAAGGTGATATTGCCACGTACATCGTCTCTGTTTGGTATTACTAATTTGGATTTTGCCTCTGCTAGTACCGCATTTAAGTCCCCATCTGCCCCTGAAGCAAATACAACTTGTCCAAGGGTTACAATACTCAATAACATAAGAAGAGCTGTAAATCCAATCATTCTGCTAATTATGATAACTTCCGTTAATCCCTTCATAACTTACCCTCCCGCTATTAACCTTTCACCCTAAAGGATGTATAAAAAACTACCCCTTATCATCTCCTTTGGTAGATAAAAAATAGTCAAATCCCTCTATTGTATGGGAACTCCTCAATTGAAAGATTGGAAAACAGATTATTATATCGGAATTTCCCATGCTAGAAAATAACTAGCATGGGAAATACCCCCATAAAAATTTCTTAAATGATCTTCTTATTTCTCTTGCCATTTCTGAATGAGTGAATTAGAATCTGCCTTTAGAGTTTCGTACAGTTCTTGGGAAATCGATTCGTTTTCCAGTTGATAATCCAATAATTTCTTGAAGCTTTCCATATGTTTAATGACCTTCTCAGCCGACCCCTTTTTCTCGAATTGTCCAACAGCTATTAAATGAAGTGTGAGTGCACGGTAATCTTTTTCAGATAAATCTTCCTGATGATCTTCAAGGGTTGAAAGTAGATAAGATGTATCCAGTTCATGTTCCGCTCCATCTACAATGATCGTAGCCGTTACCGCCCTGTTTTCGGGAAGAATCTCTCTGTCTAGAACCATATCTAAAACAGGAGTCCCATCAGCTGCCCAATGGACTTTTCTTATGGACGTATTTCTATGTCCGCCACTTTGAGGCATCGTGTGATAAACGTTAACCAATTCCCCATCCTCATCTAGTACATAGGAATTATGACCAGGTCCATATTCTCCCGGGACAGATTCGGAATTAAGAATTGGGTAATTTGTTTTTGTCCATGATGCTGGATCTAATAGATCACTATCTTCATTTGCTGTTAATAAACCGATTGAATAGGTAGGATCTACTCCCGAACCCGAAAAAGTGACAAACACTTTATCCCCGTGTTTTAGCACATAGGCACCCTCAATTACTTCTGTTGTCCAGCGCTCCCAACCATAATAAGGCCTTGCCATTCTAATGGGATCTGTCATCAATTCCCAAGGCCTCAAAGGATTTATTTTTGCTATATAAAGATCTGAACTTCCATTTGGATCCCCAATAAACCTCTGTGCCCATATCACATAATGTTCATCGTGATGCTCAAAATAGGTCATATCTAACGTAATACCTTCTGTATAGAGATATCCACCATCTTTATTTAGCACCTTATTTGGTGACTCCCAATCAGATGCAGCAAGTGGGTCTCCGCCCTCTTTCAATTTCATTACATAAGATTGGACGGTATTCCAGTAAGGACGGCCTGCTGCAAAGAAAATATATAGATCTCCATTAATTGAATGCAGTTCTGGTGCCCATATGCTACCTGACATATCCCCAGATGGATTAGCTTCAAATATCCTACTTGATGCGGCATCCTTTAATTTCAAAATCGTATCCGCTTCTCTAATATTTAAATCTCTTTGCCCATTCTCATTAGTGGCAATAAAATAGTATTTTCCGTTGTACCAAAAAACGTTTGGATCTGCATATCCTTTGATCATTTCCTTTGGATAATTTGATTGTTTTACAGTCCCACTGACTGTATAAGTACCCTTTTGACTAAAATCAATTTGTTTAAATTGTTCCTTATTCCAATTCACTACTTTATCTGCCGTTGATCCATCACTATAAGAAGCGGTTACTTTCATCTTACTAAGGTCTTCAAACGAAAAATCTTCATTTTTATTAACCTTTACCTTAACGTTAGAAATCTCTGTATTTATAACCTTGGTCAACTTATTTTTAATTTGTTTTCCTTCTGCTTTCGTAACTAGAATGTGATTGCTAGGAATTGTATTACGAATGCCCGTCTTTATCTCTTCTACTTTTATTTTTGCCCCTGACTTTGGATCACTGACTGTTTTAAAATCCCGTGTTGTATTATAGTATCGAGTTCCATCTAGGTTTTCCCACTCAATTCGGTACTCTTCCGAAGAAGCATCATATTCGGCAATTGGCTTTGTTACGGTTTCATCTGTATTTAAGGTAATCAAACCTATTTCTTCAAAGGACAGTAAATCAGACGATTTAAAGAGTAAAATAGACGACTTTTCCTCTTGATTTTGGGTACCATTCCCATTAAGTCTTGTTGCAACCACACCAAAAGCTCCATCTTCCATTCTAAAAATGTAGGGATCAACTAATTTTTTTGTATCCCCCTTCACACTTGTTTTAAAATCAGCTTTCGGGAACAATACACCCGTATTATTGTTTAAAGCCGTATAAGCCGTCCCATCTGCACTGTAACCTAAGTGCATCGCATCTGTTACAACACTGCTGCCAGCACGAAGATAACTAAGGATATGGGCTGGGGAAGATTCGATCACTTTCACTTTAAATACCTTTGTCGATTGCTGTTCGTCATATGAAATAATCGCGGTTAGCGTTATATCTGTCATCCCTTCCGAAGGCGGAGTGATCATACCGTCATGACCAATAACAGTCAGATTGCTACTGCTCCATGATATGGAAGCTGGTCCTCTCGAAGACGGTAGCTCAACGTTCTCACTAAGTACGTATGGGATGTATAGATCATTCGCAACTTTTTTCGTAATATTTTGCAGAGATACAAGCGTTATCGTAAAATCTTTTGTAGCTTGGTAGTCGCCCAAAGCTATCGTTGCCGTTAATGTTGCTGTTTGTTCTTTATCTGTCAAAGAAACAACACCTGTATTTGAAATAATACGGTCATTACTGGATTTCCATGTTATGGTTGTACCATTATTTCCCGTTGTAGGTAACGTCAAATTGCCTATAACAGCTGAGGTATCTCCCAAGGTAAGATTCTTTTTATCTTGCTCGATTAACAATTGTGTTTTTTCCTCTTCGTAAATAGAAGATATACTTGTATCGTCTAAAGCTTCCCCATAGATACGTAGATTCTGAAAGGAACCTGCAAATGTATGGTCATTTAAATAATTGGACCGCCCTATATATGCATTTAAGCCTGCACCGAAATCACTTACTGTTTTCGTTTTTTTGGTAGTGCCTATCTTCTCGCCGTTCATGTAGCCGGTTACGGAGGTAGGCGTGATCACGGTCGTATAATGGGTCCACACCCCTTTATTCCCTGTTGTATTGGTGGAGGTAACCCCAACTTCAGTCGTCCAAGGCGCACTGCTGTTTAGCGAGTTGGTAAAGACAGATTTAAAGTTGCCACTTGGGTCGGTGGGATTGAATAACCAATAATTTTCCGGTACTTTACTTGCATTTGCTGGAGTACCAAAAAACAATGCGGAATAATTCCCACTGCTTGTATTACTTTTTAGCCACGTAGAAATGGTCACATGATCTTGCTGATCAAATAATCCATCCGGTAACTTTACGTAATTGGTGTTGCTATTCGTTCCGCCAGGTAAGGTTAAACCATCGGTAAAGGTGATATTCCCAACAGCTTCCCCATGCTTTTCATTACCCGAAACATCCTTCACATCTTCTATTAACGGATAATGTGCCAAAAGGCTATCATCACGTTCTGAGGTCGATTTATCTGCGGCAAAAGTGACTTGCTGGGCAAAAAGACTGTTCCATAGAAGAATAGAAACTAAGACGAAAAATTTTCCGTTTTTTTCAATCAAATTGCTTAACCTCCTTCACAAACAATTAGTTGGCATTATTATTTCGGAATTTCCCATGCTAGAAAATGACTTGCATAGGAAATTCCTCCATAAAATAAATTATCTTCTTATTTCCCTTCCCACTTCTGAATGAGCGAATTAGCATTTGCCTTTAAAATTTCGTAAAGTTCTTGAGTAATCAATTCGTTTTCCAACTGATAGTCAAGCAATTTCTTAAATGTTTCCATATGTTTAATGACCTTCTCAGCCGCTCCCTTTTTCTCAAATTGACTAACAGCTGTCAAATGAACTACGAGTGAGCGATAATCTTTTTCAGATAAATCTCCCTGATGTTCCTCAAGGATTGAAAGCAGATGGGATGTATCCAGTTCATCTAAAGGTAATAAGCCATTGATCGCTGATTGTAAAGCGGCTATCGCCGAGTCCAGTTCTTCTTCTGTTTTGCTCTCCTTCAAAGCTTTCTCAGCTATTGAAATAGCCTCTTGTAAGGCGGCAAACGTTGCTTCCGTATATTTCCCTTCATTCTTAATTGATTTTGCTTCGTCTATCAGAGATTTCAGCTTAGAAATATCCAATTCAGGGGTCTTTACGTAAACCGGCTCCGTTATACCTCTTAAAGTTGGTTTTACTTTTTTGATCGTGCCATCATCATTAAATTCCATCTTATCAATCACAACTTCACGGTTGAAACCGTTGCCGTCAGGAATTGCATGTCGGGCATAAACAATATAATACTCATCCGTGTTCGGTATATTTAATATTGAGTGATGACCAGGACCTTTAATTCCAAGGCTTAAATCTTTACTAAGAATGACATCTTTTTTCGTCCAGGGTCCCATCGGGGACGTTCCTGTTGCATAAGCAACCTGATAGTTCTCACTACCTGTGTCATCCTCTGACCACATTAAGTAATAAATACCGTTTCGTTTAAATACAACTGGAGCTTCCCTGAAGTTTGCCGGTGTCATATCGACCGGCGTCTCGGCAAATGAAACCATATCTTCATTGAGCTTCGCACCAAATAAACTTCCGTTCCCCCAATAAAAATAATACTGTCCATCATCATCTTTAAAAGCGTATGGGTCAATCGCTTGGCCTGGATATTTTCCACTTGGTACTAATGGTTTGCCTAAAGCATCTTTAAATGGTCCTGTTGGGGATGTTGACGATGCTACTCCAACGTTGGCATCTGCAGAGAAATAGTAGTAATATATCCCATCCTTTTCTGCAATACCAGGCGCCCAAGCACGGCTATCGGCCCAGGTTACATCATCTGATGCAAGATCTAGGATCACACCTTCATCTTTCCAATTAATTAAATCTTTTGAAGAAAATGCCTTAAATGAAGAACCTGACCATCCATCAAATCCATCCGTTGTAGGATATAGATAATACGTATCTCCAAAAACAGCGATTTGTGGATCTGCATAAAGTCCTGGCAATGTGCTAGCTGGATGAATCTCTACTTTCACGCTCCATTCCTGCTTGTTTCCATCCTTGTCCGTCACTGTATACGTAACAGGGTTTGTAAAATCCTGTGCTTTACCTGATGCTGGACTTACTGTAGAACTTGGTAAAAGAGTAATCGTCGGTGTTAAATTTGTTACATCTATACCTTGTCCTTCTTTCACATGAACTGTAATTGTATTTGACTTTTTATCAATTTCAGCTTGACCTTTTTGTCCAGGTACTTCGAAGTTTCCAATTCCAGTCGGTTCAAGGGTCATTTCAAGGATTTCGTCTTCCGAGAGAGCACGATTATAAACTTTGACATTGTCGAAATATCCTTTAAAGTATTGATCTCCTGAATAGAAGGATTTTCCTAAATATGCTGATAAATCTGCTCCTAAGTCTTTCATTGCCAATGTTACATCGTTATTTTCAGCTACAAGAATACCATCCTTATACATCTTCATACTCGTAGGTGTCATGACCAGTTTAATATTCATCCACTTGCCCTTAATGGAAGATGTATTCGCTTTAACCTCTTGCTCATTTGACCAACTATTTACCGTAATGGCATTTCTTATTTCCGTATCACGTGTTCTCAAGAACATATATTTTTGATCATTCTTACCTATTGTAAAGGTAAAGAAGTTTCCTGATACTGTTTCTGGTTTAATATCCATGGAAATCGATACTGTATCTCTTCCATCGAAGAAACCAGTTGGGAAGGCAGCAAAAGTATTAGCCGTTCCGTTTAGATAAAGCACTTTTGAATCCTTATCTACATCTGTCAAATACTTTGCGTTACCGTGTAGTGCTCCTGAATAGTTATTGCCTGAATGATCTTCAATCGTTTTGTCTGTTGTAGTTTCCTCAAAATTGTACTCAAGAATTGCTTCTTCTTGTTCTTCTTCATCAGGTGCCTCAGCTTCTTTATTCCATTTAGCCATTATAGCTTCGTGCTCTTCCTTTGTTATAGGCAATACAGATCCATGTCTCTTTTTGTTAGAGCCTAAGGAATAGTCTGAAGTTGCTAATCTAGTAAAATCCCCACTTGAGAGATCAGTAGTTAATAAGGGAAGATATCCTTTCCCGGATGCATACTGATCAACCATTAAATTCCATTCCTCGCGATCGTTAAATTTAAAGATTAATGGTCCTTCTACATCTCCCCCTGTTAATCCCGTGGAAGGTTCAATCGTTCCTACCTTTGACCATGTACCAAGCAATTGATTACTTTTTTCAATCGTGATTTGCCCATCACCTGAATAACGGTAGTACATATCCCCATCCTCTATAATGGTTGTATCAATGATATTCTGATCTCCCGGACGATCAATAAACACTTTTGGTTCAGTAAAGGTATGGAAATCTCTTGTCTTTGCATAATAAATATTATGCGGTTCAAAAATGCCTTGATCATTACGTGTGGTCGATGCCCAAAATACGATATACTCTCCTGTCCTTTCGTCATAAAAAGCTTCTGGTGCCCACGCATTACCTGCATTTTCTGGAGCTACCTCTACCATTCTTGGCTCAGACCAGTTTACTAAATCAGTAGATTCCCAAATAATAAGCGATTTACTACCTTCTCTTTGTGCTGCACCCCAGCCTTTTCCATTGGCAATTCTTAAATCTGTTGCAAGCATATAAAATTTATCGCCCTCTGCTGAGCGTAACAAATACGGGTCACGCACACCCTTTTCGCCAAGGTTAGAGAGTAATGCCGGATCACCGTCATTTAAGTCAGTCCAGTGCAAACCATCCTCACTACTAGCAAAATAAATTTGTTCTCCAATATCATGTTCACCTGTAAAGTGGGTCATTAAATAGGAAGTGAAATTCTTTTCCTTCGATTTTGCCTTCACTGTAATTGGTATGGTCTTTGTCGCAGTCACTTCCCCAGAGGAGATCGTAGCTGTTAATTTCACCTCTGTATCTTTGTCCTGTCTTGTTACAACACCAGCGGGAATATCATCATAATTTTCATTTACTTTGTCAGTTACATTGATCACATCGGGTCTATCCGTTTCCCAAGTGATTGTGGCTCCTTTGCTGCTAGTTGTCGGCAATGTAATGTTGCCGCGAATATCATCTGCATTTGGAACTGCCAATCTTGCTTCGGCTAATTCAACAATTTCTTCATCCGTTAATGTCACATTTTGCTTTACTTCTTCTGCTGATAACGTATAGTTATACACCTTAAAATCAGCTAATTTTCCAGAAAATGCTGCATCTGGTTCATATAGTGATTTTCCAATAAATCCAATTGAATCTGCTGCTGGGTCTACACCTTCCTTTAAAATATCCATTACTGAATAACTGTGTGGCAGCGTTCCTATTGGCTCCCCATTAAGATAAAGGGATATTTCTCCTTGTTTAAAAGTTGCTGTGAACGTATTATATTCACGTGGTTGAATCGTTGCATCTTGAAATAAAAGCTCCTTATCGGAATCCTTAATACCAAAACGAATCGTTCCATTCCCTTGTCTTGGATTAAAAAAGATATAATTTTTTACATTTGGATAAGAGCCCGTCTTGGTTCCAATGCTGTAAAGCCAATGGGCAGCACTTACACCTGTATTAAAGGTTGTTTCAATGGTGAATGTTTCATCATCAATAAGCCCTGCAGGTAATTTTACATATTTAGACTCTTCTCCGTTGAAGTTTAAGATCGTATCACCATATTCCTCTAAAGAATCTTCATCTTTAAAACCAACATATTCGGCATCAAAGCCATTGTTCGTTACATCGATCAATTTGCCTTCAGCTTTCGACATATCATAGTGTGCAATTAAGCCTTCTTCCACGGTAATTTTCTCCTCTGCTTGAATTGTCGGTATAGGGAGTAGTGAAAGTAGTATTAGAACCGCCATTAATAGTGATAAACATTTTTTATACTTCATAGCGTCTTTACCTCCTTTGCTTTAAACGTTCAACGATCCGAACTAGCAATAATAGAAATTTTCTACCACTTATTTGAAAAGCTTTACCTTTCTTAATGCATCACTCCCATTACTTCAGGAATAAAAAACATAAAAAGAGCTTCCCGATGATCATGTCCCCCCTTTCACTTAAAACATAGCAAAAGTCACTAGAAAGAATCGCTGTGTTTTGATCTCTAGTGACTTCCGCTATATTTTTATATTTATTTGCAGCACCTTAATTATAGAGCGCTTACACAAAGAAAGTGAATGGATTAAATTTGGAAAAAATTGCAAATTCATTTCATTTGTCCATTGCTTCTTATCATAAGTTGGATATTTTTTTAAAAAGTGCAATTTTTTTCCCTCCACTTTTAACTCTTTCTATTGTAAGATTGATTTAGCAGGGGGTGGAGTAAAATGGGGGGGCATCCAAAAATATCCAATCTTTCACTACGGAAAAAATTAATCCTTGTTTTTATGGTCATTCTTTTATTACTTGCAGCAATTAACTGTGTACAAATTTACCTTTTTCTTGGATATGTTCGACAATATAACGCAATGATGGAAACAATCACATTAACGAATTCCATTAATGGTTCACTTAAGCAAAAGCTGGATGAGGAGATTCGGGAAATTGCATACGGAAAAGTACCTTTTGAAAATGGTACTCAATATGATCATCTTAGGAATATGTTTCGCAACCTAGATAAAATTGAACAGGATGATCGTAAGGGGCAATTTACCAAGGAAATTTCAGAGGTTCGTCAAACATTAACGACTACAACTGAATATATTGACAAACTTGGCGAGCAAATCCAAGCAAGTGCTCCTGCGGATGCAAGAAATATCACCTATGAATATATTACAATTTTAACCGACCTCATCGACGAAAAAGTTCAGTCACTCTTACAAAAAACCCTATTGGCAAAAGGAGAATCACAGAATATTATTTCCACAAACTTAAAAAGAGACATCATGATTTATATCTGTTCATTTATAGCGGTGATCATCCTTTCATTATTATTTGCAATCTATATATCGGGTAGCTTTGTGAAACCTATTCGTAGTTTAGGTCAAAAAACAAATGAGATTGCTGAAGGAAACTTAACAGTAGGTGCAATAGCCAATCCTTCGAAGAATGAAATCGGGGAATTATGTCGTTCCTATAATCGAATGTTTCAAAATTTAAAGGATATTATCTTAAGTGTAAGAAATACAAACGATTTAGTTGTTTTTACCTCAAAGGATATACATCAAAGTATTTTGGAAAATCGACTTGCAGGAGAAGAAATTGCTGATGCCACTCAAACAATTTCCCTCAACCTGCAAACGCAAGATCGAGTCATTCAAAAATCAGTATCAACATTTGAACATTTATTTTGTAAATATAATGAAGCGCTTAGAAAATTAAACAAAATAAACCTTCAATCAAAGGAATCCTTGCAGATTACGGATGAAATAAGCATTGAACTCTCTAGCTTCCATGATCAACTTGAGAAAATAAGCCAAACGATACATCAGGTAAATAAAGATACAGAAGAACTTCAGAAGTTGTCAAAGGAGACAAATGATGATTTAAGATTAAGTAAGCTTGTAGCACAAGAGTCTAGTATATTGTACCTCACTCTAGTAAATGAAATCCCTAAAGGTTCAGTAAATGAAAGGATTGATAGCGCGTTCAACCGAATAAAGGAAATTTCTGAAGTAGCCAATAAAATTTCACAAGACTCTGATCACAAAATGAAAAATATCTTAAACCTAACGTCTTCAATTAGAAAACAAAACACCGAGATACTCGAAAATGTCCAATTAAGCAAAATAGGAACTATGAAAGGTCACCTACAATCGATTCGTTCAATCAGGAATCGACAGCAAACCAAAATTGAAAGCATAAAGCAAGATATGCAAGAGGCATCAGATCAGATGCTTTCTGTTCGTCAAATGATTGCAGACATTGAACAAAGCTCTCAAATCACCAATTCCGAAGTGGCCGGGATTGCCGCAATGGGAGAAGAACAATTAACTACGCTTGAAGAAGTGTCCGATGCATCTTATAAACTTGTAGAAAGAATTCAAGAAATGAAAAATAACATTAGACAATTTAAATTATAATATCATTGATTCATCACTCATCATTATATCATCGACAGGTTGGATAAAGAATGAAATTCAAGAGACCAATTAATTCGAGTCTTCGGACAAAATTGCTCATTATGTTTCTGTTTTTAACGGTCATCCCCCTCATCCTTGTTGGTGTGATTGCATATAAGAAATCTTACGAAATTGTAGCCCAAAAGTCGTATTCATTAGCTCAAATTCAGGTAGCACAATTACGCAGAGAGTTTGATGATGTGATTCAGGACATTAAAAGATTTACTGAAATTGGTAAAAAGGATAGCACTGTTCAATTTCTAATAGACAATCAAAATACGGCCAAGGAATCCGAATGTATTTTAGGAATGATAAAACTTTACAGAGAGAGTTATCAATATAGTGATAGCATCATGAATATCAAAATTATTGGTCTCGACGGAAAAGCGGTTGGTGAAGATCGTGGCGTTCATCAGGTAGATGCTCAGTTACTCAATGAATCACCATTTGTCCAACTCATTGATCAACCAACTGAAACAGTGATAGAACCTATCTATAAAAACAGTAATCCAGCACTTTCTATGACAAGTACAATTGTTACAGATGATTCCAAACAAGTAATCGGCTTCATTAATATTGTCATTAAAGCTTCCCTTTTTAAGGATATTCTTTACGAAGATTCATTAAGAACTTCAGGTGCAATTCAAATTGAATCTGAAACCGGTGACATTTTGTTTTCATATCCGCAACTAGCCGAAACGTCACCTAATGTAGATAGAAATCAAATAAAGAAAAATCGTTCCGGCTATTTTTCAAAAGGGGCAACCTTTTTCGTCTATGATACATCTGAATTGACGGGATGGAATTTTATTCGATACAAACCGTCATCAGAAATGACTAAGGATGCAAAAGAAATTAGAAATCTAATTGTATTAAGTGTAAGTTTAATTTTACTTTTTACCATTGGATTATATTTCTTTATTACCTCAAGATTAATATTACCGATTCGTATATTAAATGAAAAAATGAAACAGGTCTCTCTAGGAAATCTTGACGTAAAGTTAGTGAATAAGGGTAGAGATGAGATTGCCGATTTAAGTAAAAATTTTAATCGTATGATTCTGAAAATGAAAACGTTACTAACCAAAAGTATGAATGAACAACAACAATTAAAAATCGCCGAATTACGTACGATGCAGGCGCAAATTAATCCACACTTTCTATATAATTCACTTGAAACCATTATTTGGATGGCGGAAGCAAAAAAAAGTCAACACATCATTGAAATTACGAAGGCATTGTCTCATTTCTTCAGAATTTCTTTAAGTAAAGGCAAGGATTTCATTTTGTTAGAAGATGAGATTGATCATATTCGAAATTACCTTATAATCCAGAAAATGCGCTACCAGGATATTTTAGATGTTAGTTTTCACTTGAATGAAGATATATTAAAATATGAAATTATAAAATTAACCCTTCAGCCTATTGTTGAAAATGCAATCTATCACGGAATAAAAAATAAACGAGGGAAGGGATTTGTTCGAATTAAAGGTGATTTTACCCCAGAAGGATATATTTCTATTGATGTGATAGATAACGGTATCGGAATAAAAGAGGAGAAGTTAAATGAGATTCGGGTTCAATTATCTCAAGGGATCCCATTCGAAAAGGATCAAGGCGGCTTTGGAATGATCAATGTTCATCAACGAATTCTCTTACACTTTGGAGAGCCTTTTGGTTTAACAATCAATAGCTGGTATGGTTCTGGCACCCGTGTCAGTTTAATCATTCCCGCAAGGAGAGGATTTTATTGAAAAAAGTATTTTTAGTAGATGATGAAATGGCAATCCGAGAAGGAATTGGGAGAAGCATTCATTGGCAAAGCGAAGGGTTTATTTATTGTGGAGATGCTTCAGATGGGGAAATGGCTCTTCCTTTGATCGAAAAACACCAACCTGATATTGTCATTACTGATATTAGAATGCCTTTTATGGACGGGTTGGAACTTAGTCGTATTCTTCGCGAAAAAATGCCTTCCATAAAAATTATTATATTAAGTGGACATGATGAATTTGATTACGCAAGGGAAGCCATGCGCATCCAGGTTACAGAATATTGCTTAAAACCTGTTAGCTCGCAAGATTTACTTGATATATTAAAAAAGGTTTCCTCAAAAATTGATGAGGAGGAAGAAAACAAGAAAAGATTAAGTGACTTAGAAAATCAAATATTACAAAATGAATCTGCCTTAAGAAATAAATTTTTATATGATCTTTGTGGGGGAGCATACTCTTCTTTAGCAGCCATTAAAAAAGCTTCTCAGTTAAATATTAACCTTATTTCTAGCTATTATTATATCATGATCATAGAAAGTATGATTGAAACAGATTCCATTGATTGGATTGAAGAGGAATATCATTGTTTGCGATTTAGTAGAAAGTTGAAAGAATCCATTTTTATTATGATGGGAGAATCTAAACAGACACTTGAACAAGAGGCGAAAATCATTAGACATCGTTTACTTACTCATGAAGAGCAACATCCTGAAACCCCATTCATTTTTGGGATCGGCAGAGTTGAAAGCCGAATCCAAGGTATTGCCATCTCTTTCTCGGAGGCCGATGAAGAAAAAAGCTATGCAAGAATTATTCATAAATACAGTTCGAAGCTAACTGATATAGATATGGAATCAAAAAAAGAATTGCTTCACTTTAATCGAAGAGAGTTAATTGAGTTTTTAAAATTTGGGACTACAAGTGAAATAGCTCGTTTTGCTCGGTCCTATTCCTCTTATTTAGAGAAGGGGAATATTCACTCGCCTTTTACAACGTATTATTTTTTAATGGACTTTACCATTACGATTTCACATTATTTAAAGGAAATAGAAATGGATAATCTTGAAGTTATGCGAGAAATGAATGAATTTGAAATGAAAGCAAGCTGGATTAGGAATTATAATGAAGTTTTACGCTATATAGAAGAAATACTACACTTTGTTGCATCAACTCGAGATCGACTTACAAGCAAATACTCTTCATCTGTACAAATGGCGATAGACTATATTAACGAAAATTTTACCGACACACAATTATCGCTTCAAACCGTTGCAGAAGCAGTCAATATGAGCGCTTCCTATTTGAGTCATATGTTTAGTCAAGAAACTGGGAAAACATTAATCGAATATTTAACCAGCACCCGAATTGAGAAAGCAAAAGACCTCTTGCGAACTACAAACGATAAAACGTATGAAATTGCCTATCAAGTTGGATATAGTGACTCCCATTATTTTTGCAGAACCTTTAAAAAAGTAACGGGTTTTACAACGAGGCAATTTAAAAATCAGAAACAAGCTTTTAATGCTCTTATTTAGGAGCTTGTCAAAAAGGGCCCCAGTAAAAAACAGGTAAGAAAAGCAAACCTCTTTTCTCACCTGTTTTTATTAGGGATAAAAAAGGAGACGCTCCCATTCCTACCTAGTTTTCTTCCATTCTAAATCATTTAGGTGAATTTTTTATATCCCTATATTCCGCAGGTGTAACGCCTTCATGTTTTTTAAACAGTTTAATAAAATAGCTTTGATTATCATAGCCTAATCGTTCACAAATCTCCCCAACCGAGTGAGTCGTTTGGTCGAGCAATTCTTTTGCTCTTTCCATCTTCATCGATTTTACATATTCGACAAAAGTCATTCCCATTTCCTTTTTAAATAATCGGCTAAAATAACTTGGATTTAAAAATATGTGGTTCGCAACTTCGTCTAGGTATAACTTTTTTTCTATATTTAATGATACGTACACACATGCTTCTAGAATTTCTTTATGCTTCGAGCTATATAAAGACTCGGTCGTCAAAATAATAGCGGATTCCAAACACTCTATGAACCAAGTTTTTAATTCATTGATTGTTTCAATGTGCACCATTTCTTTATGAAGGATCTCCATATTAAAACTACTTTGGAAATATTGCAACGCTTTCAATTTCATTTTAAGCTCTAATAACAATTTTAAAATCCATTCTTTTACCATTTCCGGGTGAAAAGTATTCGCTTTTATGAACTGAAGCCATCTTGTTACATAAGGAGTTATGTTACGAATCTCCTTTTTAAAAATTATACGACGTAATTCCATTGCCGCTTGATCATAATAATGAAATAAATCTTCATTAGAAGTGTTAAGTGTATCGTCTTTCCTGATAATTGAACTAGATTCCATATAAAAGCGCTGTGTTTTGCTAGCTAATAAATTCTTTAATTCAACTTGAAGTTTCTCCGGATGAATAGGATCTCCTACTAAAAAAGACATAGATACATTTAAATAGTCTTTCAATGAGTTTTGGAGAATTTTTAATATATTTGAAGCCTCTCCAAAACTATCAATTTTTAAAGATGAATGGTAGGGCATCAGCATAAAGGACTTATTCGCTTCAAAAATGAAATGTTTATCCTCATATTCACTATTTTGGACGACTTCCTCAATCACGTTTTGCACAGCAAATTGAAAGGTATCTTCGGAAGTATAGGAATTTTTTAGGGTACTGTAGTCTTCAATAAAGCATAGAACAGGAATATACTCTCTTTTCTCCAATTTAAAACCCGAAAAATTGTTCCGATACCACCAATCTTTTGTAGCACTTGGTGATTGATAAATAAGCTCTCTGAGGAATTTTTCTTTAGCTAAATGCCTCCTTCTTTCCACTTCATTTTCTAATTTTAGTCGATTAAGATTTTTCCGTTGGTTATACTCTAATTTTTCTTTAATACTCATTAAAAGTTCAGTTAAATCTTCTGGGTCTAACGTCTCTTTTAAAATATAATCTTGGACACCTAATTTGACTGCTTTTTGGGCATATTCAAATTCATTATGACACGAAAGAATAGCGACTTGGAGATCAGGTTTTCGTTGTTTCATTTTTTCCGTTAACTCTAATCCATTCATTTTCGGCATCCCGATATCTGTAATGAGTATATCTGGCATATCTGTCTGCGCATAAGCCAACGCATTCGCACCATTCTCATGGGTGCTTTGTAACTCAATGTTCAGTTCGTTCCATTCAATCATTTCCGACAAAAACTCTATAGCGGGATAATCATCGTCCACTAACATCACTTTGTACATCAATTCCTACCTCCTTCTTTGGAATGAGTAATGTGACTCTAGTCCCTTTGCCTTGAGAACTATCAACCTTCATTTCAAGATCTCTTCCAAATGTCATCACTAACCGTTCATAAACATTCGATAATCCAATGCTCGAGAAACTATGTTGATGTCGCTTTTTATCCTCTACCACATTCATATTCTTCTGGATCTCTAGTAATTTTTCTTTCTCCATCCCTTGCCCATCATCTTCAATTTCGACAATAAACTTATCTTGTGTCGTCAATGCATGTAATGTGATTGTACCTGCCTTTTGATTTAAACCATGAATAATGGAATTTTCAATGATGGGTTGTAAAATAAACCGCGGGATCGTTTGTTGATACGACTCATTGGCGATATTTGTGATAAAGTTAACCTTTTCTTTCTGTCTCATATTCATTAAAAAGACATAGTCACTCACCATATTTATTTCTTCAGCAAATGGAATCATGCCCTTTTGTGTATCAATCGTCATTCGTAATAGTTTTGATAAGGAACTGATCATTTTTGCACTTTCTTTATCACCATTTTTAAAAACCTTCATACGAATGGAATTTAACACATTAAATAAAAAATGCGGGTTAATTTGTGCTTGAAGCATCGCCAATTCAGCTTTTCTTTTTCTTGCCTGTGTAGCTTTTGTCTCTTTAATCATCTCATTAATTTGGTCTAGCATCCGATCAAAAGATTGTGAAAATCGCCCAATCTCATCATTCGTTTGAATCCGGGAACGAACAGAAAGATTACCACCTTGGACCTTCTCTACGACACCTCCCAAATAGACTAACGGTCTTGTGATCCGATTAATAAAATAGGCTAAAATAACAAAGAAAATCGCAAACAAAATGACAAGCAGGAAAAACACCTTATTAAAAATGGAATTAATATCCGATATAGCTTCTCGATAGGGGACTAACGATACTAACTTCCACCGATTAAAAGAAATATCTTTTGCTGTTAATAAATATTTTTTATTGTCTATGTCGATAAGAGCGGTTCCATCCTTTTTTAGCCCTTCCAGATATGAAAAGGTCTTTCCAATTTCAGTCGTATCCCGATGAGATAAAATCGTGTTCTCGTCATTCACTAATAAAATTTCCTCATCTTTTAATCGATTATCAAAAATTTGGCTGATCGTATTTTCAAAAATTGTGACGACAAGATACCCGTAGATCTCCGAGTGATTATTACGAAGAGTCCTAGCGACCGATAGTTGATACGGATTGCTTCCTTGATAGGATTGGAACACAGTGGGAACTGTATCAATCCAAATCGATTCATAACCATTTTTTGTATCTAATTGAGCAAACCATTCTTCCTGAAATATATTTAATGGATTATAATCAGATATGGAGTAATTCGTATAATATTTTCCATTTTTTAATAGAATGGTGACCTGCGCTTTCTCTCCTACTAAAGTAATATTCTCAATCGTATTCATGACGGTTCGATCTTTTAGGAACTGTTCATACTCTTGATTGGTGGAATCAACTTGTTCTGCCTTTTCACGCAAAATAGCGTTGAGCTCCGTATTTAATTGCACAAAATTCGTAATATTGAGCATGTCTTCTAGTAATTTCAAGACATATTCCTCTGCTAATTCTAGCTCTTTGTTTGCGTTTGAAATAGCTTGTTCCTTCATGGCATCCTTTGTTAAATAATTATAAATGGATAAAGTGATAATGACTGGTAAAACGATACAAACAACTGAAGCTAGAATGACTTTAGAACGAAAGGATGGAAATGAAAACAACCGAGTTTTAAAACACATAGATAGTCTCCTCAATTAAAACATACAAAAATACGAAAATACCACCAGTACTTGTTTATTTTACTGATGGCTACGATTCCATATAGAACCTATATATTGTCTAGTATCAGCTCGTCGATTCATCCAAACTGATACTAGACTTATTCAATTCATTGAGATAAATTAATTACTTTCTAAAATTTTAGTCGCTTTTTTCTGTAATTCTTCAATCGTTTTATCAATATCTTGCTCACCATAAATGAGTTTTTCATATTCATCATTTACAACTTGATAAATTTCCGCTTGACCTGCTACTGGTGGAATCAACTTGGATGATTTTGCATTGGTTAATACTTTAATAAGCGATTCTTTGTCAACTTTTTCAGGGCTCACAGTATCGTCTAAAATCGTGTCTACGATAGTAGCAAACTCAGCCTCATCCACACCGTTCCATGATGGTATATTTTTTCCTTGAACAATTTGTCCCTCTGTCGTATACCAACGAATAAAAGTGTATGCGGCTTCTTTATGTTTAGACTTTTCAGCTACGGCCATATAGTCTGTCGTCACTGGTGTAAATCCACTTTCATCACTGCCTTCATTGGTGGGGTACGGTGCAACACCTACATCAAAATTTAATGGGAATTGATCTGTTCCACCAAGTTCAGTATTCATCCAGCTACCAATTAATAAAAGACTGGCATCTTGGTTAAACCATTGGTTACGATAGTGAAGATTTTGCGACAAAATATCGGCATATGGTGTGGCTGATTGATCATCTTTTTCCATCTCTACACGCATTTCTAATGTTTTTCGGAACATCGGATCATCAAAGTTCGCCTCTCCATTTTCCTTCACAAATGTTGAATTTTCTTCCTTACTTGCAAGTGCAAGACTCATATATTCCATCCAGCCACCATTTTGTGGGCCATGGAAGAATGTGCCGTAGTGATCATCTGTTGTGAGTTTTTTTGCATAATCTTGAAAATCATCCCATGTCCATTCTGTTGGAACTTCAAGACCGGCTTCCGCTAAATGATCTTTATTCACAAGTACATACCAAGGATTAAACTTCCCAGGTAATGCATAATAATGATCATTTAGGATCGTATTAACCTTGTACTCTTCTTCCACTGAATAGCCATCTTTTTCGATAAACTCATCAATAGAAGCAACCATGCCTAGATCTACACGCTCTGCATAAGAGGCTGGATCACTGAACATGAGTACATCAAGCTGTGAACCTGAAGAAGCTTCTAAATCCAACTTTTGAAGTGCTTCATTCGTATCGCCTTTTTCACTAAGAATCACTAGATCAACGTTAATATTCGGATACTCTTCCTCAAAAGCAGCGATCGTGTCAGACCAATTATAAGAAGCTTCATTACCATGTGTATGAAACTTAATGGTCACTTCCTCTTGATCGTCTGAACTTGTTGAATCAGTGCCTTCTTTTTCATTTGCTGTATTCGCACCACTTGATTGACAAGCTACCAAAATACCTACCATTAAAACGACTAAACAAGCCAACCAAACATTCTTTTTCATGACTATATCCCCCCTAATTTTAGCAGAAACCTTATCCATTGACACGTATCTGGAAGCACTTACAGGAAATTATAACAAACTACAAATTTTTGTAATGTCACTTTTTTTACTTATACCGTTCATATTTTGACATTACGAAACCTTTGGAAAATCACCCCTTTACTCCTCCTAATGCAATCCCTTCAATGACTTGCTTTTGACCAATAATAAACACAATTAATAATGGTAAAATTGCCGAAACGGCTGCTGCCATCATTAAAGAATAAAATTCGCCATTAATCGTTGTAAACTTTTGCATCGCTAATTGAATCGTATAAAGTTTATCTGTTCGCAAGAAAATCAACGGATTTTGATAATCATTCCATGTCCAGATAAATCTTAAAATGGCGTAAGTAGCGACTGCCGGACGGACAATTGGTAAGGCGATTCTCCAGAAAATTTTCCAGTGGCCGGCACCATCCATTTTAGCAGCATCAATAAAATCAGTTGGAATTCCCAAAAAAAACTGTCGTAACATAAACGTACCTAACACACTAAAACTTCCAAGTAAAATAAGACCAAAGTGATTATCGAATAACCCAACACTTCTAAACATAAGAAACTGGGGTACTAAACTCGCTTGGGGTGGTACCATATAAGTCGCAAGGACAATAATAAATAGCCAACTCCCCGCCGGAAAGCGAACTTTTGAAAATCCATAGGCTGCTAGCGAGGACACTGTACAGGATATCAATGTTGTTAGAACCGCAACCTTAATCGAATTCCAATAATAGAGGTAAAAAGGATAGTCACCAAACCACACTTCCCGATAGTTTTGAACGGCATTCCAAGTTTCCGGAATCCATTGAATGGGATATTTAAACACGTCCGCTTCGATTTTAAATGAAGTGGATAACATCCATATAAATGGCAGCAGAAAGGCAATACTACAAAAGAATGTAACAGTTGTGATTAACGTCTTTTTGACAATCAATGTTTTTGTATTTTTCAAGGTGTCTTCCCTCCTTTAATAATTCACCCATTTTTTCTGCCCGAACCACTGTAAAATCGTGATTAAAAATACAAATAAAAATAGTACGACGGCTATCGCAGAGGCATAGCCAATTTCCAATTTAATAAATGCTGTTTCATATAAATGCCACACAAGCATTGTGGTCGATTTTAATGGGCCACCTGAGGTCAATACAGCGATTAAATCAAAAACCTTAAAGGTTCCAATAATACCTGTGATTAATAAGAAAAAGGTCGTAGGAGAGACTAACGGCAATGTAATATTTCTAAACATATACCATGAGTTTGCCCCATCCATTTCCGCAGCCTCATATAATTCTTTTGGAATCGATTGCAATCCAGCAATATAAACAATGAGGTTAAAGCCAACCGAAATCCAAATATGAATAATCATCACCGATATTAAAGCAAAATTAGGATCGGCAATCCAAGCGGGTGGATTTTCAATTCCTAATGACATGAGAACCTGGTTAATAGGACCGGAGGAAGGATGAAATAATACTTGCCAAACCGTCGCAATCGCCACAACACTGGATATATACGGCATAAAAAAAGCCACTTTAAAATAATCTTTCAAATACACATGTTTATCAATGACAATCGCTAAAAAGATAGAGAAGGCCATCGTAAGAGGGACTGTTAAAATAAAAATGGCGTTATTGATCAAAGATTTTATAAAGACTTCATCACCTAATAATTCTTTAAAATTTTGAAAGCCAACCCACTTTAAGTTCTCCCAGCCTGAAATAAATTTCCAATCAACAAAAGCAAGAACAAAAGTTGCTAACATAGGAAGGAGAACGATGAGTGATACGCCTAGTAACATGGGAGAGACAAATAATGCGCCTGCTAGATTTTCGTTTCTTTCAATTTTTGCCTTTTTTCCCACCTTCCACGGTAGCGTTTTCCTATTTTGCTGTACCTTAAGATTGTCTTTCATTCGTATTCACCTCATTTTTCATAGTTAGTTAGACCGTATCATAATGACAGAAATAATGATTTAATTGGTTACCACCATTTGTTTTTCATTCATTTTTCTGAACAAATGGTCCGTAAAGAACATCGTGATAAAACTTAATCCACTTCCTAAATAGAAGAAGGAGATAGCTGGGAAAATAAAGCAAATAAATAGTATAGATAGAATCGATCCAAGCATGACCAAGGTTCGAACTGGAAAGGATACTCCGAGAATAAGCGCGGATTTAAAGTACTGAAAAGTTGTATTTTTATATTGGACAACAAGTGGAAAAATGTACAACATAACGAGCAAAAATAAAATGCTCACAGTGATCAAGCTACTAAAAAAAATGTAGAGTATAACACCATCAAAAGAACCGATTAGTTGGGTATCGATCACGATAAACAGGCTAACTATGAATAAAACGAGCCCAATGATATTCGCTTGTTTAAACTCTGATTGATAATAGGATAGAAAAGTGGGAAACACCGAAAAATCATCTTCTCCATCTAGCCATTTCCGCATGATAGAATACATGGCTACAGTCGCAGGCCCAAGCCCCAATATAATAAACCCCATAAGAGTGAATAATAGCCATAATAAGTTAAGATAAGCCAATCGATACATCCACTCGCAGATCCGATAAAGGCCACCTGTCAAACCAGTCTGTATATTCATCTCCATCACCTCTTATACATTTTTTGACTCCTTTCTAACTTCAAATCTTACTAAACAGATGATCCTATAAAAAGAGAATAATTTTACTATAATGAATGTTTTTTTTACCCCTTAATGACAATTCTTCATATTCAAATCAAAATAACTTGTGAGTACATTCACAAATCATTTCAGAAGTTCTTTAAATACATGCCATATGTAGCCAATTAGACACTCGTCCATTTTAAATGATATAATCCAGATACCCTAATATTTTCGATTAACATTTTTGTTTCATTCATAGACGATCTTATTGAGATAAGGAGAATGTAGATATGGAGCCATTACTAAATGGTGCTGGGACCCTGTGGATTCAACACAAAGGTCTTAGAATTCAAGTGACTTATCATATTTATAAACAGCATACAGAAGCTTTCGCCAGCTATTACTACTGGGAAGAAGAAAGCATCGATGGGATGGGAGACCACCCTAAGCCTAAGCAGGCGATTATCGAGGCGATCGAAAATCTCATGGAAGAAATGGAAGCAGTCGGCATGGAAATATGGACGACAACCCGACCATCCACTGATCAGAAGGTCAAATTCGTGATGATTCCGGAGGAGATCAGATAAAAAATCATGTTGAATTCTTCAAAAAAGATCTGGCTACTATTCCATCAGGAACAATAGCCAGATCTTTTTCTATCTATCATTTTAACCTAATTTTATTGCCCATACCTGTAATTCTTTGGATCAACAGGTGTCCAGTTTTGATTCGGTGTGTAAAATCTTAAAAGGTCGCCGTAGAGGACACGATCGGATAATTCGAGTTCTTGCATGACATTTTCACGCAGTTCTTCCATTTCCTCAGTTGGTTCTTCTATGACTTCTTTCGTTTGAGTGTCGTAGTAAACGCCGTCCACTCGACTAAATCGTTCTGTCATAAAATCACCATTTCGGAATGGAACGAAATCTTGATGCTCCTCAGAGAATAAATCCGTTCCGAATTGAATATAGTCACGTGCTTCAATTCCTAAGAGATGCAGGAGTGTTGGCACCACATCCATTTGTCCCGCATACTCATGGTTAATGCCTCCACCTTCGATCCCAGGTATTTTAATCAAAAAAGGGACACGCTGTAATTCAGCAGATTTTAATTTGGTAACCTCTTCCCCAAGCAACTCCGACATCGCCCGATTATGATTCGTCGAAACGCCATAGTGATCGCCATACAAGAAAATCACGGAATCATCATATAACCCAGATGCCTTCAAATCATTGAAAAATTGCTCCAATGACTCATCCAAATAACGTGCGGTTTGGAAATAGCGATCCACAGACGCATCCCCTGTTGTGGCCGGCCCAATCGTGGCATCCTCATCATCAATCAAATAAGGATGATGATGCGTTAATGTAATCATATGGGCATAAAAAGGTTGCGGCAATGATTCAAGATAAGGCATGGACTCCGCAAAGAACGGCTTATCTTTTAAACCGTATCCAATCACCTTGTCATCGTCCATATCATAATAGCTGGCGTCATAGAACTCGTCGATTCCAAATTGCTTATAGATTTCATCCCGATTCCAAAAAGATTTATAATCTCCATGGAAAACAGCATTTGTATATCCTTGCTGTTGCTGTAAGATCGCTGGCAATGCTTGATATGTGTTATTTCCTTTTGTCACAAAAGCTGATCCTTGTGGCAAGCCATATAAGGAGTTATCCATAATCAATTCAGCATCCGCGGTTTTTCCTTGTTCTGTTTGATGGAAGAAATTATCAAAATATGTGAAATTTTGCTCCGAATCATGAACAAGTGAATTGATGAATGGAGTCACTTCTTCCCCATTTAATTTATAATCAATCAAAAAAGATTGAAAAGATTCAAGATGGATTTTTATTATATTCTTACCAGCTGCTACACCAAAATAATCAGGATTGGGTTCTGCATACTTACTTTTCGTATAATTTTCGACCTCTGTGAGATCATCACTTGATGCAAGAACACGTTGCTTCGAGGAGTTAAAACTTTGCACTGCATCATAGATCATGAAATTATACGCACCCAAATACTTCACAATATAATTTCGGTCAAATGTTCTTTTTAATAACTGGGGACGATCAATTTCTGCCAATCCTAGGTTCACCGTAAATAAGATCGCACCAGAAGCAAGAACAAGCAAAGGTTTCTTTATTGGTAAACGCTCTGTAGACCAATGAGCCTTTGTTAGAACAAAAAAAGCAAACAACAAGATCAAATCAATTATATAAAATAGATCGTGCCATGCCACTAAATCGGCAATACTTCCTCCAAGACTCGTGAAATTACTTGTTTGAGTGAGTGTTGGGATTGTAATAAAATCACTGTTAAAACGATAAAACACAACATTCGCGTAGAGAAGCGCATTTAATGTTGTATAAATCGTTAGTAGCCAAACTCCCGCTTTTCTTCCTTTTGCAAATAATGCCACCCCTAGAAAGATAAGCGCTGAATTAAGCGGATTAAAAAACAATAAGAATTGTTGCAATATATTTTGAACCCCTAAGTCAAACTCCACCTGATAAATGATATACGTTTTTATCCAAAAGCAAAGGACGATAACGGAAAAGAAACCGGATTTAGACGTTAGAAATTTCCTCATTATGTTCACCTCATAAAATTCTCATCCCGTATACTTCCCAATTCGTTTGACTTTCATTTCTCCTATGTGAGTACGATCTACTCAATAAATTTGGGTAATCTTTTCAAGTATCCTATTACCCGCTCTCTAAATAATCAAACATTACAATTATATTTCAGTGTTAATGTCTTGGCAAATCGCTTACGTCCCCTTCCCTCACCTTTTAGTTACCAGAGGCCTGAAGTACGCAGGTCACAGAGCGTGGCGAATGCTATTGTGAATTTAGGCCTACAGGACGTTGCGTTTTAGGCCTACCGCCAGGACGAGGGCCAGCAGAATGTTGGTCAAAACGGCATGGCGATTGACGTGGCGCCTCGATTATCCTTTGTTCATCTATTTGATCCTTATTTCTTGAACATCCCCTTTAAACAAAAAAAGAACCATAAGTGTTCACATCTCTATTTTATCAAAAAAACCGGAAGTATGAAGCCCCCTCCAGTTTATCAAAAAGCACTTAAAATATTCGCTTTTTACAGCAGAGTGGGAAGACCCACCATACATACAATTTTCCTTTGTTCTCACGGGATAAGCTGAGATACTTCTTTTTTCGCTTTATTCCCACTTGGCTATTATTAAATCGGCACTCTCAATGAGGACGTGATACGCCTTGTCGGAAATCAATGCATTTTCCTTTTGATGGTCTAGTAACAATTTAAAGCTTTCCATGTGTTTGACTACTTTTTTTGCGATTTGTTTTTCCTCGTAATGTCCAACCGCAGTTAAATGGATTTTTAAAGCATGGGCACTATTATTTCCAACTTCTCCCTCTTCCTCGAAGCGCTCAACAAATTCTTTTAACTCGGCTGCGTTCGTTGCCGTTGGTGCGTCCTCACCAACATCTATAGTGAAATTGGTAAAATGAGCTTTGGTATTCTCGTTAACCACCCCCACACTCATGTTTCCTTTCATCTCTATCGTTCTTTCTAAGATTTTCTTGCCATTGCAATAGAACCTAAAAACGTCCCCTATTTTCTCTACTTTCAATGCTTGTGGTTCTTGGAGCTTTACACTATTAGGTAAGTCGGCTCCTTCCCATCCTAATTCTCGATCACTATACTTCATAAAGGTTTCTAACTGATGAATATCTTTATTAAAGAAGGCCGAAACGTTGGTACCTTTTTCATCGACAATCATGATACCATATTTAGGGAACCCCTCATTTCCTTGTTCTACCCATTGAATATCAGCAGAAACATTGAAATCACCTGTAACCACTTCATCTTTATAAATCTCTTTCCAGTCAGGATTATGTTCAACATAGCTTGTCACACTTGAGCCATCCTGAATATCCCATTTTCCAGAAAATGCTCTTGTCGTAGGAGAAGGTCCCCAGCCATCTATATAATCTGATTCTTTGTCCTCCAGGACTCGGACCTTGATTTTTTTTGACGTTTGACTGTTTGGGTCACGAACTGTGACAGTCGTAACGCCCAACTTGACTCCAGTTATTTTGACTTTTGTTTCATCCAATTCATCTATTTGGATAAGATCTGGGTTATCTACTTCCCACACCAATGGTTCCGTAATAGACAACCAATCCGGCTTAGCATGAGCAGTAAGCTCGATCGATTCCCCAACTTCTAACCCCACATTTTCCTCACTAACAGCCACTCTATCGATTTTTCCTTCATCAGGGGCTTCACGCCAGATAGAATGTAGATGATAGAAATTGAGTGAAGTAAAATTCACACGACCACCTTTTGTATATAGTTCAATTCCCTTATTTGTCGGTTTTGTGTAAATTAGATTAGTAAACACATATTCACCATCATTAATAAACAACTCCACCGAAGACTCGTCGACGAAACCATGAATTTTAACCTGTTTCCTATCCTTAGAAAATTTCGTTTCAAACCGTTTACCAAAATTAAATAATTGACCATCGCGATCTATTAAAGTCTCCAGACCTGCATTGGTTCGGTCAAGAAATACAGTTTCCGTATTTGTATTCACTCCGACAACCGTTTCCTCTGTATCTGATTGGCGTAGACGAATGCCAAACTCATCCACTTGTTCCCATTCAACAATTGCTTCGAACTCATAAGTTGTCCCCGCGAAATCACTGATTTCACGTTCACCTTCTAATGTAAAGGCATCTACAGAGTGCTCAGTCGCACGGATACTTTTTAGTTCACGGATGGGCTCTTGGAATAACCGGATACCATCCTTCGTAGATTTTAATGATAATTCTCGCGGGATTGACATGGAGCCCATCCAAGGCTCTGTAGGGGATTGATATGGGTATCTCCAATTGGCCATCCATCCTAACCACAACCTCCGCCCATCCTCTTCAGGAATATTCGCAAAAGACTGGGCTGCATAATAATCTTGTCCAAAGTCTGTTATCAAAATGCTTTCAGCCGGGTTATCATTTACAAATTTCTTTCCATCAAACTCACCGATAAAATATTGCGCAGTGGAACCATCTGTTATATGATTATCCCCTACACTTACATGAAGCACCCATTTTTGTTTATCTTTATTTCCATCAACAGGTAATGGAAATAAATCGGGGCATTCCCATACTGCTACATGCGATCCTTCCTCATCACCAAAACGACTTTGGTACTCCCAATCAATCAAGTTATCTGAATTATAAAAGGTTACACTTTGGTTCGTCGAAACAACCATCACCCATTTTTTAGACTCTTCATGCCAAAACACTTTCGGATCCCGGAAATCTTTTATACCAGGATTTTCAATGACAGGGTTTCCCTTATAACGTTCCCATGTCCGCCCGTTATCTTTACTATAAGCAATACTTTGTGCTTCTCCTCCTTCTGTGTTTGTGTAGAACGCCACTAAACCGGCTTTTCCATTAAAAAACCCCGTTGTATCATGCCAATCTACTACAGCACTTCCGGACAGGGCTTGTCCTAATTCATCATGCCCTAGGGCAACGGGAAGATGCTCCCAATGAACTAGGTCTTTACTAACCGCATGTGCCCAGGTTCCCATTTTTTGGTGAAACAAATGATACTCACCTTCGAAATAAACGAGTCCATTTGGGTCGGCGAGTCTTCCCGTTTCCGTAGAAAAATGATATTGAGGGCGGTATTTTTCCGTGTAATAATCGTTCGTATCCATGCGTTTCAATTTCTCTTCCTCTTTCGTTCTATCGGTATCTTTTGCATTCACACAATCATTTCCTAATAATATCACCATCACTATAACAAAAATGGGAACAAAGGTCTTTTTTATCACATACATGTGCTCGTCTCCTCCACACAGACATTTGAAATAATGTCTTCATTTAAAGATAGCGCATACAAATTTGTATCGCCGCAATCATTCGAAAATTCATATTTGGCCTATGGAAATTTCAGAAAAACAGCCAGAGGCATGTATGAAACAGTTCCTCTGGCTGCAGTCTTAATTCTTTAATCAATGGAAGGAATAGAGAATTTTCCATGTACGACATTTGCCATTCCTTCCGATGCGAAAAGGGAGATGCTCTCGCATGCCTTATCGGGATAGACTAAACTCGTTAATGCTTGTTCTCCATCATTAATAAATAACTCTAATGATGACGAATCCATAATGATTTGAAGTTGTATTTGGTTTGTATCCTCAAGTTTCACCTTTTGAGTTCTTGAAAAGTTATCAGAAAAATCCACTTTCCCTGAGTTTTTTCGATCCAATAATAATACATTATCTTTTGTGTCAATTGTAATAGATGTGTATTGTGTTTTCGTATGATGTATCGCCAATCCATACTGACTAGCGTCTTCACTTTCCAATATAAGTTCGATTTTCGCATACTCTGAATCAAGCTCATAAATGTTGGTATCCTCTGTACCAATGATGACGTTATTTATATCTTCTTTTGACGTCAGGTACGTGTCCAATTCTCTTACCACTTTTTGTACAATATGGAAATCCCCGCTGGTTTCTCTGAGAATCAGTTCTCTAGGTAAAGTCATCTGACTCCGCCAGCCTTCCGTTGGAACATCATTTGCATAACGCCAGTTACTCATCCAGCCGAGATAAATTCTTCTTCCATCTTCCTTTGGAATATCAGAAAAACTAACACCTGCATAGTTATCTTTTCCATGGTCCAGCCATTTGATCTCGTCGTGTTCAGGTACAAACTTGTTCCCGTCAAACGAACCGACAAAATATTGAGTCCGTGAACCTGAATCTAGTTGAGGGTTATCTCCAATACTGACAATAAGAACCCATTTTTTTTCATTAGAGTTTTCGATTGATAATTCAAATAGGTCTGGACATTCCCATACACCATCATGGGAACCGACATCCTCTCCAAATTCACTTTCAAACTTCCAATCTTTTAGATTAGGAGAGGAATAAATCGAGATCGTTTGCCCTGTCGCTAAAACCATCACCCACTTATGACTTGGTTGATGCCAAAATACCTTAGGGTCCCTAAAGTCAATTTTAGTTGGATGTGTTAACACTGGATTCCCTTTATACTTTACCCATGTCCTTCCGTCGTCCTGACTGTAGGCCAAGCTTTGTGTTTGTACAGATGGTGTGTGATCTTCATCCTCTAAATGATGAGTGAAAATCGCCACCAACCCTGGTTCTTCTGGAAAAAATCCAGACGTATTATGCCAATCAACGACAGCACTCCCCGAAAAAATCGTCCCTAGTTCATCTGGATATAAAGCTATGTCTAGTTCTTCCCACTTAATCAAATCTTTACTAACGGCATGGCCCCAGTGCATGGGACCCCATATACTGTCATTTGGATTATGTTGAAAAAATAAATGATATTCACCTTTGAAAAATACTAAACCATTTGGGTCATTCATCCAATTTTGTTTTGGAGAGAAATGCAATGCTGGTCTATATCTTTCTAGTTTAGCAATCTCCAATTCCTTACCTCCTATTGATTAACCGTTCTGTCATATCCGTCTTGTTTAATTTGTAGCCATGTATCAAGATTAAATCGTTCAAGTTCTTTTAGATAATCGTCCCACTCTTCATCAATCTTTCCATTTCGAATCCATTCAGCTCGTTTTCTGTTCACATATTCAAAGAGATCTGTTTCAATCTTTGATAATTCATCAATTTCTTCTAACGAAAGATACACATGTGGATAATATTTTTCATTTTTAATAAATGGAACAATATGTTCTTGCAATAAATCCAATCTCCAAGCTGCATCGTCCGGTTTGGTTGTGACCGTCCCATAATATTCATCTAATATAGCTAATGGACCTGCAATACTCGTCTTCTCTCTTAGCTCTACTGGTGCAGTTCCTTCAAGAGGAAGGTGTTTCAACATATTGGTTTCTTCATCAAATTCAAAAATATTTTGCTGTTCTGTATCCCCATAAGTCCCCCAGTTATTTTGAACGGATTGAAGAGGTTCATACAGTTGATCAATCCATTTCGCTGTAAGCTCTAGATTTTTATTAGCACTTGTAATAACCATTCTTCCACGGTCAAAACCCACTCCACCATTTTGTTGAACAATCACTCTCTCTCCTGATGGTCCTTCTAGTGGTGGTAATACGTCAAATTTATCATTCATGCCACTGACATTCGCTTTATCCCATGTAAAATATAAGCCGTATTTATCTCCTTTTGAAATAAATGTATTCCAATCCTGCTCAAACGCTTCTTCATCTATTAAACCTTGGCTATATAAGTCATGAAGATATTTTATCTGTTCTTTATAGCCTTCTTGTGACTTTGTAAACACGACTTCGCCATCTTCTGTCACAACGGTGTGATCCCCAGTATCTCCTAAACCAAAGGAACCTAATAGTATTGCGGGGTCTTGGTCACCATCATTGATGATCGCTCCCATGGGAATCTCATCCTCTTCTCCATTGCCATTCGGATCTTGTGTTTTAAATGCTATTAATACCTCTTTCAATTCTTCCGTGGTGGTCGGCATATCTAATCCTAGATTATCTAACCATTCTACGTTGATCCAAGGTAAACCTCCGACGACTTGTATCCGATCAATCCCATTCCCTAATTCCTCAATCCACGGAAAACTATAGATATGCCCGTCAGGCGCTGTAATGAATTCCCTATACTCTGGTCTTTGTTCTAAGACCTTTTTCAGATTAGGCATATATTGATCAATGAGATCTTCGACTGGTACAATTGTTCCATCTTTGGCATACTTTAGTAAATCATAGTTGCTGAATGCTGCATCTAAGATCGCATCAGGTAAATCTCCACTTGATAGTGCTAAATTTCGCTTTTCAATAAAGGAATCCTTTGTATAGTTTTTCCAATCAATATGCACCCCTGACTTTTCCTCCAACCGCTTATAAATGAGCTTTTCATTGGGATCATCAGGTGCTAATGGCGAACTTTGAGTCATAAACTTAAGTGATACTGTTTCTTCCAAAGGAAATTTAATATCTTTTAACTCATAATCCTCAGATGAAGCACTTTTCTCGCTTTTTCCACAGCCAGCTAGAGCAAGTCCTACTATAACCAATAACGATATAATTCCTGATAACTTTTTCAAGGTAAACCCTCCTTTTTTCTATTCACATCATTTTTCAAATCTATTTGTATACAATTAATTGCCCACTATGTTCTATGTATTCGCTTCACCTCCTTTAATTGAATTTCCGATAATTACTTTAGAGATCCAACCATGACACCTTTCTCGAAATATTTTTGGAAGAAGGGATACATGATGAGTAATGGAAGGCTTGATATGACAATGGAAGAATATTTGATTTTCTCCGCTATTTTGCTCATTTCGGCAGCAGCTTGCATATCATTTATCATCCCTGGTTGAACTTCGTTTTGAATAAGAATGGATCGTAAAATAAGTTGTAATGGGTGAAGATTACGATCTTCTAAGTAGATCATCGCATCGAAATAGGAATTCCATTGCCCCACAAAAGCATATAAGGCGATGACGAAAATAACCGGTTTAGACAAAGGCAAAATGATTTTAAAGAAGACTTGTAGTTCAGAGGCACCATCCATTTTCGCCGCTTCCTTCAGTTCTTTCGGTAATCCCTTAAAGAACGTTCTGACTAGAATGATATTCCAGACACCCACTGCGCCAGGTAAAATAATCGCCCACACTGTATTAATCAATCCTAAGTTTTTCACCAATAGATACGTAGGAATGAGACCTCCATTAAAAAACATCGTAATCAAGAAAAAAATCATGAAGAAATTTTTCCCTCTGAAGCCATCAACGGATAAAGGATAGGCCGCAAACACTGTAAAGACAATGGTACAGATCGTAAAACCTACCGCATAAATAATCGAATTCCAAAATCCCTTGAGAATGGAACCATCTTGAAACACCCTTCTATAACCATCAATCGTCCAATCTGCCAGATTAAAAGAAATCCCTTTACTTAGCAACACATTAGGATCTAGAAAAGACCCAATTAATACATATAACAGAGGAATAATAATCATTAAAATGATCATTCCTAGTAAAATTTTATTGATCAAAAGTAATATCCGATCATTCCTTGACATATTATGCATTTCGTATCCCTCCCTTAATAAAGACTTTCGCCATCAGATATTTTTTTTACAACCTTATTTGCCACAACCAACAAAACGACATTAATCACCGTGTTAAACAATCCTACAGCAGTGGAATAGGCGTAATCTCCAGCTTGCAGTCCTCTTTTATAGACATAGGTAGGAATAATCTCTGAAGTTGGTAAGTTCATACTAGTCTGCAATAAATAAGCCTTTTCAAATCCGATCGACATAATTCCGCCAATAGCCAGGATAAGCAAAACCGCAATCACCGGTTTTAAAGTAGGCAAATCAATATGAAGGATTCTTTGAATCAGTGATGCGCCATCTATTGTGGCTGCATCATGTAGTTGTGGATCAACATTCGCAAGTGCCGCCACATAGATGATGGAAGCCCAGCCCGCACCTTGCCATATACCAGAAGAGATATAGATGGTTCGAAATGTATCTGGACTTGTCATAAATGGAATCGGTTTATCTGTAAAAATGGATAATAGTGTATTTACAGGACCTGTTGGTGAGAATAAAATAAAAATCATTCCCGTTATAATCACAACTGAAATAAAATTTGGTGCATATAAGATAAGTTGGATATTTTTCTTGATTTTCGCTCTCCTAACTTGGTTAAGCATTAATGCTAGAATAATAGGAATCGGAAACCCAATAATTAAATCAAAAAAACTTAATTTAATCGTATTCATAAAAATATTTAAGAAATTCGGGGAAGTTAGAAAGTCTTTAAAATGCTTGAACCCCACCCAATCGCTACCCAAAATTCCTCTCATTGGGCTAAAATCTTTAAACGCAATCACAGCTCCATACATCGGTACATAGTTAAAAATGATGGTCAATATTACGGCAGGAACCAAAAACAAATACAAGGCGTAATTATGTTTAAAATACTGAATAAAGCTCTCTTTCTTTTCAGGTTTTATTATGGACATTTCACTATGTAGACTCCTTGACGTTTCTTTTGTTCTCACTATTAACCCCCCTACGAGTATTCCAAATTAATTTTAAAATTAGGTCAACCGCTTCCATATGTCAACCGCTTGCACATCGGAGTAATAGGTTTATTCCCTAATTAACATTATATTATATATACACTATCATCTCACTTTATGTCAACCGCTTGACCGAAAATAATTAAAAAAGACAACATTTTTATTTGCTTAACTATGTTGTCTCATTAATAACCAATTCAATTGGTAAAAAAGTTTCTAATGCTTCATCACAGTCTGGGTTTTCAATAAGCTTCATCAGTTTTGATACCGACGTTTTCGCAATTTCCTGGATGGGTTGTTTGATTGTTGTTAGTTGGGGCAATAGCCTCAATACCGTTTCCGTACCATCGTAACCGACAATTTTTAATTGGTCGGGAACTTGGATATTCAATTCATTAGCAACCTTCAAACATGTCGCCGCTATGAGATCATCACTAGCAAAGATCCCGTCCGTTTCAGGATGCTTCTTTAAAATCTGTCTAATCGAGACAGCTGTATATTCTTCATCAAATAAATTAATAAGCTCATACGTAATGGGATTATCAATTAGGTCTTCGTATGCTTTTCTTCTCATTTGGGTAGGGGTCTCTAATTCAATTGGTCCATTAATATGGATAATAGAACGACATCCCTGGTCGATTAAATGTTGGACAGCCATTCTCCCGCCCGCATAATTATCGGAACCAACTACTGGAATAGTAGGGGACAAATAATGATCGATTGCGACAATCGGTAGTTTAGGATTTTTGTAAGCTTCTACTCCCCTGTTATAAGTACAGACAATAATTCCATCTACCTGATGACCAATTAACATACGTGCGTATGCTTTTTCCTTATCGATTTGCATTAAACTATTACAAAGTATCACTTTATACCCCAAATCCGAGCATATATTTTCAATATATAAAGCTAATTCACTAAAAAAAGGGTTGTTTATCGTGGGTAAAACCAACCCAATAAAGTTGGTCCTTTTTTTGAATAGAGACCTCGCAATATCATTAGGATAATAATTGAGTTCCTCTATCGCCTTTTCCACTTTTTTCCTTGTTTGTTCGCTGATATATCCCCTATTATTCAACACACGGGATACAGTAGTAGGAGATACCTCAGCTCTTTTCGCAACGTCTTCCAACTTAACTTTCATAATGGATCTCCTTTGTGTTTTTTCATTTCAAACAGAGATGATACAAAATTCAATGTCATCCGGTTTCATATATATTATCATATGTTTCGTGAAAAAGCATCCGTTAACAAAATAATGGTTGCGAAAAGGGAATAGCCTTCACTCCAAATTTGTTATAGAAACATCTTGTATTACATCTCATCCAAGCCTCATATACTGAATGAGAGTCTAATAAACAGGGGGAGAAAAAGTGAAAAGGTACCTATTGGTCATCGTTTCTTTATTACTCATTGTGGCTTTAGCGGCATGCGGTGGAAAGACTGGGAAAAGTGAAAAGGGCTTTGTAGGGATTGCGATGCCAACGAAATCTTCTGAACGTTGGGTACATGATGGAGAAAATATGGTCAAAGAATTTGAGAATTTAGGATATAAAACGGTGCTTCAGTATGCGGAAGATGTTGTGGAAAACCAAATATCGCAGATTGAAAACATGATTACACAAGGGGTGGATATTTTAGTCATTGCTTCAATCGATGGAGAAGCATTAACGAATGTTTTGGAACAAGCCGATGCGGAAGGGATTCAAGTTGTCGCATACGATCGCTTAATTAAGGGAACCGAGCATGTCACCTATTATGCGACATTTGATAACTTTCAAGTGGGTGTATTACAAGGACAATATATTGAAGATGCATTGGATTTAAAGAACGAGGAAGGTCCTTTTAATATTGAATTATTTGGCGGTTCACCCGATGACAACAACGCCTACTTTTTCTATGATGGCGCAATGTCGATCCTTCAACCTTATATCGATAATGGAAAACTGATTGTAAAAAGTGGGCAAATGGGAATGGATAAAGTTTCCACGTTAAGATGGGATGCCGCGCAGGCGCAATCTAGAATGGAAAACTTATTAAGTACTCATTACACAGATGAAGAAGTCGATGCGATTTTATCACCATACGATGGTATTAGTATTGGCGTGATTTCTGCCTTGAAAAATATTGGCTACAAAGAGTTGCCTGTTGTAACCGGACAAGACGCAGAGCTTGCGTCCATCAAATCGATCGTAGCCGGTGAACAAACCTCTACAGTCTTTAAAGATACTCGAGAGCTTGCAAAGAAAGCCGTAGAAATGGTTAGTGCTGTGTTAGAAGGAAAAGAAGCAGAAGTGAATGACACGGAAACATATGATAACGGGAAAAAAGTTGTCCCCTCCTATTTACTTGAGCCTGTACTCGTAGACATTGACAACTATAAAGAAGTAATTATCGAGAGCGGCTACTATACAGAAGAAGAAGTGCAATAATTAAGAAAAGCGCAAGCGCCTGTTCAGCGACGTACAAATTTAAAGACTTCTGACGAGATAAAGGAAACACGGCGACGAAGGAGTCGATGTTGACTTATCGTAGGAAGAAGGCGTAAATTTGCTAGTCGCTAGGCGCTGGAGCTAGATGTCAACCGCAACATAAGCAACTTATCTACAAGCTAGGATTTTATAATTTCCTTAGCAATAAGAAAAGCGCAAGCGCCTTGCTCAGCCCCGACAAGCAAATGTTCCTGAACCTATGAAGGGCGATCTTTCCCTTCATAGGTTCAGGGTTATTTGACCTCGAGGGGCTAGGCACTGGAGCTAGATCCGAACATTAGCCAATTTTTATACTTTCCTATCCTGTAAGAAAAGCGCAAGCGCCCGTTTAGCGACGTACAAATTTGGATCATAAGGTTCAAAGGCTAAATACGCGCCCCGTCCTGGCGGCAGACTCAATCGCGACGTCCTGTCGCTTCGTCTGCACTAGTACATCCTTGTACGTCGCAACGCCTTTGTGACCAACGTCCTGTTGGCCTGAGATAAACATGCTTTCTTGAAGGAGGAAGAAACCGAAAGTTTGCTAGTCGCTGGGCGCTGGAGCTGGACAAAAAACACGAAGACACCAGTCTAAGGATGGTGTCTTTCAGCCCTTTTATTCTATTCAACTAAAAATTCATTGCCCGAAAAACATCTGAAAAGGTGGGACCAAATTGAAACCCATTTTATTAGAAATGAAAGATATTACGAAGGAATTTCCAGGTGTGAAGGCACTTGATCGTGTGAATTTACAAGTACATGAAGGCGATATCCATGCATTATGCGGAGAAAACGGTGCTGGAAAATCAACCTTAATGAAAGTATTAAGTGGCGTTTACCCATATGGTTCATACGAAGGAAATATTCTTTATCAAAATACGGAATGCCAATTTAAAGATATTCGGCAAAGCGAAGAATTAGGGATCGTCATTATTCACCAAGAGCTTGCTTTAATTCCCGAGCTCTCCATTGCGGAAAATATCTTCCTTGGCAATGAGCAAGCCGTCAACGGTGTCATTAACTGGAATGAAACGAAAAAGAAAACAAAAGAACTTTTACATGTAGTTGGATTAAAAGAATCCCCTGACACATCCATTAAAAATATTGGCGTGGGAAAACAGCAACTCGTTGAAATTGCCAAAGCTTTGTCCAAGGATGTGCAGTTACTCATCCTAGATGAACCGACTGCGGCTTTAAATGAAAAGGATAGTATCAATTTGTTGAACCTATTAAAACAGCTCCAAACAAAAGGGATTACGTCTATTATCATTTCCCATAAATTAAACGAAATTAAGCAAGTAGCGGATAAAGCCACTATTATTCGCGATGGAAGGACGATCGAAACAATTAATGCCACGGAGATCACAGAGGATCGGATCATTCGCGGGATGGTGGGCAGAAGTTTATCGAACCGTTATCCGGAACGATCACCAAACATCGGCAAGATCTTTTTTGAAGTGAAAAATTGGACGGTCAACCATCCATTACAAAGAGAACGCCAAGTAGTAAGAAATGTTCATTTTCATATCAAGCGTGGAGAAATTGTCGGGATTGCGGGATTAATGGGGGCGGGGCGTACCGAACTTGCCATGAGTTTATTTGGTCAATCATATGGAAAAAAGACGTCTGGTGAGGTTTTAAAAAACGGTCATTTGCTCGATGTATCTACGGTTCATAAGGCGATTGAAGCAGGATTGGCTTATGTTAGTGAGGATCGGAAAGCATATGGACTGATCCTAATGAATGATATAAAAGAAAATATTTCCCTTTCCAAGCTTGAGAAAATTTCTAAGAAAAAAGTGGTGGATCACTACGAAGAATATAAACAAGCAGAGTCATTTCGGAAGACCATGAACATAAAAACTCCTTCTGTCACCCAAAAAACAGGAAACTTAAGTGGTGGGAACCAGCAGAAAGTAGTCTTAAGTAAATGGATTTTTTCGGAGCCTGAATTACTGATTTTAGATGAACCGACCCGGGGAATTGATGTTGGTGCAAAGTATGAAATTTACACGATTATCCAACAGCTCGCAAATGAAGGGAAAGGCATCCTAATGATTTCCTCTGAACTCCCAGAAATCCTTGGCATCTGTGATCGAATCTATGTAATGAGCGAAGGAGAATTTACCGGCGAAGTGTTGCAGGAAGAGGCAACACAGGAATTGTTAATGAAATATATGACAAATAGTAAGGAGGATGCAGAATGAAGGCATTATTCAAATTAAATATGCGCCAATATAGTATGATCATTGCCCTCATCTTCATTGTCGTCTTATTTCAATTTCTAACAGGTGGAACACTGCTAAAACCATTAAATATTACCAACTTAATTTTGCAAAATAGTTATATATTAGTTTTAGCGATTGGGATGGTGCTTGTTATTATCACGGGTCATATTGATTTATCCGTTGGTTCTGTCGCCGCTTTTGTCGGTGCAATCGCCGCAATATTAATGGTCCACCTAGAATGGAATCCCTTTCTGGTCATCATCATTTGCTTATTACTTGGAGCAGTGATTGGTGCTTGGCAAGGCTTTTGGATCGCCTATGTGGGGATTCCGGCTTTTATCGTAACATTGGCGGGAATGTTATTATTCCGTGGTCTGACATTAGTTGTATTAAAAGGCCAATCCATCGCCCCTTTTCCAATGTCCTTTCAAAAAATTAGTACCGGTTTTTTACCTAATCCCATTAATGATGGCGGATTTCATACATTATCGATGATCATTGGATTGGCTCTCTCGTTAATATTCATCGGAATCGAATGGAGAAACCATCAGGCTCAAGTAAAATATCAGTTTGATGTTCTGCCAACCAAATTATTTTACAGTAAACTACTGGCCATCTTTCTCATTGTCAATGGATTTACGTATGTGTTGGCGATGTATCGTGGTATCCCTAATATTCTCGTTATCCTGTTGGCGTTGATTGCCCTCTACACTTTTATGATGAGGAAAACCATTGTCGGTCGCCATATTTATGCAGTCGGCGGAAATTTAAAAGCAGCCGAGCTCTCTGGTGTGAAAACAAAACGAATCACATTTGGGGTATTCATTAATATGGGTGTGCTTGCCGCTTTATCTGGTCTGATCTTTGCGGCGCGTTTAAATGCGGCTACCCCGAAAGCTGGGAATCTATTTGAATTAGATGCGATTGCGGCAGTCTTTATCGGTGGAGCTTCAGCCTATGGTGGAGTTGGAACAGTCGTGGGAGCCATCGTCGGAGGCTTGGTCATGGGCGTGATGAACAACGGCATGTCCATCCTCGGCTTAGGAATTGACTGGCAACAAGCAATCAAAGGACTTGTGTTATTAATAGCGGTCGCCTTTGATATTATTAGTAAGAAGAAAGCGGCGTCATAAGAGTGTTTCCCTTGATAAAAAGACGAATTTAATTGAATCCTATTCAAAAAGTTCTAAGCCATTAGTAATCTGGGATGTTCTAAACAAGAGGGTCAAGCAAGACCTTATTGACAAAGAGCACATTTCATGATATGTTTTTAATAGTTTCAAAGGGGAGTAGCTTTAACGGTAAAGTCGTCATTACAGAGTATGGATCATGCTCTCGGCTTTACGGGCAACTTTTAACGTTGTTAGCAAGACCTTTGCCAATGTGGTAAAGGTCTTTTATTTTTTAGAGGCTTTTACCATTCATTGGTAGAAGCCTCTATTTTTTATCATGAAGGGAGATTACTACTTGGACTCACTATGGATTCAATACGGTTGGACATTAATCATTCTTATTGGATTAGAGGGAATCTTATCTGCTGACAACGCACTTGTTATGGCTGTTATCGCCAAACACTTGCCAGAAGGTCAAAAAAAGAAAGCCATCAATTACGGGATTTTGGGCGCTTTTCTTTTCCGTTTCTTAGCCCTATTCGCTATTTCTTTTATTGCCAATGTATGGCAAGTGCAAGCGATTGGTGCAGCTTATTTAATTTATTTAGGTTTAAAACATGTCATTCAAGATTTGTTCGGTTCATCAAAGGATAAAAAAGATGACTTAAAAAAGGACTCTAATGGTAAAGGCTTCTGGTCAACTGTGGTCAAAATTGGTTTAGCGGACCTTGCCTTTGCGATTGATTCCATCCTTGCCGCTGTTGCACTTGCGATCGTTCTGCCTGGGACACCACTACCACAGTTTGGTGGCATGGATGGCGGACAATTCTTAATTGTTGTCATAGCTGGAATTGCAGGACTAATATTAATCAAATATGCGGCCAACCTATTTGTAAAACTTCTAGCTGTCCGTCCTGGTCTCGAGACAACTGCTTATTTAATTGTTGCTTGGGTAGGAGTAAAGCTTGCCGTGATTACGCTTAGCCATGAGAAGGTAAGTATATTGGATGAACATTTTCCCCACAGCACAGGTTGGACGATTGCGTTTTGGGGAGTCCTACTAGGAATTGCTGTCATTGGATGGTTTATGTCAGGAAAAGCAATTCCACATGAAAAAAATCCGTCGCATAGGAGTTCATCTTCATAAGAAAAGCACATGCGCCCCCTATCCTGTAAAATAGACACCTTTGATGGGGAATTAATTTTAGTGGTTGTGCCGGGTATGGAGGTTTTTACGAGATATGGGCTTTTCGGCCGTGTTATGGGTTTCTTAACCTTTGTATGAGTTTCTTATGAAAAAATGGGGTTCCTAGATAAAGAATGGGTTTTTAAACAAGATTATGAGGTTCCTCCCCAAAGTATGGGCTTCTTAATTCCGGAAATGGGTTCCTTGCCATAATTATGGGTTTCTCATTCTAGGTATGGGTTTTTTATCTTTTAGAGAAAACACTAAAAAATAGCTGTTTGGAATGAGTATAACCGACTTTCCAAGCAGCTATTTTTAGTTTAGGTAAGTGGATCGTTCCTTATTTTTAGTTCGTTTTTTCCAAAAAACTTCTGTCATCTTCTACGATATGTCCATAGCGCTCTTCTTCTATTTCTGTTAACGTCTTGCCTCTCGTGTTTGGAGCCATTAAAACTCCTATCACGAGATGGATGACTAAGAAGGCCATCATGACAATTCCGGCTACGACAAACGTGAGTGTATCCATAATCACCGGTAAAGCGATCGACCATAGCGCGATGCCAGTACGGACAATAAAATACATAAGTCCTTGTGCTGTGGCACGGTATCTCGTAGGAAATAATTCACTTGTCCATAAAGCATAAAAAGCTTGTGCTCCAATTCCTGCCGCAGATCCCCATAAGATAACAAAAGAAATAAGTGTCGGCCATGTCATCGGCATAAATGTTAAGATAACCCAAGCGACCACCCCCATCGCAGCCCCAATCGTGAATAATGTCTTACGACTCATTTTATCGCCAATCTTCATGAAGATAAAAAATGTCGTTAACACGGTAAACATCCATAAGAAAGATTGGAGGAGGTTCGCTTGCATATTACTTAATCCGCCAACGTTTTCATAAATATATGGCATGAAGTAACCCATTGCGCCAGCCGTTAAATTCCAAAACAAATAAATACCTAATAATAAGAATAAAGCTTCCCGATTCGGCTTTAATGTAAATAATTCTTTTAAAATCCCTTTTTTAACAATGCCATTTGCTTTATCTGCATCATCTTTCGCTTTTTGTTCTTCCCAAATCTTAGATTCTGGTAGTCCTCGACGAATATAAAGGGCAATCGCCGCAATAATCAATAAGTGCGCAAAAATTAACCTTGATCCTAATAATCCTAACGGAGCTACGATGACAGCCAGAGCAAACGTAATCATGGGGCCGATCGACCAAGCAAGTTGGGCGGCACCAACATGGGCAGCTCTTTTTTCTTTCGGGGATTCCTCTGCGATATATGTCCAAGATACTGGCACACCTGCACCTACAGCAATCCCAGTTATAATGGTCCCTATCAGTAACATTGGAAAGCTCACGGAAATCGCTATCAAAGCAACCCCAATCATATAAACCATTAAGTCATAGCTAAAAATAAGTTTTCTCCCATATTTATCCGTTAAAGGACCTCCAATAAGCGCACCGATTGCGGCACCTAAAGCATTGGCACTTAATGCTCCTAGCAAACCTACACCTAAACTATCAAACCCTAAGTATGTTTGCCATAAAGTGAGACTACTAGCAGCAGCTATAATCGAACCAGCTTCTATATAATTCGCCATCGATATCGCAACGGTTGCTTTCCAGCCAGTAACATTTTTAGCAGCAAATTTTTTATTCCCCATTTTTCTCACCTATTCTATGATGTTTTATTCTCAATTGTGTCGTTTAGCCTAATCCATATGAAAAACTTCTATTAAATCTACCGTAACAGGACTATTATCAGGATTCGTTTCCATAAGCGGTTTCATAAATTCCCACCATTTTTGGTTGATCGCCGTTTGCGCCATCTGATTCCATTTTTCCTCGTCCTCAATCTCGATGTAACCAAATAGTTGGTTCGTATCTTTATCTAAAAAGATGGAATAATTCCGAGCCCCATGTCGGCGTAGCTCTTCGACCATCTCAGGCCAAATTTCATTATGCCTTTTCTCATATTCTTCATGTTTATCCGCATAAACCTTCATAATAAACCCTTTTCGCTTCATTCCATCGCCTTCCTTCTTCTGTAAATGATAGAGTCTTAATGACAGCGATTGCATTTTTTGAATATCTTTAATAATAATGAACACACATCTAAAAGTCAACACAAAACCAATAAATATATTTTTATTTACCTTTGTTTAGGTCCATTTAACTTGTTTTACAAATAAGAGGCCTGCTCCCCAATGCGTTAACACATTAGGGAGCAGGCCCCATTTTTATTTAAACCATCCCTTTTTCTTTGATTGGGTGATGGCTTCGATTCAATCTTAGGCCAACAGGATGTTGGTCAAAACGGCGTGGCGATTGACGTGGCGCCTTTAGCCGTTTATTCTTTGTTCATCCTTATTATAAAAGTTTGTACGTCGCTAAACGGGCGCTTACGCTTTTCTTAAAAGATAAGAAAGTATAAATTTTGGCTAATGCTTGATCCAGCTCCAGGCGCCATCGGCTCGAGGTCAAATAACCTGAACCAATGAAAGGCAAAAAATCGCCTTTCTTTGGTTCAGAACATTTGCTTGTCGCCGATAGGCGGGCGCCTTACGCTTTTCTTATTTAATAGCTATTTGATCCACGGCTAGTATGGCATTGGCCACATCTTCCGCTGCAATGTCACTGGATAGATTTCCCATTGTTTCCCCTTCTTGAGTGGCCGCTTGTCCTACTTTTAGAAGGTCTTCATATGATACCTGATCTAAATGCATTTCCTTTAATGTTGTTGGCAAACCAAGCTCACGATAAAATTGAATATATTTTTTCAATTCCTCTTCAGGGTGAAGTTCTAACACTAATTGAACAAGTGTGCCATAAGCTACCTTTTCTCCATGTGTGAGATGGTGAATGTCTCCATCAAGTACAGTAAATCCATTATGAATGGCATGGGCCCCAGCTAATCCACCGCTCTCAAAGCCAAGACCAGATAACAAAGTATTGGCTTCAACCACGGCTTCTACATGCTGTGTAACAACACCCTTTTGAACCGCTTGATAAGCCGGAATTCCATAAGCAAATAAAGTTTCTTCACAAGCTTTGGCAATCGCTTTAGCGGCAATACTTGTTTTCCCACCAGCCATAGTTGTGCCATTACTTTTAATGGTTGCTCTTGCTTCTACCCATGTAGCCATCGCATCCGCAATGCCAGATGCAAATAAGCGAGCCGGGGCTTTGGCAACGACTTCTGTATCCACTAACACGAGATCAGGATTCTTTTGATAAAATTTATAGGATTCAAATACACCATCATCACTATATATCACCGATAATGCGCTTGTAGGAGCATCGGTCGAAGCTGTACTTGGTACAATGACGACACCTGCATCTAGCTCATCCGCGATTGCTTTAGCCGTATCAAGCGTTTTTCCACCCCCAACCCCCATAACGAGATCAACCTGGTTAGCTTTTCCTTCTTCTGCAATTCGATGAATTTCGTTGACCGAGGCTTCTCCATTAAATTCTACAAAATGAAAATCAATATTCTCTCTATGAAGGCTTTCTGTTACCGTGTCTTTTGTAAGATTCCAAACAATATGATCTGAAATAATAAGAGGCTTTTTCGTCATATTTTTTACATAAGAGCCAATACTTTTTAGAGCTCCTTTTCCTTGTATATATTTATTCGGTGAAACAAAAATAATATTAGACATAATACTCTCTCTCCTTTTGGATAATGTAATACTATATCTATAATATACCATGTTTAATCACACTTGTGAATAACGTCACAATCTTTTTGTGGATTTTTTTAAATCTTTCATCGTTCTATTCATAAAGTCATTTTTTTGTAGACCAACTCCAGTTTGGGTCACATCCTTCAGCTTATCGTACATCCAACCTTACTTTGGATCTACGTTTTCGACGAACTTTCACTTTTTCGTAGATCCAACTCCAACTTGGGTCCACGTTTTGGATGATCCTTCGGCTTTTCGTACATCCAACCTTACTTTGGATCTATGTTTTCGACGAACTTTTACTTTTTCGTAGACCCAACTCCAACTTGGATCGACGTTTTGGATGATCCTTCAATTTTTTGTACATCCAACCTTACTTTGGATCTATGTTTTCGACGAACTTTTACTTTTTCGTAGATCCAACCCCAGCTTGGATCGACGTTTTGGATGATCCTTCAATTTTTTGTACATCCAACCTTACTTTGGATCGACATTTTGGACGAACTTCCACTTTTTCGTAGATCCAACTCTATCTTGGATCTATAACGGAATAAATAGAATGGATATTTTTTGTTACCATCTTATAAAAAAGGAGTTTTGCAGGATACACCGGGGGCAGTGAAGAAGGATGTGGAAAGAGAATCTCCCCTCCTTCATCACTATGCCCCCCTCAATCCATCGGTTCGATTCCCGTGATATCACTAAATTTCACATAGTCGACATCAATTTCATCTATGTTCAAGCGAATTCGCTTGAGCTGAGGATCAACGTTATGCACCCAGCCAACAATCTCGTCAAATATTCCATCTTTCCAAATCGTGATTTTAATTCTTCGCTTGCAAGCTTTAGCCTCCTGAATAATATGAGCAAATTCCGTCCACTGCTGCTCATCAATGATCGGCTTTTTCACTTTTTCCAGTCCCTTTTGCCATTCTAAAATAGCTTCTACGTGTTCAGGCAACATCATTCGGCTGGATTCCCACATAAGGTTATGACCAGGCGTTAATTTATTGGGCTTCATCAATCAAGCCCCTCTTCTTATTGGGCTAACAGATAAGATATTCCTTATTGTAAAAGTACGGAATTGCCGCTTTGCATAACAATAGGCCTTCATTGATGTAGCCGAAATCGATAGGATTTTAATCGTACGTTGGCTTATTTGGTGATTTCTGTCCATGTAAATAATTTGTATAGGAGTATGGGATTCACATGCCCTTTGTAAAAATGACAACATCGCAATCGCCCCTTTGAACATTTGTTCTCATAACCATTATATGCAAACGGGCGTTCTTTATACAAGTGGAAGTTTTTGGAGGATTGGAACGCTTTATCAGAGCAGGGATTGTCCCCATATGTTCGAAGTCGCGATCCCTAAGCACAAAACCCTATCGATTTCTAAGCAACGAAAACAGACACAAACAAAGAGCAGCTAAGTTTTGGAGTCATCACAAAACCTGCTGCTCTTCCCTTCATTCTCACCTTAAACTGAATAGATTAATTACTTTCGTTTTCTAACTTCTTATTTTCTTTGCGCATTTGTTTAAAGTACCATGCAAACAATAAGATATATACCACTAACGCTAGTATAGAAAAGCCTATTAGTTTCATGTCCATTGTATCAACAGCTTTCCCAAATAAAATGGCGAGCATTTTTTCAATCGGATCGGAATCTACCGAGGAGATTAAGGCATTAGAAGATAATCCCTCTGGGAAATTCCCCATTGCTTTCGATGTTTTTGAAACAAATTCCGCAATCAAAGTGGCACCCCACAAGAACAATGGAATTAGGACCGTCCCGATGATTGTCATACGTACTACTCTACCTCGTGTAACAATTAATAAAGCTGGTGCTAACACAGTTAATAAGATTCCACCTAGCGGAAGCACCGTGTTTCCTGGGAGAAAAATGGCTACAACAAGTAGAATGGGCGCTAAAATATTGGCTACAGCCCAAAGTTCAGCTCTTGTAGCTAAAATCGGCCAGTCAATTCCGATGAGTAATTTTCGACCACTGAACCGTTTGCTCATTTTATTTGTAATCCCTTCAGATAAAGGGCCAATGGCTGGTCCAAACCAGCTACCAACTAACGCAAATAGTTCAAGAGCAACGGCACCTGTAAAGGCTAACGTAAAAATCTCAGCTGCAGATTGACGACCTAGTAATCCAATAAACACACCTAAATAGGCTCCAATCGCAAAATTACTTCCCCAGAAGCCAATTTTTTTATTCAATGCTTCTGCATTAAAGTCAAATTTATCAATAAAAGGTAAGCATACATCAATAATTTTATTAAATAGCATGACAACCGGCGCAATTAACAAGGATGGATGAGCCGTTGTTGTAATATTGTCTTGATCATATCCTAACAAGCGATTAATCGTAGGCTTCATAACATCCGCATTGATTAGCATAAGCGCATAAATAAAACCAACAAATAAAGTCGTTAAAATCAAGTTATTATCTGAGTAGTACATCGTAAGAAGCCCAATAACAGAGAGATTCCAAATATTAAATAAATCTACATTTAGTGTAGTGGTTTTCTTCGCAATTAACATAATGGCATTTACCACTAAACAAATAAAAGCAAAATATAAAGTATAAACAGAGCCCCAAGTGATAACGGCAAGTGGTGCCCAACCCAAGTCGGTGACAGATAAAGACACTCCTGTCGACTCAACAAAGCTTTCTAAAGCTGGAGCAAAAGTACTAGAAAGTAAAGAAATGATAGCTCCCATACCAGTTAAAGCGATAGCCATCCGCAAACCGCCTTCAATTGCTTTAGAGATAGAAACACCGACAATTAACGAGAGAATCGTGATGATGATAAACATCATGGCCGATCCACCTAAATTAATAAAGGCATTAAAAGCATCGTTTAAACGTTCAATAAACATTTGGCGTACCTTCCTTTTTTATAAAATAAGTAATTATCGTAATCGGTTACGTTAACATTCTTCAAAACTATAACAGAAATTTTTTTAAGACACAATACTAAAAAATATACCTTTTTTTCATAGTTGACATTTTTTATCCCTAATGTTTAAATGGAATTGAGTAATCGGTTACGTAAATGAGGGAATAGAATGGTCACGATAAAAGAAGTTGCTAAAGAAGCGGGTGTTTCTGTCGCTACTGTTTCAAGGGTTCTTAATAATAAAGGTGGCGCTAGCTCGGAAACAATTGCTCATGTGGAAAATATTATTAAAAAGTTGAATTATAAACCAAATAGATTAGCCAAAAGTTTATCTGAAGGAAATTCAAATTTAATCGCCTTCCTTGTTCCAACACTTAATAACCCATTTTTTCCTGAACTCATTAAGGAAGTTGAACGGTACGCAAATAAAAATGGGTTTCACATTTTATTATGTAACAGTGATGATGATCGGGCGAAAGTTGAATATTACCTAGAAGCGATGATGGATCAATATGTTAGTGGAGCCATTATTAATTCATTACATGTAGGGCCTAGTGATTTAGCTGTTTTAGAGGAGCGTGGAATTAGAACAATCACCATTGACCGCGCCAATTTTGAACATTCTTATTCAGCCATTACGGTAGATCACTCATTAGGCGCCCAACTGGCTGTAACCCACCTCCTCCGTGATGAACAGTGCAATAATCTTGTTTTCATCTCTGGTCCCAAAAATGAAAAAAGTGCCATTGATCGCTTAACTGGTTTCACCCTTGCACTAAATGAGGCGGAGCATCCAGTCAAAACAACGATCTGTTATGGCGATTTTGGAATAGAAAGTGGCTATGAGAACGCAAAAGCTCTAATTCAAAAAGGCCAAACATTTGATAGTATTTTTTGTGCAAATGATGCAATGGCCATTGGTGCCATGCGTGCCTGTCATGAGTTTGGCATTCAAATACCAGGTGAAGTGAAAATTGTAGGTTACGACAACGTAAGCCTTTCTTCATATACTTATCCACCCTTATCTTCGGTGGATCAATGCAAACATGATATTGGTAAACTCGCTGTTAGTGAATTAATCGATTTAATAAACAATAAAAACCCAAAACCAAAGCAATATCAATTGGAACCAAGTCTAGTAATCCGAAATTCTTCTGGAGGGAATAGACATGTATAAATTAGGACCATCGCTGATGTGTGCAGACTTAGGAAATTTAGAACAAAACATAAAAGAATTAGATAAAGCTGGTGTGGATTTTTACCATATCGATATTATGGATGGTAAATTTGTCCCCAACTTTACACTAGGACCAGACTTTGTTAAAACGGTACGAAGATTAACGAACACTCCATTAGATATTCATTTAATGATCGAAGAGCCTGAAAAACATATTGATTTATTTGCGGATTGTGGCGTTGACATGATTTCTGTTCATCAAGAATCAACTCAAAACTTGCATAGCCTACTATCAACAATTAAAAAGCATGGAATAAAGGCCGGTGTCGCCATTAATCCAGGAACATCACTAGAATTCTTAGATTATGTCTATGACCTCTTAGATTATATCGTCGTCATGACGGTAAATCCTGGATTTGCAGGACAAAAGTTTATTCCGACTATGTATGAAAAAATTGCAAAAGTAAACGAGCGAATTAAAAAGTATAACCGCAATATCGAAATCCAGGTAGACGGTAATATCGGAGAAAATACTATACCGAAATGCAAGGATAACGGAGCGACCATGTACGTTTTAGGCACAAGCGCTGTCTTCAATCATCATCACACACTTGAAGAAAATGTCGCACTAACTAGAAATTTATTTAACCCCGGAACGATATAAAAAGCTCGACTTCTCAACTAGAACTGGAGGTAGTTTAAATGAAGTATGATATAGCAGTTGTTGGTAGTATAAATATGGATGTGATTGTGGAAACACCTAATTATCCAGAATATGGGGAAACTTTATTCTGTGATTCCATCACTATGAAGCCTGGTGGTAAGGGAGCAAACCAAGCAGTATCGGTTGCAAAGCTCGGAAAGAAAACATGCTTAATTGGAGCAGTGGGAAATGATAGCGCCGGAAAGCAATTAATTCAAAATTTAGATTCTAAAAACGTGGACACAACACATATCATTCGAAGTGAAGAAGCGGGAACAGGAACCTTTGTTGCGATGATTGATAGCACTGGTGAGAATACAATGGTTGGAACAAAAGGTGCTAATGATTCCCTCACAACAGAAGATATGAAAAAAATATTCGAACAAATCGAGGCAAAAATCCTTTTGATTCAAATGGAAACAAGTCAGGACTCTATTATCGCCGCAATGAAAGCCGCCAAAGAACGCAATATGTATGTCATATTAGATCCAGCACCAGCAGAGGGAATCTTTGACGAAGCTTTCAAATATGCTGATTTAATCACTCCGAACAAACAAGAAACAAAGCGAATTACTGGTATTGAAGTAACAGACGAAGCATCGGCGCTTGAAGCCGCAAAAAAATTAAGCGGACTTGGAATCAAAGACGTCATTGTAAAAATGGGTGAGCATGGAAGTCTTGTTTATCAAAATGGACAAGCAACAGTAGTGGATGCAATTAAAGTGAAAGCCGTTGACACAGTCGGAGCAGGCGACTGCTTTGCTGGGGCGCTCGCGAGCTCATATTTAGATACTAACGATTTAGTAGAATCCGCCAAGTTTGCCAGTGTAGCTGCAGGAATCAAAGTAGCACGCCATGGCGGACAAGAGGCCATCCCTACACGAAAAGAAGTAGAAGAGTATTTAGAAAAATAAAATCACTTCATTAAATTGCTCTAAGCTTATCTTCTCTCTAAAAAATATCCTTTACTCGAATCGAAGTAAAGGATATTTTTATTTTCCATTACGAGGAGAAAAATGGGATAGGGATAAATTCGGTGTTCGAGATTGCGTTAACCAAGATTAGGTTTTTAATAACCCGACATCCTTTGGTATCTAGCATTTTTTGCTAGCTTGGTTTGAAGTTGGAATCCCGGCGTCAAGAATTTTAGCTAAGCCCCGCCCACTTTTTCCCATGGTCAGGGCTTAGAGAAGTATGATTATTCTACAATATCTTTTGCCGGTGAGTCCTTTTTCAATCTAAAATCATATTTGTTTTCATTTTCATATTTCGGGTCAATGTAACTAGATTTCGCATCACTGTTCGAAGCTTTTTTGAATTCAGGAAATGACGTGTATTCTTCCTCTTTCCATACCCAGATACCCGTTTTTCCTTTTTCTTTATGGAATACATTCTTTTGCAGTTTATTTGCTTGGTTAGTTGTAAAATAGTTGGCAATCAATAAGCGGGATGGCCCGGCAGTGAAAATATTTCTTTCGATTACATTGTTTTTTGTATCATGCTGTAATAAAAGCTGTCCCCCATCTAAGCCCTTCGTGTCATTTCGATAAAGGATATTTTGAGAGATTGTAGAATGGATCGTGCCTCCACGCTTTTCATCATATCCGCCAATTGAAATTCCTGTATAAAAATTGTTATAAATAATATTGTCTATTATGTTAATATAAGCTGCATATTTTCCCGCATGTTCAGAGGTTGCTTCAATTCCGATATCACATTTATAAATGGTATTCTTTTCAATGGTTATATTATTTCCACCATCTACGTAAATTCCGCCAGCAGAATAATCTTTCCCATAGGCTGGATTGCCATATGAAGATATTTCATAAACTTTATTATTTTTCACAACACCATTTCGCACATAGTCAGCTTTCTTATTCGTAGACGTACCTTCAAACCCAATCAGATCGATACCGATATTATCGTTGCGGCGAACTAGATTATTTTCCACATTAAAGCCATCAATATTTCCATTAAGTACAAGAGATTCACTAGAGCCAAGTTGCAAATCTTCCACAAGATTATGCAAAATTTGTATATCTTTCATTGGGCCCGTTCCGTACACAGCGATCCCATGACCATCCCCATCATCTGCATGGGTTTCAATGCGCTGCACATGGTTATTTTCTAATGTAATATGACGGCTAGAGCCCGTTACATAAATTCCCATTACCGTTTCATCTGATAATTCAGTCGTTAAATCCTGAATTGTTAATCCACTGATCGTAATATAGTTTTTATTATTGATCGTAACTAGGGAAGTATCCCCTTCAACATCCTTTAGGCTTTTGCCACTAAGGACAACTTTTTCCTTTTTGTAGGCTTTAAAAATAATTGGTTTCTCTTTTGTCCCACTATGTTTCACGACCAATTTTTCATGATAGGTCCCTTTTCGTATGAAGACGGTCGTCCCCGCTTTAGCTTCTGAAGAGGCTTTCTTTAATGTACGAAATGGTTTTGACTTTGTGCCATCATTTTGGTCATTTCCATTGACAGCTACGTATATAGAATGATTTTGCTCGGCATTTTTCGTATTATTGAAAACAAAAATAATCATGATAGCAGCTGCAGCCAAGAGGACAAAAATAGTTTTTCTCATCTCATCATTCCTTTGCCTAGCTAGGTTTTAGGACAATTAGTATATAATTAATATCTCAATCCAGCAATAATTATAGGGTGTTAACTTAATAGTCTTTATTCAAAGGAGAGCGGTCATTCATCTCCTCATTGAAATGTGGAGGTTTCTGACCGCTTTTTCCTAAACCATTGTTGGACGTGATGACTATCGGCTTTTCTATTTCACAAACTTGCGCTTTTCCTCCTTCACGTCCCACAGAACGTTTGATACGGAACATTGGATGGCTCTGGCAATGTTGTGTATTTTTCTTGTTCAGGAGTATAGGCATATGGCTCAGCAAGAACTTGAAGCAGCTCCTCCATTACTTGGAGATCCCCTTCTTCCACTGCTGCATCTAACGCTTTCTCGACAAGATGGTTACGCGGGATAATAGAAGGATTACTTTTTTTCATCAAAGTGCGAGAATCTGCTTCTGATTCTGTTTGTCTTTCCCGACGTGCTTTCCACTTCTCAAGCCATTTTGTAAATTCTGGATTCTTACATTCAGTAATCTTGTCTGTTTGATTAAGCGTTAAGGCCCGGAATGTATTCGTGAAATCGGCTTGATGTTCTTCCATCCATTTTAATAATTGTTCAACCAACTCCGCATCCTCTGGCTCTTTGTTATATAAACCGAGTTTCGCTCGCATTCCCTGAAGCCAATGTTGTTCATATTGTTCCGTAAAACGTGGCATTTCCTGTTGAGCAATCTCCACAGCCGTCTCCTGATTTTCATGCAACAATGACAAGAGACTTTCAGCAAACCGTGCTAAATTCCACCCGGCCATATACGGCTGATTCCCATAGGCGTAGCGGCCTTCTCTATCAATGGAACTGAAGACAGTGGCAGGGTCATACGTATCCATGAATGCGCAAGGTCCGTAATCAATCGTCTCTCCACTTATCGTCATATTGTCCGTGTTCATAACCCCGTGAATAAAGCCCACTAATTGCCATTTTGCGATTAACCGTGCTTGGCGTTCCATGACAACTCGCAGGAAGGAAAGATACGGTTGCTCCTCCTGTAGTAATTCAGGATAATGGCGTTCCAATGCATAATCTGCCAACGCTCGTAACTCTTCTGTATCCCGCAAACGTGCCGCATATTCAAACGTGCCGACACGTAAATGGCTTGCCGCAACACGCGTTAAAATCGCTCCTGGCAAAGGCGTTTCCCGAAATACAGGCTCCCCAGTTACGACAACCGCCAAACTGCGCGTAGTTGGAATACCTAAAGCATGCATCGCCTCACTGATGAGATATTCCCGCAACATCGGTCCAAGAGCCGCTCGCCCGTCCCCACCGCGAGAATACGGCGTGCGTCCTGCCCCCTTCAATTGAATATCAACCCGAGCTCCCTTTGGGGTGATCTGCTCCCCTAAGAGTACAGCACGACCATCCCCTAACATCGTAAAATTCCCGAATTGGTGTCCGGCATACGCCTGTGCGATTGGCTTGGCGCCTTCCGGAATTTGATTGCCAGCAAATATGGCCGTTCCCTCTTCGTTTATTAAAGCCTTCGCCTCTAAACCGAGCGAATTGGCTAAGGAGCCATTTAAGAAAACTAAGCCTGGCTCTTCAACAGGTGTTGGCGCTTGGCTTGTATAAAAAGCCTTTGGCAAATGGACGTAGCTGTTATCAAAATTCCATCCCATTGCTTGATTCATCGTATCGGTATCCTCTCTTCTCTCGTGTATATTGGTATCGTACCATCTTTAAATATAAAATACCCTGGTTGTATGGATTTCACTCTTTGAAAATCGGCCATAATAGACCCTTTTCCCTTTAAAATAACCCTCATGTTGTTTACAAAAAATAAAACGGCTCCGGTAAGACAAAAGCCGTTTAAAAGTTTCTTATTTGACGTAGTCTATTTATTTTTCTTTATTATAATCTTGGCTAGATTGATTCCGCCTTTTAACTTCCTCTACATTTGTATCACTGTATATGTCTGTTCCACGCCCACCTGTTGTCTTCGCGATCCATTCTAATGCCTCATTATAAGACATGCCTGATTCAGCATTTTTTCTTTTCACTTCCTCGATACTTGTACCGGAAATAGTGTAGTTATCATGATTGCGTTCCATTTATTTACCTCCTTTGCCCTTGTTAGTCTGAATTCAAACCATTGGCGTGTTTGTCAAGAGCGATTGCGGCAGCTTACCACCCCTTTTAGACCTTAGAGTTACTTTTCGGCTTTTGTTTTCATAGAATTTTTGACACTACCGCAATCTTATTTTTACCGAAAGAGAGGCATTCAATCCACAAAAATGAAAGCACCCATGCTTCCTGCACAAGTGCTAGTACGAAATTATTTGTGGCGAAAGATCATGTGTTCACATCACATGTCTTACTTTAGCAGCTTATCAAGCGTTCATGTTAAATGAAAAAGGATGGTAAAAGCAGAAAAAGATATATACTCGAATCACGGAAATATCAAGATCGTAATGCAGATCTTACAGTTGAATGAGCTCTATTATCTCACCATCAAGTCCTTCATAAAAAACAGTAACCCAGCCACTTTTCAGCGCGTAAGGCCCTTCTGAAGGAGAGAGTCCCTTTCCTCTTAGCCTTTTCATCCAGCTCTCTATGTCTTCGACTTGCCACGATATATGGACTGAATTGCATGGGGCCGGAATGACCTCTGATTCAATTAATTCGATTCTCACACCGTTGTTTTTTAGAAAAGCAATTTTCTCACCGCTTAACGTAAGGAATTGCTCAATTGTAAAATCAAACATCCTTTCATAGAAGTGAATGGAGTCATCTAAATTTCGTACTTCAATACCAGCATGATGCCACTTCATCGTTTCTCTTCCATTGGTAGGATCAGATTCATATCACCAAACTCATGCCAAAGATATTCTGCTGATAATGCTTCCTCATAGGCTTTCATAAGAAGTTTTTCATCAATAAACGCAGTAAGCAGATCCAGATGGCTGGCCTCTGGTTCGTGAAACCCTGTTAAAAGTCCATCCACTGCCTTCAGTGGGTACCCTTTTTGAATATATAGATGCGTGATCCCTTCCTGTGCTTCCACATTTCCGGCGTGATTGACCGCTGTTTCAAGGGCCCGAACCACTGTTGTTCCAACGGCAATGACCCGTCCCTTATTCTTTTTCGTTTTGTTTACCCATTCTGCTGTTTCTTCTGGAATGCAAAATGCTTCAGGATGGTTACTAGGATTAGGCCAGCGGTCATTTTCGTAATAACTTAACCCGGCATGCAGCTGCAGATAAGCAATTTTGACGCCCTTTCGCTTTAATTTATTAAGCAGTTTCCAAGAGAAAGCTCTTCCGGCTGAAGGCATTTCCACAGAACCCGGAACGGAAGCATAAACCGTCTGATACATCTCTAACGGCCACGGTGTTTTAATATATTCATAGTAGACCGGCTCCCCGTATCGATAAATCGCATCGTATAAATCCAATCCGCTCTTTGAAAAGGAAAGAATCACCAAAGGCGCCTCATTTCCTTTTCCCGTAATCGTTGCCGTTAATTCTCCAGGTAGATCGATTTTTTCCCCGACTGTACATACGTCTTCTACAATGAGTGCTTCCCATTCCTGGTCCGTTAATTTACGGGATAAGCGAATTTCAATCGCTTGCTTTCCCCTTTTTCCCTTTTAACACAGGCGGGAGGGTGCGGCTATTATTTAGCACAAGCAAGTCTCCCTCACGCAAGCTGGAATCCAGCTGATTAAAATAATGATGAAAGTGTTTCCCTGTAACACTATCGAGTGTCATTAATCGGACATGATCCCGACTGATTCCTCTAAATTCCGCAAGGGTACTCGCATCTAAATATTTAGGCACTTGGAAGGAACGGGCAGCTACCATCATTGACTTTCCCCTTTTTCATCTAAAAGAGATTGCGCCTCAAATCTCTTTCCGTTTACTTCCATGGATTCATTCAATGTGATCGATACAAATACTTTCGCAACATCATTCGGATCACTCAGTTCATAATCACAATCCGGAACTGCAATCCGGTGCATCTCCGTATCCATTTCCCCAGGGTCAACCATACACACACTAACCCCTGTATCCTGCAGTTCATCAGCCCAGGTTTGTGTTAAGCCCTCCACTGCGAACTTGGAAATACCGTAAGCGCCCCATTCCGCAAATCCTGTTTTTCCTGCTTCCGATGTGACATTAAGGATTCTTCCTTTATTTCGGGTTAACATGCCTGGCAATACCCGCTTCGTAACAAGGAAAGGGTTCATTACATTCACTCGAAGTACTTCCGCAAAGTCATGATGCGGATAATCAGCCAGCAGTGTCGGTCCTGGTCCAAATATGGATGCATTATTAATTAATACATCCACCCGTCCAAATGCTTCTTCCGCAATCGATACGAAACGATCGACATCCTTAACATCAGAGATATCAGCATTGACTGCGATGACTTCTGCCCCAAGCTCCTGTGCTTCCCGCTCTACCTTCTGCAGCAGCTCTTCTCCTCTTGCACAAATGGCAAGCCGTACTCCTTGTTGTGCGAATGCCAATGTCAATGCCCTGCCAAGGCCTTTAGATGCGCCTGTAATCATCACAACCGCTTTCATAAAATCACTCGCCTTCTTTATTGTTCTTACTATTATTTTAAAGGGAGTGAGCATAGAGAAACATCGGAAGGCAGACGGAAAACTCCTACTAAAAAAAGAGGATTCATGCATACAACTTTTGAATGAGAAAGGATTCAAGTCGGTGGGCGAGTGTGATTACTCGAAGATGATATAACAAAAAGAGATCCGGCCTCGTTTTTAATCCAAGTTTAGAGAAGTGCAAACGCCTAGTGGGATATCCAAAAACGGGGGAAAATATTTTTATTCTTTCTCGTTTCTGTATGCTTGAATGGTTGTTTTTAATGAAGCATAAGACCCAATTGCAGCATACCCATAAAACCATCCCATAAATCCTGCGATAAAACTATGACGGTGCGCTATAAAGATAGAAATACATAATCCTAAGACCAGAGCAATCGTTGGTACAAATTTCCTCGGTACTTTAAGAAATAACTTTATAAGTTGGGTAAGTATCATGACTACTGGAACCGAAATGACAGCATCCCAGAAATTCGTATGTATGGTCGGAAAATCCATCAGAACGCCACCTTTTAAATTAAGTACTTCTAGATATTATTGTTCTCTTCTTTTTTAAAATTATGAGTTCTGCGCTTCTAATAAAACAGCTCACGCCAATCACCAACACAGAAGTCCTCCTGAATTTTTGACATACAGGGTGTTAGCGATTGACGTCGGCGTAGCATCCTTTTCATCCTCCGTTTTGAACACCGACTATAACGGATTTAACCGCTTTTTCTATTTCCATATACCCTGTACAGCGACAAATATTGGATTCAAGCCACTTCGTTATTTCCTCATCTGAAGGATTTTTCCGAGTTTTGAGCAAAGAATGGCAATTCATGAGAAATCCAGGTGTACAATAACCACATTGAAAAGCAAAGTGATCGACAAATGCCCCTTGGATGGGATCATTCAACCCCTCGATCGTTAGAATTTCTTTCCCCCTCGCCTCAACTGCCAAAGTTAGACAAGATTTTTGAGCAACTCCATCAATATTGACCGTACAGGCGCCACAATCTCCATTTAGACAACCTGGTTTTGCTCCTGTAAGGCCTAATGTATTTCTCAAGACATCTAAAAGAACATCTGAATAGCGAAATATCACTTCTCTCTCTTCCCCATTCACCAGCAATGTTGTGCTTACCTTCAAGGAATTAGACGCCTCCATTTTCCTCGCCTCCTAATTCATGTAAAACATCATACAGCGTATTTTTTAAGACAAACAATCGATAACGGGAAGAACCTTCCGTATCATTTAAAACAGGTACATCTAAACGACTCAAAGCAAGATCTATTCTTCCTTCATAGGAAAGCTCCGTTCTGTTTAGTGAATCCTCGATTTGACTAGTTCGAAATGGAAAATGGGTTAGACCACTTATAGCGACTCTAACCTTTTGTTCAGCCTTAAGTGCAGCAACGGTAATAAGAGGATAGCCCGTATTCCATTGGCGCCTCCTTTTTATACTCATAAAGGGCATATCAATATATCTCCGATTTGTCTTAATTTGTACGAGAAACTCGTCCTGATTTAATAAAAGTTGTTCGTTAAAAATTTCCCCAATGGGAACCGTCTTGATCCCTTGACTGCCAGCTATCACCATTTGACTATCAGCCAATAAAAAAGGCAACACTGCTTCACGATAAAAAATCTGTCCACAAATATTTCCGCCAACTGTGATCTTATTCCTAGCTGTTCGGTCAGCAATTTCTCTAACCGTTTTACTTAGTAATGGAAATAGATTCATTTCCTCCATGTCCGTTAAAGTCTTAGCTGCCCCGATCACTAGCGAATTTTCATTTAGCTCCATCACATTACATTCCAAAATGTCTTTAATATCGATCACTGCCCCAGTTTTCATCAGATTTAATCTTCCGAGCGTAATCACTTCCGTACCACCTGAAAAAAATAGAGGGGATCTTCCCTTTTCGTCTAAATCAGTAAATAAGGACGTTGCTTCCGCAACCGAATTGGGTTTGTAGTATTCAAAATCATAAGGTATCAACGCTTTTCCCCCTTGCATCTCCAAATGAATTCAGGAGTGACAGGCAGTTCATTGATGTCGACTTCGGCTGCAACAGTTAAAGAATTGGCAAGCGCTGCAGGCATTCCTAATAACCCGTGTTCTCCGACTCCTCTTGCGCCATACGGGGCTTCTATATGAGGAGTTGTGATAAAATCGACCAGATACTGCGGATTCTCTCCATAATGAATCGGTCTATATGTTCGCAGTTGCGGATTAAGAACCCTCCCCAACACGTCAAATATAAAAGTTTCTCTCCCAGCATAGGCTAATCCCATGCTCATCGCTCCCATCACTTGCCCAAGTGCTGCTTTGCGGTTTAAGACAGCCCCTATATCAACGACCGTTGCCGCTTTCACTAATTTGTATGTAAAATCTCTTTTATCATATTCCACTTCAACGTAATACGCTGCGACCGTCCATTCTGGCCCAGGCTGTCCAGCACCTGTTTTAGGATCCAATTTCGTCATCCGTCTTATAATATAATTTCCATGGCCAATAATTTGACCACCAATGGAATGTCCATTTGGAAATGTATAACCATAAACGACCTCTTTCAAATCCAAGCTAACTTTGGGATCATCCCTTAAAAACACTTTTCCAAAGGCTACTTCAAGATCCTCGGTAGAGGTCCTTAATACAAAGGCCGCAATATCCTTAATTTGTCTGATCACGTCTTCCGCAGCTTCTAACACGGCCCTTCCTGCCATAAAAGTTCCTCTGCTTGCTACTGTCTTCCAATGATCCGGCGTTGTTTGCGTGTCAATCCTCATTTTTACATGGATTTGATCAACGCCCATTTTCATTCGTTCTGCAAGTATTTGAGCAAGCGCGGTCTTCGTCCCCGTACCAATTTCCACTACGCCAGAAATTAAGTTTATGCTCCCATCTGGATTAAACGTTAAAATCACTCCAGAACTTGCATCTGTATCAATCGTAGAAGTCTTCCAACCGCAAGCAACCCCTTTTACCCGTACCTTTCTTTCATCTATTTCCTCTATTTGACCCTGATCCCAATCGACGAGTTCTTTTAAGCGATCAATACAGGCAACGACATTCCCTACATTGCTTTTGTTTAATAGCACCTGTGTCGGAGTCGTATGACCTGGTAAAATCGCGTTCTTTCTTCGTAGTTCAAGTGGATCGATTCCCAACTTTCTCGCTAATTTATCCATTGTTCTTTCAAAAGCAAATAGAACCTCGGAATGGCCAAACCCTCTAAAGGGACTGCCATATGGATGATTGGTGTATACACAGAGTGAATTACACCAAATATGTTCAATATGATAAGGACCTGTACAGTCAACGCCGCCGGCACGGCTTACATCAATTGCCTTATCTGAATAAGCACCACCATCAAACAAATACAACATTTCAGCTGCTTTAATCATTCCTTCCTTTGTACAGCCAATTCTAACTTTCGCCTCTAAGCCAACATGACAGGGAGCAGTCGTTAAATCTTCTTCTCTCGTATAAACAACCTTTACGCGCCTTCCACCAACAGCTTTAGAAGCGATATACGCTAGAATTTCCCATTGTACAGGAGCTTTTCCTCCATAAGCTCCTCCTACCAAGGGAGTTTCTACAACGATTTTTCCTACTTCGATTCCAAAATAAATACTCATTAATTTTTTGACCATAAATGGTGCTTGTGAAGAAGTTGTAATATGCACATATCCATCTGGTTTAATTTCCGCCGTTGCACTTCTTGTTTCCATCGCTGCATGGCTAGAAGGAGAAAATCGATAATTCCCCTCAACTTGGACTTCAGACTGCTTCCAGCCTAGATCCATATTCCCTTTACGTATTTTCGTTACATTGGCAATATTTGAATTTGGTACTGGATAGGCAGTTCCTAATTTTCCATAGGAAACTAAATTTTCGTGGATAATAGGAGCATCTTCTTTTAGGGCCTCTGTTGGCGTATTCATAACAGGAAGCTGATCATATTGGATATCGATTAAATCTGCTGCTTTTTGAGCGATTTCGGGACGATCCGCCACAACAAGAGCCACAGGTTCTCCATAGTACCGTACTTTATCGACTGCAATGGGAGGGCGATCTCTAATTTCTTCACCCGTAAGAGGTAAATCATGACTACCTACTATAATCGATCTGACACCCGGTATTTGTTTTGCCAAGGAATCCTCAATGGATACAATTTTCGCATGACCATATGCACTTGGTACGATTTTGACATAAAGAGTATCGACCGTTCGTTCATCAGCTGTATATTTGGCTCTCCCTGTCACTTTGTCAAAAGCTTCTTTTCGAATCACACTTTTCCCTATAACATGCAAATTTTCTCACCGCCTATTTAACATCCTTTTCCATATATATTGACGGGGATTGATAACTTGCCTATTTGTAGAAAAAATCTATTCAATATTTCCTTATGAAATTTAGTATCCAATAAAAGATTTCAAGCATAGTATAAAGTTATAATAAAGTGAAACTTCAATCAGTGGTTTTTTTCATCCCCCACTGAGATTAATAAAGAAACCGCAAAATTAGGTCCAACTTTAATGTCTTTACTTCTAAAAAGTAATAATTAAATAGTAATTGAGGCATAAACGATAAAGAATTAGGGTGAAAATGATGAATAACATTAATGGTGAAGGCAGAAGCAAAAGTGAACATATTTTAGAGGATGAAGAACTAAAGGCAGTTATAGAAGAACAAATTGCCACTTTACAATGGATTCAAGCGGTTGCTGTTGCTACTGAAGCAGTACTAGTATCCAAGTTATATTCATTAAAGGACAATGTTGAAGGTGAAGATAAAATTCTAACCGGAATTTGGGTACAAACCATTGGGCAATTAATGGAGGCTCTAGGTGTTACCCAGCAGATTAGCACAACTGACAAGCATTCCATATTCGAAGCTGAAAAAACTGCGGTAACAGGAGATTTAATCCAATCGATTGGGGCAGCCCTACAAGCATGGGGAGGAGAAGAAATATTGTTAGCAGCCGTAGAAGAACTTATTCCTTAAACGACCATATGTTGTTTATTTGTCATAATTTTTTAATTTCTGTTCCACGTCCGCTTGTCTTCTTGGCAATCCATTCTAATGCCTCGTTATAAGACATAGGCCCATCTCCTTTCCTACTTCAAATACATTTTTTTCCGCCATAGCTTCTCCTGCACTCTCTTTTGGAATATTAAACAAAAAGCGCTGTTCCGTATCCGAATCATTCAACCAATCCTTCGTTCTAATTCCTTGAACTTTTAATCTCCTATGTCATCTTGCAGATTTTTCAATTATAATGATGGTGTAATGATGGTGTTAGGCAAAAACTCGTGACCGTTTTTTAAAGATTGTGAGGAAATCAGGATGAAGCTATACAATTTCGAAAATTATACAACCCAGACTATTTTCCAAAGAGGTTATGTTTATTATCTCGAAGGACGTGTGATCAATCTATCTAGTAACGCGGACGGTGAATATCAATTTACTGTTGAAGGTAGAACTGATTATAACGTAGTAGTGAAGTTAGGCGCGGATGAGGAAATCGTCTATTCCGATTGTAACTGTCCTTTTGATTTCGATACGATTTGTAAGCATCAAATTGCGGCATACTTTGAATTGCGAGATCAAACCAATAAAAATCATAACACCAAAACACAAGAGCCTTCATTAAAGGAAGTGCTAAGTAATCTCTCCAAAGAAGATTTAATCACGATTATAGAAGATATAACTGCAAATGATTTGGTCTTAACCAATAAGCTTTTGCTAAAATATTCAAGTGGTACGGATGCGCAAGAGATTCAGTATTGTAAACAAGCCATCCAATCCATTGTCCATAAATATATCGGTCGACATGGCATGATCCCATACAGTGATACATTCCGTTTTGCTAATGAACTGTCGGAAATTTTGGAAAAGGCGCAAGACACCTACCACATTCTTCGCTCTATAGATATTGCTAGTTTAGTATTAATAGAAGGAATGGAGGCCTTTCAATACTCGGATGATTCAGGAGGAGAGATCGGTTCTCTTGTCAATGAGGCGATCAAGCAGATAGAAGAACTCGCACTAAGTTGCGATGATGGAAACGTGAAAGAAGAGGCCTTAAATAAAATCTTACATCTCAGCCAACACGAAGTCTTTAACGGCTGGGAAGATTTTAGCATTGACTTATTGCGGGTGTGCATTCATTTTGCAGAAGTCCCAGTTTTAAGAAATAAAATTACAGCGGCCATTCACTCTTACTTAACGGATGAAGCGTATGACGATTATATTAAGTATTACAAAGAATCCCTACTTAATATTGAATTTGATTTGCTGAGAAGATTTGGTACGAAAGAAGAAACAGAGCAATTTTTAAAAGAACATCTTGAGTACTCATCGTTTCGGAAAATATCAATTAATCAACTTCTTCAGGAAGCAAATTACGAGAAAGCAATCGAACTTGCTTTGGAAGGAGAGAAAAAAGACAAAGGCTATTCTGGATTGGCGACAAGATGGAAGGAATTTAGATACAAAGCGTATAAAGGTCTGGGATGGAAAAAAGAACAGGAAAAATTGGGTAAAGAACTCTTACTTAACGGTGATTTCGATTATTACCGGGAATTAAAAGACTTGGTTCATAAGGATCAAAAAACTTTTTACACTCAATTGAAACAAGAATTAAAACATTCGAGGAACCGGCAAGCTAACGCAATCTATCTCCAACTAATAGAGGAAGAAGAGGATATCGACGCGATTATGGAATATGTAAAAGAACATCCCGAAAACATTGAAAGTTATGCTGACATGTTAATTGGCAAATTTCCAGAGGATGTCACCGAGTTGTATACACACTATATAAAAGCGGAAGCACAGATGGCTTCTAATCGAAAAGCCTATCAAAGTGTTTGCAGGAAACTGAAAAACTATTCCAACACGATCGGGAGAGAAAAAACAAACGCATTAAAGGATGAATTGCGTGTTCTATATAAAAGAAGGCCAGCATTTATAGATGAACTTGGGAAAGTTTAATTGTAGCTCCTTCTGTGAGTCAGTTGTGTCATACCATTTTCCTCTGTGATATAATAATGAAAAGTCTGGGGGAGTGGACATGGTGAACAAGGAATTAAAGGAAATATTACGATCCGTCCTAAAGGAAGAACTACAACCTATTCATTCAGATATTCAAGGGCTAAAAAGGGATGTGGACAGTCTTAAGTCGGATGTTCACGAGGTAAAAAGGGATGTGGACAGTTTGAAAGAAGGCCAAAGACATCTACAAAATGGACAAGAACAACTTCAAAAGAATATCGTTCAACATTTAGGCGATTTCACCGAGAAGATTGCTCAACATGTAGATGATCAAACTGCCGCATTGAATAAAAGAGTTTTTGTTATAGAAACTCAAATGGAAAGGTTCACTCGTCAGTAAGGATAACTTACGGCAACGCGCTTTAGAAAGTTAGGTGAGGATACGATGGATTTGTCAGCTACATATAAAGAATATAGAAAAAGACAAGTTCAATTACATTCAGATATTTTAAATCAATGTGTGAATCAAGTCGACTTTGAAAAAGCTATTGAATTATTGGGAGTTAAACAAAATAATGAGATTGTACTAGAACATGAATATGAAAAAGATGTCATTCTAGATTTCGCCATTTATGAAAATATAAAAAAGGGGAAAAATGCTGTAATGGAGTTCATAGAACAAAATGAAAAGATTAGTCGGCAGGAAGAAGAGTTATTAGCCGCTATGAAAGCTTCCAATCCTTCCCTTTATGAGGTTGAACAGATCATACCTGAGAATAATATGATTTGGTTAAAAGATATATTTAACAATACAGAGCCCTTCAAAGTTATCGACATCGGTTTGAGTAAAAGTGTTAAAGAAAATTCCCTTGTGTTTACCCGGTTTCTCCACCTTCGTAACTTTAGCATGACTTCAGGATTAGGCTTTTACTTTACTGCAAATCATAAACAATACCTTATTAAAAGAAGTAAAAAATTAGCAAAAAGAATTAACAGTGGAAATACATCAATTGATAGATTCATAGCATTTTTCAATTTAAACCGTTCTGATGGTTTAGCATCTGTATTTGAACATGTAAAATAAAAATAGCCATTTTTGCTAGATTATGAAACTCAGAATTTAGCGCCGCTACGCCCCATGACAAATTAAATCGTGTTATGCAGTCGCTTGATGGGTAATAAGGATCCTCTCATATAAAATCGTCACTAAGCAGATAAAGCTTTTCTATAGGCCTACTTAGTGACGATTTTTTAATCCAGAGGAAATAAATTATACTGCTCATTTCAATAAGATCATGAATCAAAGTCTTTTTATTACCTTACCTCGGCAAGCCCCTGCAAATGATGGACATCCCCTATTTTATTCACTCTCGTAAAATCCTTCGTAATCGTAAACCAATTAATACAGGTATTTTCCTGATAAAAACGGACGTGTTTAGAATCGGATAGACCGATTAACTCTCTAATGAGATATTGATTCAATGTACCATGGGCAAACAGCGCGATTTTAGCTTCTTCATGATATTCTTTCAATTGTTCAGCGATCTTGCTGACTCTTTTAATGATGATCGCGGGGTTCTCATTTCCCTGATAATGCCATCCATTTGGCTCGAAATCCTCTCCAAATTCCGCCTCAGGAAATTGGTCCAATAAATCGCTTAATTTTGCACCCGTACATGAATCTAGATGTCTAACCTCGTAAGCATCCTTCATCACGATGATGGGCTTATTGACTGCTCGTGCAAAAGGCTGAGCCGTTTGGAGCGCCCTTATGAGTGGGCTAGAAAGAATATGTGTAATCTCAGCTTCCATTAGCCCCTGCACAACGAGTCTTGCTTGTTCTTCTCCGCGTTTCGTTAATGGACAATCTGGCAGATCTTGACCTGGAGACACATTTCCAACAGATTCTCCATGCCGAATTAAATATAATTCCATTTTGATATACCTCCATATTCCTATTTTATGATGCCTGTCTAATAATCCACCTTCTCCCTCCTAAAAGAAATGAGATAGTGAAAGAATCTAACTTCAATGAAACCGCACTCAAATCTACTATATATACTAGTTAACTCCTCTAAGGTATGCAACGAAATGATTCATTGTTGCTAATTACCTTTCCTTTCCACTATATTCAGAAGGATATTTTTTATGAGTTCCTTAATAGTCTACTATGAGGCTCATGAAGGAGGTATAATATACAAAATGTGGGCGTAATGTAAAATGAGTTGCTTATAGAAGGGGCATGGGGCATGAAAAGAGAAATTCCCATATCATGCCATCTTTCAAGTCTGCTAACTTCGTCAATAAATAAGGAGAGTAGTTTAAATTCACATGACCAAACAGGCACACAGCTCTAGACTCGTGTGCCTGTCTCTGTTGATTGAAGAGGAACGTGCAGCTCAGCTCTTCTGGTATTGCCTTCATCTCATCCTTAAAAGCTTGCTTTCACTCGTTTTTCTACCTCATCTAATTCTTTCCCCATGCCTGCCTCTACAGCAGCTACATAAGCCCCTTCTACGATTGGCGCTTCAATCAAGCGAACATTCTCCAAGCCACTCATTTCGATCGCCATTTCTGCGTTCATTTTGGCACTGCCAAGGTCGTAGAATAGCAGCACGCCTCTCCCCTGGTCAACTTTGCTGATGGCGGCTTGTATTTTATCGATACTCGTGCCAATCCCATTCTCTTCCGTACCGCCGGCCGTTTCAATCGGAACATCCTTCACGACCTGCCGAATAAGTTCTTTCACACCTTCTGCTATTTTTGAACTATGTGAAATAAGAACCAACCCTACATATGTCATCCTGTTATTTTCCTCCCAACACTTCCGCTAATGCGGCAAACACGTAATAAGAAGAAGCTGCACCGGCATCGATATGTCCAACTGATTTTTCTTTAAAATAGGCAGCTCGTCCTTTTGTAGCCGTCAAATTTTTTGTAGCATTCATCGCTCCTTCGGCTTCAGCAAGCAGACCTTCAGGTTCAAAACCATTGTCTTGTAGCCATTCTACAACAGGCTCCCAAACATCCACCATCGTTTTTTCGCCGGTTGTTGCTTTGCCACGCTGTTTAATTCCGTCCAAAGCTGCTTCAAGGCCTTTTACAAAAGCACTTTCATTTAGCACTTGCTGACCTGCAGTAGCGACAGACATTTTTAAAAAGGCTGTTCCAAACAATGGTCCGGAGGCTCCTCCCACTTTAGAAACCAAGGTCATGGCTACATCCTTGAAAACATCAGCTGGCGTTGGATAATTCCCTGCTTTCACCTTTTCTACCGCTTCCTTGAAGCCACGCGACATATTGAGCCCATGATCTCCATCACCGATTGGCCGATCGAGCGAAGTAAGATACTCCTTGTTTTCCTGGATTTTTTCATTCGTTTTTTCAATCCATTGAACCGCTAGAGTTGCATTGATTTCCATAGGGCGAAAACTCCTTTCCTGTTTCAAAAGTGGCTTAATTATGTTTTACTGGCGAAAAGCAATCGTGTCAGCTGCTGCATCGAGCAGTGACTTTAATTCCTCATCCAATTGTAATAATGTCAGCGAACATCCTGCCATTTCAAGCGAAGTCATATATTCGCCAACATATGTCTTGTAGACATGTATCCCTTTCTCACTTAGGATTTTTTGAACATTTTTGTTAAGGATATAAAGTTCCATTTCTGGTGTGGCTCCGAGTCCATTGATCATGACAGCAACATCACCAGAGAATTCTCGATCCTTAAGAATCTTTTCCGTTAATTCATGCGCAATTTCCATTGCCGTACCAATCCTTTTTCTTTCAATACCCGGTTCCCCGTGAATGCCAATCCCAATTTCCATTTCATTTTCGTCCAATTGGAAACTCGGCTTTCCCGATGCTGGAACGATACAAGGTGTAAGCGCCATGCCCATGGAGCGCACATTGGCTACGACTTTTTCAGCAACTCGCTTCACTTCAGAGAGTTCGGCGCCCTCTTCTGCTTTGGCGCCGGCAATTTTATGGACGAATACTGTGCCGGCAATCCCACGACGTCCTGTTGTGAACGAACTATTTTCCACCGCCACATCATCATTCACAATCACCTTTTCCACCTGAATACCTTCTGCTTCCGCCAATTCTGCCGCCATCTCAAAATTCATCACATCCCCGGTATAATTTTTAATCACGAGGAAAACTCCGTTGCCACTATCTACCGCTTTAATCGCTTCCAAAACTTGATCCGGTGTTGGCGAGGTGAAAACTTCTCCGGCAACAGCTGCATCCAACATCCCCTTTCCGACATAACCTGCATGGGCTGGCTCATGGCCACTGCCCCCGCCGCTAACAAGCCCTACTTTGCCGGTTACTGGCACATTCTTTCTCGTCACAACTGTTGTCTCAGCTAGTCTTTGCAGTTTTTGCGGATAGGCCATCACTAATCCTTCCAGCATGTCCTGGACCGCTTCATTTGGATCATTTATAATTTTCTTCATAAAAAGAACCCCCTTAAAAATGGACTATCTACCTTAAGTATAACGTATTTTTGAGTGAGTTTAAGTCATAAGTTCTCCATAACCTAAACTTTAAAACTCTTGTAATTTACTTGCTGGAGTCCCTCTTCTATGAGATAATTAAAAATAGAACAAGCGTACGATTAGGAGTTAGAGGTGAAAGTGATGAAACCCGTAATTTTAGCCGAGAAGCCAAGCCAGGCAAAGGCATATGCGGATGCTTTTCCAACCCGAAAACATGAAGGCTATATAGAAATTTCCCCTTGTTCAACCTTTCCAAATGGGGCATATCTCACCTGGGGTGTTGGCCATCTTGTGGAACTAAAAGAACCACACACTTACAATCCTGCGTGGAAACGCTGGTCTCTCGAAAGTTTACCAATTCTTCCGGATCATTATGAATTTCAGGTGGCTAGAGGGAAAGCGAAGCAGTTTAATATTGTAAAAACACTTATCCATCAAACAGACACTGTTATTAATGCTTGTGATGTGGACCGAGAAGGCTCCAATATTTTTTACAGTATTTATAATCACACGGGTGCACGTGGGAAAAACATCAAACGCTTATGGATTAACTCGCTGGAGGCAGACGAAGTGCGCAAAGGGTTCGAGCACTTGCGGGATAATAAAAAAGATCTGCAATTGTATGAAGAAGCAAAAGCCCGCCAGATTAGCGACTGGCTCGTTGGCATGAATGCTTCACGCCTATACACACTTTTGATGAAGAAAAAGGGCATTCAACATGTTTTTCCAATTGGACGCGTTCAATCACCCACAGTTTATCTCATTTACCAACGTGATCGAGAGATTGAGACATTCGTTTCTGAGCCGTTTTTTGAAGTGGAGGCTCAATTTTCCGCTCAGCATGGAACTTATAAAGGGAAAGCAAAAATAAAAGAACCAAAGCGAGAGATTGTGGCTCAGCTTTTAAATGAGCGACAAATACACCCAAACACACCAGGAACGATCACGGAACTGACCGAGGCAGAAAAGCGAATTCCCCCACCACAGTTACATTCACTCTCTAGCCTGCAGGCCACCGCCAATCGCAAATGGAAAGCCAGTCCAGCAACGGTGCTGAAAACATTGCAAGGTCTTTACGAAAAAAAGCTTGTTTCCTATCCAAGGACCGACACAAGACATATTACTCCAGCAGAATTTTCCTATCTAGCGGCTTCAGTTGGAGATTTTCAGGAGCTGATCGGGGTCCCGTTTGAAGTGGCATCATGGACTCCCAAAAAACGCTTCGTTGACAGCTCTAAGGTCCATGAGCATTACGCAATTATTCCAACCAAAAAGCTGTCAACTCAAGCAACACTCGCCAAAATATCATCACTCGAACGAAATTTATATGAAGAAATTATTCGGACGACACTTGCCATGTTTCACCGAGACTATTTATACACAGAAACGAAAGTAACGACAAATGTGAACGGGTTGCCCTTTTTTTCCATAGGCAAGACTGAGCGCGTTAAAGGCTGGAAAGAGCTTTTCCCACCTTCCCAAAAGGCCCAAGCCTCTGAAAAACCGACACTTCCGCAACTGAAACACGGGGAAAACGTCCAAAGTGAAATTGAGATAAAAGAAGGCAAAACACAACCGCCGAAGCCGTACACGGAGGGGCAACTGATTACCATGATGAAAACATGCGGGAAACTTGTTGATGATCAAACGGAGATCAATGTTTTGAAAGAGATAGAGGGACTCGGAACAGAAGCAACAAGAAGTGGAATCATTGAAACAATTAAAAAACATGGCTATATCACCGTAACCAACAATATCGTCGCAATTACTGATAAAGGCCGAATCCTTTGCCAAGCAATCGAGGGAAACCTACTCGCAAGCCCCTCCATGACAGCGAAATGGGAAAACTACTTGCGAAAAATCGGCAATGGAGAAGGAACAGGACCGCACTTTTTGCACAATATTGAAAAGTTTATTCACAAACTCCTCCAAGATGTGCCAGAAAAATTAATAAAGCAACAGATCGATATTGTACTCCACCCTGCCTCTTCACGTAAAACCAGCTACAAGCCGAAAGAGGTAGCACCATGTCCAGCATGTGGCAAAGGCACGATCATTGCACGAAAATCATTTTACGGTTGCAGCAATTATAAAAATGGCTGCAAACAAACTTTCCCTGGCACCTTTTTAAAAAAGAAACTTACGTCAACACAAATAAAATTTCTATGTACCAAAGGCAGAACAAATGTAATTAAAGGGTTTACTACCTCAACTGGCAAAAAATTTGACGCTCCACTTGAGCTCAAAAACGGGAAATTAGAATTGGATTTTAAATAGGCAGCCAGGTTCTAACAAGATCCTCTAGAACCCGGCTTCTTTTAGCCTTTATCCACTAATCTCAAGGCCGCTTCAATGACTTAGAGCATATCCATAATATTTATAGGTGCCCCCGAAAAGGTAAATCTTCTCGGGGGCTAATGGATGTTAAGCCTGTTTCATATCATTGTAATGGCGGATCACTTCTTGGGCTAGTTCATTGGCCTCATCAAGGCCGCATACTTCGTGAAGGACAGGTGCTATACCTTGTTCTTGTAGCATGGTTTGTAGCTTCGCCGCTTCTTCATCTTCCTTGTAATCAAATAGCAAGGCTGCCGCAATGGCTTTAGCAAGATTTGTGTAGGATAGGCCTGCTTTTTGCGCTTGGACGGCAGGACGTACCAGCCGATCCTCTGGACCAAGCTTTCTAAGCGGAGAACGTCCGACCCTTGTTACACCATCTTGTAAATGGGCATTTTTAAAGCGACTGATAATCTTTTCAATATATTTTTGATGCTCATCAGGATTCAAATTGTATTTATGGATTAAATAAGCACCGGTCTCTTCTAATGTAGCTTTTACTTGGTTGTATATAACTTTGTCTGCCAATGTTTCGTCAATGGTTTCTTTATGAGCAAGATAACCAAAATACGCAATCACTGCATGACCTGTATTAACGGTGAACAATTTTCTTTCAATAAAGGGAGCTAAATCGGGAACAATTTTCATTCCCTCAATATGCGGAATTTCCTCTGTTGCCTCCACCACCCATTCATGATATGGCTCCACAAGCACATCCAAGCTAGCTTCGTTATGTTGAATCGGTACAATTCTGTCAACGGCTGAGTTAAGAAAAGCAACATGCGCGAGAACTTTACTTTTATCGGCATCATCGAGGTGTTCCAAAATATAACCTTTTAATAAATCGGTAGCTGAAATTTGATTTTCACAGGCGATGACATATAGCTTGTCTTTATTTTCATTGACTCTGGCAAGTAAACCTTTGGCAATCAATGGCGCGATTCGGGGAAGAATAGTAGGCCCAATCGCTGTTGTTAAAAAGGCTGCTTCTTTAATGGCTGCAATGACTTCCTCTTCTTGGTTCAAATTATTTAATCCAGATACATTCTGAATATTAAGCGTTTCTTGTTGATCTGTAGCAAGCTTGACATTGTATTGTTTATCTTCATTTAGTTGATTGATGATCTGTTCTGAAATGTCGACAAATACTACATGATAGCCAGATTGGGAAAATAATGCTCCAATAAAACCTCTGCCAATGTTCCCTGCTCCAAAATGCACAACTTTTTTCATCAAATCATCCTTTATCACTTATTTTTAAAATTGGATTGAAGATATCTAACAAGAATGGTTTCCAACCTTTTATAAATCAATTCCTCATTTGCAGAAGTAAAAACGAGGAGAGCTTCATTGGACTCAATAATATTCGTACTGATTAGACTAACAATCTCGTGCTCTCGATGATTTAATTCATGAGGTACAAGCATAAGAAGTAAGTTTTTCATCACAACATCTTTTCCATCCATCCCTTTCACAACGCACGGATTTGGTAAATGGGCAATCTGGAAAATAAGTTGCTTAACATGTTGGTCTCTTGTATGGAAAAGGGCAAGATTCGTTTCAGGAATGCCGAGTCCGCCCTTTTTCTCCCGCTCTTTTAATGCTTGAAGAACAGCAGTTGGATTTGTAAGTAAATCCTCTTCCTCTGCTTTCAAAAGCATTTTTTCTAATACTTGCTCTTCGGTGGCTGTATGTTCCATTCGATAAAAACGAAAGTTATTGATTATTTCTTCCGCACTCTTCTGAACAGCCTGCAAATCCCCTAATAAATCAGACAAACCAGGCTGTTCTCCGGGAAGCGGCGAGATATCTGCTTGTGTTATCTTTTGGTAACGCCTGCCGATTGTAAGATTCTCTAAATTATTTTGCAGAAAAGTTTTAATCGTACTGATATTCTCCTTGCTTAAAAGAGGATTTACTAAAATATATTCGACATGCATAAAAGGCAGCCTAACGGTCGAAATGATTAAATCATACACACTTAAGTCAACCTGTGTGGTGATCTCTTTGATGGAACGAATATCAATGCTGTCAATCTCTGGTATTTCCTTTTTAATCCTGCTCGCCAGCATTTTCGATGTTCCAATTCCTGTCGGACAAATCACAAGTGCTTTTATGGAAAATCTTTCTTCCTTCATTACTAAAGCCGAACCGAAGTGAAGAACCATAAAAGCTATTTCATCATCTGGAAAGTTTTTAATCTCTTGAAATTCTTCCTCTAGACTGTTTTTAACTGCCATAAATAGAACCGGATATTTACGCATGATTTCTTCTTTTAATGGATTATAGGCTTCCATATTCTGCTTAATCCGAAATAGGGACGGCTCCATATGGGCGATTAATCCTTGAAACAGAGAAAAATCATTCGTTAAATCGAGATGAATTTGGTCGGAAACGGATTGAATGACATTGCTAATTTTTTGCGCGAGCACGACACTATCATAGGGGATTCCCTGTACGCTCAGCAGTTTTGTCCCTTTAAGGACGGTGGCCAAATATTGAATATCACTTTCAGAAATACTGATATGGAGTTTCCCTTCTAGCTGTTGACTGATTCTACGCATAACCTCTATTTCCGCAGCAACTTCCTTATTGGATAACCCAAAGTTTTTCTCAATTTTAAATTGGGACTCTGCGCGTTGCAAGGTAATAGCCGTATGTAGAACTAGCTCTAGATAGCCGCGATCAGCTGGATGAACAGATTCATCATGAAAAGCTGAATTGATTAGGAAAATCACTTCTCGAAAATAATGAGGAATAAAATAATGAAGAATTTTTTCTTCCGGCATATTCCCACTTTCTAGCAAATAGAGAAACTCAATAAGCTCTTCGTTAAAGTATTGGAGGAAAAAATTGGCCAATGCACGACGTTTGTTCACTTCGCTCCCAGATAATTCAACACCTACCCCTCTTTTTCGCAAAAGTCGGAGTTGAAATGGGCTCATCCATAGTGAAAGTTCATCTAGGTATGTCGTCAATGTTGTTGTACTTATCCCAATTTCATTGGCCAAGACCTGCGTCTTATATACCTCTTCTTCAAGCAACGCTAGTAAAAGTCGCAATGCTTTTTCCTTTTGGGGCTGATCGACGGGTTCGATCGTTGTCAAAAATTGCACCAAGCGAAATATTTGTTCATTTTTTCCTTCAATAGAAAGGCCTTGATGACTATCACGCACCAATTTCAGACCAAATTGCTCAACGATTCTTTCCACTGATTTTAAATCACGTTGAATCGTCCTTTTACTTACATTTAAGGAAGAAGCAATCGAAAAGGCAGTATGTTTTCCGGAAATTTTAATGATCTGTTCAATAATTGATTTTTCCCTCGAGGTAATATACATAGATTCCTCTCATTTCTATGTGATGGAAACATAAGAGAATGAATAGAATAGCGCTAACCTCGCGCCGTTCTATTCATCAAGTACATGTTTATTCTTTTCCTATAATATCAATGATTTCTTGAGCACTTGTAGCGTTCACCATTTTTTCGATATTCTCCATATCGGAACATGTCTGTGCAATTCCAGACAATATTTCAAGATGGGTGCCATCCTTACCGGCAATACCAAAGATCAGACGGGCCTTTTGACCATCAAAATCGACACCGTTCGGAACCTGAAGAACAGTAAAGCCTGAGGCGATGACATCTTTTTTCGCTGCTTCAGTACCATGCGGAATAGCTACATCATTCCCCATATAAGTTGAGGTCATTTCATCTCTTTCAACCATTGCATCAATATAGCTTTCTTTTACATATCCTGCATCAAAGAGGATCTTTCCAGCAAAACGGATTGCTTCTTCCTTATTGGCAAACTCCATATTCAAGAAAATATTTTCCGGGCGAAGCAAATCATTATTTTGAGCTGTTTCTGACTCCTGGTTCACATTTGCCTGCTCTTCTATCGCATCTATCGTTTCATTCGGCTCTGCCTTTTCAGTATCTTTTAACGTATGAATTAATTTATCATATTCTGGGCTCGACAGAAAATTATCAACAGAAATGTGATAAGCATTTGGCACTTTATTCCGGGCTCTTGAAGTTAATTCTTCTTGAGTGATGACAATTTGCGCATCAGGCGGTAGATTACTAATCGCTGTATTACTAACAGAAATATCTAAGCCTGCTGCTTTTACCTTTTTGCGTAGGAGGGAAGCACCCATTGCACTAGACCCCATTCCAGCATCGCAAGCGAAGATAATCTTCGATACATCGTGAGGGACTGTTTCTTGCTTCGCAGTTAGAGCACTTGCCACACTGCTTTTCTTCCCTTTCATTTCCTGCATCTTTTGACTTGCCGCTTCGATATCTTCTTCTCCTTGTTTTCCAGTTTTTAGTATAAAAGCTGAAACAGCAAAAGAAACAACTGTTGCGACTAACACGGCTGCATAGTTCGCAATATAAGCACTCAAATGGTGCGGTGTGACAGCCGAAATGGCAATAATACTTCCTGGTGATGATGGAGCGAATAATCCACCATTCAATAGAACTAAAGTAAATACACCACTCATCCCACTAAGAATGACAGCCAGGAAAAGCATCGGACGCATTAAGATATAAGGGAAATAAATTTCATGAATTCCCCCGAGGAAGTGAATAATTCCTGCTCCCGGAGCAGACTTCTTCGCAGTGCCCTTACCAAAGATCATATAAGCAATTAAGACACCAAGACCTGGTCCAGGGTTTGCTTCAAGAAGGAACAGAATTGATTTTCCAGTTTCTTTTGCTTGTTCCACTCCAATAGGGGATAAAATACCATGGTTTACAGCATTGTTAAGGAACAACACTTTGGCCGGTTCAATTAGAATGCTAGTTAATGGGAGTAATCCCATTCCTACCAACCAATCAACACCAGCTACAAGCCAGCCTGTAACTACAGTAACAGCAGGACCAACACCTAAGAAAGCAAAGATCGCAATGAGTCCACCGAGAATACCTGCTGAGAAATTATTAACGAGCATTTCAAATCCAGCCCGTACTTTCCCCTCAATCAGTTGGTCAAATTTCTTAATGACCCATCCACCAAGAGGACCGATGACCATGGCACCGAGGAACATTGGAATATCGGCACCCACAATGACCCCCATCGTGGCAATCGCACCAACAACACCCCCGCGCTGATCATGTACAAGCTTACCACCCGTATATCCAATTAAGATGGGAAGTAAATACGTCACCATCGGGTCAACCATCTTGGCAAGGCTTTCATTCGGCCACAAGCCGTCAGGGATAAATAAGGCTGTAATCAACCCCCAGGCAATAAACGCCGAAATATTTGGCATAACCATCGAACTAAGGAAATTACCCAACTTTTGAACAGCTACTTTTATATTAGATTGAGCCATTTACTCCCTCCTCCAATATTTATTTCATTCATATCCTAGCTCACAAACAGAACAGGATCAACAAAGTTAAAAACTAACTTTGACGCAGAGTGAGTGACAAAGTTAGTTTTACTTAAATACTAAAAAATATTAAAGGCGAATTAGGACAGTAAACTTGTACAGTATTTCTGTCTTCAAGCTCAATAAATTAGTTTCCTGGGCAGATTAATGGGGAACTTCGCCTTAATAATGGGGTTCTTCAGACATTAAATGGGCGGATTTCTTCTTAAATGGGTTTCTCGCGCAGGTAATGGGGAACTTCACCTTAATAATGGGTTTCTCCACATATGAAAAAAAAGCAACTTTTCCCTGTGACAGTCCTCGGAGTTTGAACGGCAGGTATGGTGGGGGTATAACCTGTGTTATTTGTAATCAGGAAGATGTTATTTCCGTATCAAAAGAAATGTTGCACTTTGTTGATGATACGCCAGCGTAAATTTGGTTGATAATCTTCTACGATCGGTGACAAAAGCGAATATGTACGTAACAACCTTCTAGATACTAAAAAAAGGCTCGTAAAAAGCCTTTTTTAATGTGTAATCTAGTCCATTTATTGAGCAAAGTAATGACGAATTCCTTCAACAATGCCATTTGCTACATGATTTTGATAGTCTTGAGTTTGAATATAGGCTAACTCATTAGGATTTGTAATGAACCCCAGTTCTACTAGAATACTAGGTACATTGTTTTCACGGATGACATGAAAACCACTTTGCTTAATCCCACGTCCCATCAATGATGTACTGCTTTCTAAATCCGCTTGGACTTCTTTTGCTAATGCATAACTACTTTCGCCTGTAGAGTAATGCGTTTCAATTCCACCGATATTATGAGCTGGATGAGCGTTATAATGCAAACTAATAAAAACATGAGTATTATAGGCCCCACTTATCTGGGTCCGCTTTTCTAATGATACATAATAATCATTATCCCTTGTCATTATGACTGTTGCTCCTGCATCACGTAGCTTTTGCGCTACAACATTGGCCGTGTTCATAACAATATCTTTTTCAAAAACATTATTTATTCCTATGGAACCTGGATCTTCTCCGCCATGCCCGGGATCAATCACAATATTATACCCATTTAAAGAAGTGATATTTTTAGGCTGTTCCTCTACCGGAGCAGTAGCAGATTCACGATTCATATCTGTTAACCACATCGCAATCCAACCAGTCGAACCATCATCTAATCTAACTTCTACCCAATCATTTGCTTGATTGACCATTGGATACGTCGAATTTTTGGAAACTTGATGTATAATGCCGTGATCCGTACTTGGACCAGTACGTACTCTTACATCGTTATTAACGATAGTTACCAGTTGTTCCTGTCCTTCTGTGGCTATGGTATTTGATTGTTTAGACAAATACTGCGAGGCCACCCATGCTTCTTCGCCCCCGAAGTATGTCTTCACCCAACCAAATGCATTTTCTTCAAAACCTCTAATCTGATCACCCTTTTGGAGTTCCCCTATTATAGGCGCGCTGTGAGATGGGGAGGATCTTACATTTAAATGAGATGTACCAACTTCATAGGTTTCTACATCCTCTGCTAGAGCAGATGAAATCAATAAGCCTAGTGAAAAGAATGTAATCACTACGCTACAAAATAAAATTCGCAATATTCCTCCTCCTTTTTCTATGTTTTTTGGGCCATCTATTAAATAGAACCGAATAGATATAATTCCATTATTATTTTATTTTTTATATAATTGCAATGTTTTACATGGGAAATTATGGAAAATAATTCTAATTTACTAGATTGCTTGGAAAACTGCTAATATAAAAAATAAATCTATCTTGCAGCAAAAGCTGCCTGAAAATCAGTGATTCGTTTTTATGTGAGCATATTATTGAAAGCAGACTCGAATTTAATATTTAATCTCAACAATTAAACATTATAACGTTATGTTGACTGGATTAAAAATAAGTGTTACTCTTTTATTGCAACGTAATAAGTAAGCGCGAACAAATGGCTTACTGACTAAGGCTTATCAAAAGGGATGATTTAAAATGACAGCTAGATTTGTTCTGCAGAATGTAAAAATGATCGACGGCAACTCTGTAGATATAGTTGTAGAAGATAAAAAAATAGTCGAGATTGGTCCACCAGGTACTGGTGTTGGCGGAACCATCATTGATTATAAACATCGAGCTTATGTTTCCAGTGGTTGGATTGATATGCATGTCCATGCTTTTCCAGAATTCGACCCATATGGAGACAATATTGACGAGATTGGTTATAAAACCGGGGTCACAACCATTATAGATGCTGGCAGCACAGGGGCTGATCGGATCCATGACTTAGTTCGTCATTCTAAAGAGTCGAAAACGAATGTATTTGCCTTCCTCAATATTTCGCGGATTGGATTAAAGCGAATTGATGAGTTATCAGATTTATCCTTGCTAAATGAAGATGATTTAAAAAGAGCGGTTGCAGAAAACAAAGATTTTATCGTCGGTCTTAAGGCTAGGATCAGCAAAAGTGTCGTTGGTGACAATGGGGTAGAGCCGTTAAAAATAGCACGTACATTTTCTGAGGATACAGATTTACCGCTCATGGTTCATATTGGATCAGGTCCTCCAAATATTAATGATGTATTGGATTTGCTAAAGAAAAACGATGTGATTACCCATTATTTGAATGGAAAATCCAATAATTTATTTGACGAAACAGGAAAACCACTCCCTAAGTTTCTTGAGGCCATCAATCGTGGGGTTCATTTAGATGTAGGTCATGGGAATGCAAGCTTTTCTTTCAAGATCGCAGAACAAGCGAAAGAATACGATATCCACTTTAATACAATTAGTACAGATATCTATCGGAAAAATCGTCTGCATGGACCTGTTTACAATATGGCCAGTATCTTAACAAAATTTTTATATTTGGGCTATCCATTAAAAGAGATTATTGAAGCTGTAACGGTTCATGCTGCAAGCTGGTTAAACAAGCCTGCTCTTGGCCGGATTTCAAAAGGAGATATCGCCAATCTGACCTTATTTTCAGTAGAAGATGAGGCGGTCGATTTAATCGATTCTGAAGGAGAAAAGCGTAAGGCAGAGCAAAAAATTGTCGTAAAAGGAGTGGTGATCAATGGCGAATACATTGAATGCTAAGTATGGTTTAAAAAGAGTAATCAACGCAAGTGGGAGAATGAGCATTTTAGGCGTTTCTGCTCCTAGCGACACTGTAATGGAAGCGATGAAAATCGGTGGCCAGAATTATGTTGAAATGGCCGATTTAGTAGATAAAGCAGGAGAACATATTGCCGGGCTCCTTCACTCAGAAGCAGCGGTCGTTGTCAACTCCGCTTCCAGTGGAATTGCTCTTTCTGTCGCCGCGATTGTAACCGAAGGGAAGCGCCGAAAAAGCGAAAAACTTCACCAAGAGGCGATTCAAAAGAATGAAATCATTATGCTAAAAGGCCATAACGTACAGTATGGTGCACCGGTAGAAACAATGGTTGCTCTCGGCGGTGGAAAGCTTGTTGAAGTTGGCTATGCCAATGAAGGGAAAGCGGAGCATATCGCGGATGCCATTACTGAAAATACTGCGGCTATACTATTTGTAAAATCGCATCACGCCGTACAAAAAAATATGATTTCAGTAGAAGAGGCCTGGGAAGTGGCACAAGCAAATCATGTACCATTGATCGTGGATGCAGCAGCGGAAGAGGATTTGAAAAAATACGTCCAGATCTCTGATTTAGCCATTTATAGCGGCTCAAAAGCGATTGAAGGTCCAACATCTGGAATTGTGGCCGGAAAGAAAGAATATATCGAAGCGGTAAAAGTACAATTACATTATATTGGTAGAAGTATGAAGGTCGGAAAGGAAAGTACCTTTGGCTTGTTACAAGCATTGGATGAGTATTTTGTCAAAAAAGATCACAGCGAAGAAGAAAAAGCAAGCCTGCAAGTGCTTAAATCACTTGAATCCATCGACGGGGTAAATGTAACGATTGTTCAGGATGAAGCTGGGCGTGCCATTTTTAGAGCACGAATTCAAATTGACCCTACCGTTACAGGAACAACAGCGAAAGAGGTAAATGACAAGCTGCGAAATGGGGACATCGCGATCTATACTCGGGATTACGGCATTCGCCAAGGCTTCTTCGATATTGACCCTCGTCCATTGCAAGGGGATGACATTTATGTCATTGAAGCGGAATTAAAGGCCATTTTAGGAGGAATAAAATAATGACGATCGAAAAACGTTTTTATCAAGATCGAGTCGCTTTAAATGTATTAGCCAATAGTATTGAGAATGCAAGAGAAGTTTTTGAAGCAGCGGAAGGACATGTGTTAGTTGGAGTGCTTTCAAAAGATTATCCAACAGTGGAGAAAGCTGTCACTGCCATGAAGGCATATGGAGCAGCGATTGATGATGCCGTTTCGATCGGATTAGGCGCGGGTGATAATAAGCAGGCAGCCGTTGTTGCTGAAATTGCTAAATATTATCCTGGCTCCCATATTAATCAAGTTTTCCCAGCAGTCGGAGCAACGCGAGCTAATTTAGCACAAAAAGAAAGTTGGATTAATTCTCTTGTCTCACCAACAGGTAAAGTGGGATATGTGAATATCTCCACTGGTCCGATTAGTGCCGGAATAAGTGAGTCGGCCATTGTTCCGATCAAGGCTGCTATTGCACTCGTTCGTGATATGGGCGGAAATGCCTTGAAATACTTCCCTATGAAAGGATTAAAACATGAAGACGAGTTTCGTGCCGTTGCCAAAGCTTGTGGTGAGGAAGGATTTGCCTTAGAACCAACTGGCGGTATTGACTTGGATAACTTTTCCCAAATTTTAGAAATTGCTCTAGAAGCAAAAGTGCCTAAAATTATTCCCCATGTATATTCCTCCATAATTAATAGTGAAACGGGGAAAACAAATGAGGAAGATGTTAGGAAACTACTAATGATCACAAAAAAATTAGTTGATCAATATGCCTAAAAAAATAATTGCATTTGGAGAAGTAATGATGCGTTTGCAAGTGCCAGGTTACGAATTACTGGCACAAGCAAATACCTTACAATACTCCTTTTCAGGCACGGGAGTAAACGTTGCTTCTGCCATGACAAAGCTTGGGCATGATGGGTATCTTGTGACAAAGTTGCCAGATAATCCTTTAGGTGATGCCGCGATTTCCTTCCTGCAGCGCTTAGGAATTGGGAAAGGCTTCATTTCCAGAGGCGGAAAATATATTGGGATGTATTTTCTTGAAAATGGCTTTGGACAGCGTTCGAGTCGAGTAACATATACAAATCGCCTCGAGAGCACCTTTAATACGGCGGATATCTCCGATTATGATGTAGATTTGATTGCAGAACATGCAGATGTGATCCACTTTTGCGGCATTACGCTTGCGATGACAGATAAAGTCCGTGAGAGCATGAAGGTTCTAGCCAAAAAAGTAAAAGAAAAAGGTGGGATTGTTTGCTTCGACTGTAATTATCGTCCTTCCTTATGGGACGGAGGCTATGCAGAAGCTAAGCCTCATTATGAGGACATGCTCTCATTAGCTGATATCGTCATGATGAATGAAAAAGATGCGCTATATATTTTAGGTATGAAAACGGAGAGAGTCACAAGAGAGGAACAGCTTCAAGACCTCATTCCGAAAGTAGCGGAAAAGTACAACATTCAAACAATTGCCGGAACACATCGTGGAATTAACAAAGACAATACCCATTCTTTACTTGGTTACATGTATAAAGATCGGACATTTGCATTTTCAGAGAAGATGACCTTTTCCGTATATGATAGAATTGGTGCTGGTGATGCTTATACTAGCGGAATTCTGCATGGTGAATTATCTGGCTTTTCACCTGAAAAAACGGTTCAGTTTGCAGCATCTGCAGGTATGCTAGCATGTACCATTGTTGGGGATACCCCGATGTCAACAGAAGCGGAAATTCTATCAGCAATGTCAGGAATGATTGAAGACATAAAAAGATAAAGGTAGGAGATTGGGAATGAATGTTAATAGAAAAAAAGGGCCGTTGTATTTACAAATTAAGGAGATTTTGAAGGATCGTATCCTACATGGTGTGTACGCGATTAACAAAAACATTCCCTCCGAACCTCAATTAGAAAAAGAATTTAATGTAAGCAAAATTACTATAAGAAATGCCATTAATGAACTTGTACAAGAAGGCTATCTTGAGAAAAAAAGTGGTAAAGGGACGAAAGTGATTGCCAATGTTTCGAATGCAAAACTTTCAAAGGGCAAGCGTTTTACTGAAATTTTAGTAGAAGAAGGTCACAACATTACAAAAGAGATTATAAGCTTGAAAAAGGTTACATTGTCTCCGGAAACGCTACTCTATTCTTTATTTGGGGAACAATGCCTACAAATTGACCGGATTTACCGATTGGATCATGAACCCTATATTTACTTCACACACTATATTTTACTTGACCTCACAGAAGAGGAATTAAAAGATACTCAGATTAATTCTTTGTACCGTTTTTTGGAGGAAAATAATATTCGCCTGGAGTCATTTCGGGATGAGTTCACGGTTTCATCGGCACCTAAACATATTTGTGAAACGTTAAAAATAGAAGAAAATACAGCGATCTTAAAAAGAATTCGCCACTCCTATGATGAAGAGGGAAATGTATTGGAATATAGTGAAGGATATTATAACACAACCAAACAAAACTACATTGTCACCTATGAATGAAGCAACATTTTACAGCAAAGATATTTACTCACGAACGTGCAAACGGTTCCGTTAGAGGGGAGAAAACAACATGAATCTATATCTACTTGGGATTACAATCATCTCCATTGTCATTGTGATTTTAGGAGTGTCATGGTGGAAATGGCATGCATTTATAAGTTTAACTGTCGCTAGCTTATTTTTAGCGGTGTTTTCCGGACTACAAATGGACGAGATCGTCGGCGCTTATGAAAAAGGTGTTGGCGATGTACTCGGACATCTTATCGGGATATTAGCATTGGGAACGATCTTAGGAAAGATGATGTCTGATTCCGGCGCAGGCATGCAGGTAGCGGACTTCTTTATCAAAAAGTTTGGTAAAAATAAGCTTCCATGGGCGATGCTGCTGTCCGGGTTTATTATCGGGATTCCTGTATTCTTTGAGGTTGGGTTAGTAATCTTACTTCCTTTAGTGATTTCCATTCGGAAAACAACCAAGCAAAACATCTTATTAATCGGAATTCCAGTGCTAGCCGGTCTATCGATTGTACATGGATTAGTCCCTCCTCATCCAGGTGCGATGACAGCGATTGGCATTTATGACGCAAATATGGGACGTGTTCTGCTTTACTCCTTAATCATTGCTTTTCCAACAGCAGTCATTGCAGGACCTATATTCTCAAAATGGATTCATAAACGGGTGATTCCGGCGAATGAGCCAGAACTCATTCGCGTGGAGGCAAAGGCAGCCAAAGCTTTACCAAGCACAGGAGTTTCATTCTTGATCATTTTATTACCTGTTATCTTAATGGCTTTCACTGTCCTTGCACCCTATATTCCGTTACCAGGGCTTGTTGAGAAAATCCTCATGTTTATTGGAAGTCCTGTTATTGCCTTATTAATTTCATGTTTTGCAGCTTACTATTTCTTAGGATTCCGTCAGGGAATGGATAAAACGTTAATCAAGAAATTAACCGACGAGTGCCTGTTGCCATTGGCTTCGATCATCCTGATCATCGGCGCTGGCGGTGGATTTAAGCAAATTCTCATTGACAGCGGTGTCGGTACGGCCATCGCCACGATGTCTGAACAAATTTCCTTATCCCCTATCGTCCTTGCATTCTTAGTTGCAGGCTTAATCCGAGTTGCAACTGGTTCAGCAACCGTGGCATTGACAACAGCAGCCGGAATTGTCTCTCCAGTTGTGGCAAATATGACAGGTGTGAATTTAGAATTACTTGTTATTGCAACAGGAGCGGGTTCTTTAATGTTATCGCATGTCAATGATGCTGGCTTCTGGCTTGTCAAGGAATACATGGGGTTAACGGTCAAGGAAACATTCAAAACATGGACAGTGATGGAAACCATCCTTGCCTTTGTTGCATTTGGATTAGTACTAATTTTGAATATCTTTATTTAAAAAAACGTATAGTTTACAGAACATGAAAAATAGGCTGAGATAACTTGTCCTAAATCAAGAAAAAGAGTGAAATAGAACGTGTTCCATCTCACTCTTTTTCTTTTATCGTTTACCATTCTGGGTCCAATAACTTCCTTGAAACACACTTATGGCACATACGGACTTAATCATCAAAATAGAAAGGACCAAACTAATGATGTGCACCCCAAGAGTTAGAATTGGTTGGTCTAACTTTTGGGGTGCACATCAATTAGCAGCCCTCCTCCGCTCTTGAATTTATTTGTTGGCATTATACGCTTCGGCTACTCATAATCTTTATCCCAAACTTGTCAATAAAACCATAATTCCATTCGTGATACCGTGGATCAAAATCGATGGCCAAATCGAGTTGGTTCGTTCATATGCTAAAGCTAAAAGGATACCACCAAAGAAATTAACGGGCATGGCATTATATGTTGGTATATGAATTATTGTAAAGATGGCCGAGCTAAGTGTAATCGCTCCAATAAAGCCTACGCGTGTACGTAACCAGCGATATATAAATCCGCGATAAAAAATTTCTTCGTAGATTGGTGAGATCACTGCGGCGGAGATAAAGGCAATGAGAACCGTAAAAAAAGTTATGTTTTGCCGCATTGCCTCGGTTTTGCTGTTCTCCCACGTATTTCCGATAAAACTAGTTAGTACCATAATGATCACGGCACCAATCATAAAGATCAGAGAAAATAGAACAATGATTTTCCAATCCTTCACAGCGAATGTTTTTATCCCCACTTCACTCCAAGAAAGTTTTTGGGGACGAAGAGCAATAAAATAAACGCCCAAAACGAGAACAACTGCGATTGTGAATCCCATTAATGTCCCGGCATATAAGTCATGATCAAGCCAGCGAGAATACATTGGGTGAACAACGAATTTAATACACCCAATGACAATGACAAATTCAAGCAACATTAATAATATGAATTCTTTCATACCCCAACGGTCTTGTTCTTTCCAGTTTTGCTTCATTTCCATTCGTCATCCCTCTTCCTATATATGGTATAATCCAAATATATTAGATGACGTAACGTCACCTGCAAGCTTTTTTCAGGAGGGAATGGAAATGAAACGATGGACGACTGGGGAAGTGTCTAAACAGCGAAATATATCCATTCGCACACTTCGCTATTATGACCAAATTCATCTCCTTACGCCAAGTTTTAGGGATGAAAACGGAAAGCGATATTATTCGGAAGAGGATTTATTTCAATTAGAAAAAATACTTATTCTAAAATCCCTTTCACTTCCATTGGAAAATATTCGCGATATATTAGACAAACTATCCTATAAGCAAATCCTAATTTCCCACTTCAATTACCTGCAAGAACAACTTTCGAAACTACAAACAAGTATTTCTAATACGGCTTCATTAATTAATATGATTGATTTGGATGAATCATTGTCTTGGGAACGTGTCTCCGAACTTGTTCAAAATTCCCCTAACTCAAAAAAATGGATTGACTATTTTCAAGAAGATGAAAAGGCCTTCTTACAAAAGACCATTCCAAACCTCAGTCACAATGATAAGACAACACAACAATATATTTCATTGTTACGACGAATTGAATGGTGTATAAAACACAATATTAAGCCAGAATCAGACGAAGGTTTTCAAATTGCGTCTGAGTTAATCGAAATATCAAATGATCATTTTCAAGGAGACACAAAATTGGAAGAGAAATTCTGGGAGGTCAGAAAGCTACCTGCCGAGGAAACAGGGCTATATCCGATTTCGGAAGATGTACTGGAGTTTGTGGAACGTTGTATCGCTTATGTCACAACCTAAGCACAGTTCATACATGGTCGGTGCATAGCATCTTATAACCACTTTTCCTTCGTGCGATGCGGATTCGGGGAAGCTTTCCTTGTGCTCGAAGGCTGCGCCGCCTCGAACTTTCGACGCACAGGATGTGCTCGGCGTTGCTGACAGGACGTCAGCGTAGTCGCCGACGGGTCCTTTTTATCCTCCTTTTTGAACACGCACTTAAATAGAACCGAATAGATATAACTCCATTATTATTTTATTTTTTATATAATTGCAATGTTTTATATGGAAAATTATGAAAAAATCGAAACTATAGATTTGGTTGATGCGTAATATATATCAATACCACATTCAAAAAGAAAGGAGCATTCAATTGGATTCGCCGAAATTTAGTTTTAGTCGGTTGCTTTTCTACTTTGTACTCGTATCATTATTTCTCTTTGTATCGGGGAATGTCGGACGATATTTGATAGAAACTCAAGGTATGGATCGACAAATAGGCATGCTTTTACAAGGAGTGATTTTTACCGGGTTAACGCTGTTTGTACTTTATATACTTAATAGGAAAAATCCATACATGTTTGAAAATATTGGCTTGAAGGGTGTAAATTCACTATCAAAGTTGATCGTCGGAATTGCGTTGCCTTTTATTTTACTCATATCAGGAATTTTAACAGCTTATTTATTTGGTGGCATTGAAAATGTTAGCCTGAACTTGTCAACAAGTGTTATAATTTCCATTTTAATCAATGCAATAACAGCATTTATGTATGAGGCATTTCCAGAAGAAGTTTTTATCCGTGGACTAATATTTGAAGAGTTGCATAAGAAATTTCGCTTCATCATCTCGCTGATTTTGCAACCGTTAATCTTCATCTGTGTACCGATTACAGTGATGGCATTGACGTCAATATTCTTTAATGAGCCATTTGCAATAACTATTGATTATTTTATACTGCTCTTCACTTTTGGAATTGCTCTACAGCTATATAAAAAGTATACAGGAACACTATGGATGAATATTATCTTCCATATTGTTTATCTTGAAGTGGCTAGATATATTTCCATGGGTGGCATGTATGACCCAGATGTCGCTCTTTTAGAGTTTGATGAGACATTCGGAGGATTCATGACGCTATACTTGTCATTTCTGTTTATAGTGGTATTTAGTGTGGTCGTGTTGTCAGTTTTATTATTCATTGATAAAAGAAAAAATAAGTTATAAAAACGAAAATAATCATATGTTTCCAGTAATATATTTACATTAAAGCTTAAAATGTTTAATTTGCGGAAGCATCGACTTCAACGATCTCTTGATTGTGGAACAAAAACAGGTAGCAGCAATTTTGCAAAAATAATCCGCTCAATTGCTTGGGGGCTTATGGGCGGATTATTTTTTGTCGTCTACAAACTATTGAACAGGCATTCTTTGTTTTCTACTAGTGCGAGAGTATATTAGATTTACCTTACTTCATTGGCATATGTCAGCCATCCAGCCTCTAGAAGATATAATGGTTTATAAATGCATTACGAAACTTTCCTGCCGAATCATGTTCAACTAATAATTGTCTGAATTCCGGTAATCTTTCATAAAAAGATTGTACCCTTTCCTTCGGCATCGTGAATACTTTCCCCCAGTGCGGACGTGCCTGAAAAGGCTCTAGTGCTGCTTCAATTTGCGGGAGAACTTGTTGAACAGCTTGCCAATTATCTTTCCAAGTAAAATGAATCCCAATGACATCTTGTTGATAACTTGGGCTCAACCAAAAGTCATCCTTCGCCACACTGCGAATTTCATTCACATGGAGTAAAGGTGATATCAGGGCACGCATCTCTCGAATGACCTGCAATGACTCCATGGCATATTGTCGTGGAATCAGATACTCCGATTGCAACTCACTTCCACTGCTTGGCATAAAATCAAGACGAAAGTGGGGCAAGCGATCAAACCAAGGACCATCCACTCCCATTTGTTCGGTACAGTTCATGCTCTCTATTCCTTGAATAGGATGTGCATTGGCTTTTGCAGGTAATGCACCATATAACTCTGACCTTACGGATAATTTGTCATCTGATAATTGCTTCAACCACACTTGGTTAATGACACTTTGCTTCCAATCTGTAAACAAACTAACACTGTAAGCACTTGAGAAGATTTCATCTAAATGCCCTGCTAATTGTGCAAATGGTAGATGTTCATATACATATTGACTCACTTGATAACTAGGGATCACCGCTAATGTCAACTCAATAATGACACCTAATGCCCCCAAATGAACGGCCGCCCCTTGCCACTCTTCTCTGTTCTTGTCTTGAGAAAACTCTACTATCTCTCCATTTGCGATGACAACCTTCATCGCTCTCACACTACTAGACAAACATTGATTGTGATCACCAGATCCGTGTGTCGCTGTCGCACAGGCACCTGCAACCGAAATATGCGGTAAAGAAGCTAAATTAGGTAAAGCAAAACCGCGCTCCTCAAGAAATGAACTTAACTCCCCATACCTCATGCCACCTTCGATCGTGACAATTTGCTTCTCTTGATCAAAGTCCAATACACGATTTAAATTCCCTAAAGAGAGAATGGTATCATCAGAATCTGCAATATCATTAAAAGAATGACGAGAGCCTACCACTCGTACATGAGTGGCTTCTTTAACAATTTGTTGGATTTCTTCTACGTTTCTTGGTTCATACCAATGTTTTGCTTGATACATAAGATTTCCAGCCCAATTTTTTTGTTGTTTCACGATATCAACTCCTTCGAAATGAATTTAATTCTATCATACTATCATGAAAGCGAATACCTTACGAGGATTCCACCGCGCACACTTATGAGGAACTTTACACGAACACAAAAAAAGGCCTACTCCTAAATTGGATTAAGCCTGATTATTTTTCGTTTTTATAGAAATGACAAGAGGCGGTTGCTGGAGCAATCGTAAGTTTAATAAGGGAATTCAGGGAGCAAAAGGCAGATAATTGGGACACAACGTGGCCATCAACCAAGCAGGAAGTGAGAATGGTTATGTTTAAAAGCTTATAATCACCATTAAAAATGGCAGATTCCATCCAACGACAACTTGATGGAATCTACCACCTACAACTAATCTCTTAATCGGATTCTTAAGAAAAAGCCTATTTCAGATCAAACGACTGACTTAACACATCCGCACTATTCGTTCCAACAAATACCATAAATTCTCCTGCATCACTTTTATATTCTTGGTTTGCATGATGATAGCGAAGCATCTCTTCCGTAATGGAAAAATGAACCCGTTTGGTTTCATTGGCTGGGATGAATACCTTTTGAAAAGCTTTTAGTTCTTTTACTGGACGTACGACTTCCCCTACCATATCACGAATATACAGTTGGACAACTTCTTCCCCTGAATAATCACTTTGGTTTTTCACGAGAACTTGGACATCAATCGTTCCATTAGCTGTCAGTTCATTGGATGATAATTGTAGTGATTCATATTGAAAGTTGGCATAACTTAATCCAAATCCAAAGGGGTACAATGGTTCATTGGGGGCATCAATATATCTAGAAAAGAATCGTCCCGTGCTCCCCTTTGGCAACGGACGACCTGTATTATAGGCATTATAATACACAGGAATTTGACCTGTTGTCCGTGGGAAAGACATCGTTAATTTACCAGAAGGATTTGCTTTTCCAAATAATAAATTCGCAATCGCTGCGCCCCCCTCTGATCCAGGATGCCAAGCTTCAAGTATTCCATCTGCTAATCCTTCTACCTCCGTCAGCTCCAGTGGGCGTCCATTAAATAATACGACAATAATAGGTTTTCCAATCTTCTTTAGTTCTCTTAATAGCTCCAACTGGTTTTCAGCCAGTGTAATACTTGTTCGACTCCTACCTTCACCACTCCAATCCCTTCCTTCTCCTAGGGCTAGAATAATATGAGTGGAATCTTTAGCTGCTTTTATAGCTTCAGAAAGAGCCTCTTCCGATCTTTCATACATAGGACAACCTAACGCGTATACATAGTTTGAGGTATGCTGTGCGATCCCTTCCTTTAAAGTGACAGCTTCTTCTTGCTTACCAAAAATAGACCATTCTCCGAGAATATCTCGATTATGTGCATACGGCCCTATAAGAGCAATTTTTTCATTGCTAAGTGGCAGAACATCTTCATTTTTTAATAACACACAGCTTTTTTCCGCTGCTTTTCGTGCAACTTTTCTATGTTCCGGGCAATTTATATTTTTTTCTTGATTCCGGGCACTAGCATTTCTGTGCGGATTTTCAAACAGCCCTAATTTATTCTTTAATTGTAGGATTCGCATAACGGCTTCATCAAGCAAGTCCTCAGGAACTTCGCCTTCCTCAATGAGTTCTTTTAGATGATTTTCGTAACATAAGCTCATCATCTCAATATCCACACCTGCTAAAAGAGCCTTTTTAGCCGCCTCTTTCCCATCAGCTGCTACTCCATGTGGAATAAGTTCCTCGACAGCTCCGTAATCGGAAATGAGTACCCCATTAAAATCAAATTCTTTTCGTAAAATTTCTCTCATCAATTTTTGATTACCAGATGCTGGAATGGAATCCACTGTATTAAATGCGGTCATGACTAACTCACAACCCGCGGATAATGCTGCTTGAAAAGCCGGGAGATAATTTTCTCTTAATTCACGTTCGGATAAGTCCACCTTATTATAGTCACGTCCACCTTCCACAGCGCCATATCCAACAAAATGTTTTACACAAGCGGCTACCCTATTTAAGTCAGTCTCCAAGTTATCCCCCTGAAACCCGCGAACACTTGCCTTAGCAAATTCCTCATTAAGAAATGAATCTTCTCCTGTCGACTCCATCACACGTCCCCATCTTGGATCCCTCACTAGATCAACCATCGGCGCAAATGTCACATGTACGCCTGCACTGGACGCCTCTTTTGCACTAATCGCTTGGGCCTCCTCAACAAGCTTAGGATCCCATGAAGATCCGAGCCCTAATGGAATAGGGAATATGGTGCGAAATCCATTAATCACATCCGCCATAAATAGTAGTGGAATTTTTAATCTACTTTGTTCTAAATAACGTTCCTGAATCTCTCTGTTTCTTTCCGCCCCCGCACTGCCAAGGACAGATCCGCTGCGATTGACTGATATGGAACTGACTTGCAAATCCTCAGGTCCTGTCACCGGATCCCTATTTTCATTTGTTGCGTAAAAATGTCCCGCAAACTGCATAAGCTGGCCAACTTTTTCTTCGATCGTCATATTTGATAAAAGTTGTTCTAATTTCTGTTGTTCCATATTATCTCTCCTGGTATATTTATGTTAGTTTTTTTATGTTTTAAGAGTGAATAATAAAGGTTATAGACGAACCTGTAATACCATTATTTTATTCCCGATACATTGAATCCTTCGATGATATGTTTCTGGAATACGGTAAAAACAATTAAAATAGGAATAACCATGATTGCTGAACCGGCCATCTGTAAACCATAATTCGTTGTATGTTGATCTTGCAGGAGTGATAAACCAACAGATAAGGTATATAAAGATTCATCATTGGCGATAATCAAAGGCCATAGGAAACTATTCCATGCGCCAATAAAGGTTAGGATCACTTGCACCGCAAGAATTGGCTTAGACAAAGGAATAATTAATCGTAAGAAAATGTAAAATTCACCAGCTCCATCCAATCGCGCCGCTTCAATCAAATCATCCGGAATCGTGGTCATAAATTGCCTAATCAGAAAAATATTAAACGCGGCAATCAGTCCTGGCAACACAATTCCGCTCATCGTGTTCGTTAATCCCATTTCGTTAAGAATTAAGTAGGTTGGGATCATCGTAATCTGTCCCGGTAACATCATGGTGATGAGCACGATAATGAACCATATTTCTTTGCCGCGAAACTGAAATTTCCCAAATCCATACCCCGCCATTGTGTTTAGTAGCAAACCAAACATGGACCAGAAAACAATAATTAATGTGTTCATTAAGTAAACATCGAAATTAAGATTCTGGAAAAGTTCAATAAAGTTTTGTATTGTTGGGCTTTCTGGAAGAATAGTTGGTGGAATTCTCAGTACCTCATTACTATTTTTAAAGGAACTGAGTATCATCCAAATAAACGGCAATGCAACAAGGGCACTACCAACGAAAAGAACAATTGTAACCAATGCCTTCTCAAAATTATTTTTCAACTGCATGAATCGTCACCTCACCCGTTTTGTTCTATTTTTCTAATTTTAAATTGAACAATTGTTACTACAATGATAATCGCAAATAGCACGAATGATGCTGCAGCCCCGTATCCAAATTCGTTATATTGAAAACCTTCTTGATAGACGAATAGAGCCATAGAATTGGTACTATTGAGTGGTCCTCCCTGCGTCATAACAAAGGGCTCCTCAAAGAATTGGAACCAGCCGATCATTGTGGTCACTACAACAAAAAAGGTAGCAAAACTCACGGAGGGAATCGTGATTTTCGTTAACTTCTGCCATCTGTTCGCTCCATCAATTTCTGCTGCTTCGTAATACATTTTTGGTATGGACTGTAATGCCGCTAAAAAGATCAGCATGCTTACCCCATTACTTTTCCAAACCGCTAGCAAAATGAGTGATAGTTTGGCAATTGAGGTGCTCTCTAACCATGGAACCGCTCCAATATCAAAAAGTGATAGAAGGTAGTTAAACAAACCGTATTCATTGTTATATAGAAATCCCCAGATCACAGCAATGGCAACAATGTTAGTGACTGACGGCATGTAAAACACAACTCGGAAAAACGATGATAACCAATTACTAACAAAATTTAAAAGAAAAGCAATAATAAACGAACTGCCAACCGCTAGCGGCACTCCAATGATCACATAAAAGAAAGTATTATAAATGGCCTGCCGAAATTCCTCGTCTTTAAAAAGCTCTATATAGTTTTCAAAACCAGTAAAATTTATTTGTGACCAATCAGCGAGTCCAAGTAAATCCATGTCAGTAAAACTAATTCCTGCAGCAACTAGAATGGGTAAAAAGGAAAAAACAATCAATAATAGGACAGCTGGCATAATAAAAAAGAAAGGTATCATCTTCATTTTTAGATTATTCATCTTGTCCCCCTCCTCGTATAGCGTTATTCAACTAGGGCGTCACGGTGTGTGCGCCCTAGTTCCCTATTAATCTTTGATAATCTTTGCAGCTTTTTGATGAAATTCATTCAGTGCTTTATCGATATCTTCTCCACCCCGGGCAACTTTCTCCATCATTTTCCTAATTTCTTGTGCAATTTTATCACTACCATTCATGATAGGTGGTGCTTCAACAGACTCCAATTGTTCACCAAAAGTAGAAATCATTGGATCATCAGCTAAAATCGGATCTTCCCAAGCTTCTTTTCTAGAAGGTAATTCATTTTTCACTTTATACCATTCAAGTTGAGTTTCTGGATCTGACAACCAGTTGATAAAATCGAGTGCTTGATCGACGTTATCCGAGTTTTTAAAAATGGTTATTTGTGAGCCACCAATCATCGAACGATCCGTACCGCCATCTGGCATCAAGTGAACATCCCATTTTCCATCAAGATCTGGCGCTCCTTCTTTAACCGTTTTGATGTCCCAAGGTCCGCTAAAGAACATTGGTTTTGTTCCATCTTCAAAGGCTTGGACCATATCCTTCCCTTCTCCGATTTGAGAATACTTATTGTCATAGAACGTTTTATAAAGTTCCATCATTTTTTTGAATTCTGGTTTTGTAAAATTATCTGCACCTAATTCAGGTTCATACTCCCATCCTTGTTGCCAAGCGAAAGAGTAGACATAGTTTTCATCGTCTATAGATAAATCAATTGCATATTTTCCATCCCCACTTGCCACAAGTTTCTTCGAAGCATCCTCCAAATCGTCCCATGTTTTTGGACCATCAGGGTAACCAACATCGCCCAATAGGTCTTTGCGATAGAATAGGACTCGCGTATCAACATGCCAAGGAATACCATACGTCTTTCCATCGAATACGCTTGTCTCCAGTGCCCCATCATAAAAGTCATCCGGAGCTAGATTAGGATATTGATCAATGTAGTCTGTTAAATCAACGAACGTACCGGCCTTGACAAATTCCTGCATCCACGTCGTCCCCATGAGGATGATATCAGGCCCTTTTCCTGAAGCAACCGCAGTCAACAACTTATCATGGCCTTGATCCCACGGGATCCCTTGTATATCAACCTTAACACCTGTTTCCTCTTCGTACGGCTTGATTATTTCTTTCCATCCAGAATCACCCATTTGCCATACTTTTAAAGTTTTACTAGATTTATCTCCCGATTTTCCACCTGATTCTTTATCAGAGCTTCCGCCGCAGGCTCCAAGAACTAGCACCGCACACAACATCATCATTGTTAATATCTTGATATTAATCTTTTTCAACTTTATTACACCTCTTTTTTTCGCATATTATAAAAAGTACATCCTTCATGTTTTGTCACAATCTACTGTAGGTAATTTACATTTCTTAATTTGTAATAATGAGCAGTTAGCAAAAGAGCCGGTAAATGCCAAGGACAGTACCATATTTAGCCAAAATGAAAGGACTACTAGAATACATCGGTAGAATCATAGATGCTATTATGTGACAAGTACCGAACTCGCTCCCTGAATTACAGCGGTTTCTATTTGCGTAATTTTCAGCCTCCTTTTTGTGAAAATCTGCTGAAACGTTTCTACAAATGATTATAAAACATATTGAAAGTGATTTCAAATCCTTTTTAAAACTTAACATTCTTAAAAACACCGAAACGTTTCTATAAAATTAGTAGGCATTTATAGTATTTTTGATTATAATTGGTTTATGAAGAACTATTTCTTTAAAGATTTTAAGATAAATATACGAAACGTTTCTACAATCATTGTAAAAACTAAACAAATCTGTATATAATTTAAATACATGTTGCTTTAGCATACTAAGGAGAGTCAATTTCATGGTGAACATTAAAGATATAGCGCAAAAAGCGGGAGTTTCTATTTCAACGGTATCCTATGCTCTAAACGGAAATACAAGAGTCTCCGAAAAGACTCGGTCAAGAATTCTAGCGATCGCCAACGAACTAAACTATATTCCCAATGCGGCGGGACGGAATCTAAAAAAGAAGGAAACGGAAGTGATTGGGGCTTTTATTAACGATTACACTGCCCCTATATTCGGCCAAATTCTCCGAGGAATGCAGGAAACGCTAAATGCCAATAATTATGAATTGGTAGTATGTAGCGGTAAAAAATCGCATCGATTTATCCCTGAGCGAATGTTCGATGGCGCTGTCATCTTAGACGTTTCCTTTCCAAGCGAAAAAATAATGGAATATGCCAGTAGAGGGCATAAAATGATCGTTTTAGATCGAGAATTAGAGCATCCAAACATCCATCCCGTTCTCCTTGATAATCAAAAAGGGGCAAAATTAGCCATCGAATATTTGATTAAAAAAGGGCATCACAAACTTTACATTGTAAAGGGACCGGAAGACAACTATGATAATAGAAAACGTCTACAATCTGTCAGACAAGCGATAAGCCACCATTTCCATGTCGATTACACCGAAATTAGTGGGAATTTTAGTAAGGAAAGCGGGAGACGAGCCGCACAACAAATCATTCGGGAATATAGAGAACCTGTTGCTGTTTTTTGTTTCAATGATGAAATGGCGATTGGTATGTATCATGATCTACTCAAGACGGATTTGCGTATTGGTGAACACATCCATATTATTGGTTTCGATAACATTGAACTTTCCCAGTACATCCAACCGACATTAACGACCATTGGGTATTCACGACAACATTGGGGAAAAGTAGCAGCCGAGCAATTGTTGAATATGATCAATGATCAGCCTGTAAAAGAAAATCTTATTAACGTACGCTTAATTGAAGGAAACTCGGTAGGAGAGGGATCGTTGGATTCTTTTTAAAATTCAAGAAACACTCGAGTAGAAGTCTTGCGAATTTCCCTAGTGGCATTAAGGCGAAAAAATAAGTTTTTTAGCATTTTCTAATTAAACTTCTCTTTAACGAATATTCCGTTTGGAAGTTTAACGTCCTGCAGTATACTAAAAGAAATCCCGGAAAACATGATAATCTCGAAATGTTCAAAGGCCCTAGCAGTATTTCAAAAACTGCTAGGGCATCTTAAGGTCGCATCGTTACTTTGCAATAGGTGCTCTATATCCTGCATTTTCCCGAACAAAACCATTGTGCAGCATTTTTAGTACGACTGTAATTAATACTTTCTACTAACCTTATCAATATCCCATTTTCATCATTTTCAATCCTTCATCCCTGAAGTAGCCATTCCTTGTAAAAACTGCTTCTGGAAAATTAAAAATACGATTAAAACAGGAATCATGGTTACAACAGACATAGCTAGCAGGCTTCCCCAGTCTACGTTATATTCACCTATAAAATTCGATAAGGCCAATTGAACCGTGTAATAAACTGGGTCACTGATTACAATTAATGGCCAAATAAAATCGTCCCATCTCCACATAAACGAGAAAATGGCAAGAACGGAAATAACGGGTTTTGCTATTGGAACAATAATTCTCCAAAAGATTTTCCACTCCCCTGCCCCGTCAATTCTTGCCGCTTCAAGAAGATCATCAGGAACGGTTAAGAGATACTGCCGAATGAGAAACACACCTGTCGGGGTGGCAGCAGGTGGAATAATAATCCCCCACAAAGTGTTGTAGAGCCCTAACTTGCTTATTACGGTAAAAATTGGCGTCATGATTACCTCTAGAGGAATCATCAAGGTTGAGATAAATCCAATTAATATAAATGTATCTCCTTTGAAACGGTACTTAGCAAGTGCATAGCCTGCCATTGTATTAATTAATAATGTTAAAAGAGTGGCTGTTATGGTCACAACTGTGCTATTCCAAAAGTATCTACCAAAATTCCCTTGTTCAAAAGCTGTAATGAAGTTTTCAAAGGTTGGATGTTCTGGAATAAATTTAGGAGGTAAACTGTAAAGTTCGGTTGAGTTCTTTATCGAAGATAAGATCACCCAAATGACCGGAAAAATAAAGATACAAACAAAAATGATTAAAAATATATATGTTAATATCTTAGGTTTCTTCCTCATTCGATTCTCCCTCCCCGCGTCCACTTAAATTGAATAATAGTAAAGATCGCAATCACGAAAAACAAGATAACTGACATGGCGCTTGCATAACCTAGCTCACCTTTTTCAAAACTATACTCGTAAATATATTGGACCAAAAATGTCGTTTCTTTCGCTGGTCCTCCTCCAGTGAGTGCAAGTACGAGTGGGTATTGTTTAAATGATTCAATAAGCAACAAGATCAAAACTAGCAGGCTAGTTGGTTTTAATAGGGGGACAGTTATATTCCAAAACATCTTAAACCTTGAAGCACCATCTATTTGCGCAGCTTCATAGTAAGAAGTTGGTATACTTTGCAAGCCCGCCATAAATATAACCATAAAAAAGCCAATTCGAGCCCATACAGTCCCAATAATGACTGATATTTTTGCAAAGAATGGATCCGATAACCATTTAATAGGTGTTAATCCAATTGATTCTAATAGATAATTTACAATCCCAAAGCTGTCTCCGAAAATCCACTTCCAAGTAAGCCCTACTATGATTGCTGAAATCATCGTTGGCCAATAAAATATGGCGCGAAAGAATCCCTTCGCCCTAATTTCCTTAATTAATAAATTGGCAATTCCAAGTGAACAAACAAAAATAAGAGGCACTACAGCAAGTGCATATATAAATGTATTTCCAAATATCTTCCAATACTCCGAACTCGTGAAGGCCTTTTGATAATTTTCAAAGCCAATAAAATTGATATCTGAAAGGCCATCAAAGTCTGTGAATGAATAAAATAAGCCTACAAAGGCCGGAACCACGATAAATATAAAAAAGATTAAAAAGTTTGGAAGCACAAATAAATATGGAGCTAATTGCCGTTTTATTTTATCGTTACGCAAGGAGAATCGTTTGGTCGTTTTTAGCGCATTCTGCTCTTTTACATGTGGACCCACCATATTCACCTACCCATCTTCATTTTTCTCTAATAGGTAGAGGCAGGGACAAAAGTTTTTTAATAACTGTAGATCCGAACAATACGATGTTTGAGCATGTACTAGCTCCGGAAATATACTTCGCTTTCCGTGGGCAACTGGTGAGCCTCCTCAGGCCTACAGGGTGTAGGTCATAAAGGCGTTGCGCCAGGACGGCGCGTAATTAGCCTTTGATCCTCATTCGCACTGCGGGGTCTCACCGATGCCTTATTTCCCACAGGATTCTCCGTATATTTCCTCTGCTAATTCATTAAATTGTTCGTTCCTAAAGTTGGCTGTTTTACTTATGTCCCAGCCTCTATATTTTTTCTTATTTAGAATCCTCAATCGCTTCTTTTAGCTTCTCCGCAACTTTATCCATTGATTCTTGTGCAGATACATTTCCGCTTATCGCTTCCACTACCGCATCGCGAATATCAGTCGTAACCTTAGAAATGACAACTTGATTTCCCCAGTCATTTGCTGCAGCTTCTGGAGTATTCTCTAATTCATTTGAAAATACCTTAAACATTTCCTTACCAAATTCGTAATCTAGTTCATTGTTATCTAGTCTTGCACTTAAAAATAGTGATTCTTGGTTAAATTTCGCATTGACTTCTTGAGAGGCTAAATATTTTACAAATTCAGCTGCTTCTTCTTCTACTCCAGAATTTTCAAAGGCCATAATATATTTACCTCCAGGGACAGAAGAACGATTCTCACCTTTTGGAAGATACGTTACACCCCATTCGAAATCCTCAATATCTTGATAGTTACTTAACATCCAATTACCGGCTAAATGGGCGGCAGCTGTTCCAGAACGAAATAGGTTATTGGGATTTTCGCCACCCAACCAAACTGACTCAGGAATAATTTCATCTTGGTGAAGTTGAACAAATTTATCTAAAGCAGCTACACTTTCTTTTTCATTAATCGCAGGAGCAGACAAATCTTGATTAAAAATACTACCGCCATACTCATAGATCATCGTTGAATATCGATGAGGAGTAAAATCCACTAATAAACCGTATTTTGCGCCGCCTTTTTCTTTCACTTGTTGAATCGCAGTAGCAAATTCATCCCATGTCCAAATATCTTCAGGCGTTTCAGGAACTTCAACCCCAGCCTTATCAAAAAGGGTTTTATTATAAATCAAGCCATTGGCAGTAACATCCATTGGTGCTGCAATAATCTTTTCATCTTTAATATAGTAAGGTTTAATAGAAGGTAAAAACTGTGATGTAAATTCATCTACATCTCCAACATACTCTGAAAGGTCTAATGCTCGATCAGCAAATATCCCTGTATCCGTTATACGTGCTAGCGCAGGTGGTTTTCCTCCTGCAATCATAGTTTTTAATTTTGTACTAAAATCTTCATAGGCTACTTCAATTAAGTTAATTTCAACATTCTCATTAGAAGCTTGATAATCTTTAATAATATCTTTCATTACGTCTCCTTCTATACCATCCGTAAACCAAAGGAAGTCTAGGGTTACCTTTTTGTTTGAACTGTTTGCTTTTTCCTTGTTAGAATCGTTGGAACAAGCCGCAACCACCAGTATTAGTACAATTGACAACGCTAGTAAAGGGAATAGCTTAAAATATTGTTTCATATTCTTTCTCCTCCTCTTTTCAACGAGAATCTTGGCACCAAAACCAACTTCTTAAACTATATTTTCATATCGCTGATTACCCATTTTTCTATCGCTCCCATCGTCCCTTGATCCGTATTAGATCTAATTTCTCCATTTGCTTTAAGTGGCCCCTGCCAAGGGCTTTCCACTACTCCATGGACCGGATCATAGAATAATATATGATCTTCGCTTAATTCCATTTCAGCTCTCTTCATACTCTCAATAAAATGTTCAAAAGTCGGGAATTGACGAATATGGCTATTACGCAATATCCAGATGTTGTCTCTCCCTAATGAAATAAGCTCACGATTTTTATACTGTCCCGCCTCCTGTAATACCAATCCATTTTTAGCATAAAGAGCTACAAATGAGTCTCCAATCCTCCCAAAACACCAATTATTATCTATTACAATCTGGTCAAAGGCGGCAATAGGGAAATAGGCATGTGTGTAATGGATCTCATCTTCTTGATTTATCTTAAAATGAACAAAAGCAATATCTTGGTATTGATCTACTTTTGGTAATCTCCCATTTCCGGCCCAAAAGCTTGGTCTGCCAGTACCTAACTCTGCTTCTTCTCCCGGATGGTTAATCCAAATCATTGCTTCCGGACTAAGAATGGAATGAATAACATGCTCTGAATAGCCTTTTACACCTGGACGGTACTCAATAGCGCTTGATAATAAACCGTAATTATTTTTAAATGTATAAAGATCAACAAATCCCTTTGAACCTTGGCTGTTTCTAAATAGAAGGTTTTCATCTGGTTTTAAATTAAGTAAATCCATGTAATTAGGTGGTTTATACTCCGAAACACTAAAAGAAGTAGTAGCAAAGGTGGCATTATTTAAATTACCAACTCCATATGCCATCCAAAGTAATGATGTAGTTGCATTATTATAGTTTCCTTTAAGTTCCTTCTCATAGATACGGCCCTGAGAGCAGGATAGATACCCGTTAAAACTATTTATTGCCAGTAATCTAAATGTTGTGTCTAGAGCTTTCTTTGCTGCCCTTTTTAATTCCATATCTTCTATCAAATCATATATTTGAAGAAAGCCCATAACATTTATGGGGATATAAGCACTAGAATTCCACTCTGCTAATCCTTCTTCGTTAAATTTTTCAAACCACTTAAAAAGCCTACTCTTCGCTTTCTTCATATGCTCGAAACCACTTATTTCTGAATTTGGAAATATTTCATTTGGAAATAATTGACCTGCTAAATACTCACAAGTATGGAACAATAACGCATGATTTTCGCTAAAGAACCACATAACGTCATTTCCCGGTTCATCAAACCAATAACGGTAATTTAGAATCGCCTGCTTACACTTCATCCAAAAATCCTCATAAAACAAATCTGTTTCTCGAAATTCTATCCAAAAACGAAATAATTGATTTAAATAAAAGTCACTGCAATCAAACCTTCTATTTATATCATCTAATGTTTCTCTTACAAGTGTTTCGGCTAAACCTAGCTCTCTGCCCGTCTTTACTAACGCGTATGCTCTATGCATATCTTTTTTTCCAAATTCAGCTATAAAATTGAGCGTCTGGTTCCTTCTAGAAAGAAGGCTATCTTTAGAACCTGTCGGAATCATCTTTTCCGGATAAAGTTGAATAAACATATCTTTGTGTAAAATGACATTCTGATGTTGTACTGAAATAGTTAAAAGGGAATTTCCCATTCCCATTTCTTCAACTTTCCCGAGTACAGCGTTCTTTTCTCCGGGAGCTATGACCTTTTTAAATTCTTTTTTTTCATCCCACCACTCTGATTTTAAAGCACATTTTAGGTGTATTTCTTTTTCAAGTGGGTTCTCAAAGTGAATTTTCACGTCACCAGTTTTTATAACATCGGATTCAAAATATGCATTTCCTAAAGAATCTTCTAATGCTTTTATAGACTCTGGTTTTATATTCCCTACAGGTAGAATCATTTCCAGATTGTCTTTTCCAAAGTAATCAAGTCTAAAGTAAAAGAGTGTATCTCTTTCGGCCAAATCCTCAAATAATATTATAAATTCGTTTTTTCCTTCCCGAAGATTGGCTTCAAATTGAATTTCTTTCTCCTCATTTCTTGTATATGGAGAGAACTGTAGTATTTTCTCTCCATTTATCCAAAGCACAACACTTCCGCATGTAGATAAAACAAATGGGACTTTCCGGGCTATCTTTGAGTGTATATTCGTAAAAGCCCAGGCTTTTAAGTGAGTAGGTTGTTGCCAAAAACCTGATCGTTCTACCTTTTTATTTTTCCAAGGAAAGTAAACCTGCCATTCCTTGGTTGAAGAGCCATATTGGAGTGACTCGCCCAGGTATATTTTCTCTGTTTTTATTTTCTCTTTCTCCACCTTATTTTCTAAATCTATAAATTCCTTCCGACTTGGATTTTCAAATATGGAGAAACCTTCCGTTAACCATTTGTTTAAATCGCCCGAATAATCCATCGTAATTTTTTCAAATTCCTTCTCTTGTTCGAAGGTTCCAGCTACAAGCCAACGATCTACAGGGGTATTTGATTGTAAGTGATAGATAAGATAATTCATTTATCTCCCTCTCTCTAGTAACCGTTTCCAATTTACGTTGAAAATATTTTTCTATCTTCAATGTTACTAAAGTCTATGAACAGAGGGAGGTTGAATTTTTTGAGGTTATTGTGGAATATTTTGACTACTTAATTTCCTATACTCTGAGGGGGTTATCTTTATGATCTTTTTAAAGACTTGCCCAAAATATCTTGCATCGGTAAAACCTACTCTTTTTGCAACTTCATTCGTTTTTAAATCAGTGGTTTTAAGGAGTCTTTGGGCAACCTGTATTCTTTTTTCAGCAATATAGATGCTCAGGTTTTTATTTGTCTCCTTTTTAAATGTTCTACTTAAATAACTAACATTCACTTCAAGTTCATCCGCTATATACTGCGCGTTTAAATCGGGGTTGGAATATTGGTGGTCAATCATTCTTTTTGTTTTCTCAGTAATCCCTAAATTATTCTTTAGCATATTTTCATGTAAATGCTGTTTAAATTCCATACAAGTTTGTGTGATGAACTTTTGTAAATCCTTAAATGACTTACAACTTTGCAAGTGATCATACTCCATCTGAATCGCAAAATTCTGATCCCATCTGGCAACTACTAATGATAGTTTTATTATCAACTCCAGACTATAATTAATAACTACTTGTTTATCATGGATAAATTCTAGTTTTCTAAAGAGAATCTGTAATTCATCGTGAATTTCTTTATCGTTCCATTCTTCAAAGTGCTCAATAAATCTTGTTAAACGAATAGGAAAGTTGTCTATGCTCTTCTTTATAATTCTGTCTTCATATATATAAACCTTCCCCTGCCCTTCAAAAAAGCTATTCAGCAATGCCGAATTTGCTTGTTCATAAGAATGGTGAATAGAATTTATTGTGGTGAATATGCTCCCTATACCAATGGAAATCGTCAAATTATATTGGAATTGAAGATGATTCAAAATGCTTATCGCTATTTCTCTCAATCTATTTTCAGCCACTTTACTAGGGAGCTTTGTTGAAACACTCGGTATCAAAATTAATTGGAGGTTATCCACTATAAAGCGCACCTGTAAATTTTCGCTATAAAATACTTTTTCGATGGATGTTGTTATACTTTGGAAGATCCGCTCATCTTCTATCTCTTTAATCCTCTCTACAATCATGATCGCTCCTTGGCCAATCGTTAATTGAAGTTGATCAATTTTACGGCTAACATTTTGTGTATTGATAATCCCCTTAACGACAATATCATGTAACAGCGATTGTTCTATTATTGGAATACTTTCTTGAAAAGCTGATTCCATCCATTCATAGTTTTCCAGCGAAATTCTGGTTTTTTCTATTCTTTTTACTGCCTTTTTTATTACTTTTATCACTTCATCTTTGTCTGTTGGTTTAAGCAAATAATCGAAAACACTATATTTTAAAGCCTCTTTTGCAAACTCAAATTCGTCGTAACCAGACAGAAGAATTAGGATCATATCCGTATCTTCTTGATAAACATACTCCGCTAATTCCAAACCAGTATAACCAGACATGACGATATCTGATATTGTAATATCTGGTTTAAGCTCTTCTATTTTTTTTCTCCCTTCTATGCCGTTCATTGCAGTCCCACATATTGTGCAACCTAAGCTTTCCCAATCAATTAATTCGGATAATCCTTTGACGATTAAAGGCTCATCATCTACAATCAGTACTTTATACATTGTATCCCTCCCTGTTGGTAGGCAATATAAGTTCTACGAAAGTACCTACATTTACATTGCTTTCTATTTTTAAACCATAATCTTTTCCATATAATAGTTTTATTCGATTTCGTACGTTTGCTATCCCGTTACCTGTTCCCCCATTATCCTTAGTGGGAACATATTCTCCAGTTAAAAGAGTGTTAAGAACATCTTTATCCATCCCAGCCCCATTATCAAGCACCTGAATATGTAATTGATTGTTCACTACGCTTGCATTTATAAATAGATACCCTTTTTCCACCTTTTTTTCTAGGCCATGCACCATTGCATTTTCAACGAGTGGTTGTAAAATTAACTTCGGCACTAAGCAATTTTCTGTATCAGGATCTAATTGTATGGAATATTGTATTTTCCCTTGAAATCTAATCTTTTGAATGGCCATGTAATCTTCAATATATTTAATTTCATCTTTCAAATTAATAAATTCCTTTTTATTCTGTATACTTGACTTTAATAATCTACTTAAAGAAATGGTCATTTTACTAACATCTTTCGTCTTACCAAATTGGGCCATCCAATTTATCGCATCCAAAGTATTGTAGAGAAAATGCGGATTAATTTGAGCCCTTAAGGCACGCAATTGAGCATCCTTTTCATTAATATCTTTTTTATAAATATCTGAAATGAGGGTGTTAATCTTATTCATCATTCTATTAAAACTATCGCCAACACGTCCAAGTTCATCTATTCGATTTAGTTGAACCTGTACATTGAAGTTGTCTTTTTCTACTTCATCCATCACTAAACTTAATTTATTTAATGGTCTAACAATATGATTTGTAGAAATCCAAATCATAATAATCCCCACTAGAATGGCTACAAATCCAATGATAAAGATTGTTCTTTGGATTAAGGTAGGCCCTTCTGTGATTTCGTTTAGACTTATTAATGATATAATTTTCCAGCCAGTTAAATCCGATTTATCAACGCTAACCAACATTCTTCCATATCCTGGTACCTCTATAAATGAATCTGAATCAACTGAGTCATACTTTTGATCTGTTAACCATGAATCTATTTTTTTATATTCCGAATTAGACAATACTAAATTGTCCTGATCATCTAAAATAAAAATATATCTTTCTTCTGTTGGATCAAATTTTTTGATTCGATCCTGCAAATACGATTTGTTCATGGACATTGTTAAATATCCGATCACATTCATATAATAAGAATCTAAATTGTATATCATGCGATTAGCCGTTATAACAGATTGTTGAATATTCCAGGTAACCTTTCCGCTTTCATCATAGTTATTTAGATGTAATTCATCGAAATATTGATAGCTTTTATCGTTCACACTTCTTCTTAACTTGACTCTTGCATTTTTTCTATCATATAAATAAATTAAGTCAACTTCATCAGACATCATCGTCCCATCAACAACAAGAGAGGAGAGTTGCTTATTTAACTGGTATTTTTCCGTATTATTTATATACTCTTTTTGCAAAAGCCTTTGGATTTCTTCATCAAAAGCTACTCCATCCATTACTCGATTAAAAGACTCAACCATATTATCAATACTCATAGAAATTTGTGTCACCATAATCGTATTATATCTAGTAGCTTCATTGATCTGAATTTTAACTGCTACTAGATATGTTGTTTATGGCAAACTAAAAATGTAGGTTATGGCACTTCTTTTATGCATGGCCTATAGGGCCATGCATAAAAGAAAAAGCCACTTGCTAACAACTCAATAATTAACTACACTTC
>NZ_VTQV01000050.1 GCF_008764245.1 Bacillus subtilis
AGTGTGAGAGTGCTTACAAAATTAAAGGGCGGAAATTTCTGCCCACAAATACTTGACTCGAACAAGATGATATATCGAAGCAAAGAAGGCTTCACCCCTGTGGTATAATATAATAATAAGTATCTAAATGGAGGAGATTTACCGATGAGTCTTCCCGAAGAAAAAAGAGTAAGTCTTGAAACCTTTTATAAAATGCGCGAAGAGACAAATCATTTGTTAGAGTATGCCGATGGGATTGTTTTTATGTCACCATCCCCCTCGACACGACATCAACAGGTTTCTGGTAGGCTGCAGGCAAAATTGTTTAACTTTCTTGACGGCGGAAAATGCCAAGTGTTTAGTGCTCCTTATGATATTCATCTATATAGAGATGACCTCGATGATTCGAAAATATTCATTCCAGATTTATCGGTTATTTGTGGTGATAAAGGACTGGAAGAAAACAAGTATGTTGGGGTGCCGGAAATGATAGTTGAAATTCTTAGTCCATCCAACCAAAGTCATGATCTTATAACAAAAATGGAAGCCTATATGAAATACGGTGTGAAAGAGTACTGGGTAGTCAATCCAATGCTAAATGCGATTCAAATATATGCTTTAACAGATGAACAAGTGTATCAGCAGGTAGATATTTTGAAAGATAAAGGGATTATAAAATCCACAGTATTAAAAGGGTTTCAGGTTGATTTGGAAGAGATTTTTCGATGATTGTTAAATAACATAACTTTCTGGTTCTGGGTTTTAGGCCTTGTTTCACCAACGCGTACATTAGTTGAGAAAAGTTCCAAACGAAAATGAAATGTAAACACATAATAGGCCATTCCCCCCTCTACACTAAAACATTAACGCAGCGGGTGGGACTGGCCTCAATATTTATTATAATGTTGTTGATCCACCATCCACAACGAATTCTGATCCTGTACAATAACTAGAGTCATCGGAAGCCAAGAATAAAACCATATTCGTTACTTCTTCAGGTTTGGCAATCCGTTTCATGGGGATGGATTTGGCGAATTCTTCGACCATTTCCTTATTGTCCTCTTGGACGATCATCGGTGTTTCAATGGCTCCCGGGTGAACAGAGTTGACACGGATGCCGTATGGCGCAAACTCTAAAGCCGCTGCTTTATTCATTCCTCTAACCGCAAACTTCGATGCACTATACGCAACCGCAGCAACCGATCCTTTCAAACCATTGATAGAGGAGATATTTACAATTGAACCATTTTCTGTTTTACGCATAGATGGAAGCACTGCTTTCATTCCTAGAAATACAGATACTTGGTTAATGTCAATCACTTTTCTGTATTCCTCTTCTGTCATCTGTTCAATCATTTTATGAAAAGCAATACCGGCATTATTCACTAGAATATTTACCGGACCGAATGCCTTTTCCGTTTCAGCTACAACTTGATCCCAATCTTTTGCTTTCGTAACATCCTGCCTAATAAATTTGGCTTTTTCCCCTAATTCTTTCGCTAATGCCTCTCCCTCTTCTACTAGAATATCAGTAAAAACAACTTTTGCTCCTTCTTTTACAAACCTACGTACATGAGAAGCCCCCATCCCACGAGCCCCACCAGTAATAATCGCTATTTTCCCCGCCAGTTTACTCATTTGGATTTATCCCCTTTTTCTATTATTTGTGAAGTATTTCACAATTTAATCTTACTATATTTCACCAATGAAGTAAAGGATAGAAACAAAAATCGGAATCGCCATCTAATCATTCCTTTCGACATTTTTCCCCTTATCTTCTCACAGTTGAAAGTACATTTCTAAACGCTTGATTACAAATCAGAAGGGGGAGGTAATTGTTTATAGACGAACTCACGATACTTGACAAAGTTTTGCTTTTTATAAAATTCTTTGGCGATTTTATTATCAACCCAGTAATCTAGTTCGACGAGGTCAATGGCCTGTGTAGTGGCAAAACGGTAAATTTCTTCCATTAAAAATGTTCCATACCCTTTATTTCTTTCCGATTGAACAATACTAATTTGATGCACATAAATAGACATATATTCTTTGTTAAAAACATTTTCAGGATAGTGCCTCCTTTCGATCCAGGCATACCCTAAAGCTTCTTTGTCCTCTTTTACGAGAAGAAAAATAAAATCTCTATTTTTCATTAGCTGCTTAAACAAATCTTTCACATCTTCGAAGTTGTACTCCCTAAAATACTTCGGGTATAGAGAACAATGCAAATCATGAACAGGTTTATTTAATTTGGCGATTAACTCATAGTCCTTTGTTTGTTCTATGTTCATTCAAACTCCCCCCCTCAACTTTCTACCCATAAATGAGTGCTAATTGTTGGTTGTATAAAGTTTACCCACTTAGGTTTTGTAACTGTGGTACACAAAAAACTCCGGCCATCGACCGGAGGGTGCCTCCCTCTGAAACTATTCTTTTGCCTTCATCTCCGCTACAATCGTAGTATACTCTTCTTCCATCTGCCGAAGATATGTGACGACATCCACATCAGACTCAAGGAATTCTCTTGCTTTAGCTGTAATAAAATTATCACCATGGAAGGTCACCTGTGGTCCATATTTAGAATACGGCGGCAATTCTCCCATCTGGTTGATAAATGGGGCCTGAACGTTATACGTGGCTCCGTCTTCTAAGTCCATATGACCAAATAAGGCGAAAACTTCCTCACTGTCATACGTTGGCGCACTTCCAGCGGCGGAGAGGACCTTTTGCCCTTCTTCTGTCGCTAGATGCGAGATAACAGCCCAGGCGGCTTCTTTGTTTTCACTGTGTTTTGTAATGTTAAATGGCATCGCTGGTGTCGTTGGCGCGATACCAGGCATATCCTCCCATACGGGCACGCTGGTCATATCGAAATTCAATCCCTCGACCGGAGCAAGTAGTGGCAACCACGGCGCTGTGCTAATCCACATCGCAATGTTTTGCCCGTTTCCGCCGAAGCCATCCGGGCGAGCCTCGTCCATGTCCATCAGTCCAGGGATGTTGCGGAGTTTGTCAAGCCAATCGAACACGCGCTTTGTGTTCGGGTCCTGCGTGAATAAAACCTCACCTGTTTCAGGGTCGGTGCCGGGGATAGCGAACTGGGTATATGGAATTGCATATGATGGTTCGAGTGCTAGTCCCTTATATTGGACGCCATCGACTTCACGCGTCAGTTTTTTTGCCAACTCTAACGCTTCCTCCCAGGTCATCCCTTCAACCGGGTAGGATTCGCCAAACCGGTCAAAAATGTCTTTATTGTAGTACATCACCATCAACGTCGATTCTATCGGCAAGCCATATAGATTTCCCTCTCCAAGAGGGTCTATAGCACGCAAGTTGTCGATGATGCCTTCCCGGAATACGCCAAGGTCAAAGCCACTTTGCTCAATCATATCATCAATAGGCATGAGCAAATCGAGATCTTCGATATACTCCAGCGTCGGAGTAGTTGGAATAATATCGGGTATTTCACCGCGAGCAAATTGTTCCTGTAAAAATTGGGAATCATTTGGTGATCCGGAAATAAGCTTCAATGTAATATTGGGGTACACTTCAGCTATTTGCTCCTGATAACGACGGCTGAACTCCTCTTCACCAACATTGATCAGCATTGTGACTGTGGCAGGCTCTCCATCGTAACCCCAAGATGATGTTTCTGCTTCATTCTCGTTGTCCCCTGTTGTTGGCTCTTCCTTATTTAGCTCTTCTTTATTGCAGGCAGCTATTAAGAACATGGAGAAAATCGTAAAAATAAATAGGTAGTAATTCTTCTTAATTCATAACTCCCCCTTCTGCTCTGTCTCTATCTAGTGTTATTTTCAATCTAAGGTATGCCAGATAAATTTAGTTCATTCCAATTATCCACTAAAACAATCAAGATTGGCGTTGTCTATTTCGTCATATGGGTTCATAAACAAAAGATGTGTACGACCACTCTCATTTAAAACAAGCAATGCCTTGCCCCATATTCTAATGAAATTTCTTTTTATAATGGGCAAGCGCGACTAAGGGCCAGATAGAGTCATAGCTATGATAGTGAATATAAAAGGCTCCTGCCATTCCCCTTCCTTTTGGGTAATTTCTTGTCCATGCTGCTTCCTTTTCTTGAACTAGAAATTCTACCCCATTCTTTATTTCCGGTGTGACTTCTGTTGCCGTCGCGATCAGGGCATCGAGTGCCCAGGCTGTATGGGTTCTTGTACTGCTTGGCAACGAAATATAATGATTTTCTTTGTCACTATTACAAGATTCCCCCCAACCCCCATCTGCTAGTTGGATTTTACGCAACCAGCCCATTGCTTTTTGCATCGCGGGATGGTGCGGTGAAATCCCCACAGATCGTAATCCCGTTACAGCTGCCCATGTTCCATAAATATAATAAATCCCCCATCTCGCATCCCATGATCCATCTTCCCTTTGCTGATCAAGCAACCAATCTACCCCTCGCTTAATCATCGGATGGTCTTTGGTTATATTCGTATAATTTCCGAAAAACTCCAATGTCCTTCCTGTTAAATCGGGTGAAGAGGGATCTAATACTAGATCTTCTACACGATCAATCGGAAGCAGGGTCAGAATTTGTTTATCGATATTTCGTTCAAATGCCGGCCAGCCCCCATCGTCATTTTGCATCGACATTACCCATTGCACCCCCCGATTCCATGATGGAAGAAAGTTGGCAGTTTTCCCCACAGATAAGGCCATTGCTCTTAATGCGGCAGTAGAATCATCCACATCTGGATTGATCGTATTCACATCGGAAAATCCCCAACCACCAGGTAAGATGTTCGGATTATGAAGCGCCCAATCGCCAAATCGATGATGTTGCCGCGACAGTATATATTGATTGGCCTTTTCAACGACCGGGGAATGAAAGGGGACTCCTGCCTCTTGTAAGGCATAACTAATTAACGCCGTATTCCACACATTCGCCGTTGTATATTGAACATGGGGATTGTTCCCAATTTTACAGATCATCGACTTGATCCCATTGACTGCATGGAAAATGATGGAATCTCTTTTTCCATGCCCTTCAGCCAACAAGGCAAAAATCATAAAAAAAGTAGCACTGTAATAACTTTCGAGTGTCCCATTTGGTTCGATCCGCTGCAACATATAATCCTTTGTTCGCGTTAAAGCAAGCTGATGGAGCTCCTCAGGCAACCCGAAAAGAGTTTCAATTCCTTGCTCAATCACATCTAAAATAGAGCGCCACTCACGTCTTTCCTCCATTGTAAAGAAGGTATCATCCTCGTTAATAAGCAGATCCGATAGATTGGGAGTTTGTTTCGTTTGTATGGTGAACTTTTTGTTGGCAAGGATTAAAAGAGGAGCGATATTTGATCTCGCAAATACTGAGAAATCAAAGAAGTTGATCGGGAAGGTTTCCGGCAATAGCATAAATTCGATTGGGATTGAAAAATCAGGCCATTTGTATTGACCGGTAATGACTAACATCATTTTTGTAGATAATTGTGTTCGTGAAATTCCCCCCTTCCCGATAATAAATTCTTTGGCAGCTTGCATTTTAGGTTCATGCTCATGTTTATACCCTGAATATAGTAATGCAAAATAAGCTTCCACCGTTACGGATAAATTTCCATCCTTTTCATCTTTATATAGTTTCCACGCCCCATTTGATTGTTGTCTTTCCCTAATCCGGCGCACCAGTCCCTTAATTAGTTTTTCCTCATTCTCAATCTCAAGCATTCTTAGTAAAATAATCGTGTAACAATCCGTCACAATCCCCATTTCAAATGGATAATTCCATGATCCGTCTGCTGTTTGATCTTGATGAAATTGGGCAATAAGACGGTTGATTGCATCGTCCACTTTGTTGATCAATGTTCATAACCCCCATTCCATATGCTCGCTCTTATAAGCATATTCCTCAAACAAAGGGAACATTCGTAAGTATTCTTTAATCCTAAGTTGACTGCACAATAAAAAAAGAATTCCCCTTCGATCTTTTCATCCAGGGGAATTCATAAAAAGGATTGGGATTCATTCCATACAGCTAACTTGATCCGATTAAATATCTAACGCAGAACCGCCCCTCCAGAAATTTTTAAACTTTCGCCAATAATATTTTCGGCTGCATCTGATAATAGAAAGACAATACTATTGGCCACTTCTTGAGGTGTTGTAATTCTTCCTGAGGGTATTCCACTTTCAACCATTTTACGTTTCTCTTCAAAAGTACTATTTTCTCCCTTTGTATCAATGACCGTAATACCCATATTCGTATCGACAAATCCTGGACATACTGCATTTACCCGTATACCATACTGAATGGCTTCAAGGGCAATACAATGAGTAAAGCCCACTAATGCGAACTTTGATGCCACATAGGCTGTATTCCCTATATTTCCACGCAAACCAGAGAGAGAGGCAATATTTACAATCGCTCCCTTTTTTAGTGTTTTCATATGTTCATATACTTGCTGTGTCAATAGGACAGTTGAAGTATAGTTAATCGACATGATTTTGTTTAAACTTTCTTCCGTTAAATCTTCTACCTTTCCATATTCATATATGCCAGCATTATTCACCAGCTTCGTAATAGTTCCTGACTTATTTAAAGCAAAATCTATTAATCGTTTCCTCTCTTTTCTGTCTCCTAAATCACAAGCACAGATATGAATATCATTCTGTGGATAGTCCCTTTCAAGAGCTTCCTTAAGTTCCTTTAATTTCCCTTGATCCCGCCCCGTTAAAGTCACACTTGCTCCCAATTCCACTAACGTTTTAGCGGTTGCGGAGCCGATTCCGCCTGTGGCACCTGTAATAAGGATATGTTCCCCTTTAAAGGCATCACTTGAATATAAAGACAAAATACCCTCTCCTTTTTATTTATTTCAATGATTTTGTCCCTAAATAGGCATGCATAATTTCCTCTTCTTTCGCTAATTGTTCAGCTGTTCCGCTATAGACGATCTCACCCGATTGAAGGACATAAATCCGGTTGGCATATTTCAGGGCTAATTTTACATTTTGTTCAATTAAAAGGATGGTCATCCCTTCTTTATGGATTTGTTCCACTAAATCAAATACAGATTTGATCATTAAGGGGGCGAGTCCAAGTGATGGTTCATCTAGCATTAAAAAAGACGGCCTAGCCATTAACGCTCTCCCAATGGCCAGCATTTGTTGCTCACCACCGCTTAAATTCCCCGCACGCTGCTTCTTTCTTTCTTTTAAAATTTGAAAAAGTCCGTAAACCCTTTCCAGGTCCCCTTTTATAGATTGTCTGTTTTGGCGATAACCGCCTAAAAGAAGATTTTCTTCAACTGACATGTCATTAAAAATTCTTCTTCCTTCAGGAACATGACTAATTCCTAATTCAGTTATTTTTTCAGGAGCGACATTTGTAATGTCTTCTCCGTTAAACAAAATTGCCCCTTCTTTTCGGGGAACAAGATTCGAGATTCCTTTCAAAATGGTACTTTTCCCTGCACCATTTGAACCAATGATCGCAACGATTTCTCCCTTTTCAACATTCAGATCAACGCCATGTACAACATTTCCAGCTCCATAGGATAATTTTAGACCTGAAATATTAATCATCAATATCATCCCCTAAGTAGGCCAATCTCACAGCATCACTTTCCATTACTTCCTGTGGAGTTCCACTAAAAATCAGCTTTCCATAATCAAGAACCATCACCCGTTTACACAGATCCATAACCACGTCCATATCATGCTCAATTAATACAACCGTAATGTTATACTCTTTTTGTAATTGTTCGATAAGTCGAACCAATTCCTTGCCTTCGGCTGGATTCATGCCAGCTGCTGGTTCGTCCAAAAATAAGATTTCAGGATCTGTTCCGAGTGCCCGAATAATCTCAAGTCGACGCTGATCCCCATATGAAAGATTGACGGCCAACTCATCTCTTTTTTCTAATAGAGAAAAAGTTTGTAATAATGAGTCCACCTTTTCTCGTAATATCTTTTCCTGCTTCTTATAGGACTTAGTATGGAACAAATTAGTAAACAAATGACGGTTAGCTGATTTATGCATGGCTGATAATACATTCTCGGAGACGGTTTGCTCCTGTAATAACCGGATATTTTGAAATGTCCGCGCAATACCTGCTTGCGCAAAATCAACCATCTTTTTTCCTGTCATATCTTTCCCAAAAATGTTTATACTTCCATCTGTGGGTTTAACCGCGCCACTTAATAAATTAAATACAGTTGATTTTCCGGCCCCATTTGGTCCAATTAATCCAATAAGTTCAGATCTTTTTAATTCCATTTGAAAATTGTCTACCGCTCGAACACCGCCAAAGGATTTTCCAAGGTTTCGAGCCTCTAAGATCACCTCCGTCAATGTTCTCCTCCTCCCATTTTCCCTTTTATCCATTTATTTGGTAAACTACCGAGTAATCCTCTTGGTGCAAAGGGAAGAATTAATATTAAGACTAGGCCATAGATTAACATGCGATAATCCTCAAGATCTCGCAATGTCTCAGGCAAAACAGTCAGTAATATCGCTCCGATGACAGGTCCAAAAAGATGATTCATTCCACCAATGACAACCATTGATAATAAGATAAAGGATTCCATTAAACTAAAATTATCATAATTGATGTAAGCACTATAATGAGCAAAGATACTTCCGGCATATCCAGCAATTCCGGTAGAAATCGTAAAAGTTGCTACTTTATACCGAACGGTCCGAATACCAAACGTAGAAGCAACAATTTCGTCCTCACGAATGGCGGCCAATGCCCTGCCAATGACGGAACGATTTAAACTGTATAATCCGACTAGAATCACAACGAGACTGATCAACACAAAATAATAAATCCCCCGTTCAGATTGAAGGACAAACCCAAAAATAGATGGATAGGGAATACCAGGAATACCATTAGGGCCATTTGTAAGACTTTCCCAATTAAGCATGACCATCTGGGCAACGATCCCAAAGGCAAGTGTACCCATTGCAAGATAATGACCTTTCAACCTGAGAATGGGTACAGAAAAAAGAAAACCAATCAATGCGGACATAAGTACAGCACAAATTAAGGCAAGGAGAAATGGAACATCATAACGGGTTGTTAGAATGGCAGAAGTATATGCCCCAATGCCAAAAAAGGCCATATGACTCAAAGAAACAACGCGAATGCCACCGACAACCACTCCTAAGCTAACTGCCAAAATGGCATAAATCAATACGAGGACTGCTATATGAATATAGTATTGGTTTTGTACCACTAACGGCAATAAAATGGCCAGCAACACGATAAATGGAAGAATCCACTTTCTCATAACTTTTCCTCCGTCGCTTTACCAAGAATCCCTTTTGGCCTAAATAATAGAACTAAAATAAGTACCCCCATGGAAACGGCATCTTGTAAGGAAATATTAATATAAGCAGCTGTAAAAACCTCCAAAATTCCTAAAATCAAACCACCAATGACGGCACCGGTCATACTTCCGAGACCACCAAGAATGGCAGCAGCAAACGCCTTGATTCCCATTGTAAAACCAAATGAGGGGAAAATCGCTCCATATAAAGAGCCTGTCAGAACGGCCGCCGCACCAGCCAATATAGACCCAACAACAAAAGTCAAAATAAAAATACGCTCTGTCTTAATTCCCATCATCCTAGCCGTCTCTGCATCATTCGCCGTTGCTCGAACAGCTCTTCCCGAGCGGGTATGAAATAGCCAATAGTTAAAAAAGAACATGATGATAAGAACACAAACGAAAATGGTAATCCTTACACCTGAAATCGTCATATTTCCCAAATGCAGATCACCTATTGATAAACCCATTGAGAAATTTTTTTGTCCAGGTTTCCATATGATTAAGGCTAAATTCTGAAGAACAAGAGAAACCCCAATCCCACTGATCAATGGAATAATTTCATATGATTTCCGATAAGGCTTAAATGCAATTCGTTCGACTAAAAATCCCAATAACGCAGCAGAAATAACCCCGATTAAAAGTAGAATAATAAAATGAATCTGATCACTCAACGTAATCACACTATAGACCATGTAGCCACTAAACATTAAAACATCCCCATGGGATACATGAAATAACTTTAAAACCCCAAATATTAAAGTAAAGCCTAGCGCAACAAGGGCATAAACGCCTCCCAGTGCCAGGCCATTAATGAATGTTTCAAAAAGCAAAACAATCCCCCCTTACTCAACCAATTCAAATTTACCGTCCTTCACAATCACATTATAATAAGGTTTATTAATATCATCTCGATTTTCATTAAATTGAACGGTACCAGTCACAACTGGCAAGTCGTGAATGTCTGCCATTGCATCACGGATTCCTTGACGTGTTGTTCCACCGTTTTTAATTCCTTCCAGAACAATGGTTGTGGCATCATAGGCTAAAGCATTGAAATAGCCAGGTTCTTTATTGAATTTCTCTTTGAATGCATCGACAAAATCCTGAACAATTTCTTCCTCTGATGTAGGTAAGAACAAGGAATCAAGATAGACGCCCTCAACAGCCTCTCCACCTTCTAAAAATCCATCTGAATTAAACGTAGTCGTTCCCATAAATTCTACATCGATTCCCAATTGCTTCGCTTGTTTGACAATCAAAATCCCTTCTGTGTATAAGCTACCAAGAAACACCAAATCCGGCTGACTGTCCTTCACTTTCGTAAGTGCAGCAGTATAGTCAATCGCTTCTCCTGGCGGATAAGAATCGTATATAGTAATATCTGCTCCATATTCCTCTGCGAAATTTTTAAAGTTCTCTGCATTGGCTTTTCCCCAATCCGAGTTGACATATAGCACAGCAATTTTCTTTTTTCCTAATTGATTGACCGCAAAATCAGCAAGATTTTTTCCTTCCAATATTTGCGTTGTTGAGCTTCTAAAAATCCATTCTGTATCTGGACTTGTTAGATCAGGATGCGAAGCCGTCGGGATTAGAAGTGGTATTTGACTCCGATTATAAATAGGAATACCTGCAAAAGTAGTAGATGAACTCCAATGTCCGATGACGGCTTTTATATCTTTATTAGAAGCAAGATTTTGAGCGACATTGGCTGCTTCTTTCGGCTCATTTTTATCATCGCCATAAACCAATTCCACCTTTTGATCTTCATACCCGCCGTCATCGTTGAATTGTTCAACCGCTAGCTCCGCTCCCTCTTTAAAAGCTTTCCCATATTCCGCTCCACCACCGGTCATTGGACCCGCAACGGCAATCTTAATTACATCTTTCCCCGATCCAGAAGAGGTTGTCCCCGAATTTCCACAAGCCCCTAAAATAATGCATATAAAAACAATGAGTATAGAAAATATCTGCTTTCTTCGGAACATCCTGTTCGTCCCCCATGTTCATTTGTCTTGTAACTATTCCGATCTTATTACTAGATTTTAATCCAAAAAACTTCAAGCCGTACTATAAACGCCACGGCCTACAGCTATTTCCTTGCCCGCTTGATTCAAAATAACCACATCGCTAATGCCTAAAGATCGTCCACATTTCACAACCTTTGCTTCTGCATATAGATCTTCTTTGCGCGCCGGGCGTAAAAAATCAATTCGCAAGTCGATCGTCGGAATGGCTTTTCCAACCATCGTAATCAACGCAAAATCTCCTGCTACATCAATTAGTGATGAAAGAATACCGCCATGAACATAACTATCATGTTCATCCGCCAGAAATTCCTCTTTAAAAGGAAGCTTTAATTTCACGTAGCCGTCTTCCGCATTTTCTAATGAAAGTCCTAAAAATTGATGATATTTTGAACTAACAAGTAATTCTTCTAATTTTTGAAATGAAATATTCAATTGAATCCTCCTTAGAGTGGTAAACCTATCATCTTCACACTTCATAAGTGAATAAGTTTTAAACCTGATGCCCTTGATTGTTTAATCGGTTCTTTAACTGTGCTTTATCAATTTTTCCCGTACCACTTAGTGGCATTTCATCAATAAAAAATACCTGTCTTGGATGGGCATAGGCTGGCCCATTCTTGATAAAGAATTGCTTAATATCTTCTTCCGTAATTGTTTCGTGTCCCTTAAACTTTTTAATAAAAGCGACCGGGACTTCCCCTTTTACAGAATGTTTTGTACTTATGACACACACATCTTCAACGGCTGGATGCTTCATAATCAATTGCTCAATTTCTTTCGGATAAGCATTTTCTCCACCGATATTAATCATATCGTCGATTCGACCAATGATATATCCGTAGCCGTCCTCATCAAGATAAGCGAGATCCCCTGTTTTGAGCCAACCGTTTTCAAATCTTACATCTGTTAACTCGGGACGATTCCAGTAGCCTTTTACAACGCCAGGGTTTTTAACCCATAATTCTCCTACTTTATTCGGAGATAAATCCTGCCCCGTATCCAATTCCACTATCCGGACTTCACAGCCTGGAATAGGTAAACCTGATGATCCCGGTTTATGAATTCCCCACCTAGGCGTCACAAAGACTTGTGGTCCACCTTCCGTCAATCCAAATGCCTCTAGTATCCGTATATCAAATGTAGCTTTTAGAGCGTCCAATAATTCAATAGGGACCTCTGCAGATCCACATACAATAAATCGTAATGAACTGACATTATAATGGGATAAACTTTGATATTTTGAAAGAATCATTTTAAACATCGCTGGTACACCCGTTGTATACGTACATTGATATTGATCAATCGATGCGATCACATCTTCGGCGTCAAAATCAGGTCGTATGACAATGGATGCTCCCATCATTAAACATGGTTTAACGGCATTAATCATCGCGTTTTTATGATAAAGCGGGACAGAAACAAGTGACCGATCATCGGGTTCTAGTAAATAGACTTTACCTGTTGTATAAGCATTCCACCATTGCCCATAATGAGTTAGCATGCATCCCTTTGGCTTCCCGGTTGAGCCAGATGTATAAGGCAAAAAGCATAAATCGTCATCCTTTACATGCACCGTTCTTAAATCTGCACTTGCCCGGTCTCTTAATCTCTCATAGGTACCGTCATAATGATCCCCACCTACTTGGAGATATTGAGATGCATGTCCATTATAAGTCTTCAGCTCTTGCATTTTGGTCGTTAAATTGTCTTTGTAAACGACCAATTTAGCTCCACTATCGGATAAGATATAAGCGAGTGAATCGGTCGAAAGTTTTATATTAAGGGGCACAGGAACTGCCCCAATTCTCATCAAACCAAAACATATTTCAATAAAAAGTAAATCATTCGGGAATAACAAAGCGACCCGGTCACCCTTTGAAACACCTAAACTCTTAAAAACATTGCCAGCTTGTCTAATTCGCTCATCTAGCTGCTTATAAGTTAATTCCTCTTGTTCACCAATAACCGCTACCTTATTAGGGGTTAAAATAACTGCCTCCCTAATCAAATCACCTAAATTTCCAGATTCTGGTCGCATTGTCCACACTCCTCTGTCTTAAGGGATCATAATAATCTTGCCAAAGATTTCTCTTTCTTCAATCAATCGATGAGCTTCTTGTATTTCCTCAAGAGGCAACACTCGATCAATAATTGGTTTAATCTTTTTCTCCTCAACAAGTTTAAGTAAGGTTTCTAAATCTTCCCTTTCCCAGCCATTCGATCCAAGAATCGTCATTTCTCTTGCCCAAACATAACGAAGATCTGTTACCGCCTCAAAACCAGTTGTCGCTCCACAAGTTAGAATACGTCCACCCTTTTTACAGGCAAGTATGCTTTTTGGCCACGTTTCCTTACCTGTATAATCAACAATAACATCGGCACCTTTTTTCCCAGTAATCATCCATGTTTCTCTGGAAAAATCGACTTTATTATAATTGATAAGGTAATCGGCACCTAAATCTTTTAATTTTTCAAGTTTTTCGTCCGATCCAGCAGCCGCAATCACGTTGGCACCCGCAAGCTTGGCAATTTGAACGGCAGCCGTCCCTACACCACCGCTTGCACCCAAGATGAGAATGGTTTCATCTTGTTTAAGCTGTCCGCGAGTCATAAGCATACGCCATGCTGTTCCATAAGCAATGGGAAGAGAGGCCGCGACTTCAAAACTAGTCTCTTTATGGATGGGAATACAGTTTTCGGCTGGAACCGCGACATACTCCGCTAATCCCCCTGTCATGTCCTCCCCTAAGGCTTTCCCATTAATCAATGGATCTATTAATATACGGTCCCCAACCGCAATATTCGTTACATCTGATCCGATTTCGGCCACAACCCCGGCTGCATCTCCACCTGATATATGTGGCAACTCCAACTTATGTCCAGGCATTCCTCGTCTTACAAATATATCGAGATGATTTAAACCAACAGCTTTGACATTGATTAATACTTCGTTGCTTTGAATATTCGGTTTTGGATGTTCTTTTACGACTACATTACTGCGATCTCCATGTTTTAAAATTAAGGCTGCTTTCATGATTATCTTCTCCTTTAATCGTTTTTTACTATTATTGAAATTCCCATAATCCGTTTACTTTTTTAATGAATTCACTTTTTCCTGTTTGCGATAAATGAATAAGAAATGGTGCTTCTCCCCTGCTTTTTAAGTTGTCTTTAACAATCCCATCACCTGCAGGCTCGCAAAATAATAACTCTGTTCCTGATACGATCAATCTTTGGCATTTAGCTTTTAATGTTTCATCCATAAACACCTCTGAACTTTTCAAGCCAAATAATTGACCCCATTGTTTTACTGACTTAGTTAAATCATTGACGGCAAATCCAACGTATTCAAAGGTTGGATCACCATTTCCGATTGTATGTAGACCAATGAAATGATTGTTTTTCAACTCTTGCAGCCGTTCCTCATCAGACTGCTCCCATTGGATAAAAAACGGGTACTCAAGTTCAGACTCATGCGAGTTTTCAGGAAATAAAAGCGACCATTTAATCGTGTTCCCATCTTTTTTGGTACGCTCCCCCGGAAACGGACCGAAGACTTTTATACCCTGTACCTTCATTCTTTCCGCAACTTTATGAATCGAATTTGTTCTTAACGCAATTCTCATGGGGCCTTCTTCATCTTTCCTCAGTTTGTCGACCGCTTGCAAAATCAAGCGGTTTTCAATTTCGTTTTCTGCGATAGCCCAATTATCTATTCCAAGAAATTCTATATAGCTTAAGCCAAAATAGGATAATGAATTATAGGATCCCCATTTTTCATGACGACCACCTTCTACAACATGTAAACCTATAGAATTAAGAGGTGAAACAACATCTTCAGGTTTCCTTGTGAGATAAACAAGATGATCAAAAGTGAATTCCATAAAATCCTCCTTACTTTATTGGGACATGGTCAGTCAATAGTTGACAAAACTAATGAGTATACGGTGAATTATACACCCATATTCCTATGTGTCAAGTCAGAATTAGTCATTTTAAGACATCTTTTTTCTAAAAAGAAATCCATCTCCCAACTATTCTTATACTAACCACATACCTTTTCAATCTTTGCTTTTCATTTCATTTTTGATGGAGGGTTGTACATATTTTACTTTTATGCGTCATAAGGCACCGATATACCAAAATAAACAGAGGGATATCCCGCCCTTTGTTTATTTAGACATGGCTATACAATGGCTAGTCAGTTTCTAATGACTCCGCCACAAATAAAAGGTTGCATACGCTTCCCAGCCTCTCCACAAAACGGCTAGTTCCCTTAACTCCTTTTCCGTTGGCTTCTGAAGCAGCCCTAGATTTTCTTTAACGGCGTTTTGTAAGCCGACATCTCCAATAGGAAAGGCAGATGGATCCCTTAGACAGCGCATCATGACATAATTTGCTGTCCATGGTCCGATCCCAACCGGTTAGGGTGCGTGGGACCGCCCCCCGAATTTGAATTTCATATTGCACTTTCCTTTTTCACATGCTATGATGGGTGTAACTTTTAATGAACGGAGGGTTTTCCTAGTGGCATCTATTAGACTTCGATTCCAAACTTTGTACCAGTAATTGAATATGGTCAAAGCTCTGCTATCTGTGCAGGGTTACGGGATTGGTCTGCCTATTTAGGGGAACCTCAAATTTAACAATATTTTTAATCATTGAGGGAGAGACATTCTCTCTCTTTTTGTTGTTCTGAATATCTAAAAATACCTTTATCCAAAAATGGGTTTTTCTAGCTTGAAAAGTTTTGACGTACAAACGAACGAACTTTCGGGTATTCCTTAGACTTTCTTTTCTACGCGAAAAGGCATTCATTTTCCAATGGGTATTTTTCCTATTGAACCGTTACCCTCGCACAGGCAGAGCGCCTGTGTTTTTTTATTTTTTTTAAATCGGAGGGAATACAATATGGAAAGAAAAGCCATAATCGTTGGAGTGAATCGCCATCAATCCTTGGAGAATTTCACCTATTCTATGGAGGAATTAGCCAATTTATCCGCTGCATGTCATATTTCGGTATTAGGGGAAATCGCGCAAAACTTACAGCATTTTGATAAAACCTATTATATTGGTAGCGGAAAGGTGGAGGAATTACAAACACTTATCGCGGAATTAGAGGCGAATATCGTCATTTTTGATGATGAGCTCTCTCCTTCGCAAATTCGCAATTTAGAAGCCAAATTGGATTGTGAAGTGATCGATCGCACCATGTTAATTTTGGAAATTTTCGCCAGTAGAGCCAAAACAAAAGAGTCACAGCTTCAGGTAGAAATCGCCAGGCTAAACTATCTGCTTCCACGTTTGGTGGGTAGCCAGGAGTCCTTAGGTCGTCAAGGCGGAGGCGCCGGTTTAAAGAATCGGGGTGCTGGAGAAACAAAATTAGAACTGGATCGTCGCAAAATTGAAATCAAAATCTCTGCATTATCGAAAGAACTGGAACAATTGGTGGCTCGACGAAAAATCCAAAGAAGACAACGTAGCAAAAATGAAATTCCTGTCGTATCTTTAGTTGGTTATACGAATGCCGGTAAATCGACATTGATGAATGCGATGCTAAAAGTCCACCATGGCGATGTCGAAAAACAAGTATTTGAAAAAAACATGTTATTCGCCACACTAGAAACATCGGTGAGAAAAATCCATTTATCGGGAAACAAATCCTTTTTATTAACAGATACGGTTGGGTTCATTCATAAACTACCACACCATCTTGTGAAAGCATTTCGTTCTACCCTTGAAGAGGTCATGGAGGCAGATTTACTTGTTCATGTGATCGATTATTCGAATCCTTTTCATGAGGAACAAAAAAAACTTACCAACCAGGTTTTACAAGAGTTAGGAGTTGAAAATATCCCTGTCCTGTATGCCTACAATAAATCTGATAAGGTTGACGGTCCTTTTCCTCCCCATGAAAATGGCGTTTATATCTCAGCCAAAACAGGCCAAGGCATAGAAAAATGCACAAAGTTAATTAATGAACATATTTTCCATGATTATCTTCAATGTGAATTGTTCATCCCTTATACGGAAGGAGCTGTTATCTCATACTTCAATGAAAACAGTCAAATTCTAACGACCCGTTATGAGGAAGAAGGAACATTATTAGTTGTGGAATGTAAAAAGGCAGACGCCGAAAAATATCAGCAATACGTGCAAAAGGAAAATAAAACGGCAAAGGAAGGAAGAGATCCCTATGACTCTTACAAATAAGCAAGTGATCGACACAGCCAAACAGCATGGCCTTCACATTCATGAAGAATCGATGAAAAGAAATGAGTCAGGTCTTGATTTCCAAGTGGTATTCGCTACAGATAACGAGGGTAACAAGTGGGTGCTCCGTTTCCCAAGAAGAGCTGATGTTGTTCTAACTGCTCAAAAGGAAAAAAAGATTCTTGATTTAGTAGGACCTAAACTTTCAATCCAAACACCTAATTGGACCGTTTTCTCAGATCAATTGATTGCCTATAAATTATTATCGGGAGTACCAACCGGAACCATTGATCCAGAAGCAAAAGCCTATAGATGGGAATTAGACGAAAAAAATGTTCCCGCACTTTTTCATGAAACGTTAGCAAAAGCATTAGTAGAGTTACACCGCATCCCGCATGAGGAAGCTAGAAAAGCCGGACTATCTGTCAAAACTTCGGAAGAATTAAGAACTAGCATGCAAACAAGAATGGAATGGGTAAAATCCACATACGGTGTGAGTCCAGAACTATGGGATCGTTGGCAAAAATGGCTTGAAAATGATGCACTATGGCCGCAACAAACGGCGCTAATTCACGGTGATCTACATGCTGGCCATATTCTTATCAATCCAAAAGACACAAGTGTCACAGGATTGATTGATTGGACCGAGACACAAGTAAGTGATCCAGCTAATGATTTTACTGGCCATTTAGCGACATTTGGGGAAACGGCTTTAAGAGAACTGATAAGCCATTATGAAAAAGCCGGCGGTTATGTATGGCCTGCCATGTTTGAACATATTACCGAGCTTTTGGCAGCCTACCCCATTGGCATCGCCGAATTTGCAGCGAAATCTGGCTTAGCGGAATATGAAGAAATGGCGAAAAATACGCTTGGGGTGTAAAAAGCAAATATTTAAGACTGTCGGCATTCGGCAGTCTTTTTTCATTCTTCAACGGTTACATATTTATTTTCATCTCTTTTATATGATATCCTTTGCTTATCCAAATAAATAGTTTTATAGGTTAGGAAGGATAGGATGAGTAAACAAATTTTAAAAAATGACTGGGCTACAAAGGTAGGCGACGAATTTACGAAACCCTACTATGTAAAATTAAGAGAATTTCTCAAAAGGGAATATGCTACCCAAACGATTTATCCACCGATGCATGATATTTTCAATGCTCTCCACTATACTTCTTTTGAGCAAGTAAAAGTTGTCATATTGGGGCAGGATCCTTACCATGGACCGCATCAAGCCCATGGGCTCAGCTTTTCTGTGCAGCCGACAGTTAAACAGCCACCATCATTGAAAAATATTTTTATTGAACTGGAGAATGATCTCGGGGTTCCACCACCAGATCATGGTTATTTAGTAAGTTGGGCTGAACAAGGAGTGCTCCTATTAAACTCCGTTTTAACCGTACGCCAAGGACAAGCCCATTCTCATCGCGGGAAAGGCTGGGAGATTTTCACCGACCAGGTTATCAAAGTGTTAAATGAAAAAGCAACACCTGTCGTTTACATCTTATGGGGAAGCGCAGCGCAAAGCAAACAAGCGCTAATTGATACATCGAAACATTATATTATTAAGTCTCCCCATCCTAGTCCATTATCTGCCTACCGTGGATTTTTTGGCAGTAAACCTTTTTCAAAAACAAATGAAATTTTAAAAAAGACAGGACAAACAGAAGTGGATTGGCGAATTGAATAGGTATCACCAATGTCGATTGCTGTTAGGGGAATGAACGGCAATCGACTCTCCTATTCACTCCCCCCCCATTCCTGCCTTGCTAATTGAATTACACTTTTTATAAAAGGTTCTTTTTTCATTGTATAGGTCGGTCGATCATGCGTATATCTAGATGCTAGGTCTTTTTTTAAAGCAACATACTCTTTGGCAATTTGAGGATTCAACCTCAAATAATTACGGAACCAAATTTTTTCTCTCCATTCAACGCTGTTGAACTCGCATATATGTAAATGACAAGTCCCTTGTCTCCACTCTCCTTTTCTAAAAAAACTTCTGTCTAGTAACTCAGGTTTAGGCACGATCAAAACCCTCTCCCCTCTTTTAAAGTGAATATCATTGCAAAAAGCTAGCTCTATTCCATATACTTCCATGTCCGATAAATCTTTTCCGTATACCGCGTAATCGCAGCATCATATTCTGGATAGGGAAACCCGAGTCCATTCGCGACAAGTTTGGCGTATTTTCTGAATAACTGATAACAAGTAAATAAGGATTGCCACATGTTTGGATAGTCCTGTTGTGAATAGGTTGATAGAAGCATTCTCCAATCCTCTTTGGGAAGATAGTGCTGAATAAATTTATAGTTTTTCCCCACACTAAAGGTGTATCCGCGTTCTATACCGATTTGCCAGGACATCATTCTTAATAAATTGGGCCGAGCAATTTCATGTAAATGATCGATCGCAAAAAGTATTTCATTTCTGGCCAATCCCTTTACCACATAAGTTGAAACCATCCAAAATTCATTGCAACAATCATCAAACTCTCTTGCTGTTGGTTTTTTAAGCCAATATTGCTGATCATTCGCCTGTAAGTCTTTCTTTACGAATGAATCTTTATCTAAAAGGATCTCTACTAACCCATCACTTTTCGAAAAATAATCTTCCACTTCCTCTACAGGAATAAGCGTTAAGTCTAACTTATTTCCATCTTCAAATAGAATAATATAGGAAAACCAATTCCCTAACTCTGACGGAAAAAGCTCCATATCTTCTGGTTTCTGCATCATCAAACGTTTTCCAAACTTGTCCAACCAATCGTCACTTTTTTTGAAAGAATCAAGGTTTGTTACGAAGTAGGAAATATCAAAATCTTGGAATGAATCACGGGGAATATTTTGGTTTGTGCGTGAGCCCTCCAGTGTGACCATGCGAATTCGATCATCATCCTTTGCGAACTCCATTAGGATATTCATCATTTCAGCTTCACTTCTCATAATAGGGTCCTCCATTTTCCATTCACTATGTTTTTCATATTATAAAGCCTTTGTAGTCAAAATTGGCTTTTAGTCTCCAATAACTATATTATAATGTAATTTGTATCCAATTAGATTTCTTTTTTATAATGAAGGGAAAGTGAAATACTTGAACACAAACAACCAAGCGGCGATTCGCTTTGAATCAGTGAATTATGCAGTAGATGGTTTACAGATCCTTAAAAATATTACCGGTTTTTTCCACGAAGGAAAAATCACCACCTTAGTGGGGCCTTCGGGGGCTGGAAAAACGACCTTATTCCGATTATGCAATGCGATGAAATCACCAAGTTCAGGGGAAATATACATTCACGGCAAACCGATTGATGATTACGACCAAGTGGAATTGCGCCGTAATGTAGGCATTGCCCTGCAAAATGCTCCGATGATCCATGGGAGTGTCCGAAAAAACTTAGCACTTCCTTCGACACTCCAAGGCAAAGTTTTGCCTAAGGAAGAAGAGAACCGTTTAATGAATGTTGTTGGTCTGGAAAAGGATCTTTTAGATCGGAACAGTAAGGACTTATCAGGTGGTCAGTGGCAAAAACTATCGATTGCACGCACCCTTGTCAATCGGCCAGATATATTGTTGTTGGATGAAATCACCTCTTCCCTCGACCGAGTCTCTCAGCAGGATATTGAAAAGCTGATTAGACACATCAATGAGGAATACGGGACGACGATTATTTGGATTACCCATAATCTACAGCAAGCTTTAACGGTGGGAGATTATACATGGGTGATGATGAACGGAGAACTGATCGAGTCGGGAAAAAGCGACTTACTCAATCATCCGCAAAATGATAAAGTGAAACGCTTTGTAAAGGGGGAAGTAGAATGAGCTTCCTTACATTAACGATGACACTTGTTTTTGTTATCATTCCGCTTATTTTATCGAAAACATTAAAATTAGGATTGGAAAAAGATACACTCATTGCCACAGTACGTTCGATTATCCAATTACTTGTAGTGGGATATCTCCTTCAATTTGTCTTTGATTCAGAAAACATTCTTTATATTTTATTGATGGTCGGACTTATGATCGGGGCAGCTGCACTAAATGCCCGAAAAAAAGGGGCTTCGATACAGGGAATTACCTGGAAATTGGTTCTCACCTTTTGTTTTGTTGAACTATTAACACAAGGGATTCTCTTGGGACTGAAAATCACTCCCGCTACAGCGCAATATATCATCCCAATCAGCGGTATGGTGATTGGCAATTCCATGGTATTGGGAATTCTCTTTCTGAACAGGTTCACAGCGGAAATGGCCTCTCGCCGGGATGAAACAGAACTGATTTTGTCACTGGGTGGGACACCTAAACAAGCAATTCATCGACAGCTGATTACCTCTATTCAGGCAAGCACCATTCCTACTGTTGAAAGTCAAAAAACAATTGGCCTTGTCCAGCTTCCTGGTATGATGAGTGGGCAAATCATCGCAGGGGCCGATCCTATTCAAGCTGTTATGTTTCAATTACTGATACTCTTTTTGCTCCTTACTACAGCAGTGATCACCAGCAGTATGCTTGGCTACTTATCCTATCCAACCCTGTTTAATAAGCGGATGCAGTTTTTGGATCGTCAGCTTGAAGAAAATAGCTAATCAAAGAGAAACAATACTTAGGGGAAGTGCGATTGAATCATGGACGCTTCCCCACTCTTATGCATTCCTGTGCCATGTCTTTATGAAAAAATAGGCTCTTCCATATCATTTAATCATTTTTTAAGAATTTCATAAGAAAGGATTTAGATTTGCCTCGTATGATGGACACAGATCAAACGAGGAGGGAATCTGTTTGAAAACAAATCATACGAGAATACGTGTTGGAAGAATGACTTATCTTATTTTAGCTATCCTTTTTACCATATGTATCTTGGTACAATTATATTTAGCAGGGATAGCAATTTTTATGGATTCAGCAGTTTGGATGAAGCACATGATGTTTGTCCATCTGTTTGGATTTAATGTACCCATTTTCATGCTTGTCTTCGCGTTTGTCGGTGCGATGCCGCGTTGGGCCTATTGGCAACTATTTGGAATATTCGTTTCCATATTCCTGATGTACTTTACTGCCAATATGAGAACCGCCTTCCCATGGATCGGTCCTATGCATGTTGTGATCGCTGTTTTACTATTGGTGCTGTCATGTTCGATTGTGATCAAAACTTGGGCCTTATTTAAGACAAAAACTGAGAATGGGAGGTATGGAAAATGAGACTTTTTTTAGCTGTGATTGTTGGGATAATCGGAGGCTTTATTGTGGGCATCGCTTTATCTAGTTTTATTGGCATACTTGGAATGGTTTTATGGAATGAACCGATGGGAATCAAATTTCTACCCTATTTCACCTCGTTCGTATGTGCCATCCTCGTCCCGTTAATCGATCATAAAAGCCAAAGCCGTCCCAGTAAGGAATGATATGACACAGGCTGTCCATGCTTGGCAGCCCTGTTTTTTGGAGTTTATTATATTATAATAAAACAATGACGACCAATTTCAATGTAGGTGATCGCTTTGTCGATAAAGAAACGTTTAGTTCTTTCCAATATAGGCATGATTGTGATTCCGATCATCGGCTTTTTTTTAGTCGAAATTATTTTGGGGTATGTATTGTTTGTGATTTTTAATCGAGAGCCCTATGGTGCAGATTTATCTCGATTTTTGATATTTCGCTTGATCGCCATGATCCTTGTCTTAATCATCACCAATGGATTATTAACGTATTATGTGTCCAAAAGCATCCTCAGCCCCATCCAAAAATTATCTCTTGCCGCCAAGAAAATCAGTGAAGATGATTTAGATTTTCGGATTGAATCCAATAAAAAGGATGAACTTGGGGAGCTTACGCAAACATTTGAATCTATGCGTCTGAAGCTAAAAGAGGCGAAGGAAGCCCAAGTGCAATATGAACAAAACCGCCAGGAATTGATTGCCAGTATCTCTCATGATTTGAAAACCCCGTTAACTTCCATCAAAGGTTATGTGAAGGGCATTCAAGATGGTGTTGCCAATACTCCAGAAAAATTAGAACGCTATATGGACACCATTTATAAAACAGCGCATGATATGGATGCGCTCATTGACGAATTATTTTTATATTCTAAGTTGGATTTAAAACAATTGCCATTCCACTTCGAGAAGGTGGATTTATATTCTTTTTTTGCTGATTTTATAGAAGAGTTGGCCTTTCAATTGGAGAAAGAACAAGGAGCAGCTATCCTGGTGGCAAACAAAGGCGATTCCTATATCGTGGAAGCTGACCGGGAGAAATTGAAGCGTGTTGTCACCAATCTAATCCAAAACAGTTTGAAATACATGGATAAGCAGAAAGAAATCATCGTTCACCTTACCTCTGATCCTGACTATGTCCATGTAGAAATCAAAGATAATGGAATCGGGATCAGCAAGGAAGACATTCCCTTTATTTTCGAAAGCTTTTATCGTACTGATTCTTCGAGGAACTCCTCTACTGGTGGGAGTGGATTGGGATTATCGATTGCAAAGAAAATGATTGAAGCTCACGGTGGGGAAATTTGGGCGGATAGTGAATTAGGAAAAGGAACAAGCATCTATTTCAAATTGAAAAAAGGGGATATACATGCAGAAGATATTGATCATTGAGGATGAACGAAATATCGCTGAATTGGAACGTGATTATTTAGAAGTGAATGGTTTTGAAAGTGATATCGCTACAACAGGTGAAAAGGGATTAGAACTTGCTAGAAACCACACTTACGATCTAATTCTCTTGGATTTAATGCTCCCTGGGATTGATGGTTTTGAATTGTGTAAAATGTTGCGCCAAACATTGGATATCCCGATCCTCATGGTCACAGCTAGAAAAGAAGACATAGACAAAATTCGGGGATTTGATCGGGGTGCCGATGACTATATTGTTAAGCCATTTAATCCAAGTGAGTTGGTCGCAAGAGTGAAAGCCCATCTCTCGCGCTATGATCGGTTAATTAATCGTGAAGCCAAACAGCATGACATCCAAATAAAAGGCTTAACGATCCAAAGTGACTCAAGACAAGTATTTCTACATGATGAAGAAAAAATTTTAACGGCAAAAGAATTCGATCTACTTAAATTTTTAGCGACTCACCCAAACATCGTTTTTACAAAAGAACAGTTAATGGAACGGATTTGGGGTTATGATGCAGTGGGAGATCTTACCACAGTCACCGTTCACGTCAGAAAAATTCGCGAAAAAATTGAGGAAGACCCCTCCAACCCACAACTTATCGAAACCATTTGGGGTGTAGGCTATCGGTTTAAAAAATAGTAGAAGAATGGTTTTTCTCCCTTCTTCTACTATAAGCCAATTAATGAATGTAACTTAGACATTACAATTTAATGGATAATTTAACTTCATTCCCTTCCACGTTGAAACTTTTCATTTCCGTTTTACTTTCAAAGTGGATTTCATTCAAGATTAGATTCTTTTGCACTAATTCATCAAAATCTTTTAATACTTTTTGCAACTTTGGATCGGTCTGAACAAACAGATCTACTCGTAAATCAACTGGAAGATTTAATTCCTTTCGATAGGTTTGTACAGCCCGAACAAATTCCCTGACAAATCCTTCTTCTTTTAATTCTTGTGTTAGGGTTGTATCTAATAAGATTAAAAAGTTGCTTCCCTCTAATAACTCAAACCCATCTCTTCCCTTTTTCTCGATTTTTACATCATTTGTCGTGAGCGTAACAGATTCGCCAGATGGCAACACGAATTGGATTTCTTTTTCTTCAAGGAATTTACTCTTATCCTCCTCTTTTAAATCCGCTACTTTATTCTTTATTTCACCGATTGATTTTCCAAACTTTGGCCCTGCTACAGCAAAATTTAATTTAAAATCAAGTTGGAGCCATTCTTGGCCATCCGGCCTAAACTCTACTTCTTTTATATTTACTTCCTCTTTGATGATGGATGAATAATGTTGCAGCTGTGATAAAGGATAGGCTTCCGTCGGAATAACGATTAATTTCGCTAAAGGTTGTTTTGTTTTGATTCCGACTTCATTGCGAAGCGATCTTGTCAGCTCGACGATTTGTAAAACAGCATCCATTTCCTGCTCTAATTGTTCGTTGATGAAGCGTTCATCTGCTTGTGGATAATCTGATAAATGCACACTGTCTTTCATTAACTTTGTGTAGATGTCCTCTGTCACAAATGGTGTATAAGGGGCCATTAGCTGGCACAGTTTTGTTAACACTTCAAATAACGTGCTGAAGGCTGCCTTTTTGTCCTTTGTCATTCCACTGCTCCAAAAGCGTTGTCTAGAGCGTCGCACATACCAATTACTTAGTTCATCAAGAAACAGTGAAATCGCTCTTGCCCCTTTGGTCATATCGTAATCGTCTAAACTTTCCCTCACTTCCTTCATCACCGTGTGCAAGCGAGATAATATCCAATCATCAAGTGTCGTACGTGTTCCACCCAAGTCACTTTCTGGATTAAATTGATCGATTTCTGCATACAGCGAATAAAAAGAATACACATTTTGGAGCGTCTCCACCACTTTGGATTTGGCATGACTGACCGTTTTCTTGGAAAAACGTTTATTATGCCATGGTGAACTGTCCGCTAACAATGCCCATCTTAACGAATCCGCACCAAACTCCTGGATCAGTTCCACGGGGTTCAAAGCATTTCCCTTACTCTTGGACATCTTTTGGCCATTTTCATCTAAAATATGCCCTAGAGAAAGAACACGTTTATAAGGGGATTGCCCGGTAAATAAAGTAGAGACAGCCAATAAGCTGTAAAACCAACCTCTTGTTTGGTCCACCCCTTCAATCACAACATCAGCAGGGAATTGTTTCTTAAATAAATCCTTATTTTCAAATGGATAATGATATTGGGCAAATGGCATTGAGCCACTATCAAACCAAACATCAATCACTTCACTTGTTCTCTGCATCCGTCCGCCACAGGAACAAGTAAATTGCACTTGATCCACATAAGGTTTATGCAATTCGATGTTTTCAGGTACTTCTTCAGCGGAAAGCTCTCGTAATTCCTTAATAGAATGGGGGGCTTTTTCCTTTCCACATGCTTGGCAAATCCACACATTTAATGGGGTACCCCAATATCTATTTCTGCCGATATTCCAATCCACCATATTCTCTAGAAAGTTTCCAAATCTTCCATCCTTCATATGAGCAGGAAACCACTCAACCACTTGATTATTAGCCTGCATTTTTTCTTTTACTGCTGTTGTTTTGATAAACCAGCCTTCCATTGCATAGTAGAGAAGAGGGCTGTCACACCGCCAGCAATGGGGATAACTATGTTCATATTTTTGTTTATCAAACAAGAGATTTTGTTTGGATAGCATCTTGATGATGTCCACGTCGCAGTCTTTTACAAATCTGCCCGCAAGTGGCGTTACGTATTCTTTATAACAACCTTTCGTATCGACTACATTCACGTAATCAAATTGATTCTCTTGGATCGCCTTGTAATCATCTTCCCCATGGGCTGGAGCGATATGAACAATGCCTGTTCCGCTTGTCTCCGTCACAAAATCAGCGCCAATGATTTTATGGCCATTCGTGATTGTCACATAATGAAATGGCGGCTCGTAGGCAAGACCGATTAAGTCTTTGCCCTTGATCATCTCAATGGTTTCATAGTCCTCTTTCATCACTCTAGGAGCTAAAGATTCTGCCAGAATAAATTTTTCCCTTCCTTGTCTCACTCGTACATAATTCATCTCAGGATTCACAGCAAGCGCGACATTTCCTGGCAACGTCCATGGTGTTGTTGTCCATCCTAAAAGGTATTCATTTTCCTTACCTTTTAAGCGAAATTTAGCGGTAACCGATAAATCCGAAACATCCTTATATCCTTGCGCCACTTCATGGGAACTCAAAGACGTCTCACATTGAGGGCAATACGGCACAACCCGATGCCCTTTATACAAATGGCCTTTTTCATGGATCGTGGACAATATGTTCCAGACAGATTCAATATAATCATTATTTAACGTGATATACGGATCCTCCATATCGACCCAATACCCAAGAGCTTTCGTAAATTGTTTCCATTCATTTTCATAGGCAAAAACACTTTCTTTACATTTTTGAATAAACCTTTCAACGCCATACTCTGCAATTTGCTCCTTCCCACGAATATTTAACTGCTTTTCAACCTCTAATTCCACAGGTAAACCATGCGTATCCCAACCCGCTTTTCTCAATACTTGATAACCAGTCATAGTTTTGTATCTTGCGACAAAGTCCTTGATCGTACGACCAAGCGCATGCCCTGCGTGTGGTAAGCCATTGGCTGTGGGCGGACCTTCATAAAAAACAAACGTCTCTTTCCCTTCACGATTCGCGATGGAACGCTCGAATGTTCTCTCTTGTTCCCATTGTTTCCGAATGCGTTCTTCCATTTCGACATTGGCCTCTTTCAATTTGTTCACCTCATTTTTATTTAAAAAGCAATAAATATTAAACAAAAAACTCGACCCCTATACGCAGAGATCGAGTTTATATACAAATATATAAGCCTCCATAAACAAAATAAAAAAACCATAGTAGTGGTTTTTCATCTGTCCATACACTACGTACCATCATACGCGTCCTGGGTATCGGTAGAATGCCGTCAAAGTTTAAGTAAGCTTTCAACTTTGCTTCTCGGAGAGGATTTTCATTATGGTCTTACCGTTGACTTTCAGCACCTCGTCAACTCTCTGTAGATAAGATAAACATAACTACTCTGTCTCGTCATCAAATTGATTATGAAATTATTGTCAATCATAACGAACTAAATTATAAAAGTCAAACAGTTCTTGAATTGTTTTCTTAAGATTCATGCAAAAAGGGGCTGTCCAGAAAGTCATTAAAAAGTGACTTTCTGACAGCCTTTCCTCTTTTTACTAAAAA
>NZ_VTQV01000051.1 GCF_008764245.1 Bacillus subtilis
ACATGTCTACAATGAAAGAACACATAATAATTTTAATTTTTTTACAAAAAGGTATTGATAACCAGCTGTATCAGTGTAATGTTCTTCAATTGTAAGGTCAGATTCATGATGTAATAATCCATCTATTACATGTACGGCATCCCTTGCATTTGTATTAATAACTTTTGCATAAAAGGATGAAAACTGATCACTTGTAAAACGATAAATGGTCGTACCTTTCCCAGTTCCGTAATGAGGATTTGAATCTGCATGAAGCGAAGAAACACCAACAGGAACACGCATACCATCGGAAGATGATGTTGTCCCATCTCCCCAATATGTAGATAAAGATAGACGGTGCTGATAATTTACAAGTGTAGCTTGAGCGCGAATCATAGCATCTTCATGTAATCTCCATTGCATAACATTGGCCATCTGACGATATGAAATATCAGGAGTTGCTTCTGCCATTTTAGTTAATCCAATATTTGTCCCCATCGCCATTAATGAAGCCATCACAATAGACCTTTCCTCACCTTTGGGCGGTTGATTTGAAGAAGCGTGAACAAATGACTCTTCAAATCCAGTCCATTCAGCTACCTCCATTAATAAATCAGTAAGTTTAACTCTTGGAAGCATATTATAAAGCGATAAGCTGAAACTTCTAGCTTCTTCAGGAGTATCAGCTTGAAGTCTCTCAACATGTATCTTTTGTTTTTCAATGTTGATACTTTCAACTTTATCAATATTTTTGGAAATCCATTGAAGTTTCGTATTTAAAGTTTCACATCTTTCCTGTATATACTGTTCAAAACTTACATTAACAGCTATATTAGTCCCTTTAATCTTTGCTTTTCCCCAATCATCTTTTGACACTAAATATTCTTCAAAATCCTTATGTAATCGACTACCTTCAACCCAAACATCACCGGAACGGATATAGTTTTTGAGTTCTGTTAAGGCAGCCATTTCATAATATTGACGGTTAATGTTACCTTCATCATCAAAAACATGTTTTTGCCAACGTTTAGGAACAAAACTCAAAGGTGAGCCATAAGGGATCTTCCTTTTTCCAGAATCATTTAATTCGTGTATGGTATCTAATGCTTTCAATAAAGGCTCTGCTGATTTAGTAGATTTGAACACTAAGGAATCCAACAGGCTTGGAGTATATTTCCTTAAATAGTTATATCGAGTTTTTATTAAATCAAGGTAATCATAATCCATTGGTCTTGATAATAATTTAGCTTCCTCAATCGATTCTACAATTTTCTCCCACGGCATTACTTGCTCTAATGCCACATAGGGATCGATCCCTTCCTCTTTGGCTTTAATTAAAGCCGTTCCTATATCTGCGTAATGCACAACTTTTTCATTTACTGACTTTCCATTTTGTTTTTGCATCTCTTCTTGCGTTTTTCTGCCTTTTGCTTGTAACACCATCATTTGTCTATCATGAATTTCAATGGCATGGTCAGTTAAGTCTTGGGAGAGAGTGATTAAGTGAGCGACCAATAATGCATATCTTTTATCTTCGTTAAATCTTCTAAAAGAATGGGGTTCATATCTAGCCCCAATTCGTGCCAATTGTAAAAGTCTATTGGGGTGTATTAATGCCGTATTGGCTGCAATATTCATTTCTTTAATGTACTTTAATCTTTTTATGACCTTTAAAAAAGAATCTGGTGACGACTGTCCGGGAATTTCCCGAAGCCAAGCTAATTGGGTTTTATTATTATTTACCGTTAAATCGATTAACTTTTCTAGTTCACGCTTATGTCTTTCGGAAAGATTACTTGTTAGTATGGCATATATTCTTTTCTCTGCACGCGTTCTTGCTAACCAAACCATCCTTTCGATTGTTGGGATGGCAGGAAGGATTATTTTTTCCTTTCTTAATAAACCAATTGCTGTGCGTACTAGATACATCGAATTCCCATTTTCCAATGCGGATTTTAAAAGAACATTAGAAATCGTACGATAATCACTGTTATTAAAGTTTCTATATCCATAAACTTGACGTATTTCTTCTAAATGCTCACGTCTAGTTGTATCACGTTGAGCATATGAAGAGTAAACCTCTGGATCTAAATTAATTTGATTAGCAACATATTTAATAAGGTTTTCGGGTATTTCTAACATATTAATTAAAGAACAACCGGGGTTTCTAAGAATGCATAATTGGAGTGCGAACCCTAAGCGATTATGATCTCTTCTATGACGATTTATAACATCAATATCATAGTCAGATAGACTGTAATAAGAAGTAAATTCAAATTCTGATAAATTATTAAGGTTTAAAATTTCCTTGCGCTGTTCTGGTGTCAGTAGTTCTTTTACACTCAAGTTAAATCAATCCTTATTAATAATTTTGGTATGCGCCTAATTTACTTTGTCTAAGTATCTATACAGTGAGGTTTTGCTGATTCCTGTTGCTTCTGTAATTTGGTTGATTGTATAATCCTTGCTTTTATACATTTTAATCGCCATTTCAACTTTGTCCTTTTTCTTCGATGGTCTGCCACCTTTCCTTCCTCTGGATCTTGCTGCTTGAAGCCCTGATTTTGTCCTTTCGCTAATAATATCTCGTTCTAACTCTGCAATATTTGCCATTGTACGAAAGAAAAACTTCCCCATTGCAGTTGAAGTATCAATACTGTCATTAATAGAGACAAAATCTACGCCCAGATCATTGAATAATTCACTAAGTTCAATTAGATGTTTTGTAGAACGTGAAATACGATCCAGTTTATATACAACAATTTTGTCGCCACTGCGTAAGACTTTAAGAAGTTCTTCAAGTTGGGGTCTATCTTTTCTAGTTCCGGTCAATTTTTCTTTATAAATTTTTTCTACCCCAAACTTTGTAAGTGCATCAACTTGCATATCCAAGTTTTGTTCCTCCGTACTTACACGTGCATAACCAAATATCATCATTCATCACCTGCAAAAGTAGTTTATAACCCTATATTAGCACCTAAAACGGTATCATATACTAAAAATGTTACTTTGATTTTGGGAATGAGTTTTGGTTCTATAGATTAATAGAAATAGGTTGTTTTTTTAAAAATATTTATAAGTACCATAAACGGTCGTTTATGGTTCATCAACTCCTTACAATAATTGAATTAAGACATTATGTTATTTTAGATATTGAAATTAAATTATAATAATTGTATATTATGTATATAATGTATATCAAGTACATATACAGTTGAAAAAAGAGGGTTCCTATGAAAATAATTATTAAAAATGGTTCCGAGCAACCGTTATATCAACAAATAAAGGATCAAATTAAAGGTGGAATTCTTCGTCAGGAATTAAAAGAAGGTGAAAAACTTCCGTCCATTCGTTCATTAGCAAATGATTTACATGTTAGTGTTCTTACAACAAAAAGAGTATATGACGAATTAGAAAAGGAAGGATTTATTGTAACAACCGTTGGAAAAGGTTCATTTGTAGCATCCGACAACTTAGAGATGCTGTCGGAATCTAAAAGGCACATGATTGAAAAAAAGCTTTCAGAGGCGTGGCAGATGGCTAAAACTCTAGGAATAAATAAACAAGAACTTTATTTAATGATGGATATCATTTTTGAAGAGGATGATGAGTGATGACAGCTGTTTTAGATGTGAAAAACTTAAAGAAAGAGTTAGATACTTTCAGCTTAGATAAAGTGGACTTTTTATTAAAAGAAGGTTGTATAACTGGTTTTATCGGAATTAATGGTTCCGGAAAAACAACAACTATAAAAACCATACTTGGACTCTATCCGAAGAACGAAGGTAGTATTAAGTTTTTTGGTAAAGAAATAGAAAAAAATGAGTACATAGTAAAGAATCGTATCGGGGTAGTTTTAGATGAAGGCTATTTTTATGAAGAAATGACATTGAAAGAAATGAAAAGTATTATTGCTCCTGCATATACGAACTGGGATGAATCTGTTTTTTTAAAGTATATCAATCGATTTAATTTGAAATTAAACCAAAAAATTGCAACCTTATCAAAAGGTATGCGAATGAAATTTGCCATTACTTTAGCTCTTTCTCATCATGCTGATCTATTGATAATGGATGAGCCAACAAGTGGTCTTGACCCATTAATTCGTAATGAGTTAATGGAGATACTTTTAGATTTCATGGAAGAGGATGGAAAGAGTGTATTCTTTTCTACTCATATAACTTCTGATTTAGATAAAATAGCTGACATGCTTATATTGATTGATAAAGGCAGAATCATATTCAACGAAAGTAAAGATGAACTACTGGATAGGCATGCTTTGGTAAAAGGAGATAATAGTTTAATCAATGAACATACAAGAAGGTTATTTTTAAGTTTGCGTCAAACAGCAGTTGGCTTCGAAGGAATTACCGACAAATTAGACGTAGTACGTGAACAAATGAACGATTGTCTAATAGAGAGGCCTTCCATTGAAAATATAATGTTAGCCTATGTAAAGGAGGGATAAAAATGTTATTTCATCTTGTCAAAAAGGATTTCATTCTAGCCAAAAAATACCTATTGTTTATGCTTATTTTTGCAGTTATTGGCCCCATATTTATTTATTCAAAGTTAGGATTTGATAACGGTAGCTTTACAAGTTTTCTTATTACCGTTTTATTTACGGAATATATTTTGTTTAATATGGTTTCGATGCAAGAGGATAAATATAGGGGATCAGCACTTCTTTGTACAACCCCACATACTCGTAATGGTGTCATTAAAGCAAAATATCTATTTATTCTTGTGATTTTTATTGGGTGTTTCCTTTTATTTAACCTTGCAGTAGCAATTGGTTTTTCTACAGGGCTAGCAAGATTAAATATTTATAGTATAGGAATAGCTCTTTGTAAACGCTAGAATAAAATTAACACTATTCGCTAAGTAAGATTTTACACTTTTGCTTCAACAACCTAAGACTCTAGTAAAATGATAAAAGTTGTTATTTTATTGGGGGTTAGGATTTTGGAGGAGAAGTTAATGCTGTATCTGAATATTCATCAATTACATAAACGGAAGTTTAAGGTGTCTCAAATTGCACAGGAACTCAAGGTGTCAAGGCCAACAGTCTATAAATATTTGAAAATGACATTTGAAGAGGCAAAAGCATATATGGAACAGCTTCAAGGGAAAGGAAAGAAGCTGGATCCCTACAGGGATTGGATCATAGCCTGGCTTGAAGAGTATCCTCATCTTAGTGCAGCACAAATCAGAGATTGGCTTTTAGAGCATTATCCTGACTTCGTTGTTGGAGAGAGTACAGTCAGAGCTTATGTGAAAGAAATACGTGAGATTTATCAGATTGAGAAAAAAGTAATTGTTCGGCAATATGAAGCAATACCTGAACAGCCGATGGGTAAGCAGCTCCAGGTGGACTGGGGAGAAACGAAACAGAAGACAACTGAGAAGAAAGAAATCAAGCTGTATTTCATCGCTTTTGTCCTCGCTCACTCCCGACACAAATATATGGAGTGGCAGGAACGGCCTTTTACAACAAGGGATGCGATTCGATGTCATGAAAATGCATTTCAATTTTACGGAGGTCGTACAGAAGAAATTGTCTATGATCAAGACCATTTAATCACAGTAAGCGAAAATGCAGGTCAGCTGCTTTTAACTTCTGAATTCCAGAGCTATGTAAATGAACGTAAGTTTAAAGTTCACTTGTGCCGTAAGGCGGACCCCGAGTCAAAAGGAATGATTGAGAATGTTGTAAAGTACATAAAAGGGAATTTCGCAGACAGCCGAGTATTCAGCAATATTGAGGATTGGAATAAACGAGCTTTACAGTGGCTAGACCGAACGGGAAACCATCATGTTCACCAGACAACGAAAAAAAGACCAGCTGAAGTGTTTCTCCTCGAAAAGCAACACTTACAACCAGTCTCTTCACTACTTTCATATGAAAGTACCACTGTCCAAAGTATAACAAGGAATGTCAGCAAGGACAATACAATACGTTTTAAATCAAACCGCTATTCCGTTCCGCTCGGAACGTATAGTGCAACCTCTGATAATCAGGTTTTTATTGAAGTCAAGCCGGGCGAACGGCAAACGTTGGTTATCCGTAAGGAGTTAGAAGGAGAATTGATTGCCGAGCATAGCATTAGTACCGAAAAGGGAAAGCTGATTCAAAACCGAAATCATACACGGGATCGCTCAAAAGGGATTGAAGAATTTAAGCAACGCCTGATTTCCCATTTTGAAGATCAGGAACGCGCAGCCTCTTATTTGCATGAAATTTGTTTGAGATACCCTCGGTATCGACGCGATCAGTTAACCATCATTCATAGAGTTATTCAACAAAACCCTTTATGGATTGAAGCAGGACTAACTAAATGTATGAAAGAAAATCTCTACAGCGCCAATGACTTTCGTGACGTCGTGCGTCATTTGAAGGCAATTGATACAGAATCCACTCAGAAGATGGAGAACTCACTCACAAACCATTCAGTGAAAGCAGGTATTATGGTATCAACCCGTTCTCTTGGTACTTACACAAGTATTCTAGGAGGCGAGACACAATGAATAAGACAGTTACTGAATTACAGGAGCAATTTCGACAACTACGATTATCTGAAACAGCAGAGGAACTGCCACAGCTCCTCCGTGAGGCTGAAAAATCTTCATGGACATATTTAGAGTTTCTTGAATCTATCACACGTTATGAGCTGGGAAAACGTGAAGCGAAGAGCCTTGAAAGAAGAATGAAATGGGCTCGTTTCCCCTACGTTAAATCGTTAGAAGAATTTAACGTAGAAGAACAGACCGCTTTAACCACACGTCAATTAACCCAGCTCGCAGAGCTAAGTTGGCTTGAGCAACAGTATAATTTGATCTTATTAGGACCACCAGGGGTTGGGAAAACGTTTTTGGCGATTGGACTGGGGCTGGAGGCCATTCACCGAGGTTTCAACGTCTATTTCATAACCATGGGTGAGCTTATTCATCTTTTAAAAACGGAAGAATTTCTAAATAAATCAAAAGTACAATTGAAGCGATTAAGAGGATCTGATCTGGTCATCATCGATGATTTAATGTACATGGCGATGGATCAGAGAGAAGCGAATTTATTTTTTCATTTAATCAATCACCTGTATGAACGAAGTTCAATCATCCTCACATCGAATAAAAGCCCTGATCAATGGGGTGAACTAATGGGAGATCAAGGGATTACCACTGCGATTTTAGATCGTTTACTTCATCGTGTAGAAGTGATTCATATGGATGGAGATAGTTATCGGATGAAGTATCGAGAAAGTGTATTTTCAGCAGAAGTGTAAAAAGCAAATGAGCAAAAAGTGTAAAATTCAACTTGACGTCTACACTCTTTTGATCATTTCTGTTTTTTTCGGAATATTAATACCTATTCAAACTAAATTTGGCTATGAAAAAACAAAGTATATCTTTTTTATTTTATTTTTAACTCCATTTATACTACCCACTATTATTGAGTGGTACCAATCGATGAATTTTAATATCAATTTTCAATTACCACTACCTCAAACAGTAATGGTTTGGGTGCCTTTTGTAATATCTATTTTTATTATCTTAATTTCAATGATTATATCAATCCAAATCTTTTCAAAGAAAAACTTATAGCTTCTTCTTTTGAGGTGAATATAAATGAAAACAATAATAATATTTGTAATACTGTTTGCAGTTTTAGTATTTGTAATTAAAAAAATTAGGAGCAAATAGAAATCCATATAAAAAAAGTCGAATCCATCAAGGATATCGGCTTTTTTAGATTGAAATTTGCTTAGCGTACAAAATTTCCGAAATGTTGGCTGTACCCCTATAATCTATTACAACACATTTGTCCCAAGCATTTTCGAATGGTTGGTCGTTTTGGTTTGTACAGCAGAAGGTCATATAAAAAGGCAAATCAAGTGTTGAGTCTTTATGCTTTTATGAGAACCAAACAACTGTCGTTGTTATTAGAAAGAAAAAAGAAGAAAAAAACTTATAGACAAAGAATGATTGAAGCTTTTGATAAAGATCCTTTTATCTGTCCTCATTGCCATCGTGAGATGGACCTAGTGGAGATCTGGCATGCAGATTATGGATTCTTGTATCATTATATGGAGGATTTAGAATCTGTTAAAACGGTAAGGAGGATTAATCTTGGTCAAAAACAAAGAGCAGGATGATATGAGTAAGGATTTTCTTAAATGGCTAGAAGAAGATCCATTTGGATTAAATGAGGATATGAAAATAATTATTTTTAAATGCATGGATTGTGGAAAAGAAGATGAGGTTCCAGAATATGTGGTTGAAGAGTTCCATTTTGATTTAAAGGAAAATGAAGAAGTAGAAGTAGTCTGTCCTTTTTGTAACGGAACAATGAGACGAGCGAGAAATATCCCAAGTGAATAATCTTCACTTGGGACGTGATTTAAGTCGCGTTAGCGATTTTGTTCTTCCGACCGACTTTAGTTGTTGAATCGATAGAGGTTAATGTTTTATAGAAAAAAACTTATTAAGAAACATGCACTAGAAAAAATATAAATCATATATAGGTGATATCCCGTTTGATGCTTAAGGAGGATATGATGATACCTATGTTACCTAGTGAAAAATATTTCGGTAATTTTGAACTGGTTTATCCATTTTATGGGGCTATGCCTACAGGTGTTACTGTTTCAGAAACCGGTCGTATTTTCATTTGCTTCCCGAAATGGGGAGACGATGTTAAATTTACGGTGGCGGAAATTGTTGAGGATAAATTGCAGCCTTATCCTAATTTACAAACCAATTTGGTTAACCCCGAGAATTTTACAAGGACTTTTATCAGTGTCCAAAGTGTAGTTGCTGATGGAAGGGGAACACTTTGGGTATTAGATACAGCTGCACCCAATTTTTCTGAACCTATTAAAGGGGGGGCAAAATTAGTCGCTGTTGATCTAGAAACGAATACAATAAGAAAAGTATATACCTTTACAGAAGATGTTGTCCTGCCTACAACTTATTTGAATGATGTCCGTTTTGATTTTCGTGTTGGAAAAGCAGGGTATGCTTATATAACGGATTCTTCTTCAACAGGACCAGGAGCTATAATCGTCGTAGATTTAGCAGATGGAAACGCCTTCAGACGGTTAAATGGGGCAAATTCAACTTCACCCGATCCCTATTTTATACCGAAAGTAGAAGGAAAAGTATTAATGAATCGAAATAAAGATGGCAGTACTTCTCCATTTAGACTGGCTTCTGACGGTATTGCGATTTCGCCTGATGGAAGGGTATTATTTTTTTGTCCACTAACCAGTCGTCATCTGTTCTCGATCACAACAGAAGCCCTGAGAGACAGAAGCATACCGGACATGGAATTACCTTATCATGTGGAGTATTGGGGAGAAAAAGGTGCATCTGATGGAATGATCACTGATGCAAAGGGAACTGTTTATGCTGGAGATTATGAACACAACTGTATCCGCAAGATATTGCCAAATGGCACAATGGAAACGATCATACATGACCCGAGAATGTTGTGGCCGGATACTTTTTCAATTGGTCCGGATCAATATTTGTATGTCATTGTGAACCAATTACATCGACAGCCTAGATTTCATTATGGAAAAGACTTACGACAGAAACCTTATAGTTTACTTCGTATCAAAATTGATGAATTTCCTGCTCCGACCTTTTGATAATAAATAAACTTAAAATTAGGAACAGTTTATTTGGTAAATGTTAAACTGTTCCTGGAAATTTTTATAATGTTGGTAAGTTCAATTCTGTATTTATATTTCGGACTTACGATATATCTGGTTGAACATTTTTTTTGTACATGAAAAAAGGACCGCAGCAGCCATCATCCCCAGCTACACAAATTAATGAATTCCTCCCATTTATGAATTTTACCGATTATAAAAAACCTTAAAGAATGTTTCCTCCTATTTTTGGAACAATACAATTGATTGTATTAACGAATAAGGAGGTTAAGTAGAAATGGATAATCAAAAATTAGCCGATCATGAATCATTGGATTTGCATGAAGTTATTAATTTCAAAACCCTTTGCTTAGCGAAATCAAAACTAATGCAAGGATTGGTATTTGATCAAGATTTGAGAGCGTTAATGCAAAAAGATGTTGAACAATCCATCGAAGCGCTTGGGGAATTACAGGCAATTTATCAACGTGCACCTTTTGAAGCTCCTGTTCCTCAAAACCGTCCAACGCCAATAGTCAATTGAAAAGGAGGCAAATTCATTGAACCATGACTATTTAGACCCTATAAACTCACTGCACGTACCAGAGCTGGCAGATACCACATTTGCGATGGATTTACTTCTTCGTGCCAAAGAAGGCGTGCGCAATATTGCTGTCGCATTAACGGAGTCCGCATCACCTGATGTTAGAACGGTCTTACGAAACCAGTTAATGCAAGGGATTGCCATGTACCAAGAAATTACAGAACTAATGATTAATAAAAAATGGTTCCATCCATACGAACTAAGTGAACAGTATAAACTAGATCAACTTTCAGCCAACAATACCTTGATGATTGGCAAAATGAATCTATTTCCTGTTGAGACCAATAGAAAAGGTATGTTTGACCGGACACCTGATGAACACTAACACTGGAGGCTGTGACCAATGAAGGCAGTAACATATCAAGGTATTAAAAATGTTGTAGTGAAAGAAGTTCCAGATCCAAAGATTGAAAAACCAGATGACATGATTATCAAAGTAACGAGTACAGCTATATGCGGGTCTGATTTACATTTAATTCACGGCATGATTCCTAACCTGCAAGAAAACTATGTTATTGGTCATGAACCAATGGGAATCGTCGAAGAAGTTGGTCCAGGCGTGACCAAACTAAAAAAGGGAGATCGTGTCATTATTCCTTTTAATATAGCATGCGGTGAATGCCATTACTGTAAAAATCATTTGGAAAGCCAATGTGATAATTCAAATGATAATGGTGATATGGGTGCCTATTTTGGATATTCTGGTACGACGGGGGGCTATCCAGGTGGGCAAGCTGAATATTTAAGAGTGCCATTTGCCAACTTTACTCATTTCAAAATTCCAGAGACTTGTGAAGAACCAGATGAAAAGTTAGCAGTTATTGCCGATGCGATGACTACTGGTTTTTGGAGTGTTGACAATGCAGGCGTAAAGGATGGAGATACCGTTATTGTTCCTTTAGCAAAAGGTTTTATAGCTAATTAGGGGTACAGTCAGGAAAATGCGGTTACAACTTTAAGATTTTTGATACAAGTCTTGTGAGACGCTGTGAAAGTTATTTTTATTGGAATGAATCTGTGTATCAATAGCCTTTACTCTATTGAGATTGTGAAGGTTTCTACTTAAACTAAACCAGCTAATAGTTTGTCAATATTTTTCAATAAAAATTTAAAATATCCCATGCTATACTAAAAATGCGCATACCAAATAACCTTCCGTTAGACTAATTTTGGAAGGTTTTGTGTTATTTAGTTAGATATAGGTTTTAAGCTATATCTTGGAAAGTCGTTTTATTCTTTAAAAGGGCAAATATCCAATGTAAGAGCTTATTTACACAAGCAATGACAGCTACTTTAAAGGGTTTTCCTTCTTCACGTTTCTTATCATAGAACTCTCGTAATTTCTTATTACGAGGAATGATCTCATCGCTTGTTTTGCTCTTGCGACAGTCACGAATCGCACAACGAACAGCCATATATAAGGCGTGACGAAGCCTACTGGATCCTCTTTTGGTGATTCGGTTTTTGGTGGCTGTAAACTTACCAGATTCGAATACACTAGGATCAACTCCAGCGAAAGCTACGAGCTTTTTAGGATCAGTAAATCGATCTATCTCCCCAATTTCTGAAATGATCGTTGCAGCGATCTTTTCACCGATACCTGGGATAGATTTGATGATGTTATATTCTTCAACTTCTTTTGCGAGGGCATCTATCTCTGACTCTAACTTGGATAGGTGCTCTTTGTATTGAAGAATGATGTTTATATACATACCTAGACTCAAAATATGACTCTGATACAAAGTCTTTTCAAACGGATTTCGGTCTGCGGCAGCTTTGAGTTGAATAGCTTTTTCATTAGCCCATCTGTATGAACGGCTTTTACATAATTGAGCGATTTTGTCAGCTATGGTTTCAATACTTGCCTCTAATATATCTTCAGATGAGGAAAACTCTGAAAGAGTTAACAGTGATACTACTGAATATAAGTCGCCAAAAACCCCTCTATATTCAGGAAAGACCTGATCCAGAATAGCTTGAAATTGTAGCTTTGTTTGAATTAATACCCCAGTTATATTCTCGTGCTGTCTGGTAAGATTTCGAAGGTTTAAAAGTTGAACTCCACGCTTTTTATATGGCTCAAGATCCTCTTTATAAAATAGCTCGCAGAGATGGTAAGCATCGACCGCATCTGTCTTTACTTTCCGAAGACTTGAACTTTTAACTTTATAAGAAATCAGTGGATTAATGATGATCAATAAATATCCACGTTCCTCCAAGTATTGAACAACAGAGGAATGATAATGTCCTGTTGCTTCTAGAACGATAGGTGGTTTCTTACCTGTTTCTCTCTTTACGACCTCCAGAAACTCTACAAGTAAATTAAGACCTTCAATAGTATGAGAAACTTTAAAACTCTTACGATATGGTTTGCCTTTATCTAAAAATGCCTGAACTTGACTTTCCCCTTTTGAAACATCCAGACCTATGACTGGATTCATTTCTAATTCCTCCTCCTAAACTAGTCATTTGCCAGTATCCCTAATTCCTCCATGCAGTGTCACAGCTTCGCTTGTTATACGAGATCTAAGTCCCAACCAGCCTCAATCATGTTTCTACAAGTAGGGGGCGAACCGTTTAGCTGACGGGGTCGAAGCCCCACGGGCAGTTACGTTCTACCCTGGCTACTGATATAATAAGACCATAAAAAAATAGGTCAACCAGAAATATCTGGTGACCTTATAATACGAACGGGCAGGTTAGTTGAACAAGGATAATGTAATTCACATAATAAATAATCCATAGGGAATAATAAAAATGAAAATTTCCTTTGGAGGGTTTATTATGCTTAAAAAGAGCATTTTTATTGTAATTGTATCGTTAATAACATTATCGATAAATCAGTCAGTTTTTGCATTTACGAATTCTAATCAGGAACAAACAATTCAAAGTGCGGATGATTTTTACAATATTGCAGTAGATAAACAGCGTTATGAGGAGTATAACGACGCAAAACTTAAAATGCGAGAATTGACTACCATAAAAGGATTACCTAAAGTTTTTGAAGATGTAGATTCGGACTATTTTAACAAACAAGGAAAGAATTATAAAAATGACTTTATAGAATATACACAGCGATTTAATCCTGAACGACAAGTTTATTATTACTTCAATTTACGGGAAGCAGAAAATGATATTTTTTATCAAAGTGCAATGTTTGATGCTAAAACAAAAGAACTTATTTATGCTGATAAGGGAAATTGGTAAATAAAACAGTAGAAACTGCCTGACTAAAACGATACCCTGAAAAGGGTATCGTTTTCTTGTTCAACTAACTGCCCGATTGTGAAACAAGGCAATCGCTCTAGTGTTAATAAGTAGGTTAAATTAAATTAAGCCACCAATAATATAATGGTGGTTTTAAGAAACTTACCTATAAGGATTTTCATAACTGTGATAAGAGTTCCCACCTTCAAGTGGTCTTTTGGTTTCGGCATCAATAATGGTATGCTTCCAATACTCTTTATCTTTGGTTTGTACAAAAGAAGCGAAGAAATACACTTGACGTTCGGGATGTATAGAAGGTGCTAGTTCTTGTTTAGATTGACCAAAATATCTTCCTGTTTTCTTTTCAAAAGTCATAATTGCATCAGGTATTTCTTTATAAGACATTTTTCGTCTAACACTATAAGTAGCATCTTTATACTCCCTATATTCATTCTTTTCCATTTGTTGATAAAACATATTTGCATTAACAAACGATTTTTCAAGGTTTGCGGGGTATTCAAATTGTTGAGCAGATGTTGGAATTGATAGAACAACAAACAGAAAGAAAGCCAAAATTAAAGTTAGAAACCTATTCACTTTATTCACCTCCAGTCTTTAGTATTTTTCCCTTTAATTAAATTACAATGTATTTTAGTTAATCTTTTAGTATTGCGAGATGAAATTCTCGATTTCTTTTTTTAGCAAGAATGTGAAAAAATGTACTTAAAGTAAAGGGTGCTTTAGTTCAATAACTCCAATATCTAGTAGAGCCAAAATATACACTATTTTATTCATTAAAATGTATGTTTTGGCTCTTTGTTATTTACCTTTATCGTAAAATGATTAACAGATGTCTTGTTATTAGAGGTTGCAATTTATTATAAAATAGGGATGTTATTTCCAGTAAAGTGTGTCAGTTATTCTAGCAGAAACTGTTTCATTTTAAATGACGGTCACAAAAGCTCAATTTCTCTATTTTGATTTGTAGAGAAGTTGGGCTTTTTAATTTGGAATTTCCTTATCGTTGTAAATCCGCATTTTCCTGACGCTACCCCTTACAATAACCTTCAGCAATCGGGCGCGCGCGACAAGTTCTGTAACAAGCACTCTTAAGTGTGAAAATACAGGAAGTTTTACAAGATTAACTTCAACTTTACAACGGAGGATGGGAATGACGGAACCACGTTTCCCGAAACCATCCCGTCAACACTCCTGCATGCGTTATGGATGACAGTTCATAGGGTGTGAAGCACAGGTAGATTCGGCAGAACGAAGGCTGAAGCCATTCCTTCGGAAAAGGTATGCCAACGGATATGCCGCACGGCTGAAAAACTAAATAGGGTGAGAATAGTTCCGTTGAAAAGGAACTGACAAACTTTCGAAGGTAAGGGTCTAAAGATTGAACATAGGGAAACCTATGAGTCATCCAACGATGACGTGAGTGGTGTAGAGTAAAAATGCGCCCTCTGAAATACGCTATACCGAACCATGGCGGTATCCAGCTCACAGGCTTAAAGGAAGCACCTAAGTTTAGAATGGAAAGCTACGTTGTAAGGGACTTGGAAAGCAAGGAACGTTGAAACAAGGACTGTCATCCGAAACGGTTGCCATAAGGCATAAGCTGAAAGGTATTTATCTTTGTGAGGGTAGGGGAATGACTGATGAATCTCTTGTAATGAGAGTGGAGGAACAGCCCCAAGTCTAACGAAAAGAACGATTGTTTTCCAAACGTGCATTGCACCGATCGGGTAAGAACGTGGGAACATCACTTCCGTAAAGGAGGCGATGCCACAGTGCAAGCTTTACGATATTGGGATTACTACGATATAACGGATACATTTACGGATCTCTACGATAAAGCCAGTCACCAGAAATCATTTTCTTATCTTTTTGACGTGATCACGTCTCGAGAAAATATTTTGCTCGCTTATCGTACGATAAAATCCAATAAAGGATCAAAGACGCCAGGAACCGATGGAAAAACCATCACCGACATTGCAAAACTGTCTGACAATGATTTAGTGAGAGAAATCCAAAACAAACTAGAAAATTATCGCCCGAAGAAAGTCCGACGGAAATGGATTGAAAAAGCAAACGGCAAGTGGAGACCACTCGGGATTCCCTGTATACTAGATCGAATAATCCAACAAAGTTTCAAACAAGTGCTTGAACCGATAGCGGAAGCTCAATTCTATAAACATAGTTACGGATTCAGACCACTTCGGTCTGCACATCATGCGATGGCAAGAATCCAATACCTTATCAATCAAGCACACTTTCATTTTGTGGTTGACATCGATATTAAAGGATTCTTTGATCATATTAACCATGCATTGCTTATAAAGCAATTATGGAACATGGGGATTAAGGACAGAAAGGTTTTAGCGTGCATTTCTAAAATGTTAAAAGCCGAAATCGATGGAGAAGGTATACCTACAGAAGGTGCACCGCAAGGTGGTCTGTTGTCGACGCTACTTTCGAACATCGTCCTCAATGACTTAGATCAATGGATAGCCGGACAGTGGGAGTTCTTCCCATTGTCCAAATCCTATCAATCAAACTTCGGTGAAAGGTATGCCAAAAAACGTTCCAAACTCAAAGAGGGGTACTTAGTCCGCTATGCGGACGACTTTAAAATCCTCTGTAATGATGGAAAAACGGCACAGAAATGGTACCATGCGGTACGCCTATACCTAAAAGAGCGCTTGAAACTGGATATTTCGCCAGAAAAATCACAAATTGTGAATCTACGAAAACGGGAATCTGAATTTCTAGGTTTCACCATCCGTGCAGATAAAAAGGGTAATAAGAGAGTGGCGCATACTGGCATAAAAGTCGACAAAAGGCGGAAAATCAAGGAAGAAGCGAAAAAACACATTCGAAGAATAAAAGCTTCCCCCTCTACCTTAAACGCACTACTTTTCAACAGTTTTGTCTCCGGCATTCATCATTATTTCAAAAGGGCAACACATGTCAATCCAGAGTTCTCACGTCTTGCCTATGATCTGCAAGCCTTCATATATAATCGTCTAAAACAGGTCGGGAAATACGAACATCCTTCTAATCCACCACCAACGTATAAAAAGTTATACAGCTTGGGATTCAAAACGTTCAAAATTGCTAATGTGTATCTATTTCCTATTGCCGATGTAAGAACGGTAAATACAATGAATTTTAGTCCAAAGCTTATACCTTACACAAAGGATGGAAGAGAGCAAATACACCAAAAGCTTCGTCCAGATATCCAACAAGAAGTAGGCTATCTGATGAAGTCGACAATCCCGAACCGAAGTGTCGAGTATTTGGATAATCGGATTAGTCGGTACAGTATGAAAATGGGAAAATGTGAAATTACAGGCATAGATTTGTCTGCCCACGAAGTACACTGTCACCATTATATCCCGTTACACCTGGGAGGAACCGATAAATTTCATAATTTACGAATCCTCCACAAGGAGGTACATAAATTAATCCATTGTACAGATAAAGAGATGATTGACGTTCTCATAAATAGACTTGATATCAATAAGAAGATGGTCGATAAGGTCAACAAGTACCGTGAAAAGTGTGAACTTGAACGGATTTAATCTCCAAATCTATGAGTAACGGGGAACTTATGATCTAGTACATTTCGTGTTAGATGGAACGCGGAGTGCTGGGAAACTAGCACGCTCCGTGCGGAGCAGGGGAAAAGCTGGAGATAACCTCAAACGCTTACCTATTGCCAACGTTTGTGGAAAATCATAAGCCTAATTCCTCGCTAAAAATGCGGAGGGGTTAGGCCTTTTTTATCCATTGTATTCAGATAATTCTTCATAATGTAGTTCTGTTGGATTTGAACCATAAACACGTTTTGCATAGTCTAAACCACCATCTATACCTACTGCTCCACACTTACATTTTTGAAAGTCATTTGTACTTTTAGATTCTATTATGTCACCACAATGTTTACAACGAATTCGGTTTTTCTTTAGTTTCTTTTGCATTCTTATACCGCCTTTTCCCATAAATATATATTAAATTTACCTCCCTAATTATCTCACAGTTAAAATAACTGATATCCCATATAAACTGCCATTCCCCAAATAATCAGGGCGGAAATTTGATTCATCCGCTTTAACAGTTTTCCGTTTGTATCTATTTGGCCAATCTTTTTCCCCATAATAGCTAATGATAAGAACCAAATCCAAGAAATAAGGATAGAGGCTATTGTGAAGATCCATTTATCATACCCTGTATAGACTAAAGAGCTTGTTCCGATTACGCCTATTGTGTCCATAATGGCATGGGGATTTAAAAGTGAAACAGAAAATGCAAATAAAATCTGACGTTTTGCAGAAAAAGGATTGGATTCTTGTTTTTTCGTTACTTCAGGTGTGTCTTTCCACATTAGCCAGCCCATGTATGCTAAGAAAAGAAACCCAATCAAAAACATCAAGGTTCTTAACCATTCGAAACTTAAAATAATAATAGATACACCAGCCACAGCCAAAGAAATGAGTATCGTATCACAAACTCCGGCTGTAATAACAGCTGGTAATGCGTTGGTGAATTTTTTATGAGTTGCACCCTGATTAATAATAAAAACATTTTGTACGCCTAAAGGTAAGATTAATCCGAAAGCTAGTATTATTCCGTGCAATAATGGTTCCACTATTTTTCCCTCCTGTTGTTCGTATATCTAGAATAGCGAAGGTTCATCTATATGTCTCCAACCAATTGGATGGAACTGAAACCAACCATTTTGATACAATATACGAAAGGGAGGGAGTTGGAATATGTCAAAAATAGAATGGAAACCGCACAAATATTCATCGTTACCTCTACACCTACAAATATACGATTATTTGAAAAAGAAAATTTTGAATGGGGAGTGGACAATCGGTACGAAAATACCATCACAAAGAACATTAGCCAACTATTTTGAAGTCAATCGAAGCACTATTGTTACTGCACTTGAAGAATTGGCTGCCGATGGATTGGTAGAATCAAAAGTGGGAAGTGGTACAAGGGTGGTAAATAATACTTGGAGTTTGCTAGCCTCTAGTCCGCCGTCTGACTGGATTAATTATGTTCGTTCTGGAATTCATGAGCCTAATATAAGCATTATCCAAAAAATAAATGAGGCAGAAGCAGATTCAAATATTATTCGATTGGGTACAGGGGAACTTTCACCCGATCTGTTACCCAATAACCAGATGGCAAAATTATTGCAATTTGATACGGGGGATACTCTATCTCTTGGATATGAAGAACCAAAAGGAAATCTTGATTTGAGGAAAACAATTAGCCACTACTTAAAAAAGAAAGGCATTGAAACCTCGCCTGCTTCTATATTAATTGTTTCTGGGGGGCTTCAGGCACTGCAATTGATTTCAATTGGTTTATTAAAACGGGAATCGGTAATCTTTCATGAATCCCCTTCATATCTAAAATCAGTTCATGTCTTTCAATCTGCTGGCATGAATTTATTTGGAATCCCTTTAGATAAAGAGGGGATCAATCATGAATCCATTGGTAAATTAAAACGACAGCACCATGCAGCGTTACTTTATACGATTCCATCATTCCATAATCCAACAGGTACGTTAATGTCTGATAGAAGGAGAAAACAAGTTTTAGAGATTTGCGAAAAAGAAGCTCTGCCTATCATTGAGGATGATGTTTACGGTGAATTATGGTTTGATAACCCACCACCAAAACCAATAAAAGCAAATGATAATCAAGGGAATGTGCTTTACATTGGAAGTGTCTCTAAGTCATTAAGTCCGGGACTGCGAATTGGATGGATTGTCGGACCAGAACCCGTTATTGATCGACTTGCTGATATAAAAATGCAAACAGATTACGGGTCAAGTTCCATATCGCAATTTGTTGTGAATAAGTGGATAAAAAGTGGATTGTATGAGGATTATTTAAATCAAGTACGAGTCGAATTAAAATGTAGAAGGGACTTTATGATTAATATTTTAAATACATATTTCTCTGATATTGCCACATGGAATATTCCGAGTGGGGGATTTTATATATGGCTTCAATTGCAAACTGGTATTACCACACGAAAATTATTCGAAGCAGCTCTTCAGGAAGGTATTTTACTAAATCCGGGAAGTGTGTATGATAAAAATGATCAAGAACATCTTCGCTTGTCATATTCCTATGCATCGTTACAAGAACTTAAAAAAGGACTTAAACGGCTTTCAGAACTTATAAAAGGGAAATAAGTAAACTAATATTTTTATATCATTTATAAAGTTGCTATGATTGAATAAATCATTTGGTTCTTAGGAAACTAAAATGAGGTGAAACTGATGAAAAAGATCGTAGCTATATTTATGATTGGAATGCTATTAGTAATCTCTAATACAACAGTAAATGCAAAAACAATAAATGAAGCTGATACAGAACTATGCGAAACGCTTAAATATGCACTTATAAATACTCTTAGACAACCAGTCGATAAAGCAATTACTGAAATTTATAAAGAAGATAAAAATGCACCAGAAGGTCTTACTTGGGCTTCGTATGACACAGAAATACTCAAAATTAAGCAACTGTATGGAGTTGGTGGAGTATACGAGGGACAATTAATTAGCTATAAGCACATAAAAACATATCGTTGAAATTCAACGGGTGCTTATCTTGAATAAGGATTGCACCATTTCGCTATAAAGCAATTTGGTTGCTAAAGGTTACTGATATTGAAGGGAACATCAGGGAACAATAATCTCTAATATTAGCTAAATAAAGGGGATTATTGATGAGAAAAATTTTATTGTTTACCATATTGGCATCAATCATGTTAAATCTTTCACCAATTTTTACTTACGCTGAAGAAAAATTAAATAAAGACCTAAAGAAAATTATCAATGAATTTGTACCACCAAATTCATTACTGGTAAGTCCTGAAGAACCCAAATCAACTAAGCCATATCAGTTTTATGACTTTAACCAAGACGGACAAGAAGAGATTGTTATTACTTTTGAAATAAAGGCAAAAGTACAACCTAATCCTTCACAATATTGCGTAATAGTATTAAGAAAAGAAAATGAAAGATGGGAAAAGATTTGGGAGGCCACAACACAGGGAGTAGGGTTAGATTATTCAGGTGTTGCTGATATTACTGGTGATGGTATAAAAGAGTACCTCTTTGGTGTCACAATTGGTGCTTCAGCAGGAAATAAACTAGAGATTTTTAAATGGAATAATAATTGTTTAAAGATGATAGCAGAAGTTCCGTATCATATGATGGAGTTAATAAGTAATAACAAAGTAGGCATAGCCATATGGCAAAGGTACATTGCAGATACCTATTTTGTAGATGTTCTAAAATGGAATGAAGAAAAAATAGTTCTAGATGAAGAACTTTACTATAGTTACTACCCTGCAATTGAAAAATTTTATAACGATAAATTATCAAAAATGGATGCGTGGTTCTATTGGTATACACTTGCAGATGCTCAAATAAAGGCGAATTTATTTGAAAAAGCTAGGAGTTCTATACAGAAAGGAACTACATTAGCAAAGCAATTATCATTACCTGATGCAGTAGAAAACTTTAAACAGTTAAATGATAAGCTGGAAAAAAAGAAAAAATCTTATTAAGCGAACGGGTGCTGGTTTTGTTTAGGAAACGGAATAACCAATACAGAAAACGACTCGAATCTATCGAGTCATTTTCTCTGTTATTTATTAAGCAAAACTCTTTTAATTTTTGTTACTCCTTCTGCTATTTTATCTTCATCTAAATTTCCAAAGCCTAAAATAATATAATTTGAATATAAGCCTTTGTTAATGGTATGCAGTTCAACAGGGTACACTTTTACGCCGTTATTATTTATTCTTGATAAAAGACTTTCCGTAAAATGAATTCCATCAAATTCGGCAACTAAATGCAATCCAGTAGAATCACCATGTATCTTAACGGTATCCCCAAATTGGTAATAAAGCTGCTCTTTTAGAAAATCTCTTCTTTTTCGATAAATTTTCTTCATACGGAATATATGTTTTTCCAAGTGTCCTTCTTTAATAAACAGGGCAAGTGTAAGTTGTTCTAAAGAGGGTGTATGTAAGTCACTAAAATACTTTAGTGTACGGCCACGCTCAATTAGTGCTGGAGGAAGTATTATGTATCCTAACCGTAATGCAGGTGAGAGTATTTTACTGAATGTACCTATGTATATAGTCCGATTAGGGTCTAGCCCCTGCAATGAACTGATAGAAGGACCTTCATATCGAAATTCACTATCATAATCATCTTCAACGATAAAACTTTCCCCTTCTCTAGCATATTCGATCAGTTGAATCCTCCTTTGAATCGGTAAAGTTCCTCCGATGGGAAATTGATGGGATGGTGTGACAAAGATAAACGCTGGTTTTATTTCGTGAGGTATTTGGTTTGTATCCATTCCATTTTCATCAACACTGATAGGAAGAAGGGAGGCCCCATAGGATTGAAAGATCGTTTGGTTTTCATGTGTAATTGGATCCTCAATTATTACTTTGTCATTTGCTGAAATGAGTAATTTGGCAATTAATGTCAATGCTTGAGTAGCTCCAGTTGTAATGACTAATTGATCAGGGTGGCATTCTACACCTCTTGTTCGAAGTAAATAGTCTGATAATACAGTTCTTAACTCTATGCGACCTTCCGGAGAGTCATAGCCAAATAGGGAATGATCCGTTTCAATGCTTACACGTTTTGCTAAGTTTCCCCATTGCTTTCTTGGGAATAAGTCCAATGCTGGGATGCCGGAACGAAAATCAATGATGTTGTCATTTTTCTTTGGCGAGTTATTTTCCACTATAAAAGGAGTATTCATTTCTGTCCTTTTTAAATAAGCCCCTGCTGCTACAAATGTTCCTGCACCTTGATGTCCTTCCAAAAAACCCTCTGCAAGTAGTTGATCATAGGCTTCTAGAACAACGTTACGAGAAACCTCCAGTTCTTCTGCTAACTGCCGGGTAGAAGGAAGACGATACCCAGCCGTAAGCTCACCATTTAATATTTTTGTTCTCAATTGTTGGTAGATCTGTCGTATTAACGGTTTTTTTAGTGAACGATCAATTATTAACCATGCCATCTTTTTATCCCCTTACAAAATTGGTACTATAGAACATTTACATTATTGGTACTACTTTAGACCATTTTAACATGGTAATTTTAATACATCAAAAGATGATTCATTTTAATAATTGGAGGAATTCAAGTGAGCCATAAAAATAATGATACCAAATGTGTTTTACTGATTGATTCTGAATTGCCATTAGGGTTATTGGCCAATACCGCAGCTGTTCTGGCCCTTACGATAGGAAAGAGAGTGGAAGGAATTATAGGTCCTGATGTAGTGGATGGTTCCGATCAAATGCATACTGGGATTACAACGATACCTCTTCCCATTTTAAAATCTACACAGGAAGACCTACAGGTATTAAAACAGAAGATATCTTCTAAAGCATTTCAAGATTTGCTTGTTGTTGATTTTTCAAATGCTGCACAAACAACCAAAAACTATGAAGAATACACACAGAAAATAGCTACCTATACAAGCGAAGATCTACATTATCTAGGCATTGCTATATACGGTGATCGTAAAAAGATTAACAAGTTGACAGGTAATCTGTCCCTTTTAAGGTAGGTCTCGAAAATGGAATTAACACGAACTCTTGGAATTCGGGCTTCAACATCCATCGGAATCGGTGCTATGGTGGGTGCGGGGATATTTGTGCTTAGTGGGGTTGCTGCCGGTAAGGCAGGCCCTGCAGTTATTGTTTCATTCGTACTAGCTGCCACTTTAGAAATACTTTTGGGTCTTTGTTATGCAGAATTATCTTCAAGGTATCCAAGAGCAGGTGGTTCCTATGAATTTGTACGGGAAACAATGGGGCCTTTACTTGGTACGGTAATAGGCTGGGCCTATTTGGGAGCATGGTTGGCAGCCAGCAGTTTCGTTGCACAAGGGTTTGGTCACTACTTACATACCTTAACTGGCGCCCCTCCTATAATAAGTGCTATCATTCTATTAATCTTATTAGGTTTGCTGAATATAATTGGAGTTCAATGGAGTGGTAAAGTTCAATTTTTTATAGTAGTGATTGAAATTATCTTGCTGTTATCCTTTTTTGCTATTGGCTTTAACCATGTAGAATACACTTTATTTAAGCCATTTGCGCCGACAGGCATCGAAGGAATCCTTGCAGCTGCCTTAGTTGGTTTTTTATCAATGGTGGGCTGGGATGGAATTGTAGCTTCTGCAGAGGAAATCAAAAACCCAACAAGGACAATTCCTATTTCTATTATTTCATCAATTTTGATCGTCATGTTATTGTATATTGGATTGTTGTTTGTATCAGTGGGAGTCGTGCCGTGGACGGAGCTTGGAGCTTCTGTAACACCAGTCTTTCTTGTGAGTGAACAAATTCTAGGAGGCATTGGTCCATTGTTGATTAACATGGTCATTGTGATTGCTTTACCTGCAACAGCAAATGCTTTTATTCTTAGCATTTCGAGAACGGCATTTGCAATGGCGCGGAATGGATTATTACCTCGAAGATTTTCCCGGATTCACCCCAAATTCAATACACCTGTACCGGCTATTATACTAGGAGTTAGTATTCAAATATTATTTACTATTAGTAGTTCAATAAACATAGCCGTTTCTGCCACAGGTTTTTTATATATCATCACTTTTATTTTTACGTTGGTGGCATTTTTCATTTCAAGAAAGAAAACAACAGATATTGTTCGTAATCAACAATTTAAGGCACCACTTTATCCATTGTTACCAATCACAGCCTTATTCATCTGTTTTGTATTGTTATTACCAGTAGGTAAGTCCGGTTTTTTAACAGGGGGTATCTGGTTGATGTTTGGGTTTATCTTATATCTTATTCGTTCTTCACAAATTAAACATAATAAAAAAATAAAAGGGCAGAGAAAGATACCGAACTTATTTGTTAAACCTTCCAAATAAAAAGTAATTACAAATGCTGTAAAACCTTTATTGAATTAGGAACTTTCTTATTTTGTTGATGGGTTATTATGTTGAAGAAAGGTGTTCCGCAAGATATCTTTTTTAATGGACCTATAAAACATGAGTGGAAGAATGGTATAAGACAAAAGAAGGTAGGTGTAATGATGGAATTATCAATTATAAATACTTTTACAGAGAAAGCCTTTGAAGGAAATCCAGCAGCCGTTTGTTTTCTGAGAGAAGAAAAAGGTTCAAATTGGATGCAGAATGTTGCTAAGGAAATAAATTTGCCTACCACAGCTTTTATCCATTCCTTAAATAAAGCATATAATTTACGTTGGTTCACTCCTACCACTGAAATACCAATTTGTGGGCATGGTACACTAGCAAGTTCGTATTTTTTATGGGAAAAAGGGTTAATGGATAAGGATAAATGTATTACATATAAGACAAAAAGTGGGGTTCTTAAAGCAGAGTTAATGGACGGTTGGATTCAATTACAGTTTCCTGCAATTTATGAAGAAAAAACTATTGCTCCTGACCTATTGTTGATGTCTTTAGCAGTTCAACCTATTTATGTTGGAAAAAGTAATCTCGATTATTTAGTTGAAGTGGAGTCAGAGGAAATTGTCAGGAACTTAAAACCAAATATAGAGTTGATTGCTAAATTACCAGTTCGAGGGGTTATTGTTACTAGTAAATCAAATACAAATGAATATGACTTTTTGTCACGTTTCTTTTCCCCATCTCAAGGTATTATTGAGGATTATGTAAATGGATCGTCACATTGTTGTTTAGGTCCATATTGGAAAAATAAATTAAACAAAACCGAATTTACAGCTTACCAAGCATCAGAACGAGGGGGAATTTTAAGAGTTAGGGTATTAGATAACAATGTTTTGCTCTCTGGTAAGGCTGTCACCATTTTTGAAGGCAAACTAAGCGTTTAATATTGAATCTTTAATCTAAACTCAATTAGAAAAATCTTATTTCTCAGTCGATATTTTAATCATTTTTTTATTAAGGGTCCTTTCTAATGGAGAAAGAATAGGCATCTTATTCAGCTAAATGTGCAATTGCGGAACATGACCAGTCGAACTTTTGCTACGGCAGTTTAGTAAAAGAGGTTCGTACACAATGTTTTTAACTTTATAAAGGGAGTGAATGAAATGTTAATCGGACATATCAAGGAAATAGTTCGCCATCCTGTAAAATCTTTTCATGGGGAAAGTGTAAATCAAACTAAAATCATGGAATATGGTTTGTATGGAGACCGCAGTCATGCCTTTTTAGATGATACAAGACAAGGAAAGTTTTTAACAATTACACAATTTCCAGAAATGGCTCGATATAAAGCAAGATTTGTAGGGGAAGAGTTAATGGATAAATATCCTAAAGTTGAAATAATGACACCTGAAGGTAAGATCTTAAATTGGGGGGATGAAGAACTAAATAAAGAAATAGAGAACAAATCTGACCGAAAAATCTCACCAATTACATATCTCCCTTCGTATGTACCTTTAGGGGCCATTGAGGAAGAAAACATTCAACTAGTAACCGATGCCTCATTAGATAAATTAAAAGAAATATGGGGAAAGACAGAGGTTAATCATCGACGATTTCGTCCTAATTTACTTTTAACATTAAAAGAAAAAATTCCATTTATTGAAGAAAATTGGTTTGGCAAACGAATGAAAATAGGAAGAGAAGTAGAAATTCAATTAAAAAGACATTGTGAAAGGTGCATGATTATTACTGTTGATCCTGATAATGCAGAGCGAGATTCGACTTTACTTAAAACGGTTGTAAAGGAAAGAAATAATCATTTTGGCGTTTATGCTTCGGTGATAAAAACAGGTGAAATTCACGTGGGTGATGAAGTTCTTCTAATTGAATAAATTTATTAAATTTTAACTAGAAAAGTCACTCATTTTGTTATTGGGAATGAGAAAGGACTTAAATACTTATTTATTAAAGGATGTGATTTTTTATGCTTACTGAAGAAATCCGATTTTCCAACGCATTAAAATCAATTGCAAGAAACCAAGAAATAAAAGCTTATCTTCAAAACTCAAAAGAACTTTTTACACTTTTAATGAAAGGTGCCAACCGGTTCGTGGCAGGAACAACGCGAGCTGAAGGGATGGAACGCGTCATTTATTTATATAACAAAGGGTATCAAATTTCATTAGAATTCATTGGAGAAAATACAACAACTGAGTGTGAATGTAGGTCTGCAAAGAAAGAATTTGAGGAATTAATTAAGGAACTAGGGGCTAATCAAATAAAGGGAACCGTATCTTTTGATCTTTCTCATATAGGCATGATGATTTCCGATTCATTAGCTTATAGCCATCTGGAAGAATTAGCAAAAGTAGCACAAGAAAATGATATTCAATTAATGATTAGCATGGAGGAATCTCAAAAAACAGATAAGATTTTATCCATTTATAGGGATATTTCAAAGTTATATGCTAACATTGGAATAACATTGCAAGTTCATCTACAACGAACATTGTCGGACCTTAATCAATTAATACAATTGCCGGGTAGAATTCGTTTAGTAAAGGGGGCTTATCAAGAGCCTGAAGGAATTTTTATTCCCAGATCCGAAGAGTTAAATAGACGGTACATTGAATTTGTTTCAATGTGTATAGAAAGTGACCATCCACTTTCCATTGCTACTCACGATGAAAACTTATTGATAGATCTAAAGGCAAAGGGATATTTACAAAGCCCGAATGTTGAAGTGGAAATGTTGGATGGCGTTCGTCCAGACTTGTTAAAAACCTTAAAAGAAGATGGTATTCAATCCAAAGTCTATGTTACATATGGTACAGAATGGTACTTATATTTAGTTCATCGCATTGCAGAATACCCACCTAATGTATATACTCTCATTTCGGATATTATTGAACAAAATGATGTCGGAATAAATGAATACTAAAATAATGGCAAAAGGTACGGCTCTTTTTATTAAAAGATTCATAGCTTAGAAATAGTACCGTTTTGTTATACTAAGTGTTCTTATTAACTAAAGTAATATTAGCAATAATTTTTTATCTGAAAATGATGCTAGTATAGTTTCATGGACACATCTAAGTTAAATTTATACAATGACTTTTAAGGAGGA
>NZ_VTQV01000052.1 GCF_008764245.1 Bacillus subtilis
TGGAGAAAAACAAATCATTTCTCTCCACCTGATTTATTTTAGGGACTTTTTAGACAGCCCCTTCTTGATGCTCTTTACCTTACCTGAGCAAAAGCGACTAATAAACCTTGATCACACGATTCAAAGCCATTCTTTTCATAGAAATGCCTTACATCTGCCGCCTCTTCCGTCAATAAAACTTTTTGACGAACATGGTGATATTTTTGTAAAATCCGTTGCATAAGTTGAGTCGCAATTCCTTGATTTTGATAAGCATTCAATACTAGGATGTCCTGAATATAGAGAATGGTTAACCCATCCCCTACCACACGAACAAGTCCAACTAATTCATCCCCATCCCAAGCCGTTAACACATCTAATGATTGTGATATGGCCTGCTGTAAAGCTGCTAAATCTTGTGTATACGCGTACCATTGTACATCATTATACAATTTTTCTAATTGTTCGATCTGGATGTTTTTCTCATGTTTAAAATGTAAATTCATTCATGCTTCCTCCTCAAATTTCATCTAATTTGAAGAGTTGTTCCACAATTTATCCACTGTCTTATGCCTCCTCTCCGTGTTTGGAGATTGTCGTTATTTTCTAATGACGCTGATCTTGATTTCATTTATTGACAGATACTTTTCTCCATACACGATCAGCAATTTGAATCATATGTTTGATCTTATTCCATTGTTCCTCTTCTGTTAAAACATTTCCCTCCTCTGAACTAGCAAATCCACATTGCGGGCTTATCGCTAAATTTTCCAAAGGAATGAATTGACTTGCTTCTTTAATCCTTTCTTTTATGACGAAAGGATCTTCCAATTCCGGAAATTTAGAAGTTATTAAGCCAAGGACAATTTCCACATCACGGCGTTGGATATATTTTAATGGCTCGAAGCCGCCACTACGTTCGTCATCATATTCTAAAAAGAATGCATCATAGTGTAATTGATCAAAGATAGGTGCGACATAATCGTAACCACCATTCGTATGCAGATGTTTTGAACGGAAGTTTCCACGGCACATATGGACTGTTGTGATTAAATCTTCTGGTTTATCTTGTAAAGCATCATTCGTCGTTTTAATGATCAGATCTAAGATTTTGTCTTTACTTAACCCTGTTGAATCCATCATACGTTTAGTAAAGGTGGGATCATTAAATCCAGTAAAAGTCGTGTCATCAAATTGTATATAACGACAACCCGCTTCATATAAAGCAGTCACCACTTCTCGATATGCAACACCTAAGTCATGAAACATATCGATTGCGTTTGGATAGATTTCTTTCTCTTTTTCATTAATGGAACGATACATAATCACACTTGGTGCCGGAATGGCGAATTTCGCAACCTGTGTTCCATCACCATACTTATCTACAGCTTTCTTCAAGAATTTGAAGTGTTCGATCATATAATGGTGATGATTTTTAATCTTGTCCGTAATAACAATCGTAATTGGTTTTGGTTTATGACCACCACCAAATGTTGCCTTCCTCTCATTTTTGATCAATTCAATCCCTTCAAAGCCGGAAAAGAAATCGTGATGCCAAATAATACGTCTGAACTCGCCATCAGTGATCGTTTTTAAGCCTGCCTCGATTTGTTTTTGTACAAGTTTTTCAATTTCACGATCTTCTACTTCTTTTAAGGAGGCTTTATCAATTTCCCCTTTTGCATAAGCTGCCCTTGCTTGTTTAATAGATTCCGTTCTTAAAAAACTCCCTACATGGTCACCTTTCAACGGTAATTTGTTTGCCATCAATAGCCATTCTCCCTTCCTCTTTAGCAAAACTCAAAATTCAACTGATAATTCCTCCCTCAAATGTTCTTCGTATTAATCTAGTCATTATAGACTTACTTTCTAACAAAATCACTATAAGCTTTCGGGCAAATGATATTTATACATTTCGAGTGGATCAGTATATTTCTTTAATACAGCAATAGTTTTGGGATGGGGCTTTGTATAAATAATTGGATAATCCTTTTCCTCAAACTCTTTTCGTGTGGGAAAAGCTAATTTCTCTTCTGCAATTGAAAACTGGGCCTGAACCCCCTTTTTATTTCCACGCGCATCCAATCTCACCCATTTATTCAGTGACCGAAAGTAAACGGCATTCAAAGCGTGAATACAATATCCAGCTTCAGGTGTATCCAATAATGTCAATCGTTGATAACAAAAGCCAGTAGGAATTCCTTGGGAACGTAATAAGGACGCTAATAAGTGTGATTTTGCATAGCAAATCCCCTCTTTCTCAGCCAAAACCTCTGATGCTTTGCACGTCACTTTTTCACTCTGAATATCCCAGGAATGAGCGATTTCGTCCCGAACAAACGCAAATGCGTTTTTTGCTTTTTCTATTTCTGTTTGTGAAGAGTGGAAAAGTTCGTTCACCTTTGCGCGAATAAGTGCATGAGAAAAATCTACTTCATCTGTTTCCTGTACATAATCATCTAACCGTTCGGACTCACAGATTAAATTCATTAGCTTCACCTCCTCTTTGTATAAAAAATTATAATTACGTATTATTATACATTAATGTATAAAGTAATCCTACTGTTAAATGAAATGGTCTCTATAAAAGTAAATTTTTCATTCTCATGTTGTAAACTTTTCTAGAGGTAGGGAAGAATAATGGAGGATCGAACCAAAAATAATGAGATAAATAGGGAACTTAAATCGTTTTTCGATACCTACTAAAAAAAGGCATTCCCCATGCAGAAGCTGAAGATGCAGTGTAAAGTTTGTTTTTTTAAGCAGAAGTGAAACTTTATAAGGGTTACCTCGTCTAATTTAAGTAATACGCTTGGAGGTTATAATAAATGAGAATAATTATTATGCTGGTTTTATCATTGACATTTATGACTGCCACTCTGTTAGGCTGTAATAACGGAATAGCTGATGGAAAAATAGCAAAAGTAAGTATTTCTAAATCAAGTGGTTTCGGTAAAGTGAATACAGATTTTTATGCGGAATTTGAAGATGAAGGAATCCTCGATTTATTCAAAAATGTCATTTCAAATGCTGTTAAAGAAGAAGGTATAGTAAATATGGTTGAACCTGAGTTCGACTTAGAAGTCGTTTGTGCAGATGGCTCTAATCACGGTTATCATTTGTGGCTAGGAGAAAAAGAGCAAATAAGCACCCTAATGAATATTGATGATACACACACTATATATACTATATCAGAAGAAATGACCAATAAGTTAATTGATATAGTTCAATAGTATTTTAAAATGAGACCTCTTATTGTAGCCTCGATCCATATTATATTTTATGGCAAAACAAGTAATCAACTAAGAGAGTTATTCTGTATAACCTAATACAAATCCAACAATATCTTGTTCTTTTATCACCCTCATTTTTCCACGCATCCAATCATCATCAATCAAATAATACTCATCACTCGCTAATTTTATTTGCTCCATATTCGTTTCAAAATACTCTCTCATTCCATTTTTATTGTATTGATTCCCAGCTTCATCCATCATCTCAAAATAACGATCCTTATCTAAACCTAATCGATGAGCGAATCCGTAAAAGGCATCCAACTTTTGACTATTAATATACACTTGACCTCCCGTTATTTTGATCTTTTCACCCGGAAGGGCAATGATTCTTGAGATATCCTTTTCTCCATTTTCATTATGGTAGAAAATTACATCTCCCCTAGAGATTTTAAATCCTTCGACTAGAGATTCGATAACTAGTGCCTTTTCAGTATAATCGTGATTTCCTCTGTCCATATTATCGTAATTATGGTGGTATAGGAACATTTCTTGGCTTATAGTTTCAATTGTAGGGATATCAGCTGTTGTATATTCATCCGTAAGCGTCTCCATAGACGTTTGTAAAGAACAACCTGCCAAAAACAATAACACAACAAAGGACAATCCAATGCGCTTCATCAAACCCTCCCCTTTGTATATATTTTATCTGAATAACTGTAAAAGATAGCTTGTCACTTTGTCAGTATTCTGAACATTTAGTGATCCTGAATTTATGTAAACCAGTTAGAATTTTCTGCACCGGTTTTAATTCAAGACTGAATGGTTCGATAACCTAGAAACAAGGGACAAAAATAAGATATTCAGACCTTTTTTTAATTCGCACTTCTTTCACTCCCACGTTATAATATACACATCGCTATAACAGTAAATTAACTCATTGATATTATAACTTTGTCCATTTTTGATAAAATCGAAAGATAAAGAAATGGCGGTGAAAAAAGTGGAAAGAAAAATAACAAGAATTGGAAAAAGTCTTGGAGTAACACTTCCGCAAGATATATTACATCATTTAAAGGTAAAACAAGGTGACCAACTTAAATTTAAATTAGAAGATGACGGTCGAGTATCTGTACAGAAATTTGCTCCTTTAAATGTAGACCTTTTAAAAGACATTGATCAAGATTTCTTAGATGGGTTACAAGATCTGTTTGCAAATTACGATGACACGTTAAAAAATCTAGCGGATAGGTAAAGAAATGGTCCGTTATTTGACTGAAAGAAAACTTACGATGTTGTTGAGTTAGACCAATCGGAAAAAGGGAATGAACTAAGCCATCCTTACGTAATAAAATTTACCGTTCAAACATACGAAGATAACAAAAAGGGTAATTAGGAACTGATACAGTTACATTCGGAGTTTCCCCTATTCAGTTTAACAAAGATTTTGACGAAAAAGATTTAGCTGCTGCCAAAGTAAAGTTATTGGATTATACTCACGGTGAACCCGCGAACTAAAATAGATATAAAAAAACACTGTTGATTTCAAACGCGACAGTGTTTTTTTGCGAATGCTGGAAATACCGCAGATTATGACACCCTTTCCATTTATATTTTTGTAATATGATAGTAATATTTTTAATACTATAGTAAAATAAACTTAATTCTTCGGTGAAAACCAAGTAGCGGAGGGAATGTTAATGAGTGTGTTACACAAACCAGTTGTAGAAAATACAGGACGGAGCCGATTCAAAAATCCTTATTTCATTGTAATAGGAATTATTACAATTGTAGCTGCCATCATACTTGCAGGGCTAAGCTATTATCAGGCAACTCGTTTCAACTCGAAAATTGCCATTAATGATGTAAAAGTAGGTGGGCTGACAATTGAAAAGGCAATAAATAAATTAAAAACATCTACATTAACAAACAAAGTTTATGTAGGTGACGAACTTATTTTAGATGAGAAGGATACGCAAATGGCATTTTCGGATCAAGATATGCCTGCAGTAAAGAAATTGTTAAAAAAACAGTGGACATTTTTTCCTTCCTCAAAGGAACAAAATTATTGGTTAATGCCGAAAAAAACGGATGAGTTTCGAAGCAAAACAATGAGCAAACAATTAGAAGAGAAACTCCTATCCATAAATGAGGACTTGAAGGCTCCCCAAGATGCAGAGGTTAAATTGGAAAACGGTAAAATTGTCATCTCCAATAGTATCGATGGAGAACAATATGATATTCCAGCTATCTTACAAGATTTTGAGAAACAGAAATATACGAGCGATATCCATCTGAAGCCAGCATTCTTAAAGCCTATCGAATCGGACAATCCAATAGTTAAGGAATTGGAAAGAAAGTATCAGGCTTTTCTGGAGCGAACAGTCGATTATAAGGTACAGGATAAAGTGTATACCTTAAAAGCAAGTGAATTAATTAAAGATGCTACTATTTCGAATGATGATGAGGTGACAATCACCGCAAGTACTATTAAGGACAAGATTGATGAAATTAATCAAGCACAATCCACTTTAAATAAAAATATAGATTTTAAGACGCATTCAGGCAAGGTTATTTCCGTAAAAGCAGAAGGCTATGGATGGGCATTAGATGTTGAAAAAGAGTTAGCTACCGTTCAGAAAGCTTTTGAAAAAGGAGAAAAATCCATTTCGGCCGCTAATATTTACGGACATGGCTGGACAAATGAAGGAATTGGCTATGAAACAACCAAGAATAACGGGATTGGCGACACATATGCTGAAGTTTCCATTGCAGAACAGCGGATATGGATTTACAGAAATGGAAAATTAGTCGTCACAACGGATGTAGTGACCGGCAAACATAGTACCGGTGAAGATACATCTCCTGGAGTTTGGTATATTCTCTTTAAGCGAACTCCGTACACTCTAAAAGGCAGTGCGGTAGGGAAGCCCGATTACGAAATTGATGTGAAATACTGGGCTCCCTTTACAAACAGCGGGCAAGGTTTTCACGATGCCAGTTGGAGGAATAACTGGGCTAAAACAGCCTACCTCAATGATGGTTCAGGTGGTTGCGTCAATACGCCTCCAAGTATAATGAAAAAAGTGTATGATAATCTCAACACATACGACCCTGTTGTAGTTTATTAAAAAGGACGGTTTTTGGGCTTCCCTAACAAGGAATTCCAAAACCGTCCTTTTATAATAGGAGTTATCGGATCTGTTTAGTATTTAGTCATGGCTAGATGTTCTGACATCAGCAGGTTTATTAACCAATCATGAATGGGCTGATAAATTGCCAACATAAACCCTAGCATCACATTCCCCCAGCTCATTATTTCACTGCCTTCCAAATCGTCCATCGATCTTTTTCGACGATGATATCCGTTGTTGCTAGTGAGGCATCTATATGATTGATTAATTCCTGCAATTCTTTATCATCTAATTCATGCAAAATGCTTCTTCCTGTTCGTTCACTTAGGTCATATAGTAATTGTTTTTTCGTATCATACACTTTTCTGATTTCCCATAACTTAACTTCTTCGATGTCTTTAAATCCAGTTTCTTTAAGCGTTTCAATGACAATTTGACTATGATGTCTACGATTTGTCTCTTTTTCAACTAATCTTGGAAAAAGTTCAAAGAAATACCCTCTGATATGGCTTTCGTCGCCTGCTAATAAACAATCCTCGGGGGTACGATCTTGAACAATATAAAAACCTCCATCTTCCAACACTCTATATGCTTCTTTAAAACAAGCTTCTAAATCCTCAAAATGATGGATCAAAGCTCTTTCAAGTAATAAGTGAAAACTACTACTATCTAATCCAGTATCAAAAGCACTCCCAAGCTGGAACGAGATGTTCTTATATTCTTTACAGTTTTCTTTTGCCCCTGCAAGAATGGTCTTGGAAAAATCAACTCCAGTAACTGAAGTCACTCCCATATCTGATAACGCCTTCGAATAAATGCCTCCACCACAGCCAATATCTAAAGCCCTAGATATATTTTTGATCGGTACAAGGTTGTTTATTGCTTCAATCCATGATTGGTCAGCTTTTCGGGTTGTATAAGTTCTACTATTTTTCTCGCTATGAAAATCAATCCCCATTTTACATTCCTCCTCTCATTCTATTCTGATTCACAACCTATATTTCTTTGCTCATATTGGCAAATCTAGGCCCTGGATAAAAGCCTACTTTTCTGTAAAGGGCTTCCTTTCATTTTTTCTTCCAATCTGATTTACATAGCATGTAGTGATTGTATCGTTCCTTATCAATCGTCCATTGAGACAGATAAGTAAAACCACATTTTTGAATCACTTTATTGGATGATCGATTGTGAATCAATGCAATTGCATTAAGGCTTTCTACATTTGTATGTGTAAACAAATAACCAATTAATCCTTTTGCCGCTTTCGTAGCATATCCTTTCTTTTGATGTTGACTTGAAACGGCATACATAATTTCTCGATTCGGTGGAGGCAGTTCATCTTTCATCCCCGTACAGCACCAACCAATACATTCATCTGTTTCCTTTATAAACACGCCGAGTTTTAAAAAATGCCCTTCTATGTTTGCTGTTTTTGCCGCCTGAAGAAATGCTTGATTCGCTGGTATTTCATATTGGGTCATCCACTCAACTCTCTGTTCTTTTGTTGATTTCCAGTCTGGTAAGAATTGAGATATTTCAGGCTGATTGGATATTCTGTATATACTTTCTCCATCTTCAATTCGGAACTCTTGAAGATAAATATCTCCATAATCGATTCTAAAAATGGTTTCAGTTCTTTTTTCTTTCATCAGTTTTCTCCTTATAGGGAATTTTTAAGACCTCTTCCTCAATCCCTTTAAACATATCATAAGCTCCCTCCGACTTGTTCGAGCATATAACCGATTGAATATCGTTTTCAGGATAATATGCAGAATGAAAACTAACGCCCGGATCATAGCCCATTATATGATATTTCAATATGGAATCTCCCTTTTTCTCTATCCAGACTCCATAGCCATAAAAGCTATTCTCATCGTCACTGTAAATATGGGGAGTAAGCAATTTACACGTATAGTCTTCACTTAACAGTTGATGATTGAAAAGTGCCTTCCATAAATTTGCCATATCCTTAACAGTCACAAATGCTCCCCCATCAGACCCACCTTTTACCGGCAATGAGTAAATATTTGTTTTCCAACTACCGTCAGAAAAATCTAGATAACCAAGTGCTGTCCTTGAAGGGAGAGAATCAAATTCAAAATAACCCGAACCAACCATACCAGCTTTCTTAAAAATATTTTGCTCGATATAATCGGCAAATTTTTGCTCACTGACCTGTTCGACGATCAACCCTAACAAAATATATCCGGCATTGTTGTAATGAAATCTTTCCCCTACCTTTAATTTCATAGGCTGATTTTGAAACAGCGGAAGAAAGTCTTGTAAACTCCTTATTTGATACATTGGAGTCTGAATCCATAACTCTTCAAAATCATCCATCACTTCCTCATCGAAGTAGTCTGGGATGCCCGATGTGTGTGTTAAAAGATGATGGACAGTGACCTCTTCAGAAAAATGAGGAAAGGAAAAGCTTAGACACTCTTTTAATCTTGTATCAAAAGATAGTTTGTCAGCTTCAACAAGTTGACAAATGGCGATAGCCGTAAAAAGTTTACATCCAGAAGCGATGCCAAAACGTGTACTTGCCTGATTTTCAATTTGTTCGGAACGGTTTGCGAATCCATAACTTGTCTCCACCAAAGCTTCACTGTTTTGTTGAACAAGCACCGCCCCAGAAAAATGACTTTCATCTTGAATTGTATTTAAGCGCTTTATAATATCGAGATTCACTTGAAATTCCCTCCATCGTCCATACTTTCAACATACAAAGATTAAATTGTGTTTATATTTTTCCAACCATAAATGAGTGAATCCAGCTGTTTCCCGGAAATTTCCAACTCATCTGTGCCAATCTTTTCCGCCCCGAGAGACTCGTAGAAGAATCGGGAATTATTTTCTGCTAACACTTGCACAGTCATAGAGAAAATATTTTTCTGTTTTAAATCTTCGACAACAGCCTCCACTAGCAGTCTCCCTATCCCTTTTCCCTGGTACTCTTCTAGGATATAAATGGCATATAACTCCCCTTCGTAATCAGGGTACTTGCCTGTCCGTTCTTTCCCACCACCTGCAAAACCAACAACTTCGCCATCATTTGTTTCGGCAATGAATACAGTCGTTTGGGGAATGATATCTTTCCATTTTTCTTCTCTGGCCTCATACGTCATATTGCTTAAATACTCATCCGGCACAATATCCTTATAGGTCGTTTTCCAACTATCAACCTGTACTTTTGCGATGCCTTTCGCATCCGTTTGCTTCGCCTGTCTAATCTTCATGTCGCACCCCATTCAATCCGATAAAATTTCATCCTTTAGCATATTTACTTGCTCAACCATATGGCCAATATTGCCTTCACCTGCATATTTACTCATATCAAAAAAATCTTGATTCAAATCAGACCAATATAATTCATTTTCATCCCCAGAAACCTGGAGATCCTCCTTCAATCTGCCAACATAAACTTCCACATAGCAATCATGAATATAGTAGGTGAAATCCATGACATGATGCAATGTCACATCTGCTTTTGAAATGCTCGTCTCTTCAAACAATTCCCGATACGCAGCTTCCATACCAGTTTCTCCGTCCTCGATTTTCCCACCAACAAAATTACTCAAGCCTTTGTACGGCTCCCGTAATCGCTTGCACATTAATAAAGATTTCATATCGTTTCTATAAATCATTAGAACATTATATCCTTGCATTGTAACCTCCATATAAGAAGCATTCTTTTTATGTATCAGAGTTTCGTCCAAATCGCCTTCGTATAGGCAATCTTCATTCCGGATCTTTCCATATTTCTAAGACTGCCGCTGCCATAGCCTGTTTGCCCGACGATCATATGGCAATGCTTTTGTTGAGCATGTTGTAATCGCTTTTCTATTAGGGCACTGTGCACGCCTTTATTTCTATATTCCGGAATGGTTGCAGATGCAGCAAGTGTTGCTATGCCGTCCTTTTCAAACAGAACACCTATTCCGGCAGGCTCCCCTTTTACACATGCCAAGTAAAAGGTCCAGTGCTCATTATGATGCAAAACCTGATTATTTTGCGCCACAAATTCGCTTAATGAAGCTGGCATGTTAAATCCTTTAGTATAAATCTGCCCGAAAATGGCGAATTCATCATACTCGAATTCGCGGATCGAAATGTCCTGCGCCTCGCTCAAAGTGAAATCATCTGACAATGAACCATAAAGTGCCGTACGGAACCCACGTTGAAAATAGCCCCTCTCTGAAAGCAACTTAAATAGCTCAGCAGAACAATGAGCAGGAGTAATTTCAAAGTTGGCTGGTATCCCCCTTTCATGATAAAAATCTAAAATGCCATCAATCTCATTCAGATTATTCCCACTCATCCCCTTCACATTATTGAATGAGGGACCTGGGATATTCTTTACATAAAAGGCAACAGCATCACCAAACTTTTTTATTTCCACTCCCATCGGATTCCCTGCTATTTTCTGAACACCTGTCAGTCGGGATTCCAAAAGTTCTATCTCTGATTGTTCGATTCTGTATGCAAGCTCTTCCGTTAAAATAAGCGACATTGGTCACACCCCTATATTCATTTTTGTTGAAAAGAAAGGTTTTTAAATTGATTAGGCAAGTTCATTAATCCCACACGAAACCTCATGCCCGCTCCCGATCTATTAAAATAAGTGCATTCCACAAAACACAAATATGTTCAAAGAATTTCGCTCGCATAAATTCTTGAATGGCTTCCCCACGGATGATAGCCATCCCCTATATAAGTGAACCCGTATTTTTCATAGTATCCAATATGGTCCGTACACAGATAAACGCGATTGAATCCTGCTCTTTCAGCATCTGCTTTAGCACGCAAAATAAGTTTTTCCCCTAAAGATCGACCGCGATAGTCTTCTTCAATATAAAGGGCACATATCCATGGCCATAAATCCATGCGGCTAATAAAGTCATTGCTAATTAGCCCTGCACATCCAATGATCTCATCTGATTGCTCCATTAAGTACCAAATAGGAAGGGGACTATCTGTTAGGATGCTATGTGTAATCGAATCCTCATAAACTTTCATACTGTTTTCATCTGCCCATTTGCTTTGAAAATACTCTATAGCTTGTTCTTTATATTCCGGATGTTCTCTAAGACTAATAATGTTCATACATACTTTCTCCAGTCTTTAATTATCGTGTATCATGAACATTTTTATTTATAATTCAAAATCGTTTGTTTGACTAATTTTCATCTTCTTTTTCCTGTTTGTAAAAATTTTCCTACAGTAAAATACTAACATAAAATTCTACCTATATAACTAAAACGCAAAAAATTAAGACGTTTTAGCATAAATAGATTATGTCATTAAACAAAGACCAAGAGACTTTTCTTACGGATCTATCGACCATTATTTATTTATCAGACCAGTGGGAGATCGTTCATAACTTTGTAAGGGAACAATTTCACTCAAATTGTTCCCCTACAAACCGAAGTATCTTTTTCATGTTCTTTTGAGCATAGGTGCTGTCAAATGTTACTTCATACCCATGGGGTAAGGTCGCTTCCTCTTTTCCATAATAATTAAACTGATGCTCAATGCCGAGTTGATCTAACTTTTTATCAAAGGCGTTTGCTTGTTTATAAAAGGAGGCCGTGTTTCCGTCGGAAATGAAAACTGGTGGATAATTATTGGTTACATTTTTTACCAAGTCAGCTTGCTTGGCGTATTGATTGGTTTCATAGTCATTGCCCCAATAAGCCCGTCCGTATATAGACCATAAATAATCCTTCAACCAACTGTCTTTCGATTGAGCAAATTTTGTAGGTTCAAATAAGGCCGAATTAAATATTACGCCTTTTATCGAATCCACTGCCATGACAGATGACATATTCATCTCTCGCGCATAATCTCGATCTGTTTGGATCATGACAAATTGTCCGATAATATGTCCTCCCGCTGAACTACCACCAAAAATAACCTTTTCCATATCTAAACCATATTCATTGGCATGTGTTTTTAAAAACGTGATCGCTTCGCTTACTTGGTACAATGGTGTTGGGTAAGGGTATTCAGGGGCAAAAGCATAATTGATCGATACGACATTATACCCAGCACTTGTGAATGAGGTGTAATAATCAATCTCTGAACGGCCGGATTTATCTTCCTCTACCTTATCCCCTGTTACGAATCCTCCCCCATGAATAAAAATATACGTCGGTCTTAAGATAGATAGATCGTGGTTAGAAACATAAATATCTAAGAAACTATTGGGATATTGTGCGCCATATTGTATATCATTTATGTACAATGTTCCATCCTTCAACACCGTCGCTGTCGACTTCTTCTCGGGTTGATAGGAATTTTTGTGCTCAAAAAATAATTGAATCCCCACCATCGGGCGAATGGCTAGAAACATAATAAAACCAACAAACACGATTATAAAAACTCCCGCGATTGCGCCTAAAGATTTCGCTCCGATCGTAAAGATTTTGCCCTTTTTTGTCTGCTGACTTTTTTGTGTCCGGGCCTTCCATACATCCATAAATGAAAATACGATAAGTAGGAACCCCATTACAATAGAAGCAAAAGCATTCACACATAGTAGGATGTAATGATAGTGAAACAAGAATACGAGTTCTAGCGGAATTACAATGACTCCAATGTAGAATAACCAGGTTTGCTTATTCACAAAACCAAGTATCAGTTGACTTACAAACAAGATCAGAATAAATATATGCAATATTTCCGTAAAGTTAACAAGCACTAAAGAGGTTGCACCTAGTATAAACATTCCAAACCCTAACATCGCCAACAAGAAAGGATGAATGAGCCTATTTTTCATATACATTTCTCCTTCTCACTTTCAAATCCTATTCCCTTATCATCTTCCTAAATAACATCTAGGAAAATGGATCAGGGAAATGATTTTAGGGCGCAAAGGAATTTACTTTAGCTTAAAAAGACAAGTGTCATATACTACCCGACTTGCGCGATGAATAGAACGAAAATTAGGATTTTTCTAACACCGTAATTTTTTCAGGATAATTTTACCCCAAACTTTTGATAATTTGCTCTTATTGGCACAAATTATATATATAAAATAATTTAGAAAGGCATAATCCCTCATGAAAAAGTTAACCTATATTTTAATCGCTACAATCACTTTTCTGATTATTCCTAGTAAAACTTATGCCCAAAGTGAACAACCTGAATATAAACTTCTATATGATACATTGATTACAACTCTTGATTCATCCATACAAAAGGAAATTATTCATTACTATGGCTATCCCAAACAATATGGTTTATATGATGCTAAGATTTTGAGTATCACCAGAGAGCATAAGGGTCAGTTTAGCTTTATTGCCAAAGTGCAAGTCACAACATTTGTGCATGCACATAACCCTCCTTATGGTAAGGAAACAATGACTTTTAACATCAGTCCTTTTGAGGTTAAAACCATTAGCTTTAAACATGAGGGAGATAAGGAAGAAAAAGAAATAAATGCATTCTATAGTGCAACACTTTCAGATATAAAACAGTCTTTTCATTTGAATTTACAGTCTTACTCTTCTTACACATACAATCAATTGCAATACCAAGCCGAAATAAATAATGAATTTAAATCCCTTTTTACTATTGCAGAAGAAATCACAACGAGCATTTTGTCTCCTGAGACCAAGATACCCTCCAAAAATGTTATAAACCCTGTTAGCTTTATAAAAGGCAATACAGGCTATATGCTCTTTAAAAAAATCTGATGGTACAAATGTAATTTATCATGTACAAAAGCAAGATGGGAAGTGGATAGTAACAAATAAAAATAGTAAACAAGGTAAGAAAATGGATTATAAATTACCATGGTATGTATAGAAAAAATTAAGAATCGCTTTCTTAGTTCAATAGCTCATACTACTTGGCTAGAACGATTTTCGGGCCCAACGACAATAAAGCTGACCGAATTTTACTCCGGTCAGCTCTGTTTTCTCTTATTGATTCCCTTTTTTAACCCATTCCGCTACTGTCACAGTACGTTTAGCCTGATGTTTCACAGCATCTTCAACATCTTCAATCATTTTTCCATCTTGTCCTACCGTAACACTTGTTCCATATGGATTTCCTCCAGCACCATATAATACAGGATCCGTATAACCAGGAGCAGCGATAATTGCACCCCAATGCATCATACTTGTATATAAGGATAAAATCGTTGCTTCTTGCCCACCATGGGGATTTTGCGCAGAAGACATCGCACTTACAACCTTATTCACTGTCTTACCGGCTGCCCAAATTCCACCTTGGATATCAAGAAATTGTTTCATTTGCGAAGGCATATTTCCAAAACGAGTTGGCACACTGAAAATAATCGCATCGGCCCACTCAAGATCAGCAGATGTTGCAACTGGAACATCTTTCGTTGCTTCTACAGTTGCTTTCCAGCCTTCATTTCCCGCAATCACAGATTCAGGAGCTAATTCTTCCACTTTTAAAACTTTCACTTCCGCCCCTGCTGCTTTTGCTCCTTCTTCCGCCCATTTTGCTAATTGATAGTTTGTTCCACCCATACTATAAAAAATAACCGCTAATTTAACATTTGACATATTTTCCAACTCCTTCGATTTTTTTCCAAATAATGTATTTAAAATACCCATATATAGCACCTTCTCTTATTTATTTAAACTGGAACCCGATAAAAATCACCTCTTTAAAAAATGCTCACTTTTCAATGTTTTACCTTCTTCTTATGCCCATTGTGAAGGGGATTTATGATACTTCAACTTCATAAATCTCGCTTTTGAGATATTGGAGGAAGATTTATAGGGACAAATACCACTGGCGCGCTGCATCCACTTCTGTTGCTGTCAGTTGATGCCCTCTATTTTCCCAATGCAGGTGAACCATAGCGTTTGCCTGTTCTAATAAAGATTGAAGCTCTAGTGATTCTTCCTTTGAACAAATCGGATCATTTGTTCCAGCCCCGATAAATACTGGGGTTCCACTTAAATCGGGAAGTTCGACTCTTCTTCTTGGTACCATTGGGTGATGCAAGATCGCACCTTTTAATGCATCTTGAAAATGGAATAACAAGCTCGCCGCAATATTGGCTCCATTGGAATAACCAATCGCGATGATTTGCTTTCGATCAAAGTCATATTTTTCAGCGGCCTCATCTAGGAATTCGTTCAATTCTTTCGTCCGGAAGACAAGATCTTCCTCATCAAACACTCCCTCTGCTAACCTCCTAAAGAAACGCGGCATGCCATTCTCTAGCACATTCCCTCTTACACCTAATACATTAGCATCTGGGTCTATAATTTGGGCAAGTGGAAGTAAATCTTGTTCCGTTCCCCCCGTCCCATGCAATAAAAGCAAAGTGGGACTGGATGGATCATTGCCTTTTTGAAATCGATGTTTCAACCTTATTTCCCCTTTCCAGATTGATTAATCTTCATATTCCTTTGCGAATTCTTTCGTACTTCTTACCGTATCAATCGGACGCACGAGACCTTCGATTTCTTCCCGTTTTGCTTCAAAAAATGGCGGTAAAGAGAGTTTTTCTCCAAGTGTTTCATATGGTTCATCTCCCATGAAACCGGGACCGTCCGTAGCTAATTCGAATAAGATTTGTGGAGCTACATTTGTATACAAGGATCCAAAGTAGTATCTCTCCACATAACCCGAATTAGGAAATTGGAATGCTTGCAATCGTTTCTGCCATTCATCCAGCGCTGCACGATCTTCCACGCGGAATGCGACATGATGAACCGTGCCATAACCTTGGCGTGCTTGCGGTAAAACCGCGTTATATTCCACAATCACTTGCGCTCCATTGCCCCCTTCGCCTACTTCGAATAAATGATAGGCACCCTCTTGAGCAATTTCTGTAAATAAAAGAACCTTCTCCAGCATTTCTTTAAAATAATCGATATGGCTCACACGGACAAAAATCGGGCCTAATCCCGTAATCGCATATTCCAATGGAATTGGGCCTTTTTGCCATGGAGTCCCTGCAGGAACGCCTTGATTGTTTTCATCTGAGATGAGCTGATAGGCTTGCTCATCAAAGTCAACAAAAGAAAGCGTCTTTTTCCCGAATTGCTCTGTAATGCCTTTATGGTTGATTCCAAGTCGATCAAAGCGTTTCACCCAATATTCCAATGCTTTGTCATTTGGCACGCGAAAGGATGTCTTAGCTATTTCATTCGTGCCGTGAATGCCTTTCGGAATACCTGGGAAATCAAAGAACGTCATATCTGTCCCAGGGCTTCCTTTGTCGTCAGCGAAAAATAAGTGATAGGTTTGAATATCGTCCTGGTTCACTGTTTTTTTCACCAACCGAACACCTAAAACGGTTGTGAAAAATTCATATATTTTTTCCGCACTGCTTGTAATGGCTGTGACATGGTGGATTCCTTTTAATTCATGCATGCTTTTTCCTCCTCATTAAAAAGTAAAGTTCTTACACTCATTTCGGTCGTTCGATTTCAAAGGTCGAGCCAAGCTTTGCATAATGAGCACCAGCCAAACGGCTTACGGCTGCTAAACCTAGAGGATCAATTCTTCCATTTTGATAAATTTCATCTTCAATATGGAAATGAACGACCTTGCCGATGATCAAATGGCATCCTGGTGCATCGTGTCCACCCAATTCCAAAGCTTGCTCCAATTGACATTCCATGCGAATTTTCGCTTGTTGAACACCTGGAACAGAAATCTTTGAACTTTTGGCTCGTGTAAATCCTGCTAAATCAATTTCACTCTCATTAGGGGGTAAACTAGCCGCTGTCTGATTCACTTTTTCAACATTTTGTTCATCCACAATATGGACGACAAATTCTTTTTTCCCAAGGATATTTTTAGCCGTATCTTTTTGTCTTCCTTCAGAACGTTGGATCGATAAAGAAATCAGCGGTGGATTGGACGAAACAATATTAAAATAACTAAAGGGTGCTCCGTTGAGCACACCCGCTTCGGACAATGTTGTCACAAAGGCAATCGGTCTTGGGATGATACTCCCGGTTAGAAATTTATAATTCTCTCTTTCCGTATTGGTATTGGGATCAATGACAAGCATCAAATGCATCCCTCCTATTCCAATTCCCTTACCGTAATCGGGATTAACCGACGGTTCAGTTGTTCCCGGTATTGCTCATACTGTTCAGGTAACATTAATTGTTCTCCCATTCTTTCTCTCGATTCATCGAGAGCAAAGCCAGGAGGATCTGTCGCAATTTCAAATAGTATTTCCCCATGCTCCTTAAAGTAAATCGCATTAAAATAATTTCGATCCTTAACAGGGGTGACACTATAACCATAAGCTGAAACGTATTCCTGCCAATCTAATTGGTCTTGATCATCGCCCGCTCGAAAGGCAATATGATGAACCGTTCCCACGCCCATTCGTCCTCTTTCTGTCGAGACTTTCTTTAGGTCAATGATATTTCCGATATCAGCGAGTGAACGGAAACGGATAAAATCTCCTTCTTCTCCCACATGTTCCAATCCCATAACTTTTTCGAGTAACTCCGCTGTTTGTTGAGGTTGTGCGGAATAAAGGATTGCTCCACCGAACCCTTTAATCGCAACTTCTGGAGTAACTCCTCCGAACGACCAGGTATTGATTTGCCCTTCCTCCCGTTCAACCAATTCCAAGTGCAAGCCATGAGGGTCATCGAATTGTACATACTGCTCACCAAAGCGCTCCACTTTTGAAAAGGGAATCTGAAATCTCTCTAATCTCTTCTCCCAGAAACCGAATGCTCCTTTAGGAACAACATAAGATGTAATCCCTACCTGTCCGTCACCAATCTTTCCTTGCTTGGCTCTCGTCCACGGAAAAAATGTAATAATCGTTCCTGGCTTGCCTTCTTCATCCCCGAAATAGAGATGATATGTGCCTGGATCGTCAAAATTGACCGTCTTTTTTACTAAACGTAAACCGAGAACACCAGCGTAGAAATCAACATTTTCTTGTGGATGCCCGACAATGGCGCTAATATGATGAATCCCGCTCGTCTGTTTCTGCATATCTCTCACTCCTTGTCTTCGAGTATATTTCATCTATTCTACATTCTCCTATTGAATGGATCTTAAACTTCAGATATTAATCAAAAACTCACATTTACTTCAGATTAGTATAGTACGAAACCGAGATAATTATTTAAAAAAATTACAATTTTTGGGCGTGGAACCCTAATTTTTTCAATTGTTCAATCAGCTGCTTCTTCTCATCCACATCTAAACCAGCTAAAATTTCTTGAATTGCTAATGTATGTTTCGGAAAAACGTCATCCATTAATTCTTTTCCCTCTGTGGTTATAGCGGCAAACGTAATTCGACGATCTTTGGGGCACGGTTTTCTCTCTAATAACTTTTTCTTCTCCAATTTATCGACTACATACGTAATACTGCTACTTGCAATCAGAACTTTCTCACCAATTTTTTGGATCGGTTGATCTCCTTTATGATAGATCAATTCTAATACAGCAAATTCAGTTGTGTTTAACCCTAACCCTTTAATGTTCTCTTCTACACGCTTTTTAATGGAATCTAAAGCTCTTGTCAAAACCACAAATAACTTCAATGACAGCTCTTCGTCGTAATGATCTTTACTCACAGTTATCATTCCTCTTTATCTCGAATTCGAGATAATTATATACCGAATACTTTTTTCTGTCAACTGGGGTTTTAAGAACCGGAATATTCTCATTATGAATGCAAAAATGAAGCATTATTTTAATAAAGCGTCATTTGAATAACTGGATTAATTTTTTGATAGTTGAATACCCCGGAATAAGCTTGCGAAAAAGGTCAAGCCAGCTACAATAGGAGCGATTCCAAAGGAGTTTATTTTAAAGAACCAAAACGGAATATTTGCACTAAAGGAAGAATCGGAAGTTGTAATAGAAGCAAAAGTGTAAACGACAGGGGGATAAAACGAAACAATAAGACATGGAACGGTCACACACAGAAATAAAGGGGGATTAAATTTAAACGACCACCTTTTTACGAAAAGTAAAGAAATATATAAGCCAAATATAAATGGTGCAGTTGCATTAAACCAAAATAAAGATAATATATTTTTAAATGTTTCATTAGCTTTTTGGTTTATGATTTGTTCAAGATGATAACCGAAAAGGATTAGCCCAAATAAACCTACAATCCACAATAATTTCGAACTCCATATTAACCATTTGTGATGCATAATGAACCCTCCTTTTATCATTATATAATTGAAAATAAAAACCCATTTAGTATAATATTCCTTATCTTAAATCGCATGCCTAGTGTACTAACTAAATAGGGATCGTTATTTGAATGAGTGAAAAGCTCCTGCCTTAACATATTCGAAAGTAGGAGCTTTTTATTCATTTTCCTTCCGACAGTTTAAAAAGAGCTTCCAAAAAGGTCGCCGCTCGCCCTTTAGATAGCTCTTCTTTTTTCTATTAAATCGGTCACTCCATTCCAATATACTCTTCCCCAACCCCAATCGCTGCTCCAGGCCGTGATGAGTCAGCAGCCCCATACATTCGATTGTTCTCCTGGTCCACTAAGATAGCTTGTACATTCCCAATGGCGATATCCGTGCTTAGAAGCTCAAACCCCATACTCCTTAATTTATTTTTTACATTCTCATCCAAACGCTCATCACATAAAATTTTTGGGGCGGTACTATTATAAATACGCGGTAGTTCGATAGATTCTTTTAAATCCATCTTATAGTCTAGGACATTGATCATCACTTGGGCTACAGAAGCCACGATTGTTGGCCCTCCTGGGGAACCAAGTGTCATGACTGGTTTCCCATCATGGAAAATAATCGTCGGGCATTTTGTGCTGACGGGATATTTATTCGCCTGTAAGTCATTGACACTTTCCTCCGTAGGATAAAAATCGGTTAAATCATTGTTTAATAGAAAACCATATCCTGGTACCATGATGCCTGATCCAAAATAGTGTTCAAGTGAAGAGGTACAGGCGGCAATATTCCCCCACCTATCTACAGCGGTAAAATGAGTCGTCTCTCCACCCCGTAATTCTCGAGGTAAGCCGTGAGCTTTTTCCTCATATTTCCAAGGATTCCCAAAATCTACTCCTTGATTCATTCTTTCAAAATGGATTAATTTCACTCGTTCGGCAATATATTCTGGATGCAATAACCCATCCACCGGAATATTATAAAAGTCAGGATCCCCCATATAAGTAAGTTTGTCAGAAAATACGATTCTCATGGCTTCGGCAAGTAAAAAGTGTTTCTCCCATGAATTTTTATCGTATTGTTCAATTTTTACCTTTTCAAGGATTTTCAGTAGCTGAAGCAGCGAAACACCTGCGCCATTCGGTGGACCCGGGGTTGCCAGTTGAAATCCTTTATAGTCCCCTATGATGGGTTCCTGTATTTCGGCCCTATAACCTCGCAAATCTTCCCTTGTCATACAGCCCTTTTTATCATGAATAAGTTGAATGACAGCTTCCCCAATTTCTCCGTTATAAAAAGCGTCTATTCCCTTGTCTTGAATGATTCTCAAAGTATGCGCAAGCTCTTGGTTTTTTACTATTTCTCCCTTCTTTAAGGGTGCGCCGTCAGGATAGAAAAGCGATCTCGCGGTTGTTCCCACTCTGTCTCCATACATTTCTAATGCCCTTTCCCACAACCAGTTCACTTCCATTCCTTCTTCTGCTAATTGGATGGACGGCTCAATTAATCGTGCTAAAGACATTGTGCCATAAGTGTCATTGGCTTTTTTCATGGCTTTCAAAATCCCCGGTATCCCGATGAAATTTGCGTTTAACGTGCGCTCAAAAAAAGGAATCAGCTCACCTTTTTCATCCAAGCACATGTCAGGTGACAAATGCTCAGGCGCTTTTGAATGACCATTCACCACCTTTGTTGTCCCTGAATACTGGTTGTAAACAAGTAAGAAACCACTTGCACCTAGCCCGGTATTAAAAGGCTCTGACACTGAGAGGGCAAACTGCATCGCAACGATGGCATCCACCGCGTTTCCCCCATCCCTTAATACCTGCGCCCCTATTTCAGAGGATTGCTTCGTTGCACTGGCTGTCATTCCGAAGTCACCGATGGCCCTTTGCTCCCCCTTCTTGATGTCTGATGTTTTTTGCTGTTGGAAAATCTCTCGTATGTCCAAATCAGCTTCCTCCTTGTGTTTTATTTAATTTTAGTTGAAAATCTATAGCAGGGGAAGATGGGAAACTCCAAGTTACTTACTTAACTTTTCAATCGTTTTGGCCAGTAATGCTGTATGTTGTTGGAGAGTCTTTAAATCAGTATATTCATCGGTTTCGCTGTGTGAGAATTCCCCCATCGGTCCCATTCCATCTACCGTGGGAATACCTTCCACTGCCGTAAAAGCTGCGTCTGACCCTCCGCCTGAACTCAATGGATGAATCGACATTCCTAGTTCGTCACCTGCTTCTTGAATGACTTTTACTAATTGCTCTGTTTGTTCTGTTTTTTTCATCGGTGGTCGACTAATACTCCCTTTGAGTTCAGTCATTGTTCCTGGCACAGATTCTTGCTGAGCAATTTTCAAAATTTCCTTTGTCACCTCTGCGGCCTGTTCTTCTCCTTTAATCCGAACATCGATCTCTGCTTCAGCATTCGACGGTATCGTGTTACTGGAGGTTCCACCTTTGACTAGTCCGACATTGACACTCAATCCTTCTTCATAATGATTTAATTTTTGAAGTTGAAGGATTTTATGGGAGATTTCTTCTATAGCGCTCCGTCCTCTTTTTGGTTCCACACCAGCATGAGCGCTCTTACCTTTTACATTGATAGAGAAATTCCCCACCCCTTTTCGCTCCGTGACAATTCCGCCATTAGGACGAGCACATTCTACGACTAATGAATATTGCTTGTCCTCTGCGGCCTGTTTAATCAGTGATTTCGAAGACGGTGAACCCACTTCCTCATCACTATTAAAAATCACATGGACATTTTTATATGCATCAGATCCACTTTTCTTTAAGGCCTTCAAGGCATACAAAACTTGAACATGGCTGGCTTTTTCATCATTCACACCTGGACCAAAAGCTTTATCTCCGATCACCTTAAACGGGCGTTCTTTCGCTTCTCCCTTTGGAAAGACAGTATCCATATGAGCGATAATGATAATTTTTGGATCACATTCTTCACTGGCTTTTATTTCCAGATGGTTACCCATCTCCTTTTCCCGATGAACCTTTACATGCATGCCGGCGTTCTCGAAATTTTCTTTTAAAATGGCTCCTACAACATCAACGCCATCTTTGTCGTAAGAACCGCTATCTGTATTAACGAGTCGTTCCAAGAGTTTAATCATCTCAGCCTTTTTCCCATCTAGATAGGTCTCGATCACAAGAATCCTCCTTTTATCGGATTTTATATTTACCATACCCTGCTTGTTCAAGTCATTAACTTCAAAGGTTTAAAAGCTGCCCATATCATCTATCGAATTAAAAACAGAGGTTGTCCTGAAAATCTCATCAAGATTTCCAGAACAACCTCTGTTCATTTCATAATTAGCCTATTGTTTTATTCCGAGAAAGTTCGTTGAGTGATGCCGATAATTTTAAATTTATTTTTTAAAACTTTTAGAGGACGTTCAAAAAGTTCAGCACAGACAGTTTTGTAAATATTTTGTCATTAAAACATACGTTATCTTTAAAATATGATGTTACACTTAAAGCAACGTTTAAATGGAGGTGTTTACACATGGAAAAGAACGCCATTTTGTCTATTCAACATGTAACAAAAATATATGAAACTATTGGTGAAGGTGTAAAAGCATTAGATGACGTATCATTTGAGCTTTATGAAGGAGAGCTACTTGCAATTATGGGAACGAGTGGTTCGGGAAAAAGCACACTACTTCATTTGCTCGGTGCTATGGATAGGCCAACCTCAGGAAAAGTATTGTTACAAGGGCATTTTGATGAAAACATGTTTAAAGAACCCCAGGCAACTTTTTATCGCCGTGAAAATATCGGTTTTATTTTTCAATCCTTTAATTTATTAAAAGATTTATCCGTTGAAGAAAATATTGCCTTACCACTAATTTTAAAAGGAACTCTCGATGAGCTTATTGACGAAAAAGTTGATCAGATGTTAGAGATGATAGGTTTAGAGCGATGGCGCACCCATCGTCCTGTGGAACTTTCAGGTGGTCAGCAACAAAGAGTAGCGATTGGTAGAGCCCTCATTACTTCTCCACCAATTGTCCTCGCGGATGAACTCACTGGTAATTTGGATTTTAATACATCCACAGATATTTTGAAAATGTTAATACAACTAAAAGAGCAATTAAATCAAAGTATCATTATGGTCACACATGATCCATCCGTTGCGACTTATGCTGATCGAGTCTTATTTTTTCATGACGGGAAAATAGTAGACGAATACACCTGTTCAAAAACGGCTGAAGATATGGAAATGATTTTAAAGAAATTTAAACTTATTTTGGAGACAGTGGCATGATTAAATCACCAACAGGTATTGCAACTCGTTTTTTTAAAGAAAATAAAATGATAGCCCTTACAACCATTCTTGGCGTGATGATTTCTACATCACTTATTATCACAATGATTATGTTCATTTCAAATGCTAAACAATCACTCATAGTTGATATCACGATAGACGATGAACTTTTAAAAGCTAATTTAGATGTACTTTATCATTATATGATCGTCCTTTCCGTCCTTGTGATCATTATTACAGCCTTATTTATTATCTCGAATTTTGAACACTTCCTTTATAAATATAAACATGAATTAGCTGTTCTTCGGTCGATTGGTGCCCTAAGACGGCAAGTGTTCAAAATCACTTTCCAGCAGTCTGCCCTTATTAACATTCTTGGCAGCTTTTTGGCGATCGTTTTTAGTTTTATGATGTATAACTATTTACAAAAAGCGGTTGAAAAGTTCTTTTCACTTAAGGGAGAAATACTTTCCTTTCATTTCGGAATCGCTTTACTTGTTGCGTTCATAAGCATGAGTATGATTCAATTATTTATGCTTATTCCCGCTTTCAGAAGCAGTCGAGTGCTACCAATAACGCTTATGCAAGAAAATGAAGAAATTGAATTTTCTCATTTGGGGCTACGAAAGAAGATTTGTTTTTCTGTATTAGGAATAAGTACCCTTTTCATCTTTATTGGATCGCTTTCTACAGACGCTCCTATTTTAATTGTGTTTGGCAGTGTTGGCTTTCTATTAAGCAGCATGGCAATCATTCCAATATATTCTTCCATTTTAATACGTAAATTTTTACCCATTGCCAGGCGTATTTTTGGGAATATTGTCTTTGTATCATTAAAAAGTGCACTCCCCCAAGTGAAGAAAAATACATTCATTCTCTTAATCATTAGTGCCATGATGATTATTGTCGTCTTTGGATCGACACTTATCCAAACCGTCCAAAAAGGCGACGAAGCATATATTAAAAAACAATATGAAACTGAGATTGTCATGACGAATCGTCTCGTAGATCACTCTAGTATTGATGTTCGAGAGATGACGAAAAAAATTAAGCAATTAGACCATATAACAAGCATTAGCACACAAAGCAAACAAGAAATGGGCGTTATAACGGAAACGAATGAACAGTATTATTTTGATTACTCATTTGCCGATCTTTCTAGTATGCAAGAGCAAGGACTTTTAGAAAATCCTTCAACCAACTATCCACAGGACGTTATCGTCAAGGATTCTTATGCAAAAGAACATGGAATAAATGTTGGGAATAAGATAAAAATTTCACTTCAGTATAGTAATGAACAACAGGAATTTATACAGAATGGAGAGATAATGGTTACTGGCATTGTAAAAAACTTTCCATATCCAAATGAAATAAGAGATGTTTTAATTGATTGGAACTCAAAGGCAGTTGATTCCTCGTTTATTACTTTTGAGACCGCATATATTGAAACAAGCAATCCACAACTTGCATTAGAAGAGTTGGAAGAATTAAAAGCGATTTATCCGGAAATCCAAGTCAACAGTTTGGAAAGATCTCTGCAGCAATCAAAAGAAATGGGCGTCCAAATATGGACAATTTTTATCCTAGTCCTCGTTGTTATACTGATAAATATCATGTTTGGAGTAATGAACACATTTATTCATAATCTAAACTCCAAACGTAAAGAATTTGCGGTTTTAAGAGCCATTTATATGGGCCGAAAAGATATCATTCATGTGATTATGACACAAGTGACAACGTATATAACGTTTGGAATATTGCTTGGCGTTTCTCTAGGGATGATTTTCACTTATTTCATCAGCTTAGTTGACCCTGGAATACTTTCCTTTAATTTTCCCTTGATCACGATGATGTCGATGATTATTTTTATATTGGCCTATATCGTCTTGATCCCGTTCGCAAGTCGCTTAGGTCAGTTGAATATTTCAGAAGAATTAATGCAGGGCAATAGATGATGCTAAAAAAAGAATTTATGTAAGTCCAATTCAAAAGTCAATGATAGAAGCAACATCAGGCTTTTATACAGACTTTTTTAGATCGTCCCTGTATAAAAGCCTCCTCCCAGAAAGCTTCTGCTGGGCAATGAAGAATAATCCTCAAACTAGTGTCCAGATTATTTCATTGTTTTTTCATTCATTAGATCGTTTTTCCTTTGCTAATGCCTCTCGGTCAATCGCTTCTGGTGGTTGTTCCATCCACCCATGATCAATCATAATATTTGCTCCATCTTCTACAAAAAGACTGACATCCATTAGAAACTTACCGTACATCGCCCCAATATCACGTCTGCCATTAAGGGATGCACCGTTCGCATAAGATCTAATCTTCATAGAGAAAGTATCAATTTTATGCCATAACATCAATTTATCTGAAAAGGGGGAGAAGGTCGACGTGCTTACCAGATTATCTAATAAGGGCGGGGACGGCAAATGATTTTTATGGAGTTGTTGTGAACAGGATTCAATATGCTTGTTCACCAATTCCTTTCTGTATTTGGCAAGTAAAAAATGTATGAAATGGCATTTAAAAATGCATGCCACTTACCGCCTCCAATTATTGCTGTATTAATGATTCTTTATAACGAAAACTCTCACCGTTAAAAAGGAGTAAATGTGAATGATGAATAAGTCGATCAATCACAGCCTCTGTTAATATTGGATCCCCAAAAACATGATTCCATTGTCCAAATTGGAGGTTGGTAGTAATCACCAAGCTTTTGTTTTCATAACACATAGATATTACCTGAAACAATAACTCTGCACCTTCTTTGTGAAGAGGAATATAGCCTAGTTCATCTAATATAAGTAGATCCAGTCTTTCAAGCTGTTTAATCAGCCTGGGGAGGGAACCATTTTGGTTCGCCTCTATTAATTTATTTGCTAAAGATGCCAATGTAAAGAACTTCACTTTGGTGCCATACCTATGTATGGCATTTAAGCTAATTAATGTTGCCAAATAAGTTTTCCCTGTGCCGACTCCACCATATAAAATCAGATTTTCCTTTTCATGAATAAATTCCCCTTGGAGAATCTTATCACGATCAATCCCTTGAGGGATTTGAATATGTTCCCATTGAAAAGGTTGGTCGCCTGTCTTTGGTAATTGTGCTTGCTTTAGTAATAAGTTCACTTTTCTTTCCTCTCTATTTTCAACCTCCCTTTCAAATAATTGAAGAAGATAATCATAATTATTTTCGGCTTTAATTTCATGGTAATGCTCTCTTATCCAACTTAACTTCAAGCGTTTGGCATATGCTTCAATTTGCTCTTTCATCAAGATACACCTCCGCTTTGAAGTAAAGAATCATAATGAGAA
>NZ_VTQV01000053.1 GCF_008764245.1 Bacillus subtilis
CTTACCGCTGTTAATTATTTATCCTTTCTTACAAAGATTCTTTGTGAAGGGGGTATTGATTGGGTCTGTGAAAGAGTAGATAGAACTAAAATAAAAACGGTATCATGAGATGATTTAAAACGAATAATCAAATGACTTACCGCCGTCAACTCCAGATGCAAAAGGAAAAGTTCTGGATCCCGTACATGCGGGATCCTATTTATTGCTATGGTATATTAGTTCCTGTGTTTATTTACCGATATTCCCTTCCACACTTTATAGGCTGTCAAAAACCTATAATGCTAAAATAACTGAAAAAAGCAAGGTTGATAGAACCCAACTTTGCATTAGCAATGTGTTTGTTCAATACTAAATAGTGAAGTGTTGCATAAATGATTGTATAAGAAGACTTTGTCATCGAAAATTGAATTAAAATATATTGAAAGTTCAAGATATATCGTATATATTTGTGAAAAAGGGTATACCAAAAAAGAATATATGGAGAAGAGGAAAATGTTCAACTGGTCTAAAAAGAAATCGAAATTACTGTATAAATATCTATTTTCTTATTTACTTGTGTTCATGCTTCCTTTTATTACGATCAGTACGATTCTTTATCATATATCGGTAGGGAAGTTGGAAAAAGAAATTATCCGATCAAATATGGACAAAATAGATCAGATTAAAGATATGACTGACACACGATTAAGCGAACTAAATAGTTTAGCAACCAAGATCTCATACGACCACCGCTTAACTCCATATATGCTCACTGAGCCATATTATGATCAACAGGCTATTGAAGAATTAATTCGGTATAAGATGAGTAATTCCTTTATCGATGAGATATTTTTAAATTTCAATGAATCTAAAGATCTAGTTTATTCCTCCAAGGGAACAAGTACCTTCCATACCTTTGTCCAAAGTACCTATCCTGTAAAAAATAAAGATATTGAAGCCTTAAATAAAGGGATGCAGATTCAATCTAATCCTTTGTCACAAATTATTGATATCGCTTCCAAAAATTCCAATGGTAAGCGGGTTATCGCGTACTCCTATCCTATTCCAATTCAAAGTTCATCACCATACGGTACCGTCACATTTTTTATTAAGGAAGAAACATTATCAAAATTAATGAAAAACGCTCTAGGTGATTTTGAAGGAAATTCATTTATTTTTGATGCTGATTACAATTTGTTTGCTTCAAATGAAAATGGCGTTCAAATAGATTTGGATTTTGTGAAAAATATTTCAGCTAACAATGATGGAAACACTCATAAGGATTTTAAAAATGAGGATTACTCATTTTCCATTGCTCGTTCTCAACTGAGTGGCTGGACGTTTGTGTCCGTTATGCCCACTCAACAATTTTATGGCAAAATGACGTCATTGAAATATTTTATTTTTATGGTTTTACTGGGGCTTGCGGTAGTGGGGATTACGATCGTTTGCTATTTATCCTTTAAACAGTATAAACCGATACAAAATTTGGCCCAGTATCTCGGAAATAAAGAACAAATGAACCACAGTAAAAAGCAAAGTAATGAAATTGAATTAATTAGAACAAAAATCGAATCTATTTATGAGGATAGCGAATTTTTAAAAAGAAAAATAATTGCCCATAAACCATTTGTCAGAGCGCAGTTTTTAACGAATTTACTAAAAGGTGAAGGGAAGGAACATCAAGATATTATAGCTTTAGCCAAAGATTTAAAAATTTCTCTAAGAGGAGACTCCTTTTTTGTTATCGCTGTTTCATATAAAGGCAAAATAAAAAAGCAAGAGACGTTTACATATTGGAAAAAAATAGTAGAAACAATTCATGAGATCTCTCATCAGGAGTGCTGCGGATATGGAGTTGAATTGGTTCATGATTATACAGCCGCTATTATTGTGAATATCAAGGATGACTCAAGTAATTGGAATGAAAGTCGACAATTATTTTCCCATCACCTTATAGAGCTGTTAAAAAAGCATTGTTCAATTTTGCCTTTTGTGGGCATTGGTCAGATTTATAAAGAGGCCAATAAAATTAATCGTTCTTTTATTGAAGCGACTGCATCCATAGAAAATGACATCTTACATCATGAAACTCATGCCATTTTTTTTTGAGGATCTTTCTATTGACAACGACGAAACGATTTGGTTTCCGGAAGAAAGTCGGTTAAAATTTATTCAAAGCCTAAAACAAGGAGATCGTGTTGTAGCGAAGGAAACATTAGCTGAAATTTTAGATAGTCTTGCGCAAAAAAAATTCCCTAGCTATATGTTAAAGTGTACTTGTTTTGATCTGATCAATACCGTTTTAAAAACGATTGCTGAATTAGGCATTGAACATAATCCCGAAGAGGTTAAAAGACTGTCGGATTTCCAAACATTGGATCAACTAAAAGAAAGTGCAACTATTTTCATTGATCAAATATGTTTAGAAGTGGAAAAAAGGAAAGAAAGCCATAATGATCAATTACGTGACAACATTATGGAGTATATTCAAAAACAGTACAAACAACACACCCTTAGCCTTGAAATGATCTCTGATCATTTTCAAATATCAAGCTCGTATGTTAGTAGGTTTATTAGAGAGCAGACCGGAATTACATTTACCCAATTGGTTTGGAAATTAAGAATGGATGAATTTAAACAGCAATTAGTAAACACGAATCGAACGATAAAAGAGATTGTTTTGGATATTGGTTATTTTGATGTCTCTAATTTCACAAGGAAATTCAGAAAAGAGGAGGGCATTACCCCTAGTCAATATCGGAAATATCACCAGCAAAATAGAGATGATAAAAAAGCTTTATAAATATCTTTTCTGAATAACGTATAGTTGATCAGAAAAGATTTTTTTGTTGTTTTTTTAAATACATGCTCCAAAATACTATCGGATGCTTATAGAGTAGTCCAGATTTCACAGAACTATGTGGATCTTATACTGAATATGTCAATGTCTACAAAAAAAGAATATTTGTCCAGAATAATAAATATTTCAGGACAAAAGTGATCCTCAAAACCTACATAGCAGGTTAAGAAATCGCCTGTATCATTCATTTTTCCTCAATGATAAACTATGCGTTAAGAAGTAAGGTTTGTTGAAAAATTAGTGGAAAACTTAACTTGAAAGGAGGAGCTTTTACTTTATTTCACATAAAAGCTATAGGGAATGAAAGATCATATCATTGGCATAAAGACAACGCAATTGTACAGAATGGAGAGGGATCAGAATTGAAAAGTAAAAAAATATTTTTAGTGGTTATAGCCCTAACTCTCATATTACTTTCAGCTTGTAACAATCAACAAGACGCTAGTGGGGATAAAGAGGGCCAAGAAAAGGATGAGAATGTAAAAGCTTCAGGTATGCCAATTGTAGAAGAGCCGATTACACTGCATTTTTTTGCAAAGAGGGCTGATACAACCGCTGAAAATTGGAATGATGTATTACTATATAATGAATATGAAAAAATGACAAATATCAATATTGAATGGGAAATGGTGCCTGCTGCAGGCTTAACGGAAAAAAGAAATTTAGTCTTGGCTAGTGAAAATTTACCAGATGCATTTCATACAACAAGTATGCCTGTGACTGATTTACAAAAATATGGTGCACAAGGAACATTCATAAAACTGAACGATTTGATTGATGAGTATGCTCCTAATTTTAAAAAAATACTTGAAGAGTATCCAGAGATAAAAGATGGAATTACGATGCCGGATGGGAATATCTATTCCTTTCCTTATGCTTTTTCACCGGATTTCGTTTCCATGCTCCTAAGTTCTCGACCATGGATTAGAGAAGATTGGATGAAAACTCTAGATATGGATATGCCGACAACGACAGAAGAATTGTATCAATTTTTGAAAGCTGTTAAGGAGCAAGATCCTAATGGGAATGGGCAAGCAGATGAAATTCCCTTCGGGGCAAACTCAATTAATACGTTAGTAGAATGGGTTCAAGGAGCATATGGACTTGGTAATCGAGGTCTTAAACATAAGTTTGTGGATATGGATCCAAAGGAAGAGGAGTTACGGTTTTTTCCGACCGCTGAAGAGTATAAAGAAATGCTGCAATATGTTCATAAATTATTCAATGAAGAGCTGATTGACCAAAATATTTTTTCTATTTCAACAGATCAATATCTAGCAAAAGGCTCCGAGGGGCTTTATGGTGTCACTCATTATTTTAGTCCTGATGTGTTATTCGGAAAGGAGGGAGAAAACTATATAGGAGCAGAGGCTTTGGCGGGTCCTAATGGAAGCAGATTATATACGAGCATATTGCCGCCAGTACCTACACCAGGAGCGTTTGTGATCACTAGTGCAAATGAGCACCCCGCTGCGACAGTAAGATGGATCGATTATTTTTATGGTGATGAAGGAGCAAAATTATTTTTTATGGGTGTTGAAGGTGTCACTTACGAAGAGACTGAAGATGGTGAATATGAATATGTGGACGAAATTAAAAATAATCCGGATGGATTAACTGTCGAGCAAGCTGTTTCTAAGTACCTTACATATCCTGGTGGTACTTATCCAGCTCTCGTTACACAGGAGTTTTTTCAGGGATCACAAGGGACGGATATGTCTTTAGATGCAACAGAAAGATTAAAACCTCACCTAATTGAAGAAGTATGGCCGGCCTTCATTTTTACAGACGAGGAACAAAAAATAATGGACACCTCAGGGGCAGATATTGAAAAGTATGTGAATGAAATGAAAGATAAATTCATTGTAGGTGAAACTCCTTTCTCTGAATGGGATAAATATGTTGAAACCATACAGAAAATGGGGCTAGAAGAATATATGGACGTCCAGCATAAGGCTTATGAAAGATATAAAGAGAGCTCGGACAAAAATTAATAAAGAATGGAAGTTCGATGGTATGAAGGAGAGAACAAGGAATTTTCATATTCTTGTTCTCTTTTTTACAGCTTCTAAAAAGAAGAAAAGGTTTTTTACACATATTTTACTAAAGGGAAAACTTTGATATTTTAAGAGGAAAGGGCCATGTAGAGCCATACCCCTCCCACACTGTTTTCCGAATATCCTTTTTTCTTCCTTTCATTGAAAATTCCGAGTGATATAACCCACTCGGAATAGCAAAATTGAACTATTCAATTACCTCTAATTGATGTTCTTCATGTTCATGCAAATCCTTATCATCCTGAACATGAATGATTATATGATAATCACCTGTTTCCTCAAAAGTAAATGACGATGAGTATTCCCCCGCCGCTCCCTCTTCAGCATCCAGCCACTCGTGATTTTCTGCGTCTTCTTTCCAAATTTCATAACGAACTCGAGCATCTTTCATTGGCTCATCCTTATTCTGAATATGGACGATTAATTCTGTTTCGTCTCCTTTTTTTACATTTTCAGGTTCCATGAAATGCATGCTAAAGCCCTCTGCGTGTTCTCCATGTTCCTGCTCTCCATGGTCATGGCTTTCTTCCGCTGCTCCTTCCCCAACCGTGACAGTTTGTTTCGGCATATTATGCATTCCCCTTGCCGTCACATGCACTTGGACAGTGAAATTCCCATCATGATCGAAAGTTGTTTCCGCCTCATACGTCCCATCCTGATTATTCACAGCATCAATCATGCGGCTCTCCTCTTTCTTCCCTTCTTCCCAAATTTCAAATTGGACTTCATCCGCATCGGCGACCTCTTCATCACCTTGTGTCACTACAGCTTTTAAATTCGTCTTCTCATCAACTTCAACATGTTCGGCTACATCTAACTGAACTTCAAGAATGGCTGGTACCTCATCATCCTGGGACTTCGCATCATTCCCGCATGCAGCTAACGATATAAGTGCGATCCCTAGCAAGATACTTCCAAGTGTTTTTTTCATATCGATTCTCCTCGTCCTTTTAATGTAGAATGTTGGCAGGTGGATCCATTCATTTTTTCATCAATCGCCACAACTGCCTCTTCAAATGAGTAAAGTTCCCCTCCAAAACCTGTTTGGAATTGTATCGCCTGTTGGAAAGATTCAAATACAAGTACTTGTGGTTCACAACAATTTAGATTTAAATTCGTTCCCAACATAAAGGTCGCCATTTTTGCACTAATGGTCGTATCCTTTAAAAAATCACGACAAATTACTTGCGATACATCTTTTTCAATATCTTTATAGCGGAGTAGTCCACAATGAGCGCAGCAAGTTGTTTCAATTTCTTGGTCTATCTTAATTAATTGGACCGAGAATCTTGATTTTGCTGGTTTCAAACAATATGTACAGACATCTGGAGGTATAGATTGTTTTGGTGGGATAGAAATCCCTTTAGAAGTCTTTAGCACTTTTTTCTGATCCAATAACGGCTTAATATCGCGATAAACTGTCATTTCAGAGACATTGAATCGCTTACTAATATCGGATATGCGTAAGTTTCCTTCCTCTTCTAACCAGATTAAAATTTGTTGCTGCCTTTCAATTGGTAGCAAGTCATCCTCCCCTTCCTTCCTCCATTATGCAGAATCTAAATTCATCCTAGCAAGTATATCGATGATAAAAGATGTGAATATTTGTTGAAGTTTAACAAAACGAACACATTTATATAAATACAAAAGCATTCCTATCTTTCGAGTAACTCAAAAGATAAGAATGCATCATTGGTCATTATTATTTATTAAGAACCCATAATCATTTAGAAGCTTGATAGGAAGCATTAAATTCTTCTATCACTTGTTCACCACCAGCTTTTTTCCACTCCTCAATCGCTGCGTCAAATCCTTGATCATCGATTTGCCCTAGAAAATATTTATAAGCAGCGTCTTCCATAATTTGCGCTAGAGTTTCCGAATTTTTTATAAATGTCTCCGACTCTAGGATAACCGTTGGATCATGTACTAGATAATTATTATTATCATAGTACAATTCATCTGCTTTTGCCCTTGGTTCGTATTCAAAATATCCTTCATATCTCCCATTTGTTTCTGGCTCTCCAATTTCGAAAGGTGTGTACGGCCTAATTTCCCGATCATAGGCAGCTAAATTACTCTGAATGATGGAGGCCTTTCCGTCTATTACTTCATAATGCTCACCTTCCACTCCCCAATAGAGAAGATTAGAGCCTTCCGGTGTCATTAAATAATCAAAAAAGCTTAATATTTTCCTTAATTGTTCCTCTGTTTTGACCGCCGATTTTGGAAACATAAGCAAACTTCCATATCCCGGGATTGCCCTTGTGCGATATTCACCGTCTGGTCCTTCAATATAATTATGAACATCAAATTCAAGTTCGGGATTCAGTTTTTTCGCATCCTCATACAATGTAATGACATCGCCCATTGTTCCAATATAAACGCCAGCCGTACCATTTTTTAATAAGTTTTGTTGGTCTGTTTTACTTGTAACGGGTGCGTCCTTATTGATATATCCATGATCAAATAAATCTTTAAAATATTTCATCGCCTCTCGATATTCAGGAAACATAAACTCTGGTAATAACTGACCATCCTTCTCTCCCCAATTATTAGGAGCTCCATGCCATGTAGCAAAGTTTTGAAAGGTTCCCAATATTCCCCGATCCGTTAACCCGATGGTATCGTTCTTCCCATTTCCATCCGGGTCATCCAGCGTAAACGCCTTCATCATTTTGTATAATTCATCAAGATTGTTAGGTGCCTCTAACCCTAAACGTTCTGCCCAATCTTTTCGATAAATAAGTCCTTGACGAGAAAGGGGCCTTCCAGCGTATAATGAATAAAGTTTCCCATCAACGAGCGTATTATCCAAAATTTCTGATTTCAGTTTACCTAAATTAGGGAATTCATCAAGATATGGACCGATTTCCCAATATTGTCCATCACGAATCGCATCCTTTTGCTGAATAAAATTGATAGGTTTAATTAGGAAAACTTCTGGCAAGGTTCCGGTAGCAAGCGCTGTGTTAAATCTTTCTTCATACGTATTATCCGGCACCCATTGAATCTTCATCTTAGTATTAGTCGCCTCTTCGAGTAAGTTTTGCAGTTTGGCATCAGGTGTTTCTGCAACATGTAAATTCAACATAATAGAAAATTCAAATGGCTTGTCTTCCGTCGTTTCTTTAGAACTGCCACTTCCACTTTGACTACACCCCATTAAAAGCACCAAAACGATCATAAACATGGCCCATTGCTTACACATTCTTTTGCTCATCCATATCCCTCCTAATTTCTCCTATCCTTCATTCCCCTTAAGTAAGGTTGCTACTATTTTACAACGGGATAACAACGTTGTTAACAATAATATGTAAGAAAATTAAGATTATGTTGTAAACATCGCTATTAACCTCTCACTTATTAAGAATAGATCAAACAGTCCAAATTCTCCTTGACACATATCGCGAATCACTATAGGATTAAATGACAAATACTAGACACATTCTTATCAATAGATGGAGGGATTTCACCAACAATTACTTTCTTCACTATAACAAGTTCCTGAAATAATTGTCTTCAAGGTAAGAAGGGCCGTAAAATGACTTACCAACCTCTTCCGTTATTTAGAAGGGGTTATGCTTAGTAAAGGAGTGGGGGAAATGGCAAAAACACTGGCAAAAGCACCGTTTCGTGCAGATATTGTAGGGAGTTTCTTACGACCGCAGTCATTGAAAGAGGCGCGGAAGCAATTTCAAGCAGGAGAAATAACCAAAGAAGATTTACGTTCAATTGAAGATGTAGAGATTGCTAAACTTGTAGAGAAGCAAAAAGAGTCTGGTCTACAAGTCGTAACAGATGGAGAGTTCCGCAGAAAATATTGGCATGCTGATTTTATTTGTGCCATTGAAGGGGTTCAGACTGTGGAAGTGGAAGTGGCCGGCTTTTTCCAAGGGGAAATGAAAAAGCTTACTTCTTATACAGTTGCTTCTCCTTTAAAATTCCCTGAAGATCATCCATTTTTAGCTGACTTTCGCTATTTGAATGGATTAGCAGGTGATCATACGGCTAAAATCACGATCCCTGGTCCAAATATGATTTTTCATTCTGGCGTGTTGAATAGTGAAATATATGCCGAGAATCCTTCTTATCCATCCCTGGATGCTGTCGCAAAAGATATTGCAAAGGTGTACCAAGATGCAATTCAAGCATTTTATGATGCAGGTTGTCGTTATTTACAACTGGATGACACAAGCTGGGGAGCCTTCTTTAGTCAAGCATCACGGGAGAAGATGGAGGCTAAAGGCTGGGATGTAAATGAACTCATGGAGAGATTTGCCGAAATAACGATTGAGTCGATCGCCCATAAACCAGAGGATATGCTAATTTCTCTCCATGTTTGTCGGGGGAACTTCAAATCTGCTTGGTTATATGAAGGAGATTACGAAGCAGTTGCGCAGCAATTATTTTCTAGAGTCAATGTTGATACTTTCTTTTTAGAATTTGATAATGAACGTTCAGGAGATTTCGAACCACTGCGTTACATTCATAATCAAAACGTAGCATTAGGTTTGATCACCACTAAAACAGCAGAGTTAGAGGATTCAGAAGAAATCAAGAAAAGAGTAGCAGAAGCTGCTGAGTATGTTAATCTTGATCACTTGTGTCTGAGCCCTCAATGTGGCTTCGCTTCTACTGAAGAAGGAAACCTCATCACAGAGGAAGAGCAATGGGCGAAAGTACGCCATGTTGTCCAAATCGCTCATGAAATTTGGGAAGAATAGAAGTCAAACGCTCCCCCTTTATACTCCAATAAAGGGGGAATTTTTATGGTTTTCTTAAGCATTCTCCACATTGAGAATTCAGACCTATACATAATATGATAAGCTAATAAATATAAATAATTTTACATGGATGAGGAGATGTAAAATGAAAAAATACTTTTTCGGAACTTTACTTTTCCTCCTTTCTCTATTATTAATCGGATGTGCCTCTAAAGAAGCAAAACAATTTAAAAATAACAAAGAAGTGCAAGCTGAAATTGAAGAAACGATTAAAGCAATAGGGAAAGATGAATTTGCCTTGGATTTAGATCCCAATGCAAAGAAAATGAAATTCGGTCGACAAAATGGGATACCGCTCGTCGATGATAAAACATTAATAGTTCCCGTGGAAACTACAGGAAAACCGGTATATTCTTTTGATGTTACAATTCATATTAGGAAACAGCAAGATGGAACATTACAAGTAGGGGAAGTGGAAATGAGAAACCTAGATCAATTAGGGAACTTTTTGCTTGAAGATCTTTATGCAAAGAAATTTAAGAAACCACTTAAACAGCTTGAAAAAGTGGATCCCGATTTATCGATTTATACGATCCGAATTGATTCCCTCACCGCTATTCACTATGATGATGAAAATGAGCTTGAGCAATATCGAAAAGCCCTTGCAGAAGATTATAATGCAGGAAATTTTACAAAGCCTGATCAATTTATCACTTTAATTGATAAACATCGCTTAAAGGAAGACCTTTCTATAGATGGGATTTACCTACCAGAGGTTTCAATCCGAGTAAAACGCCCAGAAAATGCGAAAATAGACTCCAAGGAAAAAGTGCAGAAAATTATTCAGTATATAGAAGAAAGCCATGATCTCCCTCTAGGGGACTACTCCGTTTCAATGCCTTCTGATAAGAATCATACATCCATTTATGAAATTGTTAGGAAACAGGAATGGCCGCAATGAAAACCGGTACAAAAGTCCATAGTTTTCGTATAAAAAATCAAACCCCAATGAGCACATTTTGTTCATTGGGGTTCTCTGAACGATAATCATTCTATTTTTTAATAGGTCGTAAATATCCCGCGCTCCCGTAAAAAGTCAATTACTTGATTCACAGATGTTCCGATATCTTGTTGGTCGTTTTCAATTACAAGCTCCGGATTAACTGGCTCTTCATAAGGAGCATCAATTCCAGTAAAATCCTTTATTTCTCCTGCTCGCGCTTTTTCATACAATCCTTTCGGGTCTCGTCGTTCACATTCTTCTAAACTACATTTTACAAACACCTCGATAAATTCACCAGGTTCCACCATTTCTCTCACAAGCTTTCGATCTTCTTGATAAGGAGAAATAAAAGCTGTGAATGTGAGAATACCAGCATCGACAAATAACTTGCCCACTTCTCCAATTCGGCGAATATTCTCAGACCGATCTTCCGGACTAAATCCAAGGTTTTTATTTAGGCCATGACGAATATTATCCCCATCTAATACATAGGTACTGATTCCTTGTTCATGTAATTTTTGCTCTATGGATGCACATAATGTCGATTTACCTGAAGCGGAGAGTCCTGTGAACCAAACAATCGCACTTTTATGGCCGTGCAATTGTTGTCTTTCCCACTTTGTCACCTGTTGATCTTGCCTGGTGATATGTTGCGATTTCACTCAAATCCCCCCTCTCTCTTTTAGTCCATCTATTAAGATCTGTGCCACTTCCGGACGAGAAAATTCACGCGGTGGCTTTTCCCCTTTTCTTAGTAATGCTCTTACTTTTGTTCCACTTAGATGAATATGAAACTCCTGATGATGAGGGCAGGTTTTAGAGGTCGCCATGCTTTCACAGCGCTTACAATAAAACGCATGCTCAAATTTCAAGATGGTCATGCCAATCTCCTCTTCAAACTTTCCGACAAGTTCCTGCGCTTCATAGGTTCCATAAAAATTCCCCACTCCTGCATGATCACGCCCAATGATAAAATGAGTACATCCGTAATTTTTTCGGACAAGTGCATGCAGGATTGCTTCTTTAGGCCCTGCATAGCGCATCGCTGCCGGATAAATCACTAGTTTTACCCGATCCGCTGGATAATAATTTTCCAACAAGATTTGATAGCTTTTCATCCGTACATGAGCTGGCACATCATCTGCTTTTGTTTCTCCCACTAATGGGTTTAGAAGTAAACCATCGACGTTCTCCATGGCAATTTTTTGAATATATTCATGAGCACGATGGACTGGGTTTCTTGTTTGAAAACCAACGATGGTTTTCCATCCTAGTTGTTGAAACATTTCTCGGGTCTCTTTTGGTGTTTTATGAAAGGCAGTGAAGGGATCATGGCAAGGCCGTTCAATCATTGTGATGGGACCGGCGAAATAGATATCCTCTTTCTCGAGAATCTTTTGCACTCCCGGGTGTGTTTTATCAATGGTTCCATATACTTTTTTTGCTTCCTCTAATTTGTCATAGTAATATTTTTCTTCCAAAAGCAGTGTTCCATATATCTTGCCATCTTCTCCTTTTAAAGCAATTTCCTCTCCAGTTGAAAAATGTATTGCCTTCTCACGGTTGACAGGTAATGTGATCGGGATGCTCCAAAGCAGACCATTTGATAAATGCATGTGATCCAGTACATTTCGATATTCTTGTTGATTCATGAAGCCTGTTAATGGACTAAATCCACCGTTTGCAATCAATTCTAAATCGGAAACGCTCCATTCCGAAATGGTCAAACTCGGTAAAGTCTCCGCTTTTTTTAAAGCCTGGCTTTTCTCTAAATCCGAAACTTCCCTATTAATTAATGTTCCTCCATGTGGGGCAATGCTAAATGTTTGGATCTCTTCTGTTTTCATACAATCATCCTTTCAGTGATGATTCGTTACAAGCACCCGCTGATATTGTTCCCTAAATTGTCCTGGAGAACAATTTACTTCTCTGCGAAAGAGTCGACTAAAAAATGCAGGATCATCATAACCAACTCTAATGGCGATATCGATCACTTTATCATTTGTTTCCATTAAAAATTTCTTCGCTTTTTCAATTCGAATATTCTGTAACATTTCAACGACTGTCTGATTTGTTTCCTCTTTAAATAAACGATTCAAATGGCGTGGACTGATTGTAAATAATTTACAGAGGGATGGGATCGAGATCTTTTGATCATAATTTCTAGACAGATATCCACAAACCCGCCGTACTAAAAGACGGTTAGAATCATTGACAGAGGAATGCGGTTGTTGGATCCGCTGTTCATTATAAATGCGCGATAATAAAATTAATAATTCCACTAATTGCAAACGAATCAACGTTGAAAAACAAGAACCTTCCCTCGTATACTCATACATCATTCCTTCCAATAAGGAATGCAATCGCTCAGTGTAATCCCCCTTTAAATTTAAGAGATGATGGAACCTCTCCCGACTATCTAAAAACGGGTGAATATAAAAATAATCCATCGATTGCGAAACTCCAAGCTCCTTTAACCAAGAATCCTGAATTAAATTGGGCAGGAATAGACAGTTAATAATATCGATCTTTTTTCCCTTTTCTATTTGAAAGGTGTGAACTTCTCCCGGGTTAATAATAAACACATCATTGGTTTGAATTTGATAGGACTGTCCTTCAAAAACATGTTTCGCTTCACCTTTGACAACATACACTAACTCAATAAATTCATGGGAGTGAGCAGGTGGAACATTCATCGCATCATGACGATATTGTTGAATCCAAAAAGGAAATTCATTATTTTTCATGTACTCTTGACTGCGATACCGAGCTGTACTCATCTCTAAACCTCCCTATCCAATTTATGGTTTATTTTTCAACCCCTTGTTCCACTGTTTGTACTTCAAGAGGATATTCAAAAAGTAAGGATCAAAGGCTAAATTCGCGACATCCTGTCGCAATGCCTTTGTGACCTGCGTCCTGCAGGCCTCGGTAAAAATGACACTGCGATACAATGATCTTCGACTAAGTACCGACACGTCCTGTGTCGAACGTCGAAATCACCACATCCTGTGGTAGCTCGTTGGCTTGTTTCTGCGCTCCTTGGAAAAGAAAACCACTTTTCCAGCGTGCGATGCGGATTCAGGGAAGCTTTCCTTGTGCTCGAAACTGCGCCGCCTCGAACTTCCGACGCACAAGGATGTGCTAGTGTCGGTGTTGCTGACAGGACGTCAGCGCCCTTAGCCGACGGGTCCTATTTATCCTCCTTTTTGAACACGTACTTCAACCACTTCCCCGTTATTTTGCTGGGAACGAATAGCTGCCTCAATGACTGTTTGTGCAGCAAGTGCCTCCATGCCTGAACCACTGATTTCATCTGGTGCAACATTCAGCTTAATTTCGTTGATAAATGTTTGCAGTCTATTTTTGAAGGTGGCATTAAATCCTTCCATTCCTGTTAAAACCGAATTGCGAATAACCGTTAATTCTGATTGTTGATGCGGATAAAGCGTGACTTCATTATACACATCATCAATCACAAATCGCCCCTTAGTCCCCGCCACTTCACATTGCTCAATCGGATGTCGATTATCCATATCATAACTTCCAGTTAAATGGCCGACAGCTCCAGAGGAAAATTCCATATTAATAGAAGCCGTTGACCACACATTCCTTCCAGGTGCCTTCGTCATAAAGGCTTGCACTCGACGGATGTCTCCACCAAAATACCGCATCACATCAATCGAGTGAGGATGTAAAGCACGAAGATGAATCCAAGGCGTAGACTCATTTGGATTGCCAATCGTTAATTTCATATTTACATATAATAATGAACCAAGCTTCCCTTGTTCTATCCATTCTTTTGCTTTATTGGCTGTTGGCGCAAAGCGATGATTCAAGTTACAAGCCAGTATTACTCCCTTCTCCTTTGCAAATGCAATCATTTCGTGTGCTTCGGATAATTGGTTGGATAGAGGCTTCTCCACTAATACATCTTTTCCCTTTTCAATGGCCATCATCGCTGGTGCAAAGTGATGGGATCCGTTTTCTATTCCGCCTGTTGCAATACTAACCACATCAACATCTTCATTTTCTAATAAATCATTAAAATCAGTATAAGATGTCACACCAAATTGTAGGGCGGCTGCTTCAGCCAGCTTTTCATCCAGATCACAAACCGCGACCAATTTGACATCAGGTATTTCTTGATAATAACGACAATGCAGTTTTCCAATATTGCGTAATCCGACAACAGCAGCTTTAAGCAAAAACACCATTCCCTTCTGTACTAAGTGGAGATGACTGATAGGAATCAGGCATCTCCATGATTTTCTTGAGTTGTTAGCGATGCGGGCCAGGGTTCTTCGCGTTATTTTCGATTTGTTCGCGATGAACCGCGTTGGTCATTATACTTTCGATTCGTTCGCTTTTCCCTCTTCCTTTTTCTTTGCTTGTAGATCCTGTGCCGTTTCAATCGAACCGATATACATAGAATCATAGGCTTCTTGAGAAGATTTGAAAGGACCTTGATCTAGACCATGCCATTTTAGATTTGTGTACATTGGATTTGTTCGTCCTGTCGCATGTTCTCTTTTCGCAATATACGCTTCCATTCTTGCGGTCAATGCCTTAACGATCTCCGGCTCCCGATCTGCCACATTATTCAATTCAAGCGGATCTGTAAAAACATTATATAATTCTACCTCCGGTTTAAAATGAAGGTCAGGTTCCAAAGCACGAATAAGCTTCCACTCTGGTGTCCTCCAGCCATGCTTACGCATCCAGGTACATTCTGTAATATAAAATTCAGAAGTTTTTTCAAAACGACGATTATCCTTGTGTACGAGTGGTAATAAACTTTGCCCATCGAACGATATATCTGTTTGAATATCTAATAACTCTAAGATGGTTGGAGTTAAATCCTTGATCAATGTATATTCTTCCACTCTTTTTCCAACAGGCAATTTTCCCGGGAATTTAAGAATGAGCGGAACAACGAGATTATGTTCATAAAGTCCATGATGATCATACCAACAATCATGCTCGTTCAATGTTTCTCCATGGTCAGAGGTAATAATAATCAATGTTTCTTCCTCAATGCCTAAAGTTTGTACGCTTGTTAATATCTTTTGGATACAGGCATCCATATAAGCAATCGCCCCATCATATTGCGCATCCACATATTCGGCATCTGTACAACCTTCTGGTAACCAGGATGTAATATAATCCGCAAATGGTTTAAATTCCTTTAATTTCTCTAAAGATGTATTCGCCGGGTCACATTCATCCCCATCGTAAAATATCCGGTCAAAGGGTGCGGGTGGTAAATATGGAGAATGAGGATCCATATGGCGCATGAATAAGAAGAATGGCTGATCGTCTTCTACTAATCTTTTTAATTCAGGTATCGCCACTTTATTGAGATTTTCAGCTTTAGGGCTTTTCCCTGTTTCATCTGGACCCCATCCTGCATAATCCATATATTTCTGGAAACCTCGTGAAGATGGATTACCTGTAAATCCAATACAAGTTGTTTGGTATCCATGATCGCCAAGTATTTCTGGAAGAGTTTGTACATGCTCCCCTAATGGACCTTGATGACGAAGTGCCACCACATCTGTTCCAAAACAGTCCATCCCTGTTAGCATGGAAGCATAGCCTGGTGTGGTTGGAATGCTTGGACTGAAATAGTTTTCAAACAACACTCCCTCTTTGGCAAATTTATCGATATGCGGGGTCGTCAAACGTCCATATCCATAGGAACTCATATGATCTCTGCGCAGACTATCAATGCCAAACATAATAATATTCGGTTTTTTCATTCTTTCTCATCTCCTTTTGAAACAACGATTTTACTTTTTTACTAAGTTCGGTTTCCGGACACCTAATTTTTGTAGACAGGCATTTAAATAACCGTAGCTTTCTGCTGCGACAATGGAAACATCTGCCAAAGAGTGTTGGTTTGCCCCAATTACTTCAAGACAAACGGGCCCTTCATAATTTCCGTCTACCAATGCCTTGCAGTATGCGAATAAATCAATATCTCCGCGGCCACATGCTTGGTTTTGAATTTCACCCGGACCAGTCGTTCGGCCTTTACAATCACGAATATGCACATGTTTCATTCGACTTAACACTTTTGGCAATTCTTTCTCGGGATTTTCATTCCCACGATAAATATGACTCGGGTCCATATCAATTCCGAAAGCTGGTGAATCAATCTCATTCATGGCTTGTAATGTTGTTGGCGTATTATAGATGGCATTCCCCACATGGGCCTTCACGCATAATGTCACTCCGTACTCTTCGGCCTTTTTCGATAAAGAACGAAGCGTTTCAATTGAATGGAGCAAACTGTCTTCATCACCCGATTTACCACCTGGACCTACATTAATAACGGGAATTCCTAATGCGGCCCCTGCTTCAAATGCTTTCGTTAGGCGCTCCTCATCTAATGTAGCCACTTCCATCGATAAAAAATCTAACCCGTTTTCTTTTACAATCTCTTTTAACTCTTCCGCCTGTTCACGCCAACGATCTAGTTCAAGATGTTCACACATCCCTTTAATCGCAGCAATTTCTACACCATCATAGCCACACTTGGCAATTTGTTTCGCAGCCGTAGCAAAATCAAAGTCTTTAAATAGCACAGAATTGACACCTAGTTTCATGATTGGACGCCTCCCGGAATTTTTTCTAAATCTTTTACATCAACAATCGTTCCCGTCTCCCATGAGCGGATCGCTGCTTCAATAATTGTCTGCGCTTTCAGCGCATCTTCCCCAGAACCATTCACTCGATCATAAGTCACACCCGTATTGAGCTGATCCACAAAGGAGTTGATACGACTTTTAAATGTTTCGGGGAAAGCACGCATTCCACCCAAATAACTATATTTTTCCGTTTCAATACTGTGGCGGGGATAATAAGTTAAATGCTCACAGGCATCTTCCAAAATAAAACGTCCCTTCGATCCAACCACCTCACATAGTTCTAATCCATAACTTGCGCCTGCATCATAACTTCCGACTAGATTCCCAATCGCTCCATTCTCAAATTCCAAAATGATTTGCGCATTCGACCAAATCGCCCGACCTTCCCCTTTCATCATGAACGCCGCTACTCGTTTGACATCTCCACAAAAATAACGAATCACATCAAAGGAATGGGGATGCAGGGCACGGAGATGAAACCATGGTGAACTTTCCACAGGATTATTAATCCACATTCGCATATTAATCATATGGATTTTCCCTAAGCGTCCAGCTTCAATCCACGACTTCGCCCGCTCCGCAGCTGGCGTAAAGCGATGATTCAGATTGACCGCGTAAGGAATTTGTTTATCCCGCGCAAGATCAACCATTTCTTGAGCTTCCTCAAGTTTATTGGAAATTGGTTTTTCCCCTAATACCGGAATACCAGCCCTAAGTAGTTCCATTGTTGGCGCATAATGTTCACCACCATTTTCCTCCCCCTTAGTGCAGACACTTACTAAATCTAATTCAATCCCACTTGCAAGCATTTCTTTGACACTGTAAAAAGCTCTTGCATCATATTGTTGGGCGGCTTTGTCTGCTTTCTCTTTGATAATGTCGCAAACCGCCACAATCTCCGTATCCGGATTTTCCATATAAACAGGAGCATGCGTATTCCCAATATTCCCCACACCGACAATCGCTACTTTTAACGTCATGAAATCATCCTCTCTAAATTAAAATAGTAGGAAGCGCTTGCAAATATGTAACTTTCTCTCTGTTGTTTTATCTATATATTAACAACCTTTTTCCCTTTCTTCATTGTGTATTCCGCCAAAGTTATGGTCGATTTGGACATTTTGTTTTAAGTTTATAATTGCGAACATTGGCTTTTTCTATTGGTGCTAGTCCAGTCAACAATTGAAATGAGAAATACACAATAATTCAAAACAATTGGCGTTAAACGATTGTTTTTCGCCAATTGTTCATTGAGTTTTTTGATAAATTATCGATTATCAAATAATCTCTCGTAATAGCAATACTTAAATAATTTATTGGGGATAGCTATTTAAATTGAACATTACATTTACTATTGATTATTAATTTGCGAATAGCGTAACTCCTCTTTTTCTTTATATTTCCCTGGAGAACAACCAGTACTTCGTCGGAATAATCTACTAAAAAAGGCTGGATCGTCATAACCTACCGATACTGCAACCTCAATTACTTTATAATCGGACTTTAATAATAATGCTTTGGCTTTTTCTATCCTTATACTATGAATCATCTCTGTTACGGTCTGCCCCGTTTCTTTCTTAAATAAACGGCTTAGATGACGCGGGCTGACGTTAAATAACTTACACAGACCTGGAATAGTGATTTTTCGGTTGTAATTCCTTGTTAAATAACCTCGTATACGCTGCACAAGTATATCGCCTTCCCTTTCTTTACCAAGAATATCTCTGCTACCTGTTTTCATTTCATTATATAATTGGGACAATAATATCAATAACTCAATCAACTGCAGGCGGACCAATGTAGAATTACATAACTTTCCTTTATTATATTCATAGATCATTCCTTCCAATATGGAAAGTAATCTGGGCGAATAATTCCTGTCAGCATTAATAAAGTGGTGAAAACGCTCTACTTTATTCAGAAAAGGATGAATGTAAAAGAAATCCATCGAATGTGACACACCCAATTCCTTTAACAAAGAATCTTGTAGCAAAGCTGATGTGAATAAACAATTTATTATTTCTAATTTATCGCCAGGCTTAATTTTAAAAGTGTGCACTTCCCCTGGATTAATAATAAACACATCATTGGTTTTAATAGGATAGCAATCACCTTCAAAAACATGATTGGCATTCCCCTGGACAACAAATATTAATTCAATGAATTCATGAGAATGAGGCAGTGGGATTTTTACCGAATCATGATAGTAACGTTTTATAAAAAATGGGAATTCCTTTGTCGGCATGTATTGACTGGATAAATATTTGGTTGCGTTCATTTAATATCCTCTCCAGATAAAAGATGATTTGATTTTATAGAGGCTTTTGTTAAACAGCAAGACTATATTGGATTAAACTAAAAATAGCCTGCTATCTTCCTTTATGTCACGATGTCCTATATTCAATAGGACAGACCAATATTCATATGAAAACTGGTGATTTTAGTCCTATTTCCATCTATAGCGGTGTCTATAAAGGCACGGGGGAGTTAAAATACGCACTTTTATTTTAGTCAATCAAATTCTATTGATTCTACCTTTTATATACACTATTTTTGCTCGTGTATGCTAACGATTACCACCTTATCCAATGAAGTATAAGGCACATGGGCTGCTTCAAGTGTTTCTGTTGAAGCAACCCATACCTTAAAAGTAATGTTTCAAATTATTTTTTTCTAATTTTCATTCCAAATATCGTAAGCTTCTTGGTTGATTTTGACTAGCCGATCAAGCCCCATCTTATTTAGCGTGTCTATATAATCAGACCATTCATCAAAAGAGGCTTTTCCGACAACAAAATTCGCCTGCATTTGTTCTACATAAGATTCGATATCTGTTTTAAGAGCATTTAATTCGGTATTCTGGTCACTAGTAAAATATATATCGGGAAAAGATATTTTAAAGTGTTCCGATAATTTTTCCATAACCTCGTTATCGATATGATTATTTAGTGGGCTGTCTTCTTTATGAACCCATTCCTTCGATCTATAATAAGGAGGACGAGAACCTGAAGCAGGGGTTCTTTCATTATTCATCTCCGAATTTGTTTTTCCTTCTGCTACAATTTCCTTAAACTTTGATTTTGTTTCGTCAGTCCATTCCCAATCTACCCCTTCTACACCACCGGGATTACTAAGAAAGGTTCCACCCTCATCTGAATAGAAATAGTCAACATATCTCATTGAAGCTTCAGGATGTTTGTTCTTATCCGTAATAGCAAATGCACCATGTACTACTCCGGTTATAGCTGGCCACATTTGTTGATTGTTTACTGAACTAGTGAGTGGAGGTAAAACAACATAATCCCAACTTTCTTCCTCTGGTACTATTAGAAATGCACCATTATCTGTAAACATTCCTAAACGCATATTCTGTCCTTTAGCTTTTAGTTGTTCCCTATCTTGCAAGAATGCTTCCTCGTCTAATAATCCCTCCTTATAAAGCGTATTCATAAATTGTAAAAACTCTTTATAGCCATCTGTCGCTGGAACAAAAACTACCTCATCATCTACAATGTTCAAATGATTATCTCCAAGATAACCAAATGCTCCCAAAAGCGCACGTTTAATATCATTAAATCCTGCTGATCCCATTGGAATAATATCTGAATTACGTTCTTTAAATGCTTTTAAAACAGTATATAGTTCGTCAACTGTTTTAGGCATATCAAGACCAGCTTCTTCAATCCACTTTTTATTAATCCACATTTTATATCCTGTTAAATCCCTCGGAACATCCCTATAATGAGGAAGTGCATAAATATGACCATCAGGTGCTGTTATACTTTGACGAATCTCAGGATGCTCATCCATTAGTTTTTTAAAATTGGGCGCGTAGTTCTCAATTAAATCTTCTAATGGAATTAAGATTCCTTCGGAACCATATTTTATCTGATCGGACTGACTAATGTCTGCAGCAAAAAAAGCTTCAGGATAACCATCCCCTGCCAATAGTAGATTGAATTTTTCTCCAAAACCATTACTTGGAGGTGTAGTCCAATCAATATGAATATTTGTCATTTCTTCATACGCTATAAAACTAGACATATCTTTCCATTCCGGTTGACTAGGGGTTTTCTTTCCTAACATGGATATTGTGATTTTTTCATCAACAATTGGAAAACCTGTTTCATTTATAGATACCCCGTTATCTTCTGAACTAGCCTTTTTATCATTTGACTCTGTGCATCCACCTAAAATAACAAGAATAGCTAATAAAAATAGTAAAATACTAAACTTCTTAATTTTTTTCTCCTCCAAATTCAAATGATATTTTTAGATAAATAGATATTCTTTAGCCTTCTTTTATATAGGTATAAAGCTAATGGGCTATTCCAATTGCTTCTGTTGCAGCAACCCATTAAGCTAAATGTAATTTAATTTAGTTTTTATTCCAAACATCGTAAGCTTCCTGATTAATTTCGATTAGGCGATCAAGCCCCATCTTATTTAGCGTGTCTATATAATCAGACCATTCATCAAAAGAGGCTTTTCCAACAACAAAATTCGCCTGCATTTGTTCTACATAAGATTCGATATCTGTTTTAAGAGCTGTTAGTTCTTTACTTTGATCTACAGTATAGTGCACCTCCGGAAAAGCAACTTTAAAATATGGCTCATATTTTTCTATAACTTCTTTATCAATATTGTTGTTTAACGGGGAATCTTCCTTCTGGACCCACTCTTTCTTTACGTAAAGTGGAATAGCCGCACCAGTCCCAGGTGTTCTTTTCGCATTCACGTCTGTTAGGTTTTCACCTTCAGGAACGATTTGGCGCCATTTTGTCTTTGTTTCATCTGTCCATTCCCAATCTACATCTTCAATACCACCAGTCTGACTAATGAAGGTGCTTCCTTCATCTGAATAAAAATAATCAACCCATCTCATTGTGGCTTCTGGATTTTGATTCTTATCAGTAATAGCAAATGCTCCCTGGTTTACCCCAGATGAAGATGGCCACATTAACTCATCATTTATAGAACTAGTCAGCGGAGGTAGAGCGACATAATCCCAGCTTTCCTCCTCCGGAACTACTACAAACGCACCTGGATGAGAAAATAATCCTAAAAGCATATGCTCTCCTTTTGCATACAACTGTTGTTCATCCTGCGAAAAGGTTTCTGCATCTAATAATCCATCATTATAAAGTTTATTCATATACTGTAAGAATTCTTTATAGTTATCCGTAGTTGGAACATATATCACTTTATCATCTACAACATTTAAATTATTTGTCCCAAGATAACCAAATGCACTCAAGATTCCCCACTTAAGATCATTCAATCCCGATGAGCCAGCCGGAATAATATCCGGGTCACGTTCTTTAAATGCTTTTAGAACAGTGTATAAATCATCTACCGTTTTCGGCATTTCTAACCCGGCCTCATCAATCCATTTCTTATTAATCCAAAGCTTTTTACTTGTTAAATCCCTTGTGTTGTCTATATACCTTGGAAGGGCATAAATATGGCCATCTGCTGCCGTTATATTTTTTCTGAGTTCGGGATTTTCATCCATTAGTTTTTTAAAATTTGGCGCATGCTCTTCGATTAGGTCCTCTAACGGAATTATAATTCCTTCCAAACCGAGTTTTAATTGGGTTTCCGGGCTAATTGCTGCACCAAAAAACGCCTCTGGATAGCTCTCACTTGCTACTAACAGATTAAATTTTTCTTTAAAGTCAGTGTTTGGGGGCGTTTCCCAATCAATATGAATATTTGTCATTTTTTCATATTCTTTAAGAATACTCATATCTTCCCATTCCGCTTGAATAGCCGTTTTCTGTCCTAACATCGATATTGTGATTTTATCATCGACGATTGGAAAGCCATTTTCGTTTATAGCAACTTTATCAGCATTACCTGAACTTCCCGCACTGTCTGCACTACCACCACCATCTTTTGTACATCCCACTAAAATTCCAACACTGATTAATAAGGACAGCAAAATAAGTAGCTTTTTCATTCTTCTTCCTCCCTCATATTTAAATTTCAATTCAGGTATAGCTTTTGGACGTTTTTAATGATCGTTACCCCCTCTCTCATATCTCACTCTTTAATTGAACCAACCAATACACCTTTAACAAAATATCTTTGAAGAAATGGATACACGATCAATAACGGAAGTGCGGACACTATCATTACTGCATATTTAACGATATCTGCAATTCTGGCCGTTTCCGCATAGGATTCAAAATCAATACCTGACATAGCCATCTGTTCATCCATTTGATTAAGTATCAGAATTTCCCGTAAAACTAATTGTAGTGGGTACATGCTTGATTCATTCAAATACATTAAGCCATTAAAATATTGATTCCACAGGCCCACACCATGGAACAAAGCCATCACCGCAATAATTGGCGCCGAAATTGGCAACACAAGCTTAGCGAAAATGTAAAAATCATTAGCACCATCTATTTCAGCTGCTTCTATTAATTCATTTGGAATATTTTGTTGAAAAAAGGCTCGTGCAACTATAATCGACCATACTCCAAGGGCATTTGGTATAATCATGGCCCAAGTTGTATTAATCATCCCAAGATCTTTGATCAATAAATACGTGGGAATCAAACCACCATTAAAAAACATTGTAAAAAGAAAAAACCACATAATAGCCTTTTTGTAAGGAACACTTTTTCTAGACAAAGCATATGCACAAGGTAAAAGTATAAACAAATGCACAGCAACTCCACTGATTGTGTATATAATAGTATTTTTATAGCCGTTCCAAATGGAGTTGTTTTGAAACACGCGTTTATACCCCTCTAAAGTTACATCCTTTGGTATTAACCACATTTCTCCTGTATTTACCGAAGCAGGGCTACTAATGGATGCGCTTAAAATATAAAGTAGCGGATAGAGAACAATGGCGGTAATTGCCAATATGAATAATGTGTTAAAAATTACGAAAACTTTGTCCACAGAGCTTTCTCTTCTCATCTTTTTCACTCCTTTTACCAAAGACTATTTTTGGTTGTTTTTCTAACAACATAATTCACAACAACTAGCAAAATTAAATTTATGACAGAGTTAAATAAACCTACTGCTGCCGAAAAACTATATTGGGCCTCTAGCAATCCAGTCCGATAAACAAAAGTTTGAATTACGTCAGATGCTTGCATATTTAATGGGTTTTGTAACAAATAAATTTTTTCGAACGAAACAGCCATTAAATTACCTACATCCAGAATAAGTAAAATTGAAATAATAGGGACAATAGCTGGAATGTTAATGTGTAGGATTCGCTGCAAACGGGTAGCTCCGTCAATTGTGGCTGCTTCATGAAGTTCAGGACTGACACCAGCTAAGGCCGCTAAATATACAATTGCACCCCACCCCATCGTTTGCCATACACCTGATTGAACAAAAATCGTTTTAAACCACGCTGGTTCTGACAGGAATGCAATAGGTCCAACCCCAAAAAGACCAATGAAATTATTAATAATTCCTGAAGTGGGACTTAAAAACGCAATAATCATACCGGTCATAACAACTACAGAAATAAAATGTGGTGCATAGGTAATCGTTTGAGTTATCTTTTTAAAATGACGATTTCTTATTTCATTCATCGATAAGGCCAATATAATCGGAACAGGGAACATCGCCAGCTGGTAAGCACCAATTAAAAGTGTGTTCTTTAAAATATCCCAAAAATAATACGCATCAAAAAATCGTTCAAAATGAGTAAAGCCAACCCACGGACTTCCAAGTATCCCCAACCTAGGGCTATACTCTTTAAATGCGATAATTACCCCATACATTGGATAATAATTAAATATCGCAAAAAAGATGATTGCTGGTGCCATCATGACATATAGACGCCAATATTTTTTTATTTTTTTTCTGGACCTTAATGATCGTTTAACAGTCATTTGCGTATTTAGAACTTTTTCAGTCCCTGTCTCAATTCCCATTATTCCCACTTCCTAAAAAGAGTATTATTTTGCATTTCAGTAGTGTAAAAATCCTATCTAGCTCTAGTAAATAAAAACTTTATTTATTAAGCCAATTTCTTTGGAGATATACCGCCTAAATCAAAACTCTTTTAATCCTTCAGCCAAGAGTCTGTGAATCCGCTTTCACAAACCATGCCGATGAACTAGTTAATTTTTTTCCACAAATCCATCAATCCGCTCCCTCTTCGGATTCTTCTTCCACTCATCCCAAGTCAATCCATATTCTTCTAATACTTTTTGAATCCTACGTTTAAAGGGAAGGCCTTCCGTTCGTAAAATATATTTCATAGGATCCTCTTGCTCCCCGATCTTCCTCTTTACCCAGTTATGCAAGCGCGTTTGGAAATAATGTGCCTGATCTGGGAGGGAATCTACAAGATTCTTTGTTTCATCAGGATCGATCAGTAAGTCATAAAGTTCAGCTGGCGGCCGGGTAAATGGACCCGAATCATAAGTTTCAATATATTTAAAACGCTCGGTTCGAATACCCCTAGCTGCTTGCCAAGCACATTCACTTAAGAATATTTCCTGATGATGTTCGTCTGTTATTCCCTCTATTAATGGAATGAGACTCTTCCCATCTAGATCATCGGGAATATCCTGCTGCAACCATTCTAGTATCGTCGGCATGATATCTACATGCTGTACAAGGGATTGCACTCTTTTATTGGCAGGAATTTGGCCGGGCCAACGCATTATGATGGGAATATGAACCGTTTGGTCGTATAATCCACAATGATCCCAGTAGATATCATGCTCTGTTAGACTTTCTCCATGATCACCAAATAAAATGAGTAATGTATCTTCTTTTAAGCCTTCTGCTTCTAGAAATAAATCCAGCTCTTTCAGCAAGTCATCTAAATAGCGAATTTCTGCATCATATAAGGCATTCACATAATCTGTATCTGTGATTCCACCAAGCAAATCATAATGATGATATTTAAAAAACGGGTAGGCGGCATGATTAAACGCCGGTTCCATGCTTTGATTCGCGGGGGCATATGGATCTTTTGTTTGATTATAAAATGAAGGAATGTAGCTCTTAGGTGGTAAATAGGGAGTATGTGGATCCCAATAATGGAGGAAAAGGAAAAAATCCTCATCCTTATGTTCTTTGATCCACGGTTTCGCCAATGCATTAATATTTTTACCGTCAATCCACCTTGTCGATTGTTTTGAGTTGATATAATACCGATGTCCTCTCGCAAACCACTCTTTTAAATTGTACAAATTGTCGACAGCTGCAGTTGTAAAACCACTTTCCTGTAAAATACTAGGTAACCATTGCTGATGCTTAGGTAAATAAGATGACGTTGCCCCATGGGAAACAACACCAGAGGTTAACCCCACTTTTCCCGTAAAAATGCTTGTATGTGCCACTTCGGTTGGTATATCTGATGCGAAGGCGTTCTCAAATAAGGCGCCTTCTTTTGCAATTTTATCTACATAAGGACTAGTCGGTAAAGGATATCCATAACATCCTAGTCGATCAGCCCTTAAGGTATCTAGAGAAATAAAAATAATTTTCATTTCCATCCTCCCATACAAAAAACATGGTTATCTTTATATTTAAAATGTTAGTTATCATTTTACTAATAAGATCCCAATAAGTCATGGTCAATTAGGACATTTCTTTTGACTTATCCAGCCAGATGATGATAGCATTTTCCCCTTTAATTAGGACGTAAATCGGGAGGTTTCACACGTTTTTTAAAATTAGACTTTCTAACGCTAAAACATCATCACGCACTTTTTTATAAATTAAACCCATATTCCGCGCCCCTTTAAAAGCCTAAAATCTTTTTTTGCAGGAATTCCCCCACGTCC
>NZ_VTQV01000054.1 GCF_008764245.1 Bacillus subtilis
CGACTAAATTTTAGTCGGAAACACTTGACAAATTTATTTTTTGTTTATGCAACACTAATGATTATATCTACATGAACTTCATTGTTCAATATGTTTTATACTATTTTTATTGAATCAGTCTAAAACTTTGGTTACACTACATATGAGGTGAACAATGATGAACGGTTATGAACGACGGAAACAGAAAAAAATCGAGCAAATATTCAGTGCATCCATTGAATTATTTTTCAAATACGGCTTTCAAAAGGTTAGCGTGAATGAGATTGCGCATAAAGCGAATGTTTCCCCTGCAACCATATATAATTACTTCGGGACAAAAGAACAGCTCTATACTGATTCTCTGATGAATTGGCTGGACAAGCAGTTGGCACAGTACGAGGACATCCTGAATTCCGGGTTATCTTTTCTTGAAAAGACTAAAAAAATCATGCTGTTGGAGGCTAAAAACTTAAAAATTATAGCGGATGAGTTTCCAAAATTCCCATCTTCTGATTTAAGAGGGTTGATACAAATGATGGACGGTTATAACGAGCAGAAGGTTGTGCCTTTTTTTAAGAAGTTTGTCGCGCTTGGAAAACAAGAAGGGTATATTCGAAAAGATCAATCTGAAGAGATGATGATGCGTTATTTTACAATGTTCCAGAATGAACTGGTCCGGAATTGGGAGGGATCGAATCAAAAACGGACCACCGAGAATATGGATCAATTGATGGAGTTGTTCTTTTATGGGATAGCTGGACGGGCATAGTTTTTCAGGAATAGTACAAACCGAATCCCTTTTTTGCGAAATTAACAATATTACTTTGTAATTATTAGAGCTTCTTATCTATATAGAACAAGTACTGTCAATTGATTTATATATTAAGAAAAAACCTATTTTAATATGACATTATGAGGGATCGTCTTGCAGTTGAGTGTCAGTATTTACGTCTAATAATGCTGCTTTTAGAGTGTTAAGGGTCTCGCCCTCACCAAAGAAGTTTTACACTTTTCCGATAATGGTGGGGTGAAAATATCGCAATCTGAAAAAAGTAGTACAAGCAAGAATGCCCCAGAACTTATCAGTGAGTTTAACGAAGGGAATTTTGTTTTGTTTTCTATATACGACGGCGTATTTAACAAAAAAAGCGGCCAATATTCGTTAAAATGTTTTAGAGAAATAAGTGGATGTTACAAGGGAGTGTTGAAAATGATAAAACAGGAAGAACTACTTGCCCGCCAACTACGGTTGCAAGCTGAAGCAGATACAATTGTTGAAGAAATGCACCTTAAGCAATTGCTGACAGAAGCCGGTACACCAGTAAAAGTAGGGAGTGCGGCTCTAGGTTTAATGGCTTGGAGAGACCTCGATATTACAGTCGTTTGTTCTAAGTTAAACATCGCTACAATTTCCGGAATCGCTTCGCATTTGATGTCTAATCCTCAAGTCCGCGATTTGAAATTTATCAATGACACGGGCAATTGGAACACTGATCCAGTCTATCCCGACGGCTATTTTCTAGGTATCACTTATGAATCCAACATCGGAAACAAATGGGAACTGGATATTTGGTTTGTGGACGAGCCTGAAAAACAGCCCGATTTGCAGCATATTCGCACAATGTCTGCTCGACTGACTCCGGCAGCGATTGTCTCTATTTTAAGCATTAAAACCGTTTGGTCCGCACGTCCCGAGTATGGGAAACAAGTAACAAGCTTCGATATCTATACTGCTGTATTAGATTGTAATGTACATACACCTGATGAATTCAAGAAATGGCTGGAAAGCCGAAACAGCAAATTCCATTAAAAAATCCAAGAGTTTATCGCTTTTTTAATCTCGCTTCTTTACACGTATTCAAGACGAGAGTTGTCAGCTATTGGGAATATTCGTAATCATGATCAATCCTATTCCGGACTATTACCCGTTTCGCTTCCTATCGCGAAAGGAGTGTATACATTTTCATAAGCCGCATGCATTGTCATTCCTTTTTGGGCATGATCTAGATTGTGGCAGTGATCCATCCATAGTCCGGGATGATAGCGTCGTAAAATGCCTTTTTCACGATAGTTGGCCATCACCGTTCCGGTTCCAAAAAACGTGGTGGTCAAGATGTTCACGGCAATCCAGGACGGAATGTTGTAGCTTTAAAATAAAGTTTGATCAAAATGGGTTCTTTCTTTGTGAAAGCTGCACAACTTTTATAATAAAGTTTGATAATTTTATGACTGTAATCTTCAACAAATTCTCCCGATTTCGGAAGAATTATTCAATTCATTACTTTTGCCACTCCATTAAAATCTTATGCAATGGCCTTGTTATAAACGCGAGTTGACCAAATCAATGTGATAATTGTAATAACTACAATGACAATAAATCCTACGAAAACTGATTGGTTCATAATTGATCCTTCCGCTAATTTTTTGGACGCTTCTACTCCATAATATAGCGGATTGACATGCGCGAGTACTTGTAACCACTTGGGTCCAAATGATATTGGTAATAAAATTCCGGAAAGTAAGGTTAACGGTAATTGTAAACTTGTTACTACGGCAGCAACCCCACTCACATCTTGGAAAATCAAACCCAGACTTCCAGACCATGCTGAAACCATCATCGTAAGAACCGATAGTAATATTAATTGTAATAAAATACCAACAACGTGCATTTCATAACCAAATAAACTTGAGATTACTAAAACGATAATTGCTGGAATAAGGAACGCTACGACATCTTTTAATACCCCTCCCATTAACATAGCGAACCGACTGGCTGGGGTTACACGTAAACGTTCAATAATCCCACTTTTTAGGTCAAAAACCATTGACCATCCAGCACCCATTCCTGAACTAAATGCTAAGAGAACTAAAATGCCCGGCACAAACATATCTAAAACCTGAGCTGTAGTCATAGCAGGATGGGTAATGTTTTTCAATAATGGACTAAATAATAAGATATATAACAAGGGAGTCATCAAACCTGAGATTACCCAAACAATTTGGCGAGCTGACTCTATTAATTTACGAACAAAGAAAATATTCGTTTCCCGTACAACCTGCATCATTGTTCTTCTTCCTTTCCGCCATCACGCAATTCTTTACCAGTTAATGTTAAAAAGACATCATTTAAGGAAGGCATTGATAACGATAAATTGGCTAATTCAATCTGATGTTCTTTTGTGAAGTTAATAATATCAGTAATTAATTTTTCACCTATGTCAGTGTAAATGGAAAATTTCATATTTGCTTCTGTCACTTTATCAAGTTCTAATTGTTTAAAAAATAGTTTCATTTTTTCGCTGTCCTGCAGATGTTTTATTTCCATTGAAACAACTTCACTCGAAATCTTTTTCTTTAATTCTGTAGGTGTTCCTTCAGCGATAATATTGCCGTGATCTATGATAATTAAACGGTCACATAACGCATCCGCTTCTTCTAAATAGTGAGTCGTTAGGAAAATGGTCATTCCATTGTCACGTAATTTTTTAATGTGCTGCCATAAATTAGCGCGGTTTTGTGGATCAAGTCCTGTCGTTGGTTCATCAAGAAATAAAACTTTTGGTTCATGTAAAATTCCTTGAGCAATCTCTACACGACGTTTTTGCCCACCAGACAATGTGCGAACAAAGCGCGGAAGTAATTCATGAAAATCTAGCAATTTACTCAATTGCTCAATTCTTTGCACTGTAACATCATTTGATAGCCCATATAATTTTCCTGATAATTCCAAATTCTCCCATACTGTGGCGTTTGGATCAGCACCACCAAGCTGACTAACATAGCCTATATTTGCACGGACTTTTTTGGCTTCAGTTAACACATTATATCCAGCTATATAAGCTGTTCCGCTACTAATAGGCAACAATGTTGTCAGTATTCTTTGTGTAGTAGTTTTACCTGCTCCGCTCGGTCCAAGAAAACCAAAAATTTCTCCTTGATCGACTGTAAAGCTAATATTATCAACAGCAATAATTTTTTCCTTTTTGCTCATATAAGTCTTACTTAAACTTTCAACACTTATTAATTTGAACATAATGTTTATCCCCTTCTTTCTTTGTTTTTCAGCTTCTTTTAATACCCAAGCTTTACGATAGCACCAAGCCTATTCCGGACTATTACCCGTTTCGCTTCCTATCGCGAAAGGAGTGTATATATTTTCATAAGCCACATGCATCGTCATGCCTCTTAACGCATGATCCAAATTGTGACAATGATCCATCCATAGTCCGGGATTATTTGCCAAGAAAGCAACTTCAAACGTCTCGCCGGGTTCAATATTTACAGTATCTAGGACAAGTGGGCTGCCACTAATCGGTTTTCCGTTTTTACTAATGACTTGGACATGGTGTCCATGAAGGTGCATCGGATGATCGGCAAAACTCCGATTTACAAATGTTGTCTTCACAAGATCTCCCTCCTTGACCATAAGGGTCGGAGTATCAGGAAACGTTTTTCCGTTAATAACCCATTGTTGTCCTGCCTCACCGTTATAGACACCAAAATAGGTCTGATCAAGAATGAGTGTAAACGTTCTGTCAAATACGGTCGAGGTATTGAATGAAGCCTGTGCCGGTAATCCATATTTGGTGATATCTAAAATCTCTCCTTCATCGAGCACATTTTGTTTCCCATGTCCGTCTGGGCTATACACTATTCCTATTGGTTTGCCTTCCATTAGCATTGCCAGCGTAACGGCAGTGTCAGGCATGATGAATTCGACATCGTAACGTCCTCCTCCTCCGATTCGTAATAAACTAGTCGTCAGAGTACCTGGCTCATTCAACTCATACCCATCGATGGCTACAACCTTGAAAGGCACGCCGTTCAAAGAAAACGTACGAGTTAAATTGTCCGCATTTACGAGACGGAGACGTACAGGTGTTCCTGAATTAATCATTTTCCTTTGGAATGTATCTGCCGTATCGAGGGCGGGAATATTCCTGCCGTCCGGAGTGATCCAATCATGAGCCACAATCGTCGTATCCATCGTTTTTGTTTTATGTTGACTGGATGGATGTATGATAAATGCTCCGAATAACCCCTTTTGCACTTGGATGGAGGACTGCTGGTGGGAATGGTACCAATGAGTGCCCGCCTCCTTTACGACAAAACGATAGGTATACGACTCTCCAGGCATGACGGCATCCTGCGTCATCCCGGCAACTCCATCCTCACCATTAGGGACATCTACTCCGTGCCAATGAATGGTAACCCCACTATCGATATTTTTATTCACCAATTGTACTTCCACCAAATCTCCTTCATTGGCGACAAGCTTTGGACCTGGGCTCTGCCCATTAAATGTCCACGCTTCAATGGATTCGCCGGAAGCAAGTCGAATCTTCTTTGTCTCAGCGTACAGTACGTATTTTTTGTCAGGTATGTCTGTTTGAGGTCCTTTCAACTCTACAACACTAATCGACTTACTGTCTGAATTGGAATCATGACTGTCATGGTGGGGATTTGTATTTTCATCTAAGATAGAATCTCCACCCCCAAAATCGGCTGTATGGTGATGGACCATATTCATCCTGTCAGGAAATTCACTCATCTTTTGAGAAATGACCAATCCTGTTATGGCAACTCCAAACACCAAAATTAAATATACAGCTCCTCTTACGATTCTTATGCTAATTCGGGGAAGCCGATTTTCCAGAACCTTTAGCCTTCTTCCATGGTAAAGCCATAGCAGACCTACTGAAATGATCAGTGCCCCACCATAAATCAAAATATCTTTTGTATTAGGAACTGCAGGTATGTCTACCGTTACTAGAAAAAAGGCAAGAACTGCTCCAACAGTCATTACATGTACAGACACAATAAAGAACAGTAAAGACTTTTTATTGGTTTCCCTCGATAGGTTAGGCAGCGCAAAGATCAACACAATTGCCGCTGGCAAGCTTAACAGAGGCAATAGGTTCAAGACCCGGTCCATGATAAACAGCCATCCGTAATTTACGAAAATTATCATGATGTCCAGTGCCCAAATCATGATTAGGGCGGTACCGATATAGACGCCAACTTTGGCTGCTTTTAGCCATATTCGGAAGCTCGATTCACTCTCTCCCACATATTTGAGGTGATTCGCGGCATAGCCAGTAGCCCCTGAAACACCCACTAGTAATAGTAATAACAAAAATTCTACTCCCATAAGGAATTCGAACACGACTGTTCCCTCTTTTCCTGAAATTTATCTTAATTATTAAGATATATGGATGAATTATGTTTATTTCATAATATCAATCAGTCGTTACCTTTACCTCAGTCTTAAGGCTGATTAAGAGTTCCTAAACTTTAGTTCTGACTGCCCCAACATATATCGCTCAGTGAATGGATCATTTATGCTATACTTTATGAATCGAGATAAATTAAAGGGGGTATGTATTATGCGACCGCCACAAACAGACCTTCATCCGTCACTTTTAGAAGCTTCCAAACAGTTATCCACTCAAACTATCATGTTTCATCAGGCGATAGCTGGGCATCTTGGCCTTAACATTACAGATCATAAGTGCTTAGATTTGATTCTAAGCAGAGGAAGAGCCACTGCAGGACAGCTAGCAGAGTGGACGGGACTAACCACGGGTGCTATTACAAGCGTGCTAAATCGCTTAGAAAAAGCGGGCTATATCCGCCGGACGAAGGATCCTAACGATCTCAGAGTGGTCTATGCCGAGCCCCTCTATTCACAATTGCATACGATTAAAAAGGCATTTGCTCCATTAAACGATGCCATGCTTGAACTCTACTCGAAGTACAGTCAAGAGGAGTTACAAACCATACTCGATTACTTGATTCTCTCCTGTCAATCTCTTCGAAATCTTACCGATGACCTTCGTAAACCGACTACAGAGTAATCAGTAAAGCCGATGTCGTTAGAACATCGGCCACCTGTACTAGCATGATTGGGGCAAGTGTAATATTCTGGATTGAACCCCGGAAATCCGATTGCTCTCAGCGTGTTGTAGAAATACACCAGTGCATATTATAGATTACTAGTTGTTAGTCATTGAACGAATCCCCGCCTTCAATCGTGGCAGTCCAACTCACTTATCTTAATTATTAAGATAAGTGGCAAAAAAATGACGTATTACTGCTACAAATTTAGAACTAGTTTTAGTCCTAGACTTAGCAGGCGATGCTGAAACCTATGCCACTCTCGCACTGCAGCAAACCGTATGGAGGTTAACCCTTAAGGACAGCCTTCAAGCCTGCAGCTGTTCGCGGCTGCTCTTTCTTCATCGATTGACGCATGAAAAATTCAGCTACCTTCGGAACGTTGTCAATTTGAATTGAGAAATGAACACGGCAAGATTGATCCGAGATTGGCTCAATACGATAGCTTTCTCGAAACGATTGTTTTTCATCAGGAACTGTCTCCAGCGTTAACAATTGATCCTGAACAAGCTCGGTCACGATCATGTTTTTTTCGCTCTTGAAGCCTGAGTATTTTCCACTTTCGAAATACTTGGTCCCCAACTGAGCCGTTCCTTCAGGAGTCACTCGCGCCTCCATAATACCTTTAATCCAGGAAGGCCGCCCTTTTAAATTAATGAGGCATGAAAAAACGATAGATGCGGGATAATCATAGATTTCGGTATATTCAAATATAAGCATAATTATTATTCCTTTCCTTTTTGATGTAGTTGATTTAACGAAAAAGGATTGTCGACAGAGCATTGGTTAACACTTTTTCCATTTCTTCCTTATTCTCCTCTGTACCCGGTTTTCGCCAACCGATATACCCGTCTGGCCGCACGATGATAGCCCCTGTGGAAGTTATACAGTATGCATCAAGAAAATCGTTCCCAGGATTATTGAAATCAGCATTTTGCCCATCAACCTGATAAATATCCATCGGGAAACGTAGCGTATCTTTAACATGTTTAGCAGCCTCCACCCAGTTTTGTCCGTCTGATCCAACGAGTAAAACAAATCGAGAACCAAATAGATCTAATGAGGAAATGCTATTGCCATCACGTTCGAGAACGATGTGCGCTGCGCGGGTTCCCGGCTGTCCCTTCCATAACTCGGGCGACTGTACAATCGGAAGGTTCTTTCCGTCCGCTTCCGGTACAAATGCGCCATCTTGATAACGATACCCCATATTGACATGTAGGGTGCTTACTGTAATCCCATCCGCCCCTTCATGTTCGCGCTGCTGAGAAAGCGTGACTACCTGCTCTGCCGTGTAATCTGCTACGGGGCGCCGTTCAGCATCGTATGTGGTAAGCAAATCCGAACCGGCTTCACCACGTAAGACAGCGGCCAGCTTCCAGGCAAGATTCTGCGCTTCAGCGATGCCGGTATTTCCTCCCAAACCGCCGCTTGGAGGTTGAACCCTCGCAGAATCGCCAACCAAAAAAATCCGGTCTTCTTGGAAACGATCAGCTACGTGACCAGCCATTTCCCAAGTTAGAATCTTTTTAATCGTAACAGGGATGTCAGGAATTCCGATTGCCGCTCGAACTAATGACATACAACGTTCTTCTGGATAATCCTCAATGGTTTCCTCTTCGGGATCATATATCACATCCAACCGATATATATGCGGTCTTCTGAAAGTTCCAGGGTACAGAACAAGACTTCCGCTTACAGTATCATTGGCGAAAAAACACATATGCGCGTTTTGCCTTCTAAACAGTTCATGAATGTCTGCATCAAAAACTATGCTGATCAGATGGAAGAGCGTACCTTCTCCGTGTTGGCCAATACCTAATTGTTTGCGGGTCCCACTTTTACTTCCATCCGCACCTACCATGTATTTGGTTCGAACACGGTGCGTTTTGCCGCTGACTCGATCACGAATCATGGCCGAGATGCCATCATCATCCGTTTCAAACTCGATCAACTCCGTATTGTAGCGCAAATCAACACCGGCTTTTTCGGCCTGTGTCCGAAGAACCGGCTCAAGCAGATCCTGAGCAATACCGTTTCCTTCAACTGGACTAGCATCCGTAAAGTAAGCACTCATATCTTCCATCAGATTATCAAACACTTGCCCAGCCAAACTCTCTACAAACATAATGCCAAACTCCCGCGGAAAAGGGGGTTCTTCACGGCGAATCTCCTCCTCGATCCCTGCTGAACGGAATATTTCCATCGTTCGGGCGGTTAGGCTCGAAACGCGCGGGTGAATGGACGTTCCTGGATGGCGCTCTACGACCAATGGCTTAATTCCCTGGCGAGCTAGGAAAAGGGAAAATGACAGGCCCACCAGACTTCCTCCCACAACGAGGACAGGCACCGTTTCATCGAATGATGAAGACTTACTTAATCGTGTATTCATTAAAAATCAACCTTTCCCATGTAAGTTAGTTTTCTTTCTCTCGCAGTTCTTCCATGCTCCATTTCAGCTTTTTAGCATGAATATCCTCGATGATGGATTGGATCCATTCCATTTCAGCCGCAAGCACTTTTTGTTGATACTCGGCCTCAAGTAAAAATAAGCGCGGCAGACCTAGCGATGCTCCTTTCCGAAATTGATCTTCAAGATGTGCGAGTCTATTTTCCAGAGTGCTTACTCTTTGTTTGAAGAGCAATGCGACTTCTTCAGGCGTTAACAATGCCAGAAAAGACACGGCAGCAGGGAACTCTAAAAACTCCTGGGCCGGAGTAGAAATCATTTCCCGGATCCATGAATAGGCAGCATTTCGACCGAGGTCCGTGATTTCATAAACAATTAATTCGGGTCTCCCTTCATTCTTTTTCTTTTCTTGGATGGCAATGGCCTTGTCTCGATGCAAACGTTCAATCGTTTGGTAAATACTCGTTCGATGACGAACATTAATAACCTCATCTTTCCCCCTCTCTTTAATAAGCTGTTGCATACGATAAGGATGCATTGACTCCTCAATCAAAAAACAAAGAATGGCTAAAGCGACAGGTGATTTTTTAATCATGTTGTTTTTCATAGTAATAATATTACTATTCATATTATGACGTGTCAAGATGAACAGCACAAATTTTTTGATAAACGAAGTGGTAAGGATTTTGAGCAATGCGCTATCAGCTAAGCGGATGGGTCGAGGTTCCCCTTATGGAAGGTCTTACAGAAGATCTTGACATCTGGAAATTAGGTTACCAAATGAGTAAATAAGCCTTGTAAAAACGAAATAAAGTACTTTTGACATAGGTAGTGCTGATGCTTCCGGGGGTCCTCACAAAGGTCTAGGATCATTCCTTTTTGCAAACAACAATAGTCTAATTCGCCGTAAGGGGATTAGGCTATTGTCGGCTGTTTATTCGTTTTGGCTTCGTCATACCGGGTGGCTTCTACCGTTACTGTATTGATTTTCGGTAAGCTATTCGATTTGTACAGTAGAAAGCTGATTTTCACTGTCAGAGCCGTGTTTTTCTTATCGAGCAGCCAGTATGGCTTTTTACTTGATTTCAACATTGCTCGGCATCAGTTTAAGGATCACGGTCACTTTGTATACCGTTGTTGTTCAATCAGCTGTCGTACCTTCCTTGAGCGGCGTTGCAACCGTGACCATTGTCGAGTGGAAATAAAGTCGTTTAAAAAACACACGATATCGATTACGATTATATTAATCGAATGTGAGTTTTTTTAAACAGCTATGATATGGAAAGCTGTTACTTGCATATTATTTTATCTGTCAGACGTTTTACCTCTTAACCTCATAATGCAATTCTACAAATTGATTAAACTTCCTTGCCCCTTTTAATAACAATTCTAAGTGATAATCCCCATTCTTAAACAAAGGAATCCCACTTCCAATGAGCGTTGGTGCGATAGTTATGATGAGCTCATCAACAGCATTCTCTTTTAGGAAGGAATATAGCAGTTCTCCTCCTCCAACCATCCAAATATTTTTCCCTTCCTGTTTTTTTAATTCATTTACAAAGTCCGGAATATTGGGACAAATAAATTTCACCTGCTCCGTATCAGCAATTGAAGACCTAGTGAACACAAAACAATTTTTATCAGAATACGGCCAGCTACTGTCACCCTCATGTTCCATAATCCAATCATAAGTTGTTTTCCCCATTAAAACGGTATCAATCGTGTCAAAAAACTCAGAAGTGCCATTATCCCCTTCTCCCTCTACTTGAAACAACCATTCAAGTGACTCCTCTTTTGTTGCAATATACCCGTCTAAACTTGTTGCAATAAATAATACCACTTTCCGACTTTCAGTCATCAATCATTCTCCTTTCCGTTTCTATAGATTAAGTATAAAATATTAATATGACATCTCTTGTCATATAAAAATAAATTTGCACTTCGAAAGAAGGTTAAAAGATTATGCGGGCTGATCGGTTACTCAACATAATGATATTGCTGCAAAATAGAGGGAAAATGACAGCCAAGGAGTTGGCAACTAAACTTGAGGTTTCAGAAAGAACAATTCTAAGGGATATGGACGCCTTAAGTCATGCGGGGATACCGATTATTTCGGATCGAGGGAAAGACGGAGGTTGGCGTCTGTTAGATAATTTTCGCACTCACTTAAGCGGGTTGAACACTGACGACGTCAAATCGCTCTTTCTTTTCCCTTCGGAAGAATTGCTGAAAGACTTAGGATTCAATAAACAAACATTGGATACGAGACAAAAATTATTAGCCTCCATCCCAGAAACTTTTCAAGAAGAGGCACAAGTGAGCTGGGAAAGAATTCATATCGACTCGGGTACTTGGCGACAAACTAAGGAAAGCGTTCATGCTCTTAAAACAGTCCAGCAAGCAGTGTGGGAAAGCAAAAGGCTAACAATCGTTTATAAACAGGCGAATGGAGAACAAAAGGAAAGGCTGGTTGAACCATTAGGATTGGTAGCAAAAGGGAATAGGTGGTATCTTGTGGCATCAAGAAATGGAGAACTGCGTAATTACAGGGTATCACGCATACACACAGCAAAGATTGAAGATGAAACTTTTAGAAGGCCGCTCGATTTCAATTTGGCGGATTACTGGGAGCAATCGAAGAAAGAATTTATACAAAATTTACCCCAATATGATGTACAAGTAGTGGCGTTTAGACATAACTACACCTCCGAAATTATTAATTTACTTTTCAAGTATAATATTCCGACGAGATTTTTCCTTGATGTCATTCCCGGTGTCATGAATTCCTCTCCTTTTAATTCAGATGCTATTTCGTCTATAAATTGAGTTGTGGCATTTTTAATAAACTCCGAATTCGGATGAAGTCCCTTTAGTTAGCCATTTACTAATTTCTTACTTTTAAAATCATTTTAATTTAAAATGGCTCTTCGGATTTTATGGTGGGATCCTACTTCTTTTCATTGCCGAGTTATTCCACAGGGTTTATTTAAAAAACAAGTGTTTAACTTAATATATTATTGGTTGCAAAGTTCATTTAAATGGTGAGTAATAATTTGTTCCGTTTTTTCAATTGTGAATATCTCCGGTCTTAATAGAGCATGTATGGATAAACCTTCAATGACGGCCGAAAGCCTTAATTTTTCTATTTCAATATTTATGTCTTTATTTACATAGCCTACTTTTATCAATATTTCAAGCAGTGCCTCCATTAAAATATATTCTCCTTCAGTTAGTTCATCTCTTTTTGTGTTCAAAGCTACACTTGTAAGTGAGCGAATGGCGAAAACTAGCCAAACTCAAGTTTCAGCTTGTTTATCCCGATCCACAGGAACTAATTCTAACAACGTTTCCTGTACCGCAATAAGAGGGTTTTTTGATCATGATTTATTCTCCGACCGTTCTTTCCCACGAGCAAGAAAATATTCCATAATAAATAATAATAATTCATCTTGGTTTGAGAAATAATGTCTTAGTGCTCCGGTAGACATTCCAGCTTCAGATGCAATTCTTCGGATAGATGCTTTTTTCAATGCCTTCCGTTTCAATAATTTTCCAAGCCGTTTCAGCGATCATTTTTCTTTTGTGACCATGATCAACTATTTTCGGCACTCAAATCACCTCTTGCTTTTATTTAACACACTGTGTTATTATCATTTCATCACAGTGTGTTAAATAAATAAGGAGGATGTTTAAATTCTTGAAATCACTTATTGGAACATTAAAGAGGATGGGCATTATAAAAGTGGTGAAATAGGACCTTCTTGAGCAATTAAATCATTTGTAAGGTACATTAAACTTCCTTTATAACCGAATAAGTTTATTAAATGGTTTTATAAACAGCTTGGGGATAAGGGAAGGAATCTTAGAAATGAAACGAAGATAGTCATGAGCAAGGCCTACTTTTTTCAGGGAAAGGAGATGAAATAGATGGATCTTCATTACGAAATTAAAGGAAACGGAAAGCCGGTTATACTACTTCATAGTGGAGCTATGGATTCACGTGACTGGGAATTCATCACACCACATCTTTCAAAGTCGTTCAAAGTAATCACTCTTGATGTCCGGGGTGCAGGGAAGTCACCTGTTCCGAATGAACCCATTGATTATGTTGAGGATCTTAGAAAACTCTTGGATCATCTTAAAATTAAGAAAGGTGCCCTCGTTGGACATTCCCTAGGTGGACAAATTGCAACTGATTTTACTCTGTCCTATCCAAAAAGGGTGTCTCAACTTGTATTGATCGCTCCAGGCCTGTCGGGGTTTAAATTTTCTTCCGAACATGCGGAATTAGAGAGCCGAGTTTCTAAAGCTGCACCAGATGTCGAGAAAATGACTAATATAACATTAAGCGAGCCTTCCTGGAGTGTTTCTTTCGGAAAAGCATACGATTTATTGCGCGAAATGATGATACACAATATTCAAAAGACTTTTGATTGGAAAACATTCGAAACTGTTTCCTCCAATTCAGCGATGGAAAGATTGGGAGAAATTAAAACGAAGACACTTTTTATCATAGGCGAGATGGACTCAGAAGATCTCTTTAAAATCGCACAATTATATAAGGAAATTCCCAATATTAACTTTGTGCGTATACCTGGTGCTAATCACATCATCACTTTGACCCACTCTAAGGAAGTTTCTGACCATATCAGTCTTTTTTTGAGCTTACCAGAATGGTAATCAGAAATGACATCTTATCACCATAGACAAATAATTCTAAACCACTTGCGCCAAAACTAGCAAAATCTAAGGATTTCCATTCACCTAATTCTGTATTTTCATTAAGTATATCTATGATTTTTATATTTTCTTCATTGAAGTTTTTAAAATTTTTATCATACTCAATAAAATAGAGTGCCATGTTACCCCTGTTCCAGTCAATGAATCCATGGGGCTGTCTCCACCTAAAGAATATTGATAACTTATGACACCTTCACGTCTTTATATCAGTTGGTGAGAAATTAAATGACAAAAGTAATGGCTATTCTCAAACAGCATGACTAGAGCCAGTGGTACCACTGTTTCTTTTTTATACATTAAAAGAGATTAAAGGATTTCCTATTAATAAGGAGTGTTTATGAATGCTCGAAACTATCACGGTTTTCATGCTGTTGGAATAAAGAAAATTATTGAGGAAGCAAATGTAGCTACTATGACGTTATACAAAACCACTTTACATCGAAGGAACAACTAATCAAAGAGGTTCTTATGCAATGTGAAGACATTGCTTTCCAAATGATGCTTTTATTAGAAGGGCAACTTCGATGGCAGAAACCGTTGGATCTTAAAAAGCAGAAACATGCCATTCATATGTTGAAATCACTTTTAAAAACATGGGACAAGTAGGTGCAGGTCTATGTAAATATTATATCTTACCAGAAAAGTCAGTCAATTATTAAGGAGGTGAAAATTAAGTCATATTATTACAAAAAGGAAGGTGAGGTTCAAGCGGAAAAAGTTAAAGAATATCGTGTTGTGGATTTAAAATAAAGTTTAACCGTTTTGAAAAAAGTTGCACTACAATAGATTGACTTTTAATTTAAGAGGAGGAACTTTGATGAAAAGAAAAATGATACGTAATCTGTCTTTAGCTTTAATAGCCCTAATAGGAGTTTTCTCTTTAGTTTTTAGTTTTGAAGGTAGAACAAATGCAGCTAGTTTAACATCGAATCCAGATCAGGATCTAAAAGTTGACACAGTAGATGGAATAAAATATGCACCAGGTAAACATAAAAAAATTGTTGGAATGGTAGTTGAAGCAACTGATCAAGGAGAAAAGGTACATGGCTTCTCTACTCCAGAAAAATATGAAGCATATCATCAAAAAGTTACAGAGGGATTATCTAGTCAGTCAATAGGTATAATGGCAAGACCAACTTATTTATATGAACATACTTCGGGTCATGGATATGGAAGATCATTAATTGCGTATCCTGGAACTCAGGTCACTTCTCTGAGTACTGCATGGGATAACAGAATATCTGCTGTATCTGTAGCTCCTGGTTCTTGGATTAGGCTCTATCAAAATCGTTATTATGGTGGTCGTTATTTAACTCTTGTAAGTTATCCAAACAAATACTTTACCACCAATTTAACTTCTTGGGGAATGTCTGGTACTACTTCTTGGAACGACCAAGTCTCATCTTATCGAGTTAGATGAGAAAAATGGTAATGTCCACGAAAAAAAGGGAATCTTAAAACAACCATTCAACATTTCTGTGTTTGGATGGTATCATAAACTCACAGCCTTAATTATTGATCTTAGTTCAACAAACAGGCTACTTTGTGAATAATCAGTCACCTAAAACTTCTAGAGTAAATTATTATTTGTTTATTTAACCAGAGCAAAGAGGAATATGAAGTTTAGAAAAACCTGGGACATTATGCATCATGATCGAAAGGGTTTAATGTCCTTCTATGAGCCTAATTTCTCAATTTTAATGTTGAGAAATTAGGCTTTTATATTTACTTAATGCAAAATAGCGTTTAAATGGTGTGCAATATATCTCCTAAAGTGACATTCTAATGTTCCTGGTCCACCTGGCAAAGCGACAAAGCCATCTACAAGCTCTTCCATTTTAGCCTTTCTCTCATGCATAGATTCGACAACTATCAGCTTGGATAATCTTTTATGCGATATTTCTCTCTGCTCTAAAAAACTAGGCATAATTCCAATAACTTGTATACCTTCATCTAAGACAGCATCCGCAACTGCTCCCATAACACCAACACTTGCTCCACAGTGTTCGCATGATGTGGCTAGTGCAGGGTTACGTACTAAGCTATCGCACGATTAATCGCTTTCGTTCCGATCCCCTCATTGAGAATATTCTACAGGAAGTTTTGTAAGAATGATGAGAAAATTGACATTTACGCGATATTAAAGAGAGTTTTATTTATACCGGAAAAACTTATCATAATCATCAATTTGATCCGGACTTATTCCAGTTTTATTAATCGCTTCTTGTTGAAATGAATTATTGCAACTTTTACATATATAATATTTATTTTCTCCTTTTTTGATTTTATAATATTGTGAATCAGAATGATTAATCGTAAATTTATTTTTGCAGAAAAAACATATAGTATCCAACATATTTTCACACTTCCTATCAGATTTTTATTGAAAAGTAACTATTTTTTAAACCTATGATTAAAAATGTGAATTTTTCATCTAATTTACTGCCATTCTAAAATAATTTATTTTTAACTTAGTTACAAGCTTATCCGTGAACTGTATTTTTACTAAAAATATGACGGCTATGCCTGTAATGGAAGGAAAAGCTGTAATATACTAAAGCCTACTTCATGCAACTGTTCAACAAAATGCCCCTTTGAAGTGCATCTCGTTATAACACAAATGGACTATAACTTCAGATACATGATCAATTAACTCAATTTACTTTCATCGCAGAGTGTTTCTAAATGATAACGGATTACTTCCTTCACCTTTTCTGGAGAGTAGACATCAGGTCTTAACAGAGCATGAATGGACAATCCATCAATTAATGCCGCTAGCCTACTTTTTTCTAATTTTACATTAGTTGAATCAGATAAAATCCCTTGTAGGACTAATATCTCGATCATTGAATTTGCTAATTCATACATACCGTTAGTCATTTCATCTTTTTTTTCTTTTAATGTATCACTTGTCAGTGACTGAAGTGCAAGGATCAACCAAACGCTCGTTTCGATTTTCTTTTCTTCATCAATTGGTACAAGCTCCAATAAAACTTCTGCGACTGCCTGCAATGGATTGTCTGACCAACTTTTACTTTGAGAACGTTTTTTCCCTTCTTCCAGGTAATAATCCATGATAAATAATAACATTTCATCCTTAGTTGAAAAATAATGTCTTAACGCTCCAGCAGACATGCCTGCTTCAATAGCAACTCTTCTTATAGATGCCTTTTCGATTCCCTCTTTCTTAATAATATTCCAAGCGGCTTCAGCAATTGACTTCCTCTTTTTTTCATGATTAACAATCCTTGGCATAAAAAATCACTTCCTTTTCTTAACACAGTGTGTTATTATAATTTTAACACACTGTGTTATTTAAATTATAACATATAAAAAGGAGGGACTCTATATTTGATCGAAAGTATTGAAGCATTAATGCCTTCTTCATCAACAGACATATCAATAGCTTTGCTAATTATTTCTATTTGCGCATTAATTGATATATTAAGTCCTGGTGTACTTGCTGTAACAGCCTATTTATTATTGACACAGCCTAATCAATTATCTTCTCGCTTGCTTGTTTTTTTGTTTATTACGCAGTTTGGCTATCTTCTGGTGGGCTTATTACTATACTTTGGTGGAGATTCACTATTGAAAGGAATCGGAAAGTTATCTGAATTTGACTTTATCAATTGGTTTTATATCCTTTTCGGAGCAGTTATTGTTCTAATTAGCTTCAGTAAACCAAATGATACTACAAAAAAACGTTTAATTTCATTTATACCCCAAAAAACAACGATGAGAGGGATGATCATATTAGGTATCATTGTTTTTCTAGTTGAATTTGTAACTGCATTGCCTTACTTTTATTCGATTTTGTTAATGAATCACCTAACAATTGAGCCTTCCTCTTCTATCTTTATTATAATTGGCTACAATCTTGTAATGGTGCTTCCTTCTCTTTTACTGTTAGGGGTTAATATTATGTTTAAAGAGAGACTGCAACAATTTCTAAATAAAATTAGATCAAAATTAAATGAAGCTCCGATTTCTTCTCTCTTGGTAGCGATAGGAATCGTAGGTGCAGTTTTTTTCAATATCGGTCTTAGAGGCATATTAAATTAAAAAGATTATTAATGAGGTGTTCATCATGAAAGAAATTATCAGTGGACTTAGTTTACTTTTCCTTATACAAGGAGTAGGCGGATTAATCAATCATTTGACTAACGGGGGGAAAAGTTGGTTTTTGGTAAATTATATTGATGCGTTTCAGGGATTTGAAATTTTTATGGACATTGTATTTATTGTAGTTGGTGGGCTCATAGGTTTAGCCTCTTGGAAAATAGGCGGATCATCTAAAAGCGAAAATTAAAATTTACAGCAAATAGGACGACTTATACTAAGCCGTGCAGTTTTGCGGAAGCTCTGTTGAGATATATTTTTAAAATTTTTTAAAGGGGAATATAAGAATTTTGGTGAATTCAAACTGTATAGGGAGTTCGTCTCCACAAAAAGAAGGCCGGTTATACTTTATTGATAACCTAAGGGCTGCACTTACAGTGTTGGTAGTTTTGCATCATTTAGTGTATTTTTCCATCTATAACGAGGTATTAAAACAAGGGTCTAATGGGGTTGTTATGGGCCTTCTATTCCTTGCTTTTAATCAGACTTTTTTCATGGGGATGTTTTTTCTTATTTCCGGATATTTTGTTCCTTCATCTTTTGAACGTAATGGAGCGACCCGATTTATCAAAGATAGATTCATCCGGTTCCTAGTCCCGTTTATCTTCTACGTTCTCATTCTTAGCCAAGTTCAATCAATTGAAGTCTATATGCTTAACCAGGAGCCATTTACATGGCAAACCTATTTTTCACATTTAACCTATGGCCCGATGTGGTACGTCGAGCTACTTTTCGTATTCGTTTGTTTATACGCAGTCTGGGCGAAGTTTATGAGTAAAAATAAGCTATCAGTAGTTCGTCAGAGTACGCCACCCACCTACAGGATGTTCACAGTCTTTGTCATGATATTAGCGGTAGGATACTTCATCATAAGACTGTGGGTCCCTGCTCTTGATTTACCCGGTGGATCTCCCGGGGTTCAATCATTCGTTGGACTTTTTACAGCAAGCGGCTATGATCTCCCACAATATGTCGGGCTATTCATTTTGGGCATCATCGCTTACCAACGCAATTGGTTTCGAAATATTCCTGATTCTATGGGTAGGACGGGTTTTGGAATTGCAATTGGAGCATCGATTCTTCTCCTTCCCTTAGTCTTGATATTTGGATTAGACGGATTACAGTTTTCTGGCGGCTGGAACTGGACATCTTTGGTTTATTCTCTTTGGGAAGCTCTATTTTGTGTTGGCATCATTCTCGGATTAATCATATTCTTTCGCAAAAGAGTTTTTCATCAAGGAAAAGGTTGGAGCTTCTTGTCAGCCCATTCCTTCGTGATTTATATCATTCATATACCGATTATCGCTATTGTTATGGCTGGATTGAAGGTCATCTACTTTCCACCATCCTTCATATTTCTAGCTACGATTCTGATCACGATACCACTTTGCTTCTTGTTAGGTTATATAATTAGGCAGATTCCCTTTGTGTCAAAGATTCTTTAGGGATGGTGAGTTTTAAAGAAAAAAAGAGAATACGACGATAACCATATCTGCCCTTATGCTTCTCAAAAATAGAACTAATGAGCCTTTTCTACTTTGGATTTTTATCTGAGTGCGTAAAAGTATTAATTTTATAATAATAAGTGTTACGTGGAATACCGGCAATTTTGAGTAATGCCTTCACAGGATAATCGTGCCTTAGCTCATATACTACTTTTACTTTTTGTTTTGTCGTAATTTGTTTTCTTCTTGAACTAAGGCTTTCAACTTTTTAAATAGAATTTTCCATTTAATAATATGTATAAATTTTTCTCCCACCTGGCTTATGTTCAGTTGGGCTTTTTTGTATTTAATGAATATTTTTTTAAAAAATATTGCTTTTATTTTTGGCATTTCATAAAAAATCTTGTTGAAGGTTATGAAAGGGGAAATCATCACCCTCCTTTGCAGTTGCGAAGGGAGAGGAAATGCATGATCGAACCAGATCGTACCGAGTGGCAAGTTCGCTGTGCATTTAATGCCTTTTGTAAACGTGTATTGAAGAATGAAGCAATTAATATTTTCAACGAAAGACAACAACGACAAGCAAAGGAGATGACATTTTCTGATCTCACCCCACAAGAAGAAAATCAACTCTATACCTTAGATAAGCAATATGAAGGAGAAGAAGGACAAAGTTTTCAAGTGGCTGGAAAGAAAATAACTCCGAAATTACTCGCCGAAGCGTTGCGTACTTTGCCAAAAGAAAAGCGTAAGACTGTCCTTTTATACTACTTTTTTGACAAATCAGATGTAGAAATAGCTGAACTACTCGATATTCCACGTAGTACCGTTCAGTATAGGAGGACAAGCTCTTTCAAAAGGTTAAGACGATTTTTGGAGGAACATGCAGATGAATGGAGTGATTAATTCTAATGTTGGAAACAACGAGCGTGGTTTATTGCCGTACCCAATTATTTTAGCTGCAAATAAGGGTGAGCCAGAAGCAATGAAAGTAGTTGTTCTACATTATGGAAGCTATATGACAACCCTATCCATGCGTAAGCTACGTGATGAACAAGGAAACACTTATTGGGGCATCGATGAAGATACACGTGAACGCTTACGAGCGAAGCTTATGCAATCTGTTTTAGCTTTCAAAATTTGAATACAGAATGGTTAGGTTTTCCCTTTCATTCATCATATATTTGTTCTTTGACAAAGAAAGCACGGAAGATAACGCTGTGCAGTATAAATTAAAAAATCAGATACATTCTACTGATGACGAGCCACTTGATTCATACGCCATGACTTTCATTAGAAACGAGCGATAATCTATGAATCTAATGCAATCGTGGTGGATTGCTGGCGATCACCCATCAGCTAGGATAATGATACTCCTCTACCGTCATGGTTCGAGCGTTTGAAGCGTCGCAAGCTATGAGTAGAGCTGGAAGGAATACTTGCAGGGGTGAAATTCCCGTGGAGCTGTACCAACAGCCGTCTGATTTTAATTGATTAATTATAAGGGGACGTGTTTTTTGAAACAGAATTTGATTCTATATAGTATGCAAATTGCTATGTTAAAACAACTGCTAACCCGTACATAATTACCGAGAAAGAATATTACATGGTTCAAAATAAATTAATGAAAAAATATGGCATCATTTCTGATAGTACAGGCTTAATTGTGTTTCTATTGGCGATACATTTTGTATGGGAGTTATCATATTTCCAATCATTCGATTTTTTGTAATTAGAAGATTTAAGGATGTTCAATTTGAGCTTCAATAATATAATCGGTCTAGATTCCAGAGTAATGAGGATTTTTTTAACAATGGAATACATGACAAAACACCTCTCGAACCGAACATTCGAGAGATGTTTCGCTCTTATTTATTTACAATGCGATTGTACGTATTAACGGTTAATACGTAATAGACTGCATAGATGATAACAAAGAAGACTATAGCCATTAGAATAGGGAAGATAAGATTGATTCCAATGAGATTAGAAATAAAGTTGCTAGTAAAGTACAATGCCACACAACTGTGCAATATTCCTACGGTTAGTGGCAATCCAAACACAAATAATGACTGCCTTTTGATTGATTTACGTATATCCTTTTTATTGACACCGATTTTTCTAAGGATTTCATACTGTCCTTTCGCCTCATTCGCTTCTGTTAACTGTTTGAAATAAATGATACTTCCACTTGCCGCTAAAAATACAAGCCCCAAAAATCCAAAAATAAAAAGAGTAATTGCGTTTCCTTCTTTACCTTGCTTATACTCCGTATAAAATGATGAAGAAACTTGAAAATCGTTTCCAACCAGTTTATTTACTTTCTTTGATGTGGCTTGTGCCGTTACTTCATTTTCCACTTCATACACTTTATAAGTTAATGGAGCCTCTTTTTTGGCTATCTCAGCAAACATTTCGTTACTGACTACGAGAAAGAAATCGGGATAATCGAAAGGTAGCACATTACTTTCAACCATATGAACAAATGGCAGTTCGCTGCTTCCTTGAGGCAATTGAATCGTTATATTTTCTCCTTTAAAAACCGACTTCGTATATTCAGTAAACCTTGGCTGGATTACTGCTGCTTGATTTCTTGATAGTAAGACTGTTTCATCCTTATTTAAAGCATTCGCTGCTTTATTAAATGTACTTTCTGAGATTAATTGCACAGGATTTATGTCATAATCCAGTTGAAATGAGAGTATTGCTTTTACCTGAATGACGGGTATGTCTAGTTGGGCTTTTATTGGATGTCGATGATCTGCTTTTATTATGCTCTCCACCTGCGAATCAAATTCTGGACCTTTTGACAAATGCGAATAGCTGAACGGAACAACTTCCTCAGCTCTTTTTTCGTTGCTGTAATACCCACTGTAAGTTGCACCTAAGAAACAGATCGTTGCAGAACTCAACAATGCAATGACTGTAAAGGTACGTGCATTCCCTCTAATACGAAACAGTAAGCGAGATGTTTCAATTATTCTAGTTCCTCTGTAATAACGCGACTTATTTTTTTGTGATAATCTTAATAAATAGACCGTTACAGATTGAAAAAATAAATGGGTGCCAATGACGAGAGCAACAAAAGCAATACCATAATTTTTCATTAAATATTCCGTAGTAAATTCGTCAGGAAATGGTTTTAATATCAGCCAGTAACTAACGACAAGCAATATAACTCCGATAACAGCCGAAATAAGTGAAACCTTTGGAATTTGTTCTCCTTTTTTCTCATCATAGAATAATTCGATTAATGTAAAACGATAAATCAAACGGTAACCTTGAACAGAAGTGAATAAAATAATGACCATAAAGACTATGACTGTTTGGGTAATCGCTAGAATGGAAATACCGAAGTCCACATCGGCAATTGAACCCATAAGTTTTATTAAAATCATTGCAAATAATTTGGAAAGTAAGGTTCCAAGAATAATTCCAATAACTATTGCAATGATTCCCATAATCAAATTTTCATAAAATAACATTTTTGCAATGGTTTTCTTGCGTAAACCAAGTATGGCGTACAATCCGACTTCTTTCTTCCTTTTTCTTGTGAAGAATGAATTGGAGTATAAAATAAAGATTGCTACGAATAAAATTAAGATAATTGATGATACCCCAAACATGAAACTCATTGTATCCGACAATTCAATGCTTTCCTGAATTTTTTCGCTATATTGCAAGGAAGTGAACGTATAATAAATAACCATGCTGAATACGAGCGTAACAAAATAGACAAAATAATTATTGAAATTACCTTTAATATTTTTCCTTGCTAAACTAAATAATGTCATTTGCTCCACCCCCCAGTGCGGATAGAACATCCAACACCTTGTTGAAAAATTCTTTGCGGGATCTTTTCCCTTTCACAAGTTCTGTGAAGATTTTACCGTCTTTAATAAATAGGACGCGATTACAATAACTTGCCGCATAAGCATCATGGGTAACCATTAAAATGGTTGCCTTGTCTTGTTCATTAAGATCCTTTAAACTTTCTAATAAGTCTGTTGCTGATTTCGAATCCAACGCACCTGTTGGTTCATCTGCCAATATTAGGTTTGGCTTTGAAATAATCGCGCGTGATGCTGCCGTGCGTTGCTTTTGTCCCCCAGAAATTTGATACGGGTACTTATTTAAAATGTCGCGAATGCCAAACTTATCTGCCACTTCATCTGCTCTTCGTTCCAATTCCTTAACGTTCAATTTTGCCAAGGCTAACGGCAAGATAATATTTTCTTTCACAGTTAGAGTATCTAATAAATTATAGTCTTGGAAAAGGAAACCAAGTTTGTCACGGCGAAAGGCAGATAATTGCTCTTCATTCATCTTTGTCAAATTGATTCCGTCAACCACGATGTCACCAGCAGTCGGCTCGTCAATTGTTGCCAATATATTTAGTAAAGTTGATTTACCAGCACCCGAGGGACCCATAATACCGACGAATTCACCTTCCATGACGGTTAAGTCTATATCCTCCAAAGCTGAAAATACATTTCCCTTTGCACCATAGACTTTTTTTATTTGTTTTGCTTCGACAATAGTTTTCATATTTAAATCCTCCATTCAGAGTTGTTTTGTTTTACGTTTTTATTTTACAATAGGTGCCCTTTATATAAACTTACAGCTTGATCTCGTAACCTTACATTTTCGTCACATTGATAAAAAATATGTTTAAACACGATATTTTCTTTGTATGTTGGTCGATATTCAATTAATATGATGTTAAAGAAGGATGATTGTTTGGAGGGAAGAGGAATGAAAATCATGATTGTGGAAGATGATTTGACCATTCGTGATATGGTAGGGGAAACATTAGAAAAGTGGGGTTTTGAAACCGTTAAGATCGAAGACTTTGACCAAATCATGCAGGTATTTCTTAATCATGATCCTCACCTAGTCATCATGGATATCAATTTGCCATCGTTTGACGGATTTTACTGGTGTAATAAAATCAGAGAAATTTCAAAGGTCCCTATGATCTTTCTCTCTTCCCGTGATACACCAATGGATATAGTGATGTCGATAAACATGGGAGGAGATGATTATATTCAAAAACCTTTCCATATGGATGTATTGATTGCAAAAATTAATGCACTCCTCCGCAGAACGTATTCCTACATGGAAACACAGTCTAAGACAATCGAACATGATGGAATTATATTAAACCTTGAGAACGGAGAGGCCTTACATGGAGATCGAAAGTCGGAACTCACGAAAACAGAATTTCTTATTTTGAAAATCCTGATGAAAAATAAAGGAACCATCGTCAGTCGTACGAAAATGATGCGTAGCCTTTGGAAGAATGAAAATTTCGTAGACGAAAATACATTGACGGTTAATATTGCTCGTCTGCGTAAAAAGCTTGCTGAACTTGGAAAAGAACACTTCATTATGACTAAGAAAGGACAAGGTTATATTATCCAATGAGTTTCTTTCAATATCTAAAAGATAAACGGAATTTCTTTATATTAAACGTGATCATTATGTTCTTTGTTTCTTTGATGACGATTGTGAGCACAGATCCCAGAAACACTGTAAGTAATATCGTATATACCAATGTGGTTATCTTTTTTATTGTAGCTATATACGTAATCATCGAATACTATTACAATAGAGAATTTTATCGGGAATTAAATGATTTGGTTGAAAGTAATCATGAAGAATTTCTCGCAACTCTGCCTAAACCGCGAAACGATGAACAACTGTTATATCTTGAGTTATTAAAAAAAGTAAATAGTGTGCATGGCGATCAATTACAAAAGTTGTATAACGAAAAAATGGATCATCAAGACTTTATTACATCTTGGATTCATGAAGTCAAGGTTCCGATTGCGGCAGGTCGCTTGCTTATGGAAAACAGTAATGGAAGAACTGTTGAATACCTTGTGGACAAGTTTGAAGATGAGTTGGATAGAATCGAAAATTACGTGGAGCAGGCTCTTTATTATTCTCGCATTGATTCTTTTTCCAAAGATTATTTTATTTCCGAGGTAGTGTTGGATCAAGTCGCTAAAAACAGTGTAAAGAAATTTGCCAAATCTTTTATTAACAAGCAAATTCGTTTTCATATGGACAATATTGAACAGGTTGTCCATACCGACAGTAAATGGCTTGGTTTTATTATGGATCAAGTTTTTTCAAATTCTTTAAAATATACAGGTGAAGGCGGGGAAATCTCCGTACAATTTGAGGAAGATCTAAAAGAAAAGCGGCTACAGATTCAAGATACAGGCATTGGAATTAAGCCAGAGGATATCAGCCGCGTATTTGAAAAAGGATTTACAGGATCTATTGGGAGAAGTCATGCCAAATCTACCGGTTTAGGTCTCTACCTTGCAAAAGAAATGGCTCTTAAATTAGGACATGACCTTTCCATTCATTCAGAAGATGGGAAATATACGAAGGTCATCATCCACTTTCCAAAAATCAGAAATTATTATCATCTATAAGTATAATGGTGGGGTTAAAGAAATTGGTTAATCGGAAAATAGTATCAAATTAAAGGTGTTCAAGTAGAATAATGTTTATCGTAAGGCTTAAGAAATATTAAATAATATAGCCAATAGTAAGTGAATTAATTGATAAAAAAATAAGTACTTGAAAATAGCTATAACCAGGTTTTTATTATATTTTAATCGAACTTTTCAAATATGGTTTTATTAATACCACGATAAATCAACGTTATATGTCCTCTTTTTATCTCCAGTTCCAAGTATGGGAAATATTATCCATGGTTTTAACATGCATATGCAATGACTTTTGAAAATCAATTGAGGCTCAAACACTTTATTTAAGATTTTTATTTGGTTATAATTTTTATGGGGTAATCGGAAAATAGTGTAGAAAGGGGCTGTCTAAAAAGTCCCTAAAATAAATCAGGTGGAGAGAAATGATTTGTTTTTCTCCA
>NZ_VTQV01000055.1 GCF_008764245.1 Bacillus subtilis
GCGCCAGGACGGCGCGCCTTTAGCCGTTCATCCTTATGGACTAAGTTTGTACGTCGCTAAACGGGCGCTTGTGCTTTTCTTATAGTTTCACTCGTTTTAAGCGAAGTGAGTTCGAAACAACACTTACCGAACTTAATGCCATTGCTGCGCCAGCAATCCATGGTGCAAGTAAACCGACTGCAGCAATCGGGATGCCTGCTGTATTGTATCCGAAAGCCCAGAAGAGGTTTTGCCGGATATTTCGAATCGTTGCATGGCTTATTTTAATGGCCTTTGGAATGAGCAATAGCTCACCGCCAAGAATCGTCAAGTCAGCCGCTTCAATCGCCACTTCTGTCCCTGTTCCAATGGCGATTCCAATATCTGCTGTAACTAATGCAGGTGCATCATTCACACCATCACCCACCATTGCGACTTTTTTACCCTGTGATTGAAGTTCTTTTACTTTATCTGCTTTTTCTTCAGGTAATACTTGAGCAATGACTTGATCGATTCCAACTTGTTTTGCAATCGCTTGTGCCGTTCTTTCATTATCACCTGTTAACATGATCACTTCAATTCCCAAGTCTTTTAACTCTCGAATGGCTTGTGGTGCGGTTTCTTTAATAGTATCTGCAACGGCCACAGTGCCGCGATACTTTCCATCAATTGCAATCAACATAGCTGTTTTACCATTGTTTTCAAATTCAACTAATTTCTCTTCATAACCCTCAATATCAATTTGATGGTCATTCATTAATTTTCGATTTCCAACAAGAACATGTTTTCCAGACATCTTCGCTTCAATACCATGGCCAGGTATGGCGTTAAATTCATCCACGTCCACAAAATCAATATCATTCTCTGTTGCATATGCCACAATCGCTCCTGCAAGTGGATGTTCAGATCCTTTTTCCGCACTAGCTAAAAGTTGTAATGTTTCTTCATCACCGGAAAAGTCGGTTACTTCAGGTTTTCCTTTTGTGATGGTTCCTGTTTTATCAAGAATGATTGCCTCTAATTGATGGGTTCTTTCTAGGTGTTCTCCACCTTTAAATAAGATTCCATTTTCGGCTGCCTTTCCAGTTCCTACCATAATCGATGTTGGAGTTGCCAGCCCTAACGCACAAGGACAGGCAATAACAAGGACAGCAATGGCTGCAACTAAGGCGGATTCAACTTGACCAGGTTGAACAAACGCAATCCAGATAATAAAGGTGATAATCGCAATACCGATGACAATTGGAACGAAATAACCGGAAATTATATCAGCCAAGCGTTGGATAGGTGCTTTCGATCCTTGCGCTTCTTCCACGACCTTTATAATAGAAGCAAGGGCCGTATCTTTCCCAACTTTTGTCGCTTCCATTTCAATGGAACCATTTTTATTTATCGTAGATCCAATCATTTTCGCTCCTGTTTCTTTTTCAATCGGGATAGACTCGCCTGTAAGCATCGATTCATCAACAGATGTTCTTCCCTTTACAAGGATACCGTCTACAGGTATTTTTTCTCCTGGTTTTACAATCAAATGATCCCCAACCACTACGTCTTCAACTGGAATCAGCACTTCTTTGTCATCCCTTATGACACGAGCCTCTTTTGCTTGTAAATTAAGCAATTCAGATAACGCATTGGTCGTTTGACTTTTGGCTCTTGCCTCCAAATATTTACCAAATAAAATTAACGTAATTAATACTGCGCTTGTTTCAAAATACAAATGCGGCATATAGTCAGGATGGCCAATTGTCTTAACAGCTTCGTATAAACTATAGAAATAAGCAGCACTTGTCCCTAATGCAACAAGCACATCCATGTTCGCTCCACCATTCTTCAGGTTCTTATAGGCACCAACATAAAATTGCCATCCAATGATAAATTGAACAGGTGTTGCTAAAGCAAATTGGAACCATGGATTCATGAATATATCCGGTAGATTCATGCCAAATAAATGAACGAGCATCGTTAATAGTAATGGAGCAGATAGAACAGCTGAAACAATTAGTTTTGCCATCTTATGTTGCAGTTCTTTTTCTTTATACGTTTGTTTTTCATCGGCTTCTGCTTTTGGCTTCGCATCATAGCCAATATTTTGGATTTTTCCTATTAATACCTTTGGATCAACTAATCCAGGGTTATATTCAACCGTTGCACTTTCGGTCGTTAAGTTTACCGTTGCACGTTTAACCCCTTCTTGTTTATTTAGTATTTTTTCAATACGGGTAGAACAAGCCGCACAAGTCATCCCAAAGATATCGAATTCAGCCTTTTCCGTCAGAACACCATAACCAATATTTTCTATTTTTTTCGTAATATCTTCAATAGACGTTTTCTCTGGATCAAAATCGACGGCGGCCTTTTCTGTCGTTAAATTGACTTGGGCATCAACCCCATCCATTTTATTTAATGTTTTTTCAACACGATTGGAACAAGCAGCACAAGTCATACCTGTTATACCAAGTGTTGCATGGTTTGTTTCACTCATCATAACTCCCTCCTTACTTAGAAAACTGTTTTAATACTACCATCAATTCTTCGATGGTTTCTTTCCCCTCCCCTTGTTTGATCGCATCACTGACACAATGGTTGATATGTCGTTCAGTGATCGCGAAACCTACATTTTTTAAAGCGGATTGAATCGCACTAATTTGTACTAAAATATCTAAGCAATAACGATCATCTTCCACCATTTTTTGTATGCCACGAACTTGACCTTCTATTCGCTTTAAACGGTTGATGACCGCTTGCCTTTCATCTTTTGTTCTAGGTTTAACCGGGTGATCATGCAAGAATTTATCCAAATGAATCACTTCCTTTTCTTTATATCCATACTATACCCCTATATGGTATAATTGTCAACAGAAGTGCCTAAAGCATTTTTAGTTTATCCTGATCCCCGAAAATATACATTTGCAAGGTATGAATAAGGGGATAATAACTAAGACAAGCACAAAGAAAGGGTCCCATGACATTTACACAAAAAAACACTCACAAATATGAATGTTATCAACATTTGTGAGTGTTTCCCTAAATAATATTATAAAGGTTGTTCAATTAATTCTTCTTCCGTTGGAGGGTTAAATTGCCCTTCCCATTTCGCAATCACAATCGCCGCTAGTGAGTTCCCGACCACGTTCACTACGGTACGTCCCATGTCAAGAATGCGATCGATTCCCGCAATAAACGCTAACCCTTCGGCAGGTAATCCAATCGTACTAAAGGTAGCAAGTAACACGACAAACGATACACCTGGCACTCCAGCCATTCCTTTAGATGTCACCATCAAAACTAACATTAAGGTAATTTGATGTCCAATGCTTAATTCTATCCCGTACATTTGTGCAATAAATAACGAGGCAATCGCTTGATATAAAACAGAGCCATCTAAATTAAAAGAGTAACCTGTTGGAATAACGAATGAAGCAATATGTTTCGGACTTCCTGCTTGCTCCATTTTGTCCATAATTCTCGGAAGCACTGTTTCTGAACTTGATGTTGAAAAAGCCAAAATTAATTCTTCTTTTATCATCTTTAATAAAGTAAAGATACGAAATCCAACAATTCTAGCCATCAAACCTAACACAATAATAATAAAGAAAGCCATCGTTCCATATACAGTGAAAGCTAACTTGCCTAATGGAATGAGGGATTTAAAACCATATTTAGAAATCGTTACACCGATTAAGGCAAATACCCCGATTGGTGCATATTTCATAAATAGGTTTGTCACATAGAACATTGCATTAGCCATACCTTCAAAGAATTTCAATACGGGTTTCCCTTTATCGCCAATTGCTGCGATTCCAAGTCCAAACACAACAGCAAAGAAGATGATCGCGAGCATATCTCCCTCCACCATCGCCTGTAGCGGATTGGTCGGAACGATATGTAAAAGAGTATCCGCTATCGACTTGCCTTCTTGTTCTTTCGTTGTTTCGACATAGCTTGAAATATCACTTCGCTCTAGGTTGTCCGTATTTAATCCAGCACCAGGCTGAAAGAGATTACCAGCAATAAGGCCAACCATAATGGCAACCAAAGTCATACCAATAAAATAAGTTAAGGATTTGACGCCAAGTTTACCAACGGATTTCAAATCTCCAACTCCAGCAATGGCAACGATAATACTAGACAGGACAATGGGCACAACAATCATTTTAATTAACCGAAGAAACAGATCACCGAATGGTTGTAAGATCCCTTGGGCTGTTTCACTTCCGTAGAAAATACCACCCACAATAATCCCTAAAATAAGACCAATAAAAATTTGGTTAGCTAAACTTAATTTAAATTTTTTCATCAATTACCCTACCTTCTCGTTCGTTATATAATGTGTGTTTAGGCAAGGAAAACAAAGATGATTGAAATAAAAACGATAATCGGCAAACAAAAAAAGACACGGGTTGTGTCAATTCCCACCATATCATATATTCATTTGTTTCCTTTAAGAACGTGTTCAAAAAGGAGGATAAAAAGGACCCGTCGGCTAAAGGCGCTGACGTCCTGTCAGCAACGCCGACACTAGCACATCCTGTGCGTCGAAAGTTCGAGGCGGCGTAGCTTTGAGCACAAGGAAAGCTTCCCTGAATCCGCATCGCACGCCGGAAAAGTGGTTTTCTTTTCCAAGGAGCGGACTTGTACAGGATGTACTGACTTCTGCGTTGCCCACAGGACGTGGGCGGTTTTAGCAGAAGATCCTCTAACCTGATACATGAGCAGCGAAGAAGCAAGCCAACGAAGAAATTCGCAGTGTCATTTTTACCGGACTTTTTGAACATCCTCTTTAAACGCTGACGAGGTTAGCTTTCGGGTTAGGACTATGGGAAACAGCAAGCCCATCCATTAATAGGATTCACCCCACGCGGACATACCGCCGTAAAGATTGGGTCCCCCGCTCTTAACATAAGATTAAGCGAAAATCATATAAAGCGCTTTTTAATTATACTAATATAACATCATTTTGTAAATAGTAGAGAGTTCCCATGGAAAAGGGAGCTATCTTAATAGCAGCTCCCTTTTCAAATCTATCATTTTCTCGAAGATTTATGCCCTTGTGTACTTCACACTATTTTTGCATATATGCATGTATCCCTTAATTGATTCGTATCTGGAGAGACATCATCATTTTTTAGAATACCTTCTAATGAAAACCCTAATCTTTCTGGAATGGCTCTGCTCTTCATATTTTTTGCATCGCACCTAATTTCTACCCGTCTGGCTTGCAATTCCCGAAAGGCAAATTGAGCAATCCCCTTAACCGCTTCTGTCATATATCCTTCCCCACTAAAACGGCTGTCGATCCAGTATCCGATCTCGAACTTGGGAATTGACCAATCGATTCTATGCAACCCAGAGGAAGCAACGAATTCTCCTGTTTCTTTTAAAAATACCAATAATCTTAAATCTTCTCTTTTCAAAAAGGAAATATAAGCTGACCTAATATTTACTTCAACATCTTGTTCAGATTGCTCTTTTTGAGCAAATGGCATCCAAGGCTTTAGCTCATTTATGGAGGCCCTTATCGCCTCATGTACAACTTTACCATCTCCTGGTCTCGGCATTCGAATAACTAATCGCTCAGTTGAAAACTCTTCTGGAAATTCTTTCAGTATTGGATTCATTGGATGCACTCCTATCCTACCAAAATATTTTAATTGGTTTCAAATATCCCTAATTGGTACCATTCGATTTCTGAAAAAATGATTGCGCATATTTATCATTCAAATAACTTAGCATTCTCGCAAGTATAGACATTCCAGTCTGCTATTGTTAGACATTTCCCTACCCTTATGTATTCTTTTCATTGGATGATGTCAATAAATCTATCATCATCCTCAAGAACGGCCCCGCTTGTGCATTCCTACCCACATTGGATTCAATCCAATCGATTTCATCATTTAACAAATTCATTAAATGAAATATCGCTCTATTATGTGAAGCTGGTGTATTATATGTAAAAATTGTCTTTACTTTATTGAGATGACTGGAGGGTAAAAGGGATTCAAGAGCTTTTAATCCCAATTGAGCCCGTTCAGGTCTATATCTATGTAGCAATACTTTTGAAAGGTTGACCATCACATTTTGTAACATTTCGACAGCCCATAAGTCATTGCCTCTTTGGTTTGCCTTATGATATTGAAATAGAAACCAAGCCACATCATAAGCACAATCATGAAATTCTTCTTTAGAGAGCAACAAATTTTGGGTGGATTGGAATTTAGCTAACTTATTTTCAGGGTCATACACTACACGAAAAAAATCCTTTTCTTTAAATGTCTTTTCAGTCACAGTAAATAAATCAACATGAAGCAGATTATCATAAACAGCTATAATTTGCGGTGCGATGATAAAGTAGTCTTCATAAAACAATATTTTTCGATAAGATTCTAAATGTTTTAATCTCCGACTCAAAAAGTCTTCTTCCTCTTTTTCATCTACCAAACAATAAAGATCAACATCTGAATACTCGTCATATTCTCCTCTTCCCATGGAACCTTTCAGAAAAATGGCCTTCACCTGATTATCCTTTATTAAACTTTGCGAAATGGTGCGGACTGCCTCATCTTGCTTCATCCTTACACCTCCATCTGAAAAATAGGCTCTATTAATTTTTATGTTGATATTTCAACAATTTAAGGAAACCCAATCATCTTGGATTTCCCCAAAATATACGACAGGGATCATTTCTTCCACTACCGCTATTGTATCAACTTGCCCTTTCCCATTTACGATACTCCTACACTTATAGAATTCGCTCTGTTCTAATTCAGTAATCATCCATAATTTCACTAAGAAATTACAAATTTAACTCGATCATATGTCTTTCTATGAATATACAAAGAATAAAACCATTTATTGCAGTAAAGAACCTATTAATTAAAACTTATATTATTCCTTGATATATATAAGGTATCGATAATTCACATAATTTCTCTACCCCATTTGGGTGGTAAGGCATTAATTTATTCGCCATTGGTATGTCTGCCCAAATTATTTCTGAAATTTCTTCTTTATCTTGAATTGCAATTTCACCATCTACGATTTTTGTTTTAAATGTTATAATTAATGCATGGTGGCCCTTTTCCTGAAAAATGGCTTCATTAACCGCTATCACACCATCCACTTCAATGGTCAAACCTGTTTCTTCCTTCGTCTCACGAATAACGGCTTGTTCCAAAGTTTCTCCTTTTTCCACAGCACCACCAGGAAGAGACCAAGTTCCACCTTTGTTATGAACCATCAGGATTTTGTGTTCATCTTCCTTATATATTAGCGCGTAAGCTACATCCACTCTAAGCATTTCTTATTACCATCCCCCAGTATTTTAAGATTCATTAAACCCTATATTAACAGAGTCTTATTCGACACTTGTCCGATCTTGCATACATATAGCCAATATTTACTTGCAAGTTTACTGCTTATATCATAAAAGAATGCTAAGAAAATTTTTTTATTTTATTTAAAAATTGCTCTACCTCCATGGGAGAACGTAAGATCACGATTTCTTTTTCAGTTGAAAACGACGCCAATTTTTTTAAGATTATCGGTTTGTTTGATTTTGGATACTCCCATACCCATTTTAAAAATTCAACTGAAATTTTTTCTTCACAGCCTTCTCCCATATCCGGCCGCGTCTTATTTCGGTATTGAATCCACCGTTTGATGACACGATACACACAGATGGTTCGTGGCATATCTAGAAAAATAATCGTATCCGCTTTATTCAAACGAATATCCATAGTTCCGCCGTAATTTCCATCAAAAATCCATTTTTCTTTTTCTACTAATTCATTTTGAACGAGTCGTTGCTCTTGTTTGGACGTTCCAATCCACCCGGGTTTCCAAAATAACGCATCGAGATGAAATACCTCAATCTTTAATAATTCTCCTAACTTCCTGGCTAAAGTAGATTTCCCTGAGCCTCCCGAACCGATAATAGCGACCTTTTTCACCAGATCCCTCCTCGCTTTACAAGCGTAAAACGCAATATAATAAACGTTATTTGGTTTTCCTACACCCTAAAGGGTAGAGTTCTTCCATATTCTCTGCACCTCTATAAGCTTCTTTTCGTTAAATGAACATTTATATATATCGGGCATGTCAAGTTTCTTCCAAAAATCAAATCCGTAACTAGAATCGAAATAATTCATTATTAACACCATTATATTGCCATGAGTGCTAATTACAACGTTTTTCCCTTTGTGACTTTCTAAGACTTGTAAAATAGCGCGGCACCCTCTTTTTTGAGCAATTCTATTGGATTCCCCGCCACTCCATGAAAAATCATCGTCCTCCCAGACTTTTGTAATGGCTATCGTGAAATTTTCTACAGGTTTCTCAGCTAAAATACGTTCTTTAAAATCATTTTCAATATGAATTTCTTTATCTATGTATCTAGCCAATCCTTCTATGGTTTGCATTGCACGCTTATAGGGACTGGAATAAACATAATCAATATTTTCCTCTTTTAGTAATTCGGTCACTGTTTGGGCACCAGCAAAACCGCCTTCAGACAAAGGTCTTTCCAACTCGTCTGGGGTATAGATCGAATGGGCATGTCTAACTAAATATAAATTCGTCAGCAAATGGACCACCTCCTAACCAACGTTAAATTATAGCGCGTTATGGAAAAATCTGGCTAAATATCCATGTAAATTGAATTTTCGGAATCAGCATTTCAATATGGCGTCCCCTATTCATAATTTATGTATGAGAGATTCATTGTTTCACTATCGATTTAGCAGAGGCATCTTATAATTATTTTACGATAATTTTTTAATAAACCAAGCGTCCGTAGCATTATGCTCAGAACCAGCAAGTGGTCTATCAAGTGGTTGGAAACCAAATTTACTGTAAAGAAGATTCGCTACTTGGAGTTTCTTCACTGTTTCTAAGTAACAGTATGTATAGTGTTCTTTGGCGAAGTTCAGTGCTACCTTCATCAGCTCGCTGGACAGCCCCATCCCTTGCGCTTCAGGTGAAATGTAGAGCTTTTGCAACTCGCAAATCGCCGTCTCCAGCCCAAATGGAGCAATCCCCACGCCGCCTACCACTTCATCTTGTTCATTCACTACCACCCAATACCTTGCATTTGATTGTTGCTTATAAAACTGGGCTAGACTCCCCAGTTGTGGGTCAAAATAGGCGGTTCCTGGAATATTTAAATTAAATGACTCCAATGAACGTTTAATGATTCGCTCTATTGTTCTATTATCTTTTTCTTCGATTTCTCGTATTTGCATTATTTTATCCCCGATTTCCCGTTATTTAATGACTAAATTCTATTCATTTTATCATACACTTCAGTCAGGATTTGTATGGATTTAGAATTTAAGTCATTTGAATATTGTTTCTCCTCGTTATGACACCTTTCTCTTTGCGTTCATCTTGGTCATCCACTTTTTTTGCAGAAGAAAGGAGTAAAGCAGGGAGACAGCAACTCAGCTCGTTTTAAATGTAATGAAGGAAAAGCTGTGCGAAATACACTATTAATTGAATACTTTTTTCACTTCCTGATCATTTACTTGTATTCATTTATAGCATACAAAATCCATACAACCAATAATAAAATTGTATGGATTACAATCCCATTCCTTTATAGAACAAAAGCGCCCTTGCGCTTTTTCTCTATCTCCATCGATAACGTGACGACGAGCCACCTAAAGTTTGCCAGGCCTAGAGTTGAACTACGCTTATTATCCACTACTACAACTTATCCACAAGCTAGATTTTATAATTTTCGAAGCAACAAAGAACCCCCCAATATTAATAAAATGGGAAGTTTTTAAATTTTTTCTCCATAAAATCACATATGCAAACCCTACAACTATATCCTAGAGAACCCCTATGTGCAAAGTTTAAAACCAAATGATGACTCCTCCTATTTCAAGGCATCGGTAATTTTTTGTGCCGCACTATCAAGCGCTTCTTTTGGATCCTTGCCTTCGTACATTTCACCAAGTGCGGTTTCGATGATTTTTCTCGCTTCCGGAAGAACCTCAGTTAAGGCGCCTTGTGTTGCCGGACTTACTGTTGTGTTTTCCAACTGATTCACCGCTACTTTGAATTGTGGATATTCTTCATACTTCTCTTTTAAAACCTCTTCATCATATGCAGTAGGTGTAATGGGGAAATAGCCTGTCGAAGCTGCCCATTCAGCTTGGATATCTGCCTTTGTCATAAATTTAACAAATTCCCATGCAGCATCTTGCTGCTTCTCATCTACTTGGTTCGTGATCCATAATGATGCACCACCAACCACTACTCCTTGTGGATCTTTTCCGTCCGCAGCAGGTAAGAAGGCAGATCCTACTTCAAATGGAGAGTTTTTAATTACTTCCGCCGTATTTGCTGTTGAATCAAAGTACATCCCTACCTGTCCAGCAAAGAATGGACCGCGCGGGTCTTCCCAGTTACTTCCATAGTTTGTAAAAGTTTCAGCTTTATTCATTTCATCCAACCATTTGAAGATGTTTAGACCTTCTTCCGAGTTTACCAAAGCCTCTGTTGCCTCTCCACTACGACCATTATCATGATCCAAATATAATGCACCTTGGTTTGCGAGTAACTGCTCAACAAACCAACCGATTGTAGCCATCGTAAATCCATAATTGCCATCTGTGGAAAGTTTTTCAGCCGCATCTTTCATTTCACTAAATGTTTTCGGTGGATTTTCTGGATCTAAACCAGCCTCTTTAAATTTGTCCTTGTTATAGAACATAACGGCATTGGATGTATTAAAGGGCATGGAATATAATTGATCATCCAATGTATAGTAGGAAAGAATGTTTTCCTCCAGTTGAGATATATCAAAATTGTCTTTATCAATAAACTCCTGCATTGGCGTAATAAAACCACTTTCACTCATATACTTTGTACCAATTTCAAAAACCTGTACAATGGCAGGTGCTTCACTTGAGCCACCTACTGCACGCAATTTGTTCAATAAATCATCATAGCTTCCTTGATAAATTGCCTTTACTTCAACTGAATCTGACTGTTCATTAAATTTATTCACAATTTCCTCCAACGCTTTTCCGTTGTCGCCACTCATGGCATGCCAAAATGAAATATTGGCCTTCTCTTGAGAAGCCTCACCAGGCTTGCTAACATCTTTGGTATCTCCACCGCTACATCCTGCCAATACAAAAGCAAATACAATAGTCAAGACGACCCCGCCAAAAAATAACTTCTTCATTGATTTTTCCCCCTTTATTATCCTTTGATTGCTCCAGCGGTTAAGCCTTCGCGAATATATTTTATTCCCACAAATAAGAGTATTAGTGTAGGAAGTAAAATGGCTACAACCCCTGCCATAACCATGTTCCACGATGAGGAGCTCTCATTGGCTATCAGCATTTTAAGACCAATTTGAACAGGCCTTACCGTATCATCATTTGTTACTAATAGTGGCCACAGGTACATGTTCCACGTTGTCAAGAACCCGTAAATGCCTAATGCACTTAATGATGATTTGGATAATGGCAGTACAAATTTCGAATAGAAACGAAATCGGGAACAACCGTCAACCTGGGCTGACTCCCATAATTCCTTTGGGATAGTTAGAAAATGCTGTCTTAATAAAAACACCCCAAAAGGTAAGGCAAAATGCGGGAAAGTTAAACCCATATACGTGTTCACCCACCCTAGGTTCAATACCGTTAAAAAGTTCGGGATAATCGTTGCTTCCCATGGAATAAGCATCGTTGCTAAAAATAAAAAGAAGATTGCATTTCTGCCCTTAAATGGGATAAACACAAACGCATAAGCGGAAAGACTACAGACAATTAATTGCCCCACCATAACGATAAAGGACATCCAAAAACTAACCGATAAATAATGGAGCAGTGGTATGCTATGAAACACCTCTTTATAGGCATCAAAACTAAACGAAGATGGCAGCAGTTTACCAGCGTATATTTCTTGCGGCTGCATAAAACTTGCCGATATTGCATACAAAATCGGGAAGAAAAGAATCAAGGCTGACACGGATAGTAATATATATAAAAATGTTTTTCTGATCATTGGTAGTGCACCTTCTTTTCTCCGATACGAAATTGAATAATCGTTACGATTAAGATGATTAGGAATAGAACGATCGCTTGTGCACTGGCATAGCCAAAGTTACCGAAAGAAAATGCTTGTTGGTAAATAGAGTAAACAATAATATTTGTTGCCCCGGCTGGACCACCGCTTGTTAGAATATCAATCTGTCCAAATGTTTGAAACGCACCGATAACAGCAATGATTGTAACGAAGAACAATACTGGAGATAGCATCGGAATCGTAATTTTAAATAGCCTTGCCCAATACCCAGCTCCATCAATCTGTGCACTTTCATATAATTCTTGAGAAATATTTTGCAATCCCCCTAGCAAGATAATGAAATTAATACCGATATGCATCCAAACCGTAGTCAGTGCAACAGAAAAAAGCGCCCATTTTGAATTCGTTAGCCAATCAATACTATCAATTCCCAAATGCCCTAGGATATTATTTAAAACTCCAAGTGATGGATGATACAGGAACAGGAAAATCGTAGCCCCTGCAGCAACGGAGACACCTAAGGTTGACGAAAAAATAGTTCGGAAAAATCCGATCCCTTTCAATTTTTCACTAGCAATGATTGCAAGAAAAAGAGATAGTATAATTTCTAATGGCACCGTATATAGAACAAAGAGAAAAGTACCCTTCATACTTTTTAGAAATTCTTCCGAGTGTAATAGGGTCGAATAATGATCCCAGCCCACGAAACCATTAATTATTCCACCTCCCCCAACATCAAAAAAACTAAAATAAAGTGTTTTAATGATTGGATAAAATAGAAATACACTTAGCAAAACCAATGCCGGGAGCAAGTACAACATTCCAGAACCAAACAATTTTAACTGGCTATGGTACCTAGATTTTCGCGGTTTTGTCTCTATTACGGCAGCATCTGATTTTGTCATCATCTTTTAAGCACCCCTTTTAAAAAATAATCTATAAATCTATCATTTTTATTTGCTCATTCCCTCCATTATAAGAATATGAGCAACCTTTTCTTTTTAGACATCGATTGCTTATCTATACAATAAACAACCTATTTTAAGCACCTATATAAGGAATGTGAAGAATCTATAAAGCTTTGATTGAACTTTGTAAAGAAAAAGCACAAGCGCCTGTTCAAGGGATGTTAGAGGCTGAACGGCTAAGTCCGCGCCATTCCGACCTACATCCTGTTTTGTAAGTAAAGGCATTGAGAGTATAATTTGCCAAAAATACACCTTCATCTTACATAACATATTTAATTTCCAGTAAATCATTCTTAAAGCGTTTGTTAAGTTTCATAGATGAAATGACCGGTAATCTATACATCCCTTTTCACGATTGATTTTTAACATTAGATAGATTTTCATCCTTCGTATTGTTTCTTCTACTTATTCTCACAAAATGATGTTCCTCCCTTCGAATGCCAACTATATAGTGGAAGGGTTTACAAAGAAACACAAAAAAGAGAACCCTAAACTAGATTTTAGATACACAATCTCTCTGCACCAAAAATCGTTTAGGATTCTCTTATTCTCCATCCAAGTTATATTAACTTTTTATTAATTGTTATAATTGTCAATACACTTTTTCGTTTCTTTAATTGCACAATATTCTTTCAATTCTTTTTTACATAAGATTTTCTGCCATTCCTCACTCGTACAAGCCACTATCTTGGGTTGATCACTTAATTTGAACGTTTCCAGAAGCCTAGAGGTAATAAGAATTTCTCATAGATTTTCCGTTATCTAAATATGAGGGTTTGCCTGAAAGAAAACCTTGTTATAATTTTCATTAAAAGGGCTCTCAGATTATACCATATTATGAAAATGGCAAAGTGTTACATTGGGCTTAATCTCCAATGGGGCAACATCTTTATGCAAAAATCCTCAAAATTACGATATAACCTTCACCCAAAATATTGTCAAGGATCCAATCCCATTGGCCCCCTGGCTTCCGACTAGATAACAGGATAATACTGCTCATACCGTGGATTACAATAATATGGCGGTCTAGGTCCAATTTTAGGCATTGGCCAAGTATGAGAGTTGAAATCGTATAACATCTCAACCTGTTCATCAGAATGATCTACCAACAAAAACTTTACCTCTGGATGATAATAATGCAACGTGATAACCTCCCTAGGATTTTTCTTTACTTTATTCGACCTTTCGAAGGATTGAGCCAGTACCAGGAATGTGCGGGCAAACGGATCATTACCATGCACTTAATTCGCCTATGTCACATAAAGTAACGGAAAACGGCTATTTCGAGGAGGATAAGTATGTCGCAAAATCATCACAAATATCAGAAAAAGTCAGCTGAGCAAGGTTATCCGCTGTATCCCAATTACGGAAAAATAACTCGATACGAAGATATTCCGATCACGGTTCCAGAACAACGTCAGCTTCGCCAACCCGGTGTAGAAAAAATGATGGTTCCCAGACCAATCATTGAAAATCCGAATTATCGGGGAAGTGGAAAACTAGTAGGGAAGGTCGCCCTTATCACAGGTGGTGATAGTGGAATGGGCGCAGCAGCAGCCATCGCTTTTGCTAAAGAAGGTGGAGATGTTGCCATTGCATATCTAGATGAGCATGAGGATGCAAATCGCACTAAGGCAAGAATTGAAGAACTCGGACAACGCTGTTTATTATTGCCAGGAGACTTAAGGGAAAAACAGCAGTGCATCGACATCGTAGAAAAAACCATCCAAGCATTTGGGCGATTAGACGTTCTATGCAACCATGTCGGTATCCAATTTCAGCAATTGAGCTTACTTGATATTACTGATGAACAGTTCGATGATACATTTAAAGTGAACATCTACTCTCATTTCTATACCACACGTGCAGCACTTCCATACTTAAAAGCGGGAAGCTCCATCATTAATACGTCTTCTGTTGTCGCATATGATGGAAATGAGCAATTGATTGATTATACAGCGACTAAAGGAGCTAATCTTGGTTTCACGCGAGCATTAGCAAATAATTTAGTTAAACAGGGCATCCGGGTCAACGCCATTGCTCCTGGACGGATTTGGACTCCACTCATCCCATCAAGTTTCTCTGCAGATGAAGTTACACTAGCGGGTAACCCTATGCAGCGCCAAGGCCAGCCATTTGAAGTTGCCCCTACCTTTGTTTATCTCGCCTCCGACGATTCGCGTTTTGTGACCGGGCAAACACTTCACGTTAACGGCGGGCAATGGACGTCATCTTAATACAAAAAATAAAAAGTGTGAAATTCCGACAAAGGGAAATTGTCAATTGTATGCTTAGAGAAAGGTGTAATAGAGAAGCAAAGAAATAAGGAACTCGTGTAAAATGGAGAATTGCAACTAATTTTGGTAGAAGAAAAGGAGCAGCTTGCTTATTTTTCTTCTACTTGTATCATTATTTTTGTTACATAATTATCTTCCCCACTTACACTTACCTCATCAATTACATACTCTTCAAAGCTATCACCACATATACGATATCCTTCCTTACTCAAATAAGCTTTCATTTTTTCATAGGTATCCTGAATCGTCACATAACTTCCTTTATGATAGCCAACCACATATTTTCCGGCTCTTTTGATAAAAGGTTCTACTAAATCAGATTGATCCACACGCATATAAAAATGCGAATAATTCCAATAGTCCCCTGCCTCTACTTGCTCTTGACGAATCAAAACTCCAATAGGGTAGCCTATATCAAGTTCCTCTTGCTTTGTATATTTAATAAACGACATAATTGACTTCGTAAATTCTTTATCGGAACAGTTGAGAATATCTCCACTTAATACATAGTATCCTATTTCTCTTTCTTCGATTGTAAACCGGTCAAAATCCAACCGTAATGCTTCCTCGATTTGTTTTTTCTTGTTTTGAATAATTTGCTGAGTACGCTGCATTTTTGCGATTTTCTTTTTCATTGCTTCTTCTTTATCCGTTAATAATTCGATGGCATCCTTGGGGCTTTTGAAATGTAAAAAATCTTTAATTTCTGCTAAAGACATCCCAATTTCCTTTAGCATCTCAATCACGCTAAAAACTTCTGTTTGTTGAACGGAATAGTAGCGATACCCCTTTTCGTTTTTATACTCTGGCTTTAAAAGATCGATATCATCATAATGAAAAAATGTTTGTTTTTTCACGCCACATAAATCTGCAAATTCTCCTGTTGTAAATAGCTTTTTTGTCGACTCCATTTCTCTACCTCTTCTCTCTTGACTATACGGTAACCGAATACCTTATCATCATAGCATAGAAAGGACGTAAAACGTCGAATGAAGAAATTCAAAAAATATAAATTTTAGGCGGTATTATTTATGGAAAGCAATCATTCATTGATGCAAACAATGGAACCTCCTCAATTATTTAGGAAGTATTTAATCCCTTCCTTATTCGGAATGATGTTGATGGCGATCAATATTTTAATCGATGGTCTATTCGTCAGTCATGGTGTTGGAGAAAAAGGCCTAGCGGGTGTTAACATCGCAGTACCGATTTATTCGGTCATTTTATCCGTTTCTTTGTGGATTGGCATGGGAGGGGCCACGTTGTATTCGATTGCACTTGGGCAAAGCAATCAACATCGTGCGAAAAAAATATTTACACATTCGATTATTCTAGCAATTATGACGACAGGTTTAATTATTGGATTCTGTCTATTATTTGAACAGCCACTTGCTTATTTATTCGGAGCAAATGATGCAATTATTTCATATGTTGTCGATTATCTTCACATTATCCTTTTGTTTGGGATTGTCTTTGTACTTGAGAATATTTTAAGTATTTTTATCCGAAACGATGGAAATCCGACGCTCGCTATGACAGGATTAATCGTGACAGCTGTTGTGAATATTATTTTAAATTATCTTTTTATCTTCATTTTCCATTGGGGAGTAAAAGGGGCTGCCTATGCAACAGTAATCGGTACTTTCATAGGAATTCTCGTTTTACTTACACACTTCTTAACGAAGAAAAAACAATTAGGGTTCTTCCATACGAAACTTGACCTTTCTATATTAAAGAATATTTTCTCGATTGGTTTTCCGAGCTTTATCGTGGAAGGATCAACCGCAGTGATGATGGTTGCATTCAATATTACATTTAGCCATTATGTCGGAGAAACGGGGGTCGTAGCCTATGCAGTGGTCAACTATATGCATACGGTGTTTCTTATGCTCTTTATCGGGATTGGAGCAGCCCTACAGCCTATTACAAGCTACCATTTTGGTGCGAAGCTCTATCAACGTATGAAACAATTTGTCCGGATTGCAATGATTACAGGATTTGGTCTAGGGGTAGCTGTATTTATTGCCGGCCTAGTTGGAAAAGGGTTTATTATCGACTTATTCGGGATCGATATTCCCGAAATTATTGATTATACGAAAATAGGGATTGTCTACTTTTTTGCGGGGTATTTATTTTTGGGAATCAATATGGTATTTGTTGAATATTATCAATCAATTAAAAATATCCGTATTGCTACATGGATTATTTTAAGTCGCAGTTTTATCTTATTCATCCCTTTGCTTTGGATTTTTCCGAATCTCTTCGGTTCTAATTCGATTTGGCTTGTTTTTCCAGTAGCTGAGGGGTTAACGGTACTTATCATGTATCTAGCATTAAAAAACAAATGGATCAAACTTGTTCCTATAGAAATGCCGGAGCTGTCCAAAAAGTCGGGGTAAATAATAAATGAAGGGATGATGGAAATAACCTATATCAAGATCAAGCCCCGGCATATATAGCCGGGACTTTTGTATTTATCATACACGGGAAGGGTATAACTTGGGTTTTTAAAAAAAGTTAACTAAGATATCAAGCTATACAATAGCTATCCTACATTTAATAACTTCTTTATCTCTTCTTTATTCCTCTCAAACCCTATCATACTTTTTGGTTTTCTCATCCATCCTAAGAAGGACGGATGAGAAAATACAAGTGTTGGAACAATTCTGCTTCCGGTTATCTTCAGTAGATCTTTTTCTTTTGATGGTTCTTTGGCTAAATCGTATTCCTTGTGAGGAATATGATGAGTTTGCAAGAATTTTTTCAACTCTTGGCAATCTGAGCAAGTAGGTCTAGTGTAGACTTCAAGTTGATAGTTTTTCATTTCTAAACCTCACTCCTTTTGAACATCCTTTTATATGGTCTTTGTTTATTCCTTTACCTCGATAATAAACGAATAGGCGTGTACATGATCACCAAACTTAAATTCTGCCCAAATTTTATACATACCGGGTTTAGAAAAATGCGCATTAAACGTGGTTGTATCGTCTGAAGCCGGGTGGACATGAATATATTGTTCAACATTTTCATCCACAATCACCACATGCCCTAGGGCACCTAGATAGGAATCAGGCGTTTCTCCATGCGTATCAAATACTAAAGGAACTTCTTCTCCAACCGTAGCATGAACATCCTCTAAGGTGACGGTCTTCCCTTCGACTTCTTTTGTCCAATTATCCTCACTCTCTAGGCTTGCTTTATCCGTTTCGTGTGTTCCAACCTGTACAGGGTTTGGGGCGATCTGGTACGCCTTATTTTCTGGTGCAATATCGATAAAGGCTTGATAGGTGCCATCCTTTAAAGCTTGACTCACCGCATAAGTTCCCTCTTGTTCCTTCTCCGGATGTAAATGATAATACTCCTCTAAATCATTAGAGACCATAATAAAATGCATCTCTTTTTCATGCTGTATAGTAAGTTCCGGTGGGTTTCCTTTATCATCTTCCAATTTAATAAAAACTTTTCCATCATTATACGTTACGTTTGTCTTTACCTCCGATTCAACCTGATGGTCATGATGATGATTGTGCTCGCTATGATTCATTGTTTCTTCCTCCTTTTGAACTTCTGTAGTTTTATGATTATCACATGCTGCACAAGTCATGCCTTGAATTTGCAAACTTACTTCTTTTTGTGCTCCCATATTTGTTTTCCCTCCTCACAAATACCGTATAAGGGTATATTTTTTTAAAAAATAGATCGTGCTAGAAAAGCACGACCACCCCTCTTAGGCAACATCGTAGCCTTGTTCTTCAATTACTTCTGTAATATCTTTCAAGTCGACTTTTTCTGGATCGAAGGTTACATCGACTGTTCCATCTTGCAAATGAACTTTCACAGTTTCCACACCGTTCAGTTCCCCAACACTTCCTTCAATAGAGTTCACGCAATGCCCACAAGACATACCTTGTACGTTTAGTGTTTTATTTGTCATTGAAATTCCCTCCTAATTTTTAATTCTTCTCCATATTACCATACCCCCCTTAGGTAATGTAAAGTGAAAAATTTATTTTATGATCTTGCCCTATTTAATACCAATTATTTCAATACCTGATGATACTCAATTCAGTCTTTTTCCAGCAAAAAAAAAGACACTCACCATACTTACAGATAAGCGCCGAATTGGATTTTACACGAAAAATTATTCTGCTGAATTAATTTCATAAAGATAGAAAACATAATCTGTTGGAACACTTGAATAACCTTGTTGGCGTATCATTGCTGTCAAATTTCCCCGATGATAAGTGCCATGATTCACAACATGTTGAACCAATTCGGACAGATGTGTCTCTAATCGACCAAATTGAGGATGTTCGGGGCAAATCTCTTTATCCAAATCACCTTCATTGTGGAAAAAATCTTGATACTTCTTTGATAAATCGGCAAACAGCACTTCCATTTTTTCAAGTTCCCTATTCTTTGTCTTTTCTTGCGCTTCTATAATGGAAGCTTGAATTTTATCCATACTATTCTCTCGCATTACACCAAGCCAGATTGTGTCTGTCATATAAATATGAACAAGCGTCTCCGCAATGGAAGAAAAAACACTTTGAATTTCCCGATCATAAATATCTTTAGGCAATTCTTTCAATCTTTCAAAAAACTTGTTGTTCGCCCAAACATGATAATCATATAACTGTAACGCATGATGTTTCTTCATCAAAGATCTCTCCTCGTATTCGTTTTTTTCTACCTCTATTATTTCTGTTTTCAATGGCAAAATCCTTTATTTCAATCTAGACCTTTTAATTCATTCTGAAAAAATTGGCCAAAATGATCGCAAGCAGATTACAACAACAATGGCATTGTTTGGATTAAAATATAAGAGGTAAAAGAATTCTTTGATCGAAAGGAGAATAAAATGAAGATTATTCTTGTTGGAGCAAGTGGTACGATAGGACAAGCCATTAACGAAGAATTAGGAAAAAACCACGATATTATTCGCGCTGGAAGAAACGGATTAGATGTAACAGTTGATATTACCTCGGTCGATAGCATTAAAAGCATGTATGAGCAAGTTGGGAAAGTAGATGCAGTCATTAGCGCAGCAGGTGGCGCTCATTTTAGTCCTATCTCAGAATTAACGCCTGATTTAAACGAAATAGGCATTGAGAGTAAACTGAAAGGGCAAATCAATTTGGTCCTTTTGGGAATGGACTATGTTCATGACAATGGAAGCTTTACTTTAACGACGGGCATCATGATGGACGACCCAATTCCCCAAGGTGCATCGGCAGCCATGGCAAATGGGGGAGTTAAAACATTCGTAAAGGCTTCTTCTATTGAAATGCCAAGGGGAATCCGTATCAATAGTGTTAGCCCTAATGTCTTACGAGAATCTCTCGATAAATATGCCGATTTTTTCCCGGGCTTTGAAGCCGTTCCTGCTAGTCGCGTGGCATTAGCGTTCAAAAAAGCGTAGAAGGAGCTCAAACTGGGCAAAATTATGAAGTTTATTAATGAAATCACATGGAAGTTGATTGATGCAGATGTAAAAAGAATCCATTTTGAAAAAGATCATGCAAAATGGATTCTTCATCAAGAAGTTTAAGTTTGTTAGAATTCGTTGCTAACTTTACTTTATCAAATTATCCCATTATAGATAATTAAATACTGTTCGTGAAAAGGGGCAATTGTTTAACTTCCTTCCTTTTAGGGCTTTCCCCTTCGAAAAATCTCAATGGGGGAAAAAGTTATTCATTCGGATAGGTTTCTTTCAAAAACGTGACAGATTGTTTGATTAATGCCTTTAATACATCCACATGAATATCTGCTACCTTGTTAATGTACACACACGCTTTTCCTGTTGTGTGTTTTCCAAAATCCTTTAATAATTCGTCCCGTTGCGTGTCACCTGTTGCAAAATATAAACTGATTTTAGCTTTTCGAGGTGAAAAACCAACGAGTGGCGCGTCGCCTTCGTGCCCAGATGCATATTTATAATGATATTTTCCAAATCCAATAATGCTTGGTCCCCACATTTTCGCTTCATACCCTGTTGTGTCCGTAAAAATATCTAATAATTTATAGGCATCTTCTCGTTTTCGAGGATGATCTACACTCTCAATAAATTCAATAACACTACTATCTGTTTCTTTCGTTTTTAGTTCGTACATCGTTCCATTCCCTCCTAAAGCAAAAGCTTTGTTAGTTTAAGTGCGTAGTCGTTTGTAGAGAATCACTCCCGAAACGATGACCCAGCCAAGTAACCGGGAACGATCGAGAAAGTAAGTCCAACTAATAATTAAAAAAGACTAGCATTTATAAAATGAAAATGCCAGCCCCTTTCAAGTTTAAGTCGATCTTATGGAGGTGCAAATAAAGCGGCCTCTCCATTTAGACTCTTAGCGAGCCACGGAATCCTCTAGCACCATAGTAAGAGTCCGCACCGTTGTGATACACGAAGACGTGTCCAAAGCGATAATCACAAAAAAGGGCCCCACCAAGTTCTCTAATATCAGTGGGTGTTTGCACCCAACTCGACGTTTTCCTATCGAAATGTTCAAGTTTCTGCAACGCTCGATATTGGTCTTCTGTTAAAAGTTCAATGCCCATGGCAGTTGCCATATCTATCGCGTTATTTTCAGGTTTATGTTTTTTCCTGGACTCCAGCGCCTTACGGTCGTAACAAACACTTCTGCGACCCTTAGGGCTTTCTGCTGAACAATCATAAAAAACGTATTCATCCGCTTGTTCATCATATTCAACAACGTCTGGTTCCCCGCCCGTTGTTTCCATTTCATTGAGCGACCACAGTTTTTCCGTATTAGCTTCCAGCTTGGCTTGAACTTTAGCCCACTCAAGACCCTCATGACGATGCATGTTTTTCTCGAAACGAGCTTTCAATACTCTGAGTAATTCTTCACGTTGTTCAAGTGACAGCTCTTTTGGATTGTTCTTTGTCATATTCGTTTCCCCCTCGTGTGTACTTATAATGGTTACCAGTTGGACAGATTATACACATCAGTGGCACAGCTATCTCTTAGCGATTCCATCAACTATTGCTTTTAAGCCGTCACGTTCATTCCCATTCATTTACCTTTAGACATAAAGATCGAACATGTTTATATCGTAACCAAGTTGCTTCAAATAGTTGAAAAATTGACCGCGATGATGAAAAAAATGGGAAACCTCTTCAACGAGCCAATGTGCTTGAATAGCACCTTCCTCTAAATAAAACGGCTTTGTCTTTTTAGTCAAAAAGTCTTGGTCTGACAAAGACATCATAAAGGTTTTATAATCAGCATAACCGTTATTCATGGCCTCAATCATGGCTGCGGAGGATTCTAATTGATCATACTTTGCTTCTAACTTTTGAATGGTGTCCTCGTCTTTTTCTTGCCAAAGATTGAGATCCACCTCTGGTATAGAAGCGATGTGTTTAGCCAGTTCTTTAAGAGTGCGCATATTGTCTGCCGGTCGATACTCCCAATCCTTCACCTGTACCTTTCTCAACAAACTTTCCATCGACCGAATCCCCGTTTCAAGTTCAGCTAACAATTCATTTCTTATAATATCTACAGCATTCATGGTACTCATCCTTCCATATATGTTTTTTTCATTCTACCATAGAATAAAGATAAACTATCCTACCATTAATAGAAGATTTTTGAAAAAAGGATCAACTATTCTGACGGTTCTTTAATTTCTATGGGTATTCGGATTATCGCGTGGAATATATGAAATAATAAGTCAGCCAGCAAATGAAATATGCGAGACTCCATCTCGTATATTCCATTCTTATTAAAGGATCTGATAGATGGCCCGCGCTTGTTTGGGAATCACAATCTGGCCCGTTCTCCTACCTTTAACATGCCTTCAAAAAAGACAACAAAAGAAAAAAGATTATTTTATTTGAATTTGATCGTCGATTCTTTTGGAATAAGATCGAAATAGTCGGAACCGCCTTTTATGATTCCGAAGTACTCGTCACGGATTCAGGTATAGTATTTGCCCTTCTACGGCATGGCCTCAGCGCTTTAGTATATGTATTTTTAACCTCATCCCGCCCTTTGTATACTCATATCATGAGCCTACACCGTAGAGTCGACTCCAAGTCAACTCTTTTACATTAGAGGGAGGTCCCTTTTTGACTACCGCTTGTTTAACCATTTTCGTGAGGGAGCCTGTTTACGTACAAGAAACAGGTAACTTGCCAGCGCTCCAAGGTCTGCTATCATAATCGTAAGTCCCATTGGAATAGCTGTTGATTCTCCAGCTATACCAACAAGAGGCGCGGAAATAGCTCCAAGCATATAGGGAAGTAAACCTAAAAGAGCGGATGCACTTCCCGCATGATTCCCTTGTGTTTCCATCGCTAATGAAAAACAGGTTGTTTGGACGATCCCTATGCAAGAAACAATCAAAAAGAGTGGTATAACAATAAAAACAAGTGGAGCCTTTATGAAAATCATTAGCAGCAATATCAGACTGGCTACTATGGAACCGAAAAGGCCAGTTGAAAGAATCTTACTTTCGGGAAATTTCGAAGACAGTCGCCCTGTCATTCGACTTCCTAAGACAATACCGATCCCGTTCATTGCGAATAAAATGCTAAACACTTGTGGGGAAACCCCATAGATCCCTTGATAAACAAATGGCGTACCGGAGACATAAGCAAAAATGCCTGCCATAATCAATCCCTGTGCCAGTGCATACCCCATAAACGTTTTATTTTTGATGAGATCCCCAAAGGTCCAGACAGTTTGTTTGATCCCGCCTTTGGAACGTTTAGCCTGCGGAAGTGTTTCCGGAAGGGCAATGAATACAACAGCCCCTATCATCAAAGTCAATATAGCCAACACACCGAACACGCCCTGCCAAGTGGTTACCTGTAAAACGACACCTCCTAAAACAGGAGCTATTATCGGTGAAATCCCCACGGCAAGTACGATCAATGCAAAAAACTTTGTCAATTCTTCACCGGAATACAAATCCCTGACAATCGCCCGGGAAATAACAACACCAGCTGATGCCGAGAACCCTTGTATAAATCGTAAAGCAATAAACACCCCTATGGTAGGAGCGTACATACACAATATGGAGGAAACCATATAGATCAATAGGAAAAAGAGTAAAGGCCTTTTTCTGCCTTTCGCATCACTAAATGGTCCAATGACAATCTGTCCGCCCGCGAGTCCAAGCAAACAGGCGGTCAAACTTAATTGTACAAGGGACGCGCTTGTTTGAAAGTCTTGTGCAATCGTTGGGATACCTGGAAGATACATATCCATGGAAAGTGATCCAAATGTGGCTAGTAAACCAAGTAGAACAGCCATCCCTAAACGGTTGCCTGCGTCCCTAGAATATTGTTGTGCATCGTTTAATCGCTTCATATGAATACCCCCTCTCAGTAAATAATGAACAAGGCTAAGTGAAATATTTTTAAATTAAAAAAGTTATTTATTGGCAATCATGAGAGGCCCGCGTTAGCGTTTATACCTTCATCTTAACACCGCATAAATAACCGTATCCAATACTATATTCTATTATTTATTATGTCTTTAAAGCATGTTTGATAAATTGAATAAAGCGAGCAGTAGTTGGACTGAAAACCTTGTGTTTCTTCCAAACAATTAGAGACCCCGATTGAAGTTCGGGATCAAACGGCCTAAAGCAAAGTGAGCGATCACTCCTTGGGGCTAGGGCACCTTCAATACATATGGCATGTCCTAAGCCATTTTCCACAAGGCTGGCTGCATTGAAAATTAAGTTATAGGTTGCAAAAAAAATAAATCATCGTAGTCATCACCAAACCAACTGGCAATTTCATTTTGTACAATAGACCGACTAGGACTTACCAGGGGGACCCCAACCAGATCTTTTGCGGTCACATGTTCTTTCTGTGCCAAGGGAGAAGATTTCTTCGTGAGAATTCCCCAACGTTCCTTTTGTGGTAATCTGATAAAACTGTATTTTTCAATATTGACCGGCTCCAATAAAATCCCAACATCCAGTATTCCTTTATCTATTTTTTCCTTTATCTCATCCCCGGTCCCGCTAAAAATTCTATAGCTTACTTGAGGATATTCCGTGTTGAATGCCTTTAACCACTTCGATAGCATTTGCGAGGTAATCGCTTCAACGCTCCCTATGGATATCTCGCCTCCTACAAGATTTTGTTGATCTTTAAATTCTCTCTCCGTTTTATCGGCAATGGCAAGAATTTCTTCTGCCCTCTGAAGCAAAAGCATACCAAGCACGTTCCCCGAAATATTCCTAACAAGCTGTGATCCAAGAAACCCTATCTCCATAATGACAAGACAGTGGATTTGAAGACCGTAGTTAAAGGTATCCATAAGAAAAGTTTTAAAAGCTTCCCGAACGGTTCTTTCCTTTTATGAATGAAATGACGTTCCCCTTCAATCGAACCCTCTTTTCCACATCTACAGTTGGAAAACTATGCGAAAAAGAAAGTGAAAACACATTCACTCGGTGGCTATGTTTTGCAATGATCGCAGCAGTTGATACTCCTATGATGCTAATTGATAAGGTGATATACGGGCTTGATGTAGAAAATGCCTCCCTCATCTCTAGACGTTTAATGCAAATGAAACAAGAAGGAAAACTAATATTCCTCGCATCCCATTTACTTTCAAATCTAGATTTATATGCTGACCATGTGCTTTATTTAAAAGATGCGATATTATCCATCAAGTTTAGTAATATTGCCGATAAATATATGAAATTTATCCTTGGAGCTGATTTTGCATTTGGATATTTACAAATTTTTGAGGATGGGGAATCCCCAAGGTTCTTTGAGTTTTTGAATAGTTTACCTGACTCTAAAATTGAAATTCAACTAAAGGATGGACAAAAATTAAAGATATCTAGCTTATATAAGCTCCAATTTGGAGCTCAATCGTAAAGGGTGAATACAGGTGAATACAAAATCAATTCGTATTCACCCCTTTCATAATTATTAATTTACTAAAAATTACTCCCTACACGAGTCTCTCACTTACACAGTTTAGTTTACATCCCCGTCAGAAATTAAATATTTTGAGCAATAACATTATCATCTATTCCTCAACTTTGTTTATATCCTTTAAAAAATGAATAAAATTAATAACATCGTTTCTTACTACAGCAATTGATGCTGATGCTAGTATAGTTTCATGGACACATCTAAGTTAAATTTATACAATGACTTTTAAGGAGG
>NZ_VTQV01000056.1 GCF_008764245.1 Bacillus subtilis
TCAGGCCAACAGGATGTTGGTCAGAACGGCGTTGCGCCAGGACGGCGCGTCTTTAGCCGTTCAACCTTATGACCAAAGTTTGTACGTCGCTAAACGGGCGCTTCCGCTTTTGTATATTAGCCGTCATACCGTTCTTTATTAATCTCCTTTTGCTCGATAGCACCGTTCGTATAAACGTCTCTTATCTGCTTTACCGTTTCTTCATTATTTTTTTCTATATATTCAAATTGATTTTCTTTTGATTGTTTATCCATTGTCATACTCCTTTTTACGTTTTTTCTATTATTTGTTGGGGAATTAGAAGATATACGGGCAACAAAATGTTATAATAAAGAAAAAGGAGGCAATAAGAATGACTCTTAAATATTCTAATATCTTAGTTGCTGTAGATGGTTCGAAATCAGCAGAATGCGCCTTCAAAAAAGCAGTACAAATCGCACAGCGAAACCAAGCCCAGTTAACCCTTGTCCATGTTATTGATACAAGAGCATATGTAGCAATTAATACCTATGACCGAACAATGGAGGATCGGGCTGGTGAATATGCCGAAGAGCTATTACGGGGTTATAAAGAAGAAGCCATGAAGCTCGGCTTAGTAAATATGAACACAGTCATTGAGTATGGATCGCCTAAAACCGTGATCCCGAAAAAAGTAGCGAAAGAAATAAAGGCTGACTTAATTATTTGTGGGGCCACTGGTCTTAACGCCGTAGAACGTCTTTTAATCGGCAGTGTCTCTGAACACATTACTCGTTCAGCCACATGTGATGTATTGGTCGTTCGTACGGAAGAAAAGGAAGAAGTTTAGCCAAAGAATAAAAAGAGCTAATCCAGTTTATTTCGGATTAGCTCTTCTCTAATTTCGCTTTTGCTTTTTCTAATTGTAGTCGTACTTGGCTAAATCCAGTTCCGCCATAGGAATTTCTCCGTTTAACCGCTTCTCTCGGTGAAAGGATCGCAAAGATATCTTGCTCAATTTGTGCGCATGCAGCTTGTAGTTCCTCTAATGATAGGTCTAATAAATAGCAACCTTTCTGAATACAGCCCAGAACTAACTTCCCTACAATTTCATGCGCTTCACGGAAAGGAATTCCTTTCGACGCTAAATAATCGGCAAGCTCTGTTGCATTCGAGAAGTCCTGATGAACAGACGTTTCCATCACGTCCGCTTTTACCGTCATCGTTTTGACCATTCCAGCAAAAATTTTCAATGAGCCAATCATTGTATGAACGGTGTCGAACATCCCTTCCTTATCCTCTTGCATATCTTTATTGTATGTAAGGGGGAGTCCCTTCAATGTCGTCAGCATGCCCATTAAATGGCCGACCACCCTACCAGATTTACCACGGATAAGCTCTGCCATATCGGGATTTTTCTTCTGTGGCATAATACTACTACCTGTCGCATATGTGTCATCCAGCTCAATAAAGTCAAATTCCTTGCTAGACCAGAGAATGAATTCTTCGGCCAAACGCGAGAGATGGGTCATCGTTAAGGAAGCATTACTTAAAAATTCAACGATAAAATCGCGATCACTCACTGCATCCATGCTATTCTCGTACACGCCGGAAAACCCTAGCTGTTCCGCTGTGAAATGGCGATCAATTGGGAAAGTAGTCCCTGCTAAAGCACTTGCTCCAAGGGGAGACAAATCAATCCGCTTTAAACTTTCCTGAAACCGTTCAAAATCACGTTCTAACATCCAAAAATAAGCGAGAAGATGATGGGCAAACGAAACAGGCTGCGCCCTTTGCAAATGTGTATAGCCTGGAAATACGGTTTCCACGTTTTTTTCAGCCTGTGCAAATAAAGCCTCTTGTAGTTCCTTAATATGCTCCATAATTACCAGCACTTGCTTTTTCAAATACAAATGCATGTCAGTCGCAACCTGATCATTTCGACTTCTACCAGTATGCAACTTTCCTCCAACTGGTCCAATTTCTTCCGTGAGCATTTTTTCAAGATTAAGATGGATATCCTCTTCTGAAACAGAATAGACTAACTCACCTGCGCTCGCTTTTTCTTTCAATTTTAAAAGACCTTGAACAATTTTCTCACTATCTTCTAGAGGAATAATATTCATTTTACCCAACATTTTTACGTGGGCAATGCTTCCTTCTAAATCTTCAAAAACAAGCTCCTGATCAAACGAGATCGAGGCACCAAACTCCTCGATCCATTGTTCAGGGGATTTTGAAAAACGTCCACCCCATGCTTTTTTCATGCTTTCACCTTATTCTTGTTATGAATCATGCTGTGTACTTCTGTTGGTAGCCCCCAAAGTTTAATGAAACCGACAGAGGCTGATTGATCGAATTCATCGTCGGCTGTATAGGTCGCCAATTTCTCATTATATAGAGAGTTTGCTGATTTACGTCCTTCTACAATCGCATGGCCTTTAAATAGCTTGACTCTTGCAATGCCATTGACAAACTTCTGCGATTCTTTAAGAAAAGCCTCTAACGCTGGTTTTAATGGAGAGAACCATAAGCCTTCATAAATCATTTCTGTTAATTTCTTTTCAATATTAGGTTTAAAATGCGCTAATTCTTTTACAAGCGTAAGATCTTCTAATTCTTTATGAGCCGTTAGCAACGTAACCGCGCCAGGACATTCGTAGATTTCACGTGATTTAATTCCTACTAATCTATTTTCCACATGATCAATTCTACCAACACCGTGTTTCCCAGCTAATTGATTTAAAGTTAAAATTAATTCACTTAACGGATATTTCTTTCCATCGATCGAAACAGGGACACCATGAATAAACTCAATTTCGATCACATCTGGTTGATCAGGAGTATCCTCTAATGCAGTCGTTAGATCATAGGCATTTTCCGGCGGTGCGGCCCAAGGATCCTCTAGCACTCCACATTCATTACTTCTTCCCCATAAATTCTGATCAATGGAAAAAGGACTATCTAAATCAATCGGAATGGGGACCCCTTTTTCTTTCGCATATTCAATTTCTTCTTCACGAGACCAACTCCAGTCTCTCACAGGAGCCAGTACCTCAAGATTCGGATTCAACGCTTTAATGGACACTTCAAAACGTACTTGATCATTCCCTTTCCCTGTGCAGCCATGGGCCACTGCATCCGCCTTTTCTTGTTCTGCTACTTCAACAAGTTTCTTGGCAATTAAGGGTCTTGAAAGGGCAGAAACAAGTGGGTATTTTTGTTCATACATGGCATGGGCTTGAAGAGCTAATAAAGCATACTCATTCGCGAACTCTTCTTTTGCATCAATCACAATACTTTTTGACGCCCCCATATCCAATGCTTTGGATTGAATAAAAGCTAAATCCTTCCCTTCTCCAATATCTAAGCAACAAGCTACGACATCATAACCTTGATCCAAAAACCATTTAATCGCAACCGAAGTATCTAAGCCACCTGAATAAGCCATAACGACTTTCTTTTTCATAAAAAACCCTCCTGAGGACATTGTATACTTATACATAAAAGTTTATTTTTAATCATTCATTATTATGGATATTATCATATGCATATATTTTTTTCAATACTTATTCATAAAAATGTATAAAAAATCATTCAAAATGGCATTTAACGATAAAGAAGCGCCCAGATAGACATCTAGACGCTTCTTACTTTTCTATTTATTTAATTCCTTCACGACATGGCCCAATTCTTTCAAAATTAATTTGTTCATCGCTAAGGATACTGCCCCAGTTGAGCCAGGCATAATGAAAATAGCTTTATCACGGTATACTCCAGCAGATGCTCTAGACATCATAGCCGCAGAGCCAATATCTTCGGTATAGCTAAGCATACGAAATAATTCACCAAACCCGATTATTTCCTTTTCGTATAAAGGGGAAATTGTTTCTATGGTCACATCCCGCTTAGCAATTCCTGTACCACCCGTTATTAAAATCACATCCGTATCTTGCTTACAGGCTTCTTCCACAGAAGCTCTTATTTCGGATGGTTCGTCCTTTACAATATGATAGAAAGCAATACGATGCCCGGCCTTCTTTAATAATTCCTTTACTAATTTTCCGCTTTTGTCCGTTGCTCTTGTCCTTGTGTCACTAACCGTCAACACCGAACAGGAGATCGGGATAGACCCGTTTTCTCGATGTTCTTCCACACTCATAGGTTACCAGTGCTCTTCTCGTACAAATGCTTGTACTGATAGTACTTAAGGGCAAATCGAGTGATCTTCCGAGTCGTTTGATAATTCACACCAGCGCCAATCATAATGGAAATGAACGGAACTCCCGAAATTTTCTGTTTGGAAAACAACAAAATAAAAGCTGTTTTTAATAACTGTTTTAATGGTTCATCAATCCAAATCGGTTCTGTAATACGGTCAGGTACATCATAGTAAAATTGCTGATCATCCTTTTGAATATCTTCCATTAAATCTTCCCAACCAAACATCTTCATCCGTTCTGGCATTGTCGCGACATTGAATACTTTCAATGTCTCTAATAGTCCTTTGGGTGATTGAACGTCATATCCAAAAGACATGGCTGTTAGCTGAACAGCACGTAAATTGATCACAAGCATCGCCACAAAGTCACTAGTGATCGCCAATGTTTGCGCAGAACCAGTCACTCCACCTTGAAATAAAGAGTATAGTCGATGTTTACTTGCTTGCTGCTCGGCCAAGAAGGTAAGTTGATCAATTGGCATTCTTCTCATATCTTCCATTGAATGAATTTGTTCATCCATTGATCTCGCTATCGCTAAAATGCGCTCTGCTGCTTCTTGTTGTAATGCTGTTCCTCTAAGAAGCGAATTTAATTGAAAAAGCCAGTCATCCACTTTTAAAAAAAATTGCTCCTGTACATTTTCCGGTAGCATAGAAAATGCTTTATCAAGCCACTTATCGTACGTGTTTTCTAGATCTGTTGGTTCATATTCAAAAAAACTTTGACGCCATTCATGAAGTTCTTCCCATAGATGCTCCTCTCTCTTACTTAAATTCATTCATAACACCTCAACGATCGTTTTTTATTTTGATAGACGCACAACATCCCTAGCAATCATGATTTCTTCATTTGTTGGAATGACAATGACTTTTACAGGAGAGTGAGGATAATTCACAAAGACTTCTTGCCCTCTAATTTTATTTAAATCGGGATCCCAATAAACGCCCATAAATTCAAGACCATTTAATACCTTTGCACGAATCGTCGCGCTATTTTCTCCGATACCTGCTGTAAAAATAATCGCATCTACTCCAGACATTCTTGCAGCATAGGAACCGAGATATTTATGAATACGGTCGGCAAAAATATCAAGAGCTAATTCCGCTCGATGATTTCCATTGTTCGCTTCTAATTCAATATCGCGTAAATCACTGGAAAAACCTGAGACACCTAACATTCCAGATTTTTTATTTAGAACGTCAATCACCTCATCTGCTGTTTTTCCTGTTTTTTCCATTACATACGGAATAAGAGCAGGGTCAATATTCCCTGAACGAGTTCCCATTGTCACACCTGCAAGTGGTGTAAAGCCCATTGATGTATCTAAAGACTTGCCACCTTTAATCGCAGCAATACTAGCTCCATTTCCAAGGTGACAAGAAATGAGTCTTAACTGACTTAGAGGTCGTTCTAATAATTCAGCTGCCCTTTCTGAAACATATTTATGTGAAGTTCCATGGAATCCATATTTTCGGATACCATACTCCTTATAATACTCATAGGGGAGACTATACAAAAATGAATTCTCAGGCATTGTTTGGTGAAAAGCTGTATCAAAAACCGCTACATGCGGTACATCGGGTAATGCCTTTTGAAATTCTTTGATCCCAGTTACATTAGCAGGGTTATGAAGTGGCGCTAGTTCAGATAAGTCTTCAATCTTTTTTAATGTATCCTGATTAATTAAAGCTGAATCACTAAATACTTCCCCACCATGAACAACCCTATGGCCAACCCCCTCAATCTCATTAAGGGACTGAATCACCCCAAGAGAAATCAATCGATCTAACAATAAGGCAACCGCCTCTTCATGATTTGGAATATCCTTTGTTTCTTTATGTCGATCTGTACCTACACTTATTGTAAATACAGAATCCTTTAATCCAATACGCTCAATCAATCCTTTTGTGATGACCTTTTCTTCCGGCATATCAAAAAGTTGAAATTTCAAAGATGAGCTTCCTGCGTTAACCGCAAAAATTTTAGCCATAAATCATCAGCATCCTTTGTGTCATTAATCATATTTCGTTGTCTAGCTACAGCGCCTAGCGACTAGCAAATTTACGTCGCTGGACAGTCGCCTTCCGCTTTTCTTTTTGTCTAGCTACAGGCGGTAGGGGCTCGAGGTCAAATAACCTGGAATTCTGGAAGGGAAAAGGCGCCCTTCCAGAATTCCAGAACATTTGCTTGTCGCCCCTAGGCAACCGCCTTCCGCTTTTCTTTTTGTCTAGCTCCGGCGACTAGCGACTAGCAAATTTACGTCTTCTTCCTACGATAAGTCAACATCGGTTCGTCCTTCGTCCTCACCGTGTTTCCTTTATCTCGTCAGAAGCCTTTAAATTTGTACGTCGCTAAACAGTCGCCTGCGCTTTTCTTTATTTATTATCTTTAAACCATTTTTCCATTTTCCAAAGCATTTTATCTAGAGCTGCTTTTTTTGTAAGGCTCGGGAGGGATGCCAATAGAACTTCTTTTGGTGCTTTGGTTTCAGGACTTTTCTTTTGCAAAATAAATATGCTTTTTGCTGCTTGATCATTTTTAAAAATCGAAAATGGCAGTTGTAAGACAGCCTGTATATAAGCCGTATCTTTTAAATAATGTTGTAGTTTCTCAGCCTCTTCTGACTCAAATAGTCCATTCGGGATGAGAAAAAACAGATATCCACCTGGTTTTGTATGCCGCAACCCTTGTTCGATAAATAAGTGATGCGCGTAGGCATGTCCTTTCGTTGCCTTCAATTCATATTCGGAGGCTTGTGCGTCATTAGGATAATATCCAACAGGTAGATCACACACTACAAGGTCTACGGGATCAATGAACAGTGGAGCCAAGGCATCCTGATGAAAAAATTCTGTTTGCTGTCTTTGTAAGTTGGCCCCAATAAAAGCCAAGCGAATCAAAATCTCATCCACCTCTACACCGAAAGATTCAATCGCAGAGGTTTGCTCATACATGTTCAAAACAGTGGATAATAAGTTACCTGTACCAACGGCAGGATCCAGGATAGATAATTGCTTTCGATCCCCTATAAACTTCTGTGTTAAATAGCCTATCAATAAACCAATGGAGTCAGGCGTCATTTGATGATTGGTTTGTGTCGTACCTTTCATACCCTTTAAAATCGCTAATTGATACGCTCTTCGAATTTCTTCAGATGTATAAGAAACAAGGTTCAACTCCGCATATTCTTTCTCAAGTCTTTTTTTGCTAATTTCGCTTAAGCCTTCCTGCAGAATTTTATCTTGGAATAAATTATCACCAGTTTCAGCTAAAGCCTCTAAATAAGTAAAAGCCAATTCTTCTTGCAAAATCGTTGATGATTGATCAAAGATGGTAAAAAGCTTTTCAGTTGAAGAAATAGACAATATAAAACCTCCCATCCATGCATCCAATCCTATCATGCTACGTAATAGTTTCTGGCAGATATTCACCATTCTATACATGGATCTTTTCTTTATCCCGGATCAACTGGCAGTAAGCCCCCCATCTCAAGAATTCAAGGGGAACACGAATTAAAAGTGAGGGGATCAACTGCCAAGTTTCACTTTATCTCTAGTTTAGCTTTCACAAGGAATGGAAACAAGGAAAAAGTACGGATTTATCGAAGTTCGCACTTTTGTGAAATGTTTAACATATGAAAGGGGATTCTTTTAAGCGCTTAAAAGAATTCTTGGTTGGTAAACAAAAGATTTTCAAAACAAAAAACTCCGGGCTGGCCCCGAAGTTCATCTTCATCTTATTTTGCTGCTTTCGCCGCGTCCAAGGCGCTGTCATAATCGGGGTGGTTGGTGCCCTCACTAACATATTCTGTGTACACTACTTTATCATTGCTATCGATGATAAACACACTACGAGCAAGGAGACGCAATTCTTTCATCACCACTCCATATGCTTCACCAAAGGAAAGATCACGATGATCTGAATAAATTTTAGCGTTGCCAAGATCATTTTCTGCCGCCCAACGTGCTTGTGCAAATGGAAGATCTGCCGAAATCGTTAGAACTTGAACATTATCGAGTTTCGCTACTTCTTCATTAAAACGCTTTGTTTGTGCGGCGCAAACTCCAGTGTCCACAGATGGGACAACACTGATCAATCGTACTTGTCCTGCGAAATCGCTCAATTTCACTTCTGATAGATCATTTGCAAGTACAGTAAAATCTGGGGCCTGATCTCCAACTTTCACTTCTGTTCCAACCAAAGTCATTGGAGTTCCCTTAAAAGTAACAGTTGCCATGGATATTTCCTCCTTTAATGTAAGTATGTTCTAATCATTGACTATATTTTGCTATGATGCAAGTATTAAACCCTATTTTGAAAATTTAAAATAGTGGAGGTAAACAATACCTCCACTAGTACATTCGCGACATCCTGTCGGCAAGGCCAAATCGCGACGTCCTGTCGCTTCCCTTGCACTGGTACTTCCTGTACGTCGCAACGCCTTTGTGATCAACATCCTGTTGGCCTAAATATCGAAGTCTAAATCGCTTTTCTGCCCCTTATTTTGTTGTTGTTGGCTATTTTTCTTGACCATTTGTTGAATCTTTTCAATAGCCGAAGGTGCGTTATCAATCAATTTCTCAAGTAAATGCGTATTTTGTTCTAAATGAAGCATATTGACTCCATGTTTATTAACAACAAGGAAGGCAATTGGTGTAATGGACACGCCGCCGCCACTTCCTCCCCCAAAAGGGTGGTTGGAGCCGCCTTCTTCATCAGAGGATTGATGATCAGAGGAACTTCCCGATGAACCTCCTTTAAATTCACTTCCTCCCATCGCAAAACCAAAACCAACTTTTGAAACGGTTAAAATAACACCGCCATCTGGTGTTTCAACCGGTTCTCCGACGATGGTGTTCACGTCTATCATATCTTTCAAATTTTCCATTGCGGTTGTCATTAGGGCTTGAATCGGATGATCAGGCATTGAATGTCCTCCTGTCTTTTTCAGTCTGTGCAAATGATCGTTTTTTCTGTCTTTTCCATTCTCTAGCTAATTTATAGGCTGTTAACATAGCATTTCCTACTTTTATTTTCATCATACATTGAAAATTCGATTCAAAAGTTGTTTGCTGATAATTTGCTTGCACAGATAAGTTTGGATTTTTATAAAAGGAAAGATAATTTCTTAACCATGAAACAAAAGACCCCTTTATAGACCAAATGATGCCAGATGCGATCCCTGTATCGGCTGCATCTCCCAGTCCTATGATTGTCTTCCATTCAAACTGATTCATTTTAATTTTTATTAAAAATTGAGTGATGATCCTTTGAAAAGGCCTGATATTTTGCGGGATATTTTTCCATTCATCCAGAAAGGAAGAGAAATGAATAGGGACCTGCTCCTCGACTTCATCCTTTTCTATGGATAAAACATCGGCTAAACTCCATTCTTTTTGAAAACGAAGCAACCCAAAAAAAGTGGTTCCTTTTATGTACGTTTTTATAACAGAGGAACTTAAAATGGCTGATAAGGAGATTTGTACTGTCAATAAAGGAACGATAACAAAAATGAAAACAACAAAGGATAGAATTGAAACAACAAACCACGACATAGTCGATCCCTCCGAAGAAAATAACGCGTTGGAACTAAAGATTCATTATTTCCACCTAAGAAAAAAATAAACCCGCTTATCAATAAGCGGGTTCTGTCACTTGTCTGCGCTCATGCACAACAGATGTATCAGCAAAGATGTCATGCAATCCTTGCTTTTTCGGTGTAAAGGCCACTACAGTGTAAAGTATAGTAATCGTGGCTGATATATAACGCCCTATCCCCTCTCTGAAAATAATCGTTCCCCATCCTAGTGTTTCTCCTTTCAAAGGAACAACTTTTAAACCAAAAACCATCTTTCCAATGGTTTGCTGAAAAAATTTCGTCATGAAAATAAAGTAAGCATAGAAGACGATCCCTGACACAATGCTATACGCGGAGAACATTCCCCCATCTGAGAGAGAAAATCCTAATCCGCGAAAAATCGGCTTAATGAGTATTCCATTTATACTAAAGATCATAATCAAATCTAAGAGATAGGCCCAAAACCGCATCCAAAATCCAGCATAGGCGGGATTTTGCTTCATGATCTTTGTTGGCTGAATCTTTAGCTCATCATTACCATTAATTGTATATTCCTCGTAATTCTCCGTCATGAACATCGCCTCCTCTTATTCAGAATAAAGATACATTAACCTTGGCGCATTCGGCTGAGTTAACAATTTCGTAATTCCCCGCATCTCTGCTTCTTTTCCACCGAATTGTTGAGCAACAACACCGAATAATGAACCAAAACCAGCACTAGCGTTATAACGAATGACTTGAGCACCTTTCAGTTTATAATCGTTTTTCATTTGTTCAATCACATCTTCTTGATAACCAAATTCGTCAATGAGCCCCACTTCCTTTGCTTGCCTTCCATCATATACTCTTCCATCTGCAATCTCTCTAACTTTAGTTTCGGGCATATCTCGACCTTCTGAAATAATTCGCACAAACTCATCGTAAGAATTTTTTAGCATGGAATCAAGAATATCTTTTTCTTCTTTTGTCATGTCACGATATTGGCTCATAATGTCTTTATATGGGCCGCTCTTTATCGTTGTAAAATCAATCCCTAATTTGTCGGCTAGTTCTGAAATATTGACTCCTTGCATGATTACGCCTAATGAACCTGTCATCGTCTCTGGACTAGCGAAAATTTTATTGGCCGGAGCCGAAATATAATATCCACCTGACGCTGCCATTGATCCCATGGAAACATAGATTGGTTTATCGGTTTCTTCGCGAATTTGCACGAGTTTATGATGAATTTCTGCTGATTCATTCGTTCCTCCACCTGGAGAATTTACGCGCAGGATAATCCCTTTTACTGTGTTATCGTCCTTTACATGATTAAGCTGTTTCATAAACTCCTTATGTACATAGCCTGCTGTTTGGAAAATCGATGCTTCCCCAACATCCTGGATCACCCCATCTACTTCTAACACGGCTATTTTTTGCGACGGGCTACCAGATTCCAACACTTCCTCAGCAAAAGCCTGATTAACTCCGACACCCTCATTGATCAGTTTTGTGAAGTCCGTAAAAAGAAAGCTACTTGCAAGATTCACAATGGTGGAAACAAAAAACACAAATGCTGCTACACCAAGAGCAATCCACCTTTTCCCATTCATATAAAATTCCTCCTTCTAAATGTGCCTAATCTTTCATACGTTCTATGCTTTTAAAAAGTTTCATTGTCATGATAAACTAAAGAGAAACCGATTTCCAAACATTGAATTACTGAAGGAGGCCGTCATCATGAATGACCAAAGAAATAATCTATATTTTTTTCATAAGAACGATACAGAACTAGCAGAAAAAATAATGAATTTACAAGAAGCTGCAGAACGACATGGATTTAATATTGTGAGTGATCACCAAAAAGCCAATGTCATTGCAAGTATTGGCGGAGATGGAATGTTTCTCCAAGCTGTGCGGAAAACAGGATTTAGGCAAGATTGTCTGTATGCTGGGATTGCTGTTGGCGGCAATCAAGGACTTTATTGCGATTTTCATATTGATAATATTCACGAGATGATCGATGCGGCGACAATGGAACAAGTGGAAGTTAGACGTTATCCAACGATCCAGGTGAACATTGATGGGGAAGCTTCTTTTCGTTGTTTGAACGAGTTCACGATTCGCTCAGGTATCATCAAAACATTTGTAATGGAAGTATATATTGACGGTCTACACTTTGAAACCTTCCGTGGTGATGGGCTTGTGATTGCCACACCAACTGGAAGTACGGCGTATAATAAGTCCGTTAGCGGAGCGGTTGTAGATCCGTTATTGCCTTGTTTACAAGTGACGGAGCTAGCCTCCTTGAACAATAACACTTATCGTACTTTAGGCTCCCCGTTTATTTTAAGTGGCGAGCGCAGCCTCCAACTAAAAGTTGTCCAGGATGGCAATGATTATCCATCCATGGGCATGGATAACGAAGCTTTAAGTGTTCAGCATGTTGAGAAAGTAGATATTCAATTAAGTGAGCACCGCATTAAAACGATCAAATTAAAAAATAATTCCTTCTGGGAAAAAGTAAAAAGAACGTTCCTGTGAGTGCGTGTTCAAAACAACCATGTCTTAGCAGACAGCATGAGGAGTGAAAACCAGGATTAAAGTCCATAGTTTTCGTATAAAAGGACAATGAAGAGAGGCGGGGAATCCCGCCTCTCAGGTCCATAGTATATGCGTTTATTGTCCACGACCGCCCATTTGTTGTTGTGCCATTTGAACAAGGCGCTTTGTAATTTCTCCACCAACAGATCCGTTGGCACGTGAAGTTGTATCAGCCCCAAGATTTACACCGAATTCTTGAGCAATTTCTGTCTTCATTTGGTTTAGAGCTTGTTCAGCTCCAGGAACTAGAAGTTGGTTACTATTATTATTTGGCATGTGTCTTCACCTCCCTGTAAGTGTAGATTGTGCAAAAACACATGCCTCCATTCAAAAATTTATTGGTAATTGCTGTTATTCGCAAAAGAATTGGTTTTCTCGTTTTAACCCCTTCATATTCTTAACGATCAGAATGATTAGTGCGTGTTCAAACAACCACGGTCTAGCAGACACCACAGGAAGAAACTAGGCCTAAAGTTTATATAAAAAAGAGGATGAAACATCCCCTATAAGAGACTATCCAGATCTACAGATGAGGATTGGGCCCTCGCACTAATCATAATGGTTTCAGTCTCATTCACCGCTTTTTCAAGTAGAGGGTTCCAATCCACTTTCTCTTCAAACTGTTCCACTTTCTCTAATTTTGGTTTTGTTTTTGGCGCTGGTGGAGTGAAAATGGTACAACAATCTTCATAAGGTCGGTTAGATATTTCGATCGTATCAATCTCTTCCGCAATTTGAATAATTTCTAATTTATCCATTGCAATAAGAGGTCGAATAATCGGGGTGTTCGTTACAGCATTGATAGCGAGCATACTTTCCATTGTTTGACTTGCTACCTGCCCTAAACTTTCTCCTGTTACAATCGCTAATCCTCCCTGTCTTTTTCTAATTTCTTCTGTAATTCGAAGCATCATTCTTCTAGTCGCTGTCATAGAAAAACCAGAGGGAATTTCTTTATGAATGATCTCCTGGATTTCTGTGAAAGGCACAACATGAACTTTTACACTCCCTGAATATTGAGCCAGTTTTCTTGCTAAGTCCAACACTTTTTGTTTGGCCCGCTCACTTGTAAAAGGTGGGCTATGGAAATGAACAGCTTCAATTCCAACGCCTCTTTTCATCGTCAAATATCCTGCAACAGGACTATCAATCCCACCTGATAGCATCAGCATGGCTTTTCCGGAAGATGCAACTGGAAAGCCTCCAGCACCGTGAATGATTTGACCTGAAATATAGGCCGCATCCTGCCTAATTTCTACAATAAGGTTCAAATCAGGCTGCTTTACATCCACTTTAATATCGTCAAGATGGATTAAAATATGGGCACCGACGGCATGATTTAACTCATTCGAATCATATTCAAATGTCTTATCTGTCCTACGGGCAGAAATCTTAAACGTATTTCCTGGAGAATGGACTTCCTTCGCGATCTGCAAGGCAGCTGCCCGAATAGCCTCAATCTTCTTTTCTGTTTTGATCACGGGACTAAAAGATTGAATCCCAAATACATTCTTTAATTGTTCTATAATTGGCTCTACAGGTTCGCCATTTAGTACTACATACATGCGATCCCAACCAGATTCGATGTGAATTTTCTCAAAGTCTCGTAACATAAATTGGATATTTTTCTTTAACTTATGGACAAAATGTTTTCGATTCCGTCCTTTAAGCGACATTTCTCCATAACGAATCATGATTCTATCATAATTCATCGAATCACCCCATTACCTTTTTTAATCTTATGATGATTTGTGTTAGTGCCTCTATAAATTGAGTAGCTTCTTGGATTGTATTTTCGTAGGTAAGGCTGATCCGAACAGCTCCCAATGCAACATCATCCGAAATCCCCATTGATGTTAATGTCGAACTCGGCGTTTTATCTTTAGAAGAACAAGCGCTAGTGGTCGAAATGATAAATCCAGCTTCTTCTAAGGCATGGACAAGTACTTCTCCCTTTAATCCTACGACAGAGAAATTGATGATATGTGGAGCCGCAGTCTCAGGTGTATGCAGGATAATCTCCTGATTTTTTTTCAATTCATCGTATAAATATTCCCTTACTTGTAAAAGGGATTCAGCTTTATGAAGACGTTTCTGTTCCACTAACCGGAATGCTTTGGCCATCGCGACAATGCCTCCCGTATTTTCTGTACCACTTCTCCATGTTTGCTCTTGATTTCCGCCAGTTAAAAGTGGAACAAGTCTAATGCCGGTTCGTTTGTATAGAAAGCCAGTCCCTTTTAAACCGTGAAATTTATGAGCTGAAAATGTGCATAGGTCAATCCCTGAATCATGAAATGGCAGCGCTAGTTTTCCGGCCCCTTGAACATGATCAACATGGAAGAGGATTTTCGGATATTTTTTTAGCCGCTGACCTATTTCTCTGACTGGTTGGACGGTTCCCACTTCATTATTCACATGAATCAAAGAGACAAGGATAGTTTGGTCTGTGATGGCTTGTTCGATGTCATCAGGATGAAGGAGTCCATCCGCCCGTACAGGTAATCTAGTTACTTGGAAACCGAATTTTTCTTCTAATTGCTTCAACGTATTCGTAACGGAGGAATGCTCCACCTCACTTGTAATAATGTGATTTCCTCTGTTTTGATATTCTAAAGCCGCTCCTTTAATTGCCAGGTTATTCCCTTCCGTACCTCCTGAAGTGAAAATAATTTCGGCTGGTTTTACCCCGATTCCATCCGCGATTTGTTGTCTTGCTCCTGTAATCAACTGCTCAGCTTTTCCGCCGTAATTATGCAAGGATGAGGGATTCCCATAAAAATCTTGATTCACTTTTAGATAAGAATCTAAAACCTCTTCATACGGCTTCGTTGTCGCACTATTATCAAAGTATATCAACATGACACCTTCTATTTTATTAATTATTTTTCCAGTTAGAGGATGTTCAAAAAGTACGGTAAAAATGACACTGCGAATTTCTTTGTTGGCTTGCTTCTACGCTGCTCATGTATCAGGTGATAAGGATCTTCCGTTAAAATCGCCCACGTCCTGTGGGCAACACGGAAGTCAGTACATCCTGTACAAGTCCGCTCCTTGGAAAAGAAAACCACTTTTCCGGCGTGCGATGCGGATTCAGGGAAGCTTTCCTTGTGCTCGAAGCTGCGCCGCCTCGAACTTTCGACGCACAGGACGTGCTAGTGTCGGCGTTGCTGACAGGACGTCAGCGTAGTCGCCGACGGGTCCTTTTTATCCTCCTTTTTGAACACGTACAGTTAATAATCATACCATATTTTTTCACAAAAAATAAGAAGAGCTTAAGCTCCTCTTATTTTACCCTATACTTCTATTCATAACGATTTCGGCTAAGAACGAGAATATTCATGGCTCTCGTAGATTTCCTCAATGCGTTTTAAGGCGCCAGGTTCTACCTTTTCTAGTGCAGTTGCTGCCTGTTCCAGTGCGGCCATATATTCATAGCCTCGAAAGGCCTGTTCTGCCTCTTCGAGATTGGCTGCTAATTCAGCACTTTGCCGACGATAACGGTTTGCATATTGAATCACACGTTCTGCAGATTGGGCTGTTTCAATATGCTCCTCCGTTTTCTCATAAAGATGATCAACTGTATCCCTCGCTTCATCGAGATGTTTCTGAACTAAATTCATATTCAAAGGTTTTTCATTTAAGCTTTTAAAAACATTTTCAATTTGCTCTTCTGCATGGTCATATAGAGATTCACAATCAGCCGGGAGTCCAGGCATATGACTGTTATGGACAAGCCGGATGATTTCTTTGATCTTTCTCTGACATGCATAAACATTTTCTTTAGCGTCCAATTCATCCTTTCGCAAATTATGAAGACGCTCCGTAAATTTTTCTTGATCTTGTTTTATATTTTTCAATTGCTCATCAATATCCTTTAGTTCTTCTTCCAATTGCGAATAGGGAGTCATTTGATCCGTTAATTTTGCTTTTAAAAGTTCGTATCGTTTCACCAATTGATTGAAGGTTTTATCTAACTTCTTCGGTATTTTAAGATCGTTATCTTGTAATTGATAACTATTTTGGACAATCTTAATTTCATGGTTCATTGCATTATTTTTTTCTAACAATTGTTCAAGTGTACTTTCGACATTTTCAACTTCTTGTATAATATAATGTTTCCCATACACTTCTTTTTCTAGCAAATCGTAAAGAGTTTCGATTTTGTCTTTTATATCTTGAAGTCCTTCTTCAACAGCTGCTACCTTCGCATCTTTTAAGAATCCCAGATAATGTTCGATTTCCTTCGATAATTCTTCTATTTGTTTTTCCATTTGCAGATGTTCCAGTATAAAGCCTTGCTGGCTCATTTCCTTATAACCACTTTTCAGATCATCGATTTGCGCTGGAAGAATGGATTGACATTCCGTTAGAAGATCAGGAATTTTTTCCATTCTCTCTCCTAATTCCTCCATTTCTGATGTAAGAACTAGAACAACCTCTCGGGCTTGTAAATAATTACCTTGGTCTGTTAGTTCCTCATAATGCTTGATTTTCGCTTCAACTGATTTTAGTAAATTGTCTAGCTTTTCACCTGCTATACCAAATAGATGGCGGTGGGCTAAAAGATATTTTTTATTTTCTTGATATTGTTTGAATACATCCGTCATTTCTTTTCTATTTTCTTCTTCACTACCAACGACTTCATTTAATTCCTTAAGAATGGCATCCATGTCCTTTTCAATATCGTTTAGCAATTCTTTTACTTTGAGATTACTCTCTTTCGCTTGCTTAAAACGATATTTGTCAGCAAATTCTTCGGAGGCAAAAATCAATTCATCGACATGAGGTAAACGCACAGTCAAAATATCATCCCAAGCGTTACGCCACTGTTCAAACATTTCCTCCGTTTCGCCCGTCATATTTAATTGCTTCACTTTTGCCATTTCTTCCGCAATCGGACGGTTCATCAATTCTAATTTTTGAGAATCTAGCTGATCAACCTCTTTATAATATTTTTTCCTTATTATGTATCCAACTACGAATAAAATCAGTATGATCAAAATTGCAGATATTAAAATCTCCACACCGTAATTCATTGTAAGCCCCCTGTTTCTCAGTCATTCCTGTATGCATTTATATAAATAATGAAAATTAAATTTTATGTTATGTTCCTCTATAATACCATGTCAACGACAATTTTTGACTATGAAAAGCATTTTTTTTACGATAAAAAAAAGAATAGTTGCTGAAGAAGGTAGGTTTTTTGAATGAATGGCAAAATGCGCGACAAATTTCGTCGCGCATTCCAAACAAAGTCCTGCTGGTTTCTATTTACCTTAATAGGTATAAAGGTGCTGTTTAATAGCCGATTGAAGCAGCGGATTCGATCGGCTTTACAAATGTTTGGGAACCTGACCATGATTCTAACCATTTACATATCACTGAATGATATTTATCAATAAAATAAGGTTCATGTGGCCCCATTCCCCAAACTTCAGATACATATAAACTATTTACATAGGGCATCATAAGTATTCCTTTTAATTGAATGATTAACATACTAATGGGAAAGGCCATTTTTTGCTCTTTCAAAGTGCCATGAATCAAATTTTTCAAAAAGAATCGTTCTTTCATTAAATAAGATGATATGATTTCACGGGAGGTTTGGGAATCAATACTGATTTCCCTCCAAACAAAACGTGCAAGTAATTTATGCTCACTTTGAAAGACTAAAACTCGCTTTATCGCTCTTTTCAGACAATGATCTGCTTGATCTTTATCCAACTTTCCGATTTCTTCTTCCAAACATTTTAAGTATGGCTCAAAAAATCGTATCAGACATTCTTCTAACAGCCCTTGTTTACCTTTAAAGTAATAAGAGATATTAGCAGGATTGATATTTGCTTCTGATGCAATATCACGGATCGTTGTTCCCTTATACCCCTTAGCATAAAACAATTCAATTGCCGCTTCTACAATTGCTTCTTTTGTTGTTCCTTGCCGAGTTGCCATTATTCCGTCCCCCGATCTCTTGAACAATTTAGTTAAATATGAGAAAATATTAGAAAATTTTTTGATAGGATTTCAGTCCATTACGATTTGGAAATCTTGCCGATACAAACCATTTCGGTAAGTTATGAATAATTCCTTTCAATACTTATCGACAGTTTCTTTTGAAAATGTCGAAAGAGAGAAAAGGAGCGATGATTTTGTTTAAGACACAAACCTATGAAGGCAATTCGAAGGAACAATATGAACTTGTCATAAAACAGCTTAAGGCCCTTTTAGAGGGGGAAACAAATTCCATTGCAAACTTGAGTAATGCATCTGCCCTCCTTAATCAATTTTTAGACCGGATTAATTGGGTAGGCTTTTATTTAGTGGAAAATCATGAACTTGTTTTAGGACCCTTTCAGGGATTACCAGCTTGTGTTCGAATCCCTTTCGAGAGAGGAGTTTGTGGAACGGCGGCCGCATCGGGAAAAACGATTGTGGTAGAGGATGTAAATGCCTTTCCTGGACATATCGCCTGTGATGCAGCATCCCAATCAGAAATAGTGATTCCTATTTTTAAGGATGGGGAACTATTTGGTGTGCTAGACATTGATAGTCCGGAAAAAAACCGCTTTGATCATACCGATCAAATTTATTTAGAAAAGTTTGTTCGAACATTGGAAAGCTTCTTATAAGGACTAGATAAAAAAAGATCTGCCTAATCGTAAGGCGGATCTTCTCTCTTTCTTAAGATGAAATTTTAATTTGATTTTTGCCAGAGTTCTTCGCTTCGTATAAAGCTGTATCGGCACGTCTGAATAAATCGGATACATCACCCGGTTGATCTGTTCTCCAATTCGCAATCCCACAAGATATGGTTACTTGAGGATTAGTCTTTTCTGGAATATGCTTTCGTAATCGTTCAGCAACAACTAATCCATTTTCCAAGGAAATACCGGGGAGGTAAACAGCAAGCTCTTCCCCGCCCCAACGAGCTGCTGTATCTGTTGTTCGGAGATTCGATTGAATCACTTTCGCTACCTGAATTAATACTTTATCACCTACTAGATGACCATAGGTATCATTCACTTTTTTAAAATCATCTAAATCAATTAAAATAAAGGTACCTTCGCGGTCATTTTGCATGGATGTTTTGATCATCCCATCTAAATAACCTCTAGAAAATAACTGTGTAAGCTGATCTGTCATCACCATTTGTTCCAATTTTTCGCGCAAAAACACATTGGTAATACTTAAAGATGAGCGCTGCACAAGGGTTTGAAATAAGCGAAAATTTTCAAATGTGAACGTGTATGGCTTTTCTCCAATAAGAATAAGAAACCCTTTCCAAGACTGGTTATGAAAATATACAGCCATTAAAGACCCTATGCTGCTTTCAAGCTTGTCAGGCAAATTTTCTGTTTTCCCCATAAATAAACTTTCTTCATTACTCCCAACTTGTTCATAGATAAAATGGACGAGGCGTTTTCCTATTTTTCCCTTAAAGAATGGAGTACTTTCAAGTAAAACGATCGGTCTTTTATCCATCAAGATCACATATCCTACTTCAGAGATTTGAAATATTTGGGTAATCTGTCCATGCAAATAATGGAGCGCCTCTTTGTAACTAGAAATAGTGTTTAACGCTTGGGCAATTTCATTGATCAAGCGTAAATTGCCAATTAGTTTTTGAGATTGTTGATAAAGCTTAGCATTTTCGATTGCATTTCCAGCAGTCTTGGCCAACAAGCGAATAAAATCAATTTGGAGATCTTCAAATACCGATTGTAATGGAGAGGTCACCTGTAAAACCCCATATACCCCTTGCTTCCCTTGCAATGGTGCATAAATGGATGGATAATCCGCTAACTCTATTTCAATTGTCGAGTTGACATAAGCCGTAATCGCAAGGTGATGGGCCGTGTCAAATTCAAGACTTTTCACTGGCAATTCCTCATCTACTTCCTCATCATCAGACAAAAAAAGATAGTAATCGTTTTCAGGAAAAACCTTTTTCAATGTATCAATGATTTCGGCAAGTACTAAGTTCGTGTCCATAGACGAATGACATTTATCTGTCACTCTGAACAACTCCCTAAAAATCCTTTCTTCTAAAGTTTGCACATTTTTTGGTTTCTCTTCCATGTAAACCCCCTCCATGCAATCCCCAAAACATCTTTTCTTTTTCTACCTACTAGTTTTTCTATGAAAATGCTATTATAATCATTGTACCACGAATAGAACTTTTTACCTATATAAATACAGAAATATTTCTCCATATTGACTTCCTTGTTATATCGATATATAATGGTCGTTGTGTAAAATAATGCAGCCTAAATGAACACATAATGTTTGTATTTTATTCCTCTTTATGAGGTGTATCGTGTAACCCGCTGCTGCTAGGGCGAAGGTACATGAAAATAAAATACCCATTACTGCTGTCTCATCGGTTTTTATTTTACAAAAATAAAACCAAAGGAGGAGACTTCTATGTCTCGTTATACCGGCCCAAGCTGGAAACTTTCTCGTCGTCTTGGTATTTCCTTGAGCGGCACTGGGAAAGAACTTGAAAAGCGCCCTTATGCGCCTGGACAACATGGTCCAAACCAACGTAAAAAACTTTCTGAATATGGCTTACAGCTTCAAGAAAAGCAAAAGCTACGCCATATGTACGGAGTAAATGAGCGTCAATTCCATAATACTTTTATCAAAGCTGGTAAGATGAAAGGGAAACATGGTGAAAACTTCATGATCCTTCTAGAACAGCGTCTTGATAATATCGTCTATCGTCTTGGCCTAGCTCGTACGCGTCGCCAAGCACGTCAACTTGTAAACCATGGTCATATCCTTGTAGATGGACGTCGTGTAGACATTCCTTCCTACAAAGTTACACCTGGACAAACAATCAGCCTACGTGAAAAATCTCGCAACCTTGCTATCATCAAAGAATCTATTGAAGCAACAAACTTTGTTCCTGAATATGTTTCTTTCGATGCAGACAAGCTTGAAGGAACTTTCACTCGTTTGCCTGAACGTTCTGAACTTCCAGCTGAAATCAATGAAGCCTTTATCGTTGAGTTCTACTCACGTTAAGTTCAGAGCTAAGCTAACTAAGAAAAACCCTAGAAGCGTTGTAACAACGCTTCTAGGGTTTTTCTGTTTTTATGAGGTTTGTACTCCAACAAATGTAAATCCAGTTCACACAATTTATCTACTTTTAATCCCTTCAATGAATGAAATTATCTTTTGTTTAGCAACTATATCGTGCATCCATATAAAAACCCCAAAACCTTGATATAACAAAGGTTTTGGGGTTATTTCTAGGTTAAAAATCAATTTTTAATTGTTCTTGAACCTAGCACTTCACACTTCCGGGATTTCAATGTCTACTTCTTTCCCTATTTCAGAAGACCTTAGGATTCCATCAATAATGGCTTGGTTAATCAGGATTTCTTCACCAGGAATTGGTGCAGGCTTATCTTCCTTAATTGCCACAACAAAGTCACGAACTTTTTCATAAAAGATATCATATTGATGTTGTTGGACTGGAATGGTGCTCTCTGTATGATGACCTTGAACATCATGAAACATCGTAATCGAACCAATGCCCCCATCCCAAACACCGCTCCAAGGTCCGCTTCCCGCCGGAGTCAGTTTCAAACCGGCGTCGGTTCCCAAAAAGAGTGTAGGGCCAAGGGAATCTGCATGCATTGCCCATGAAATTTTAAAATTAAGAACCTTTCCACCTTCTAACCTAACGAGGGCCACACCAAAATCTTCCACTTCAAATTTCTCTGCTTCCGGATGGTATTTAGGGTTTGTCCCAAAGTGATTAGAAGTGAAAGCAGACACACTAAGTGGTTTTGGGTAATCTAAAGCATTCAAAGCCAAATCAAGAGAATAACAGCCAATATCAGCCATGGCTCCAGCACCAGCCAATGACTTATTGACAAAAGTGCCACCAGGCATTCCTCTTCTGCGGCCTCCACCAGTTTGGACATAGTAGACATTTCCTAATTCAGATTGAACGATTTTTTTCACAGCTTTCATATTTGGATCATATCGCGGTTGAAAGCCAACCGTTAATATTTTCTCCGCTTTCTTACCTGCTTGCACCATCTCAATCCCTTGTTCAAGCGTAATCGCAAGCGGTTTTTCTACCAAAACATGTTTTCCAGCGTTAAGAGCATCCACACTTGTTTGGTGATGGGCAATATTAGGAGTACAAACACTTACACCGTCAAGGTCTAGCTCCAACAACTCTAGATGGCTATCAAATGCCTGGGCATCCAATAATTCATGCCTATGTACAAATTCCTCAGCTTTTCCTGGAATCACATCTGCAACTCCCACAATTTCCACATCAGGCATTTGTTTGTATGCACGAACATGTGCGCCAGCGATGCCTCCACTGCCAATAATTCCTATTTTTACTTTCCTATCCATATGTTTCCACCCTTTAATCAGTTTTTTAAAAAGCCTTGTCCTGTTACAATGTACGGGAGAATATTCATGCTTGCCTCAGTCGCTAAATTACTGGCTGCTCGCAAACTTTCTATTCCATTCCTCTCTTGTACAAAGACAACGCATTCTTTTTTGTGTGAATTCCCACATCTTACTATATTTCTATCTTTCTAGGAAATATCCTGCTTATCCATTTCAAAAAATCATAGCCCTTGAAAAGATTAGAACTTAATGGGCTATGATTTTCCAAATAATACTAAAAATCTCTCGTTCTTACTTTACCATTTCATCTTCTAATGGATGATACCCCGCTGCCTCGTAAATCATTTCTGTAAGATTGACAACTTCTTTAGCAAATTTCCCTGGGACCTTCACCTCATGCTTTCCTAAAATTGCATCAAAAAAGCTTTGGTCTTGGTTCGTTGTCTTTTTCGGAAGCTCTGGTGTAATCGGTTCTTCGCCTAATCGATGAAGGGTAATCTTTCCATTATCAAAGAAGATCCCACCTTTATCACCACAATATGCATACGTCTCATGCCAAATAGGGGCATACCCAACAATATTCAAACCAGCAATCACATTATTTTCAAGCCGGATGGCTGTAAATGAATCTAATTCTACTGGGGAATGATGACTTTCCATTTGTGTCGATACCTCGATTGGCGATAATCCCGTTGTCCAGAGCAGTACATCACAAATATGGCTCCCGGAATCCATTAACATCCCACCACCAGATAACGCGGGATTTTTACGCCATACATTATTAGGGCCATGTCCCCATTGTTGATATAAGGAGGCCGTAACAGACGTTAGCTTCCCGATTTCTCCATTGGCGATTGCATCGCGGATATACATAAACTCTGGTTCAAAGTGACGTTGATACGATACCTGTAATACTCTTCCTAGTTTTTCAGCAGTGTCGATCAATTCCTCCGCTTCTTTTTTTGAGCAAGCCATTGGCTTTTCGATCAGTACGTGACATCCATGATTCATGACATCCATGGCCTGTTCAAAGTGTAGCGTATGTGGGGAACAAATAATAACAGCATCTAACGAAATATCCTGCAGCATATCTTTATGATGGACAAATTCTTTTGCATCAGTCAGTTGATACTTCGTGATAAAATTCTCTCTATTTTTGGGATTGGGATCCGTAACCGCCACAACGTCTACATAATCAAGTACTACTAAATGGTCTCCATGCAAATTCGAAATACCACCTGTTCCTATAAAACCAACGCGAATTTTTTCCATGCTATCCTTCTTCCCCTCATAAATAGATTATGCCTGCAGGACGCAGGTCACAAAGGCGTTGCGCCAGGACGGCGCGAACTTAGCCGTTTATCCTTGTGGTCTAGGAAATTATAAAATTCTCGACTTGTGGATAACTGTTTACGTTACGGTTTGACATCCAGCTCCAGCGCCTAGCGACTAGCAAATTTACGCCTTCTTCCTACGATAAGTCAA
>NZ_VTQV01000057.1 GCF_008764245.1 Bacillus subtilis
CACCACATTTAGACCTTAGAGCTGCCTTTAGGCTTTTGTTTTCATAGAATTTTTGACACTACCTAATATGATTGGTTCGGATTTTTTATCAAGATGACTGATAATAAAATCTGTTTGCTTTCTATGAAGAAACGGATTAAGACTTAAGTGCGTGACATTGATTTGGAAAGATCGTGTATGTACCTGAATGGTTGCATCTAGTAAAGACCTCTCTTCTAAACCCCCATATAGTGTATTCAGTGAATGAGATCTCTTACAAGTAATGGGAAATCGGGATAAAAGAGCATTTCCATATTGGCGTACCTCTGTCACGTGCTGTGACTCTATAGAAATAGACGGGCTAAAAGCATATTCCAGTTTTAGTTGGTTGGCAAGCCAAGCAGCTTGATCCTCAAAATGACTACGATTAGAAAAATGGTTATCAACTTCATTTAGCCCAACGATATCAGCATGACAACGATCGATCACTTCCGCAATTCTGTATAGATTCGTTTGCTTATCCATTCCTTTCCCATGATGGATATTAAAAGTCATGGCCTTGATCTCCAAAGTCTACTCTCCTCAAAAATGATTTATCAAATTTTCCAAATTTAATGGTCACTCTTCTGTAAGGTTAAAAAGCGATGCTAAATGCTTTACGGTTTTCATTTAATCTGTATTAAAATAACCAATAATTCAAGTCGTATTCTAATCATTCTCTTGGCTCTCATCCTACTCCATTCCGCAATCGTTTGAAAAGTATAGAATTAGTTCCGGGAAGGTATGCTAAATATATTGCCCCCGAAATATCATTTTAATAATCGAAAAGGAAAGAAAAAGGATGAAGAAAATGTTATATATTTTAATCATTATTGTCATCTTGCTAGTCATCTTTTTTTTAATAAGAGGTCTTAAACATGAAAATCAGTCCTTGACACAGAAAAATATTACACAAACGGAGAATCCCGTTATTCTGCTAATCATTGATTCCTTAATGGACAAACCGCTGCAGAAGGCAATCAAAGAAGGCCGTGCCCCGGCATTAAAATATTTAATAGAACATGGCCACTATTATCCAAACCTGATTAGCAGCTATCCAACGATGTCCGTCACGATTGACAGCTCCCTTTTAACCGGTACCTATTCGGATAAACATCGGGTTCCAGGCCTTGTTTGGTATGATGAAAAAGAAAAGCGGATCGTGAATTATGGAAGCGCGAAAGAAGAGGTATTTAAAGTAGGAATAAAAAATGTAGTGGAAGACAATTTATATCATTTAAATCATTCCCACTTAAGCCGTGACGTAAAAACGATCCATGAAAAATTAGCGGAGAAAGGGTTGCAAAGTGCATCCATAAACGCGTTGGTCTATCGTGGCAACGAAAAAATGACGTTAAAGCTATCGAAACTGTTAGCGAAGTTCGACGTGATGCCGGAAAAATTAAACATTGATACGCCGTTGTTATTTTCTTATGGTGCATTGGCCCAGTTCAGCCCGAAAAACAATCAAAATAATCAAGTTTGGAAAAAGGTTGGATTTAATGATAAATTCACCGCCCAAGAATTAAAATATATCATCCAAAATGGAAAGCTTCCCGCTTTTACGATCGCCTATTTTCCAGACCTTGATCAAGAGGTTCATAAACACGGCCCTACAGATCACATAGATGCGATCGAAAAAATAGATAAGCAACTTCAGGAAGTATTGAATACTTACGAGTCTTGGGATAAAGCATTGCAGTCTGCCGTTTGGATTGCGATGGGGGACAGCGGACAAGCGAAGGTTGGGAAAGACAAAAGTAAATCTTTCATCCACTTAAACAAGATTTTGGATCATTATCAAATACACAAAATCACGGAACCAGTAAAACAAGAGGATCAAATCGTCTTAGCCTATAATGAAAGAATGGCTTTCATCTATAATGTAGATCAAAATCTAACAAATGAGGAAATTGTCCAGAAATTAAAAAAAGATGATCGAATGAATTTGATCGCCTGGAAAAGTGAGGCCAATGTGAATGTAGTAGCGAACGGTCAGAAAGGAAGTTTAATCTTCCGGCCGAACGGTGATTTCAAAGATGCCTACGGCCAATCTTGGTTTTTAACAGGTGAACATGCTATTTTGGACCTTACGGTAAACAATTCCCATATCGAATATGGGAATTACCCAGATGCTCTAGCACGATTACACACTGCATTAAATTCCCATTCTGGAAATTATATCATCGTTGATGCAAAACCCGGTTTTGAATTTGCAGGGGATGGAACGCCTATTCATCCTGGAGGCGCGGCACATGGATCAATCCACAAACAGGACTCATTGATACCAATGATTGTCACGGGGACAGAAACAAAGCCCGAACATTTGCGAATCGTTGATTTATATCCCTGGTTTTTACAACTAATGAATAAGGGAGACTAAAAGCGTTGAAAAATCCATCACAAATAGTGAGTTTAGTGTGATAAAGAAAAGAAGACGGCCATTGAAGTAATCTACAATATCGTTTTTTGATCGTTATCTTAATGATTTTCCCTTTTCTGGTTAAACTAACAAGCGATATCGATGAAAAGGAGTGTTTGTTTTTGCTAAAGATTAAAACTTTGCTTGTTGCTCTTTGTTTTTTCATAATGGGGCTTGGTACTTTTACAGCGAACGTCTCGGCCCATGATTCTGTTCATTTTCAAATGAATGAAGCAGAATATCAGTCTCTAATAGAACAGGGCTATTCGAAAAAGGATATATTTCGTGCAAAAGGAATTGCTCATTTAGCCAAAAAGGATATTGGGGATGTATTGGACCACTATCAAAAGAGTGGCTCTTGGGAAAAAACAGCTGCTCATTTTGGTATTGATGTTAAAAAATTGAAGGCCAAACATAAAAAGATGAAAGCTAAGCATGAAAAAATGAAAAAGTTTTATATGGAAAATAAAGAGGAGATTTTCGCATATATCGCAGGATATTCTGCTATCTCTCAAGAAGAGCTAAGAAAGATTCAGGTGGAAAATTCCTTGAAAACTCATCATTTAATGAAGGCAGCGGTAATTGCTAAGTTAAGTAACAGTGCCTTGGTGGATGTCGTAAATGAGCATAAAGCAGGGAAAAAGTTTTATGAAATTGCGCAAAATCGAAATGTAAAAAAAGCGGAATTCAGAAAAGAACTGAAAAGAATTCATAGCAAAATCAAGGAAAGCATCAACTCCTAAGCAAAGTGAGGGCCCCCGCGTATGGTAGCCCTCTTATTTTTTGTGGATTTTATAATCAATTGTTAAAAAAGGGAGTCGGAAAATCCACATTCTATGTTCGGCTTTTTTTAATCCACAACAATATGATCAACGGGTACAGTATGCTTACTTTCACGAAATTGACCTGGAGACATACCAATCTTTTTATGAAAGACCTTGCTAAAATAGTTTCCGTTTGAATAGCCAACCAATCTAGCAATCTCTTGAATGGTTTGATCGGAGGAACGGAGTAATTCCATCGCTTTATCAATCCGAATTTTTGTTAAATAGTTTAAGGGTGTCATGGACGTTGTTTTATGAAACAGCCGGGTGAAATGATATTTGGATAATCCAGATGCTTCTACTAAATCATTCAGCCCAATGGGTTTATCATAATGTTTCTGTGCGAATAAGGCGGCCTTGTTAATGGGTTCGGGCCATTGTTGAGCAGATAAACCAATATTACGGGCAAAACGATAAAGCTCCATCATGAATGCATACCCTAAGGCTGAAGCTTGATAGGCGTCTGTGATTTTTTTCTCCACAGCCTTTTGGTAAATCGTTAATAATAATTGAATGGTGGCTGATTCGGGTGGAAAGGTAATCACATGGCCTTTTTTCTCATGGATAAATTGAAAGGCTGTTTGGATTTCCTTTCCATATAATGTAATGTGAATAAACTCCCAATGCTCACTATCCCGAGGAAAGAAATAGCGATGCCGACTAGGTAACTCGACTAGAAAAGCCTGTCCAGATGTTAAGGGGTGGCTATTTCCGTCTATCTCAATCATCCCCCGGCCTGATAACGTGTATTGAAAGACATATTTTCCAACCTCTCTACGCGTGAGGCCATCCCAATTATAATCGGGGGAGTACACGTTTTCCCAGCCGATCGAATAAATTCCGACAATCTCGTCTTGATGACACCCGTGAAACCTGAAACCGAAAGATTCATATTTTTTGTTGGTGTTTTCAGATAGCAATATAATACCCTGCTTTCTATTTTTTTACCATTGAAATGATGGATGAATGATTCTTATGATGAATATAGCAATAACGCGAAAGGAATACAATTGTAAATAGGTTATTTTTATTTCTTTCCGTTACTTTTTGTGCATAGGTTTATGATAAGTTCTATTAAAAAGGTTGTTCAAAAAGTCCGGTAAAAATGACACTGCGAATTTCTTCGTTGGCTTGTTTCTGTGCTCCTTGGAAAAGAAAACCACTTTTCCGGCGTGCGATGCGGATTCGGGGAAGCTTTCCTTGTGCTCGAAACTGCGCCGCCTCGAACTTTCGACGCACAGGATGTGCTAGTGTCGGCGTTAGCGATTGACGTCAGCGTAGTCGCCGACGGGTCCTTTTTATCCTCCTTTTTGAACACGTATTAAAATGGAGGTAGATGATCGATGACAATTCGAAATGAATATCCACGTCCACAGTTGGAAAGAAAGGAATGGCTCAATTTAAATGGAGAATGGCAGTTTGCTTTCGATCATGGGAAGAGTGGGATTGAACGTGAATTTTACAAGGAAGGCCCCTTTACGAACACGATACAAGTTCCTTTTTGCCCAGAAAGTGAGCTTTCGGGCATTGGCTATACCGATTTTATGGCAGCGGTATGGTATAAGAGAGTGGTTCAAATCCCGGAGAGTTGGTTGAATCAACGGATTATTCTCCACTTTGGGGCGGTCGATTATCATGCCCATGTATGGGTGAATGGCCAAAAGGCAGGGGAGCACAAAGGAGGATACACCCCCTTTTCATTGGATGTGACCAATTTTCTCAATGGTGAGGAAGCGATCATTGTTGTTTGTGCAGAGGATGATACTCGTTCTGGTTTGCAACCGCGTGGAAAACAAAGTGGCAGGTATTATTCAGCTGGCTGTGATTATACACGCACAACGGGCATTTGGCAGACCGTTTGGATGGAGGCTGTTCCAGAGACTTATATAAAAAAGACAGCCTATAAAACCAATCCTAAGTCAGGTACTGTATCGATTGAAGCCTATTTAAACCAATATGAAAAAGAATTGGTATTAGAACTAGAGGCGACTTACAAAGGAAAGGGTGTCGCAAAAGAAACGGCTTATGTATCCGGATCTCATATTCATGCCAATCTTTCATTATCAGAAATCCATCTTTGGGAACCAGGCAAACCTCAACTTTATGATCTGACCCTTTCCCTTAAGAAGGCAGGGCAAGTGGTTGATCAAGTGGAAAGTTATTTTGGCGTCCGGTCTGTTTCGATTGAAGACAAAGCGATTTTGATCAATGACAAGCCAATCTTCCAGCGCTTGGTGCTTGATCAAGGTTTTTATCCTCAAGGGATTTACACAGCACCAACAGATGAAGATTTAAAGAAAGATATAGAAATCTCGATGGAAATGGGATTTAATGGAGCACGGATGCATGAAAAGATCTTTGAACCTCGCTTTCTCTATTGGGCAGATCAGCTTGGCTATCTTGTTTGGGGGGAACATGGAAACTGGGGGTTAGATATTACAGGGTCCAAAGGATTAGAGCGTTTTTTGCCTGAATGGATGGAAGCTGTTGAAAGGGATTTTAATAGTCAGCACTGATCGGCTGGTGTCCATTTAATGAAACATGGGATCAAAACGGGACACGACAAAATGATGAAGTGCTTCGCATTACGTATGAAGTGACAAAACGTTTGGACCCCACACGTCCTGTGATTGATACAAGTGGGAATTTCCATGTTGTGACAGATGTCTTTGATATCCATGATTATGAACAGAATGTGGAAAAATTCGCGGAAAAGTTTGCAGAAATGGGTCGTGGAGGAAAAGCCTATGTGACGTTTGCGGATCGTCAACAATATGAAAATCAGCCTTATTTTGTAAGTGAATACGGTGGGATTTGGTGGAACCCTGGAGAAAAAGAAGGTTGGGGCTATGGAGATAAGCCGGAATCTGAAGAAGCTTTCTTGCAAAGGTATAAGGGATTAACGGAAACCCTATTAAAAAATCCGGCTATTTGTGCGTTTTGCTATACCCAACTTTATGATATTGAACAAGAGGTTAATGGTCTATATACGTATGAGCGTAGGGCGAAATTTGATCCGTCTATAATTCGGAATATAAACAGCCAAAAGGCAGCGATTGAAATTGCATATGAACAGAAAGAAAGAGAGTAGGATTTCAAACTAAAAATTCATTTGCCACCCTTATGAAAAGAGTGGCAAATGGATTATACTTCCTCTAATTCAGTTATTTCCACGACAGATTTCTCCTCAAGTGGGCCTCGTAGATGAACGGTCGCCGTTTTACCATCTTCATGTAGGCTGTCAATCCAGACGGAAACACCATTATAGTTCACATCAATATCCGAGGACGAGGACAATATTTGTTTGATTCGGTTTGCATCCATTGTATTCACTCCTTATTTGTTTTCCCTCTATTTTTTGATTAAGAGGGGTTTTTATACATAGCTGAAATTGAAACGGTAATGTAGCTAAAATAGAAAAACATATTTCAAATGTCGAATGATTGTTTGAGCAATATTTTACCTCTTTTTCATTTCATTTTACCATTGTAACCTTATTCATTAGCTATTATTATAGAAGTAGTCACCAATGATTGTCTATGATCATTCGTTTTGAAGATAGCAATAAGTTGCTATGATTTTTTTAAGGAGGCATGAACATTATGTCAAAAATCACTTTTTTAGGTGCAGGAAGTACGGTGTTTGCAAAAAACGTACTGGGAGATTGCATGCTCGTTCCGAGTATTCAAGGGTTTGAATTCGCTTTATTTGATATTGATCAAGAGAGATTGAAAGATTCAGAGGATATGTTGAATAATTTAAAAGCGACTACAGGTTCTACCGTCCATATTAAAGCGTACACAGATCGTAAAGAGGCTCTACGGGGTGCTAAATATGTCATAAATGCCATTCAAGTTGGCGGTTATGATCCTTGTACGATTACGGACTTTGAGGTACCGAAAAAATACGGTTTGCGCCAAACGATCGCTGATACAGTTGGAATCGGTGGGATTTTCCGAAATCTAAGAACGATTCCGGTGATGCTTGACTTTGCGAAAGACATGCAGGAGGTTTGTCCAGATGCTTGGTTTCTGAATTACACGAATCCAATGGCTGTGCTGACAGGAACGATGATTCGCTATGGTGGCATTAAAACAGTAGGCCTTTGCCATAGTGTCCAAGCTTGTGCGCCGGGTCTTCTGAAATCATTGGATATGCCAACAGACAATATTCAATGGAAAATTGCTGGGATCAATCATATGGCCTGGTTACTAGAAATTACTCGTAATGGGGAGGACCTCTATCCGGAAATTAAAAAGCGAGCAGAAGAAAAGCAAAAAACGAAGCATGGTGATATGGTGCGGTTTGAGCTGATGAAAAGGTTTGGTTACTATATTACCGAATCTTCTGAGCATAATGCTGAATACCATCCGTATTTTATCAAAGAACGCTATCCAGAATTAATTGAGAAGTTTAATATCCCACTTGATGAATATCCACGTCGCTGTGTCAATCAAATCGAGGGTTGGAAAAATATGCGCAATGATTTGGTAAACGATAAAGAATTAAAACATGAAAGAACTCATGAATATGGATCCTATATAATCGATGCAATGGAAACCGATGTCCCTTTTAAAATTGGCGGGAACGTACTGAATACCGGTCGTTTAATTAGTAACTTACCTGAAAAAGCAGTGGTAGAGGTTCCGTGCCTTGTGGACCGTAGTGGCGTGACGCCAACATATGTTGGCGATTTACCAGAGCAACTGGCGGCTTTAAACAGAACGAACATCAATACTCAGTTGTTGACCATTGAAGCCGCTATTACTCAGAAGAAAGAACATATTTATCAAGCAGCCATGCTAGATCCTCATACCTCAGCAGAATTATCCATTGATGATATTGTCGCACTTTGTGATGATTTGATTGAAGCGCATGGAGATTGGCTGCCTAAATATCAATAAGCGCGTCCCTTTGTTTCTTTAATGAAGATTGAATAGAGACGAAGTGAATGTAAAGTGTATCGTTTGTAAGGGACATTTTTAAAAAATAGGCAGTTTAAGAAGATGATCCCTGTATCGAACAGGGGTTATCTTTTTTTTAATTCCATTGAGTTTAAGTCAAATATCCAGCAGCAATATTTTACCTTTCTTTCATATCTTTTTTACTGTTATAACCGCATTTGCCTGTGCGTATTATGTATATAGCGGTACATCTTTAAGCAAGAATTGGCTGTCCAATTGCGGACGGGCCAATGGAAGCAAATTTACACCCTTTATGAAAACGGATTCATAAATTAATCTTATTGGAGGGGATGATTATGTTCATGAGCAAGCAATTGTGGTTGACTGTTATGCTCCTTGTATCTCTATTTCTATTTGGTTGCAATAAAGAAAAAGTTGTCACTTCCGATCCTGGAGGGAGTGATGAACAAAAAGAGGATATCACCCTGACGATTATGATGTGGGATGATTGGGGACAAGGTTTTGACGCGAATATTAAAGAGGTAGTGGAAGAACAATTTCCCCATATTACTGTAAAAAATATCGGTGGGGATACTGGTAATAAAGATTGGATTGAAGAGGCACTTACCGCTGGGAATGTACCGGATCTTATTTTTGCTCATCGTCAATACCATGTCAATCTTTTAGAAGAATATGAGCTGAATTATGATATGACGGAATTACTAGAAAAACATGACTTTGATTTATCTCGTTACGATCCAGCTCATTTAGATGAGTGGAGGTCTTGGGCAAACGGAGAACTTTGGTTGTTGCCTTTTATGGCCGACCGCTATGCCTTGCACTATAATAAAGACATTTTCGATTTATTTGGCGTTGAATATCCAACGGATGGGATGACATGGAAAGAAGTGATCACTCTTGCATCCCAAGTAACAGGGGAGAGGAACGGCGTTCAATATCAAGGACTGGATATCACTGGAAATGGGCATTTGCCTATGACTCAAATCATTGGAAAAACTCAATTAATTGACCCTGAAACAGACGAAGTATTATGGACAAAAAGTCCCTATGTGAAGCAATGGCTCGAAATGGTGGAGAGTGTTTATAATATGCCAGGGAATGAAAAGCCGGAAGGGGACGCTTGGACAGAATCTAGAACATTGGCGATGAGACCTTTATGGCTGGATATGGGCACGCCTGAAGATTTAAACTTTGATATTGTCACTTTCCCACAATGGGAAGATGCGCCCAATGTCGGTCCGTTGGCAGGCGGTTGGGGGCTTGGTATTACAGAGCCGAGCCAACATAAGGACGAAGCGATGGAAGTAATGAAATTTTTATATTCTGATGAACATATTGGATTTTTAGGAGAATCACCTATCCACGCTCCATTTAAACATTTATTTGAAGAAAAAGATATCGATGGGATGCTGGTGGGTGAAAGATTGGAAAAGTTTAAAGGGAAAAATTTGCAAGCATTATACAAGCTAGAAGCCGCCGGCGGTCCTGAATCCCGCTCAGAATTTGATGTTGGTGCTTTTCAACAAATAGAGCGTTTGGGCCAGGATTTCATCGAATCAGGGCAGGATGTCAACACCTTTATCCGAGAACTTACGGAAAAGGAGGAAATTAGAATTAAGGATGAAAAAGGGGCAAGCTGACGCTGAAGCGAGGCCCCTTTGTATATTACTTGTCCTATTGTTGTTTGTCACGATAGAACAGTCTTTTTGTCTTGAACATCGTCACCAATCGATTAAAAGAACCCATTTGCAACGTCAGAGTTTTTTTATCAATTTTTTTCAAAAAGACAGCCTTTAATGGTTGACTATCATTATTTTTGTATGTTATATTGATAAATTTGTATATTTTCCCGTAAAGTGGTATCATAGAAATAGAACGAATATAGGAGTGGATCAGTTTGTTTGATATAGGTGACAAAGTATTTTATCCAATGCACGGAGCAGGGGTTATTCAAGCGATTGAAATGAAGGAAATACAGGGTCACGTGGTGGAATATTGTGTTATTACCATCCCAATTATCAATCTAAACATTATGTTACCACGGAAGAATTTGGCTAAGGCTGGCATTCGGTCTGTCGTCGATATCCAAACAGCGAGAAGAATTGTGGACAATTTTCATGACGAGAAACCAGGCAGTGACTTACCATGGAAAGAACGATACAAGCGCAACTTAGAACTGCTTAAATCGGGAGAAATGCAAAATTCTGCTCAAGTCGTACAAGACCTGTTATATCGACAAAAGGAAAAACCGCTTAATTCCACTGAAAAGCAATTGCTTAGTGATGCGCATAAAGCTTTGGTAAGTGAGATCAGTATTATCAAAGATATTTCTGCTGAGCAAGCAGACGAATTACTACAAGCTTAATATCGATTTGAAACCCCCCTCTACTATTCCAATTTTAGAAGGGGGTTTAAATTTATCCGTAAATCTTTTGTGTCATTTTTAAACTCCGAGGGAGCATCAATTGCTAAATTCCAACATAGAAAATCCCTTCGCTTCCAATTGTATCTGTTTATCGTGTAACTTATTTCCAGTCCATAAATCAATGGGAGTTTGTCTATTGAAAAGAGCAGGAAATTGGAATGATTCTGCTTGCTTGGACAAATTAAAAACCACAAGGATTTTCTTATCTTCTTTCTCTTTCATAAACGCAAAACAATTCGAATTTGACTCCACAGGCAAAAAGGAGAGAGTCCCTTCATTTGCAAGTAAAGGTTGCTCTTTACGAAGAGCAATTAACCTCTGAACATGTTCGAACAACTGACGATCTTGCTCAGTTTCATCCCATATCATACATTTTCTGCAACCAGGGTCCCCGCCACCATCCATTCCAATTTCATCGCCATAATAAATGCATGGAGTCCCAATAAAGGTTAAAAGGAATGTCAAAATTTGTCGAACCTTTCGTTTGTCACCAGCGCATTCATTTAATACTCGAGGGGTATCATGGCTCCCAACAAGATTGAACGCGCTCGCATTTACAGGAGAAGGATACTTATGAATAACCGCTGTCATATTCTCAACAAAATGTTGACAGTCAATGGTTTCTTTGGCAAATAAATCAAGGATATTGCGAGTAAAGGGATAATTCATGACCGCATCAAACTGATCACCACGCAGCCAAGGCATCGCATCATGCCATATTTCACCAAGGATATATAGGTCTGGCTTTATCCTTTTTACAACACGGTGAAAATCCCTCCAAAATTCATGGTCAACCTCATTTGCCACATCAAGTCGCCATCCATCAATATCGAATTCTTCCACCCAGTAACGACCGACATTCAACAAATAATTCCTTACCTCTTCATTTTGCGTATTTAATTTCGGCATATAAGGTGTGAAGGCAAAGGTATCATAATTAGGTTTTGGCTCAAAAGATAGTGGAAACTCATGGATATGAAACCAATCTTTGTATTTGGAAGCCTGTCCCTTTTCAACCACATCCTGAAATTGTGGAAAATAAAAGCCAGAATGATTAAATACAGCGTCCAGCATTACTTTTATTCCATTGTCATGGCATGCTTTCACCAATTGTTTCAGCGTTTCCTTGTCGCCAAATTGTGGGTCAATTTCTAAATAATCAATGGTGTCATACTTATGATTGGAATAAGCTTTAAAAATGGGAGTGAAATAGATTCCTGTTATCCCAAGCTCTTTTAAATAGGAAATATGATCGATCACTCCTTGTAAATCTCCGCCAAAAAAATTATCTGGTTTTGGTTCACGACTGCCCCATTTAAGCGTCCCTTTGGGATCGTTTTCAAGGTTCCCATTGGCGAATCGTTCAGGAAAAATTTGATACCAAACCGTATCCTTTACCCATGATGGTGGTTGAAAGGCATCTGATGCATGGACGAAAGGGATCGCAAAGTAGAAATCGGTAACCTTTGGTTTTTCGTCCGAAAATCCACCCTCCCCAAAATAGATCGATTTTCTCCCATCATTAAGCTCAAATCCATACCGAAGCCGGCGGTAAGGTGGTTTGATCACAATTTGCCAATAATCGTAAAACTGATCTGTCCCCGTTTTTCTCATAAGCGTTTTCACATTTTTCCATTCTTTGTTCGACCAATCGTAAGGATCTCCGTGAATGAGTTTGATGGATTCACAGTCCCCTTTTTGCGTTTGGATCATAATATTTACGCTACCATTAGCGCAAGCGTATGCATAATTATCTGTTGGTCTATGTATGATAGAATGCTTATTCACTCCATCTCCTCCTTTGGTTACTGTCTATTCAACTATAATGTAGGCTATATTGAAAGCTCTTGTCAATGAAAATGATAAACTTTCTAAAAAACTATTGACAGAATTTACAAATCCAATATAATTATAGACGAATTGATGAAAGCGTTTGCGCAAACTTATTGATTTACTACAAAATGGCTGTGAAAAAGGGGGAGTGGATCTACAAAGGAATGGAAAAATAAGCTGCTCGATATCGAGACTCTTAAGTTTTCGCAAAATCCAATGATAACGTGTGTCTGTTTACTTAAATGAGAATGGAAACTGCTGTAAATAAAGAAAAGGAATACATATATGAGGAGTGAATAAATGATGAGACGCTATATGGGTGGGGTAGTTTATTTGTGTTTCTTTTTACTGTTGGTCGCTTGTAGTCCGGAAGCAACTAAACAGGTAAATGAAGATCAAGAAGAGTCGGTGGTCGTCTCCATGTCAACAGCCCATGTTGATGGGGAATGGTTGGAGAAAATGAAACCTAAGGTTGAGGAAAAATTCCCACATATTACGCTCGAATTAGTCGATATGCCATCTGTGGATACGGAAGAATTTGAAGACAAAGTTTACAAAGGAGAAATACCAGATATTCTCACGGTTCTGGAACAGCGTAGAGATTTTATGATCATGAGAGAATATGAGTTAGAGTATGATTTTGAGGAGATAATCGAAGCGAAAGATTTTGACCTATCCATTTATGATGAATCTATTATGAATAGTTTCCGAAATGCGACCCCAACTGGAGGAATTGTCGCCTTGCCGATTCAATCCAATTACTTTGCCATTAATTATAATAAAGACATCTTTGACCGTTTTGGGATCTCTTACCCAGTTGAACCAATGACTTGGTCTGAGGTCATGGATCTAGCGGATGATATGACCCGTGAATTCGATGGCGTACAATATCATGGGGTCACCATTAATCCCTATCTTGCTTGGTTTATTTTCACCCAGTTTGAAGAAAACATGATTGATCCAGATACAAATGAGGTTAATGTCATCAACTCAACAGCAATGAAGAATATCTTTAAAATGCTGGACGAATATGCCTCGATTCCAGGTAATGCGCCAAGCGGGGAATGGGGGACAGCTTTTGAGGAAGGCAACGTAGCAATGGATATTAATTGGGCTAGAACCTATAATGTCGAAGAAGGCATTGAAGGAGTAAACTTTGGCTTTGCCCCATTTCCTACATGGGATGCCAATCCAGGAATTGGTGTGGAACCAAATGTCACGGCATGGATGATCACGAACACGTCAGAACATAAAGAAGAAGCATTTGAGGTTATCTCCTATCTTACCTCTGCTGAAGCCCGTGTTCCGGAGATCCGGACAGGGAGTGTCCCGGCGCTTGCAGATCCAGAAATTAAAGAACAATTTATGGCGGACATTGAACACTCAGAAGATTATAATCTAGGTGCGCTAGAAAAACTAACATCATCAAGTGGCCCCCCTAAAATAAGCCTTTATGAAAATAGTGCTCCACTTCGAGAAATGATGGAAAAGTTTGTGATTGAAAAACGAGGAACCGATGTGAATGAATTTTTGCGAGAAGTTGAACAGGAGATTGAAAATTACGTGATGGATGAAGAGAATAAGGAATAAATTATCTAAATAATAACCTAGACTCCATCTAAAATAGGTGGGGTCTATTTGATGCTTACCCAATAATCGTAAAACTGGTCTGTCCCTGTTTTCCTCATTCCATTTGGAGCATAAAATTTACGCTGTTATTGGTGCGAACGTTTGCATGATATATATATGATAGAATGCTTATTTAATTTTTCTCCTCTCATAAAAAATTAATATGACTTTTTACTATAATCTAGACTGATTGCCAATGAAAGGAGGTGAAGTATTAAAAATATAGACATGTTGACAGAAGTAAAAAAACCAATATAATAATAAGTGAATAAGGGCAATCGTTTGCACAGAATCCTTACTTCTTTTCATCTGGCATTTTTATGGCTAATAAGAAACATAGAATGAGAATTAAGAACATCCTTTTATTTGAATAGCAAAAGGAAAAGGGGATTGTATTATAGTTAATATTTTTAATAATAATGAGAGCAGGGGTAACATGTCTATAACGATCAAGGATGTAGCTAAGTATGCAAATGTTGCTCCATCAACTGTATCTAGAGTAATTGCTGATAGTCCTAGGATTAGTGAAGAGACGAAAAATAAGGTGAAAATAGCAATGGAGGAACTTGGATATCACCCTAATTTAATAGCGAGAAGCCTCGTTAGTAGAGCCACCAATGTACTTGGACTGGTCATGCCAGAATCTATAGATGTCGTTTTCCAAAATCCTTTCTTTTCAAGTGTACTTCAGGGGCTTAGTGAAAGTGCTCATGAAAAGACTTATGCTTTACAAATGACAACCGGGAAAACAAAAGATGAAATTTTCCAAGAAGTAGTTGAGATGGTGCAAGGAAGAAGGGTAGACGGTCTCGTGTTATTAAACTCGTATGTAGAAGATCGATTGACTTCTTATCTAATGAAATGTGATTTTCCTTTCGTGATTATTGGCAAACCATATAGGAATGAAGAGCGGATTACCTATATCGATAATGATAATTTCCGTGCAGCAAAAGAGGCGACAGAATATTTATTAAGCCTTCACCATGAAAGAATTGCTTTTATTGGTGGAAGTCCTGAATTAGTTGTCACGGTGGATCGGCTTAATGGGTATGAGAAGGCGCTGGATAATGCCGGGATTAAACTGCGGGATTCTGTCTATGCAGCTTTTTTAAAAAAAGGTGGGCAGGAGGCAGTGGTGGAACTATTAAAACGAGAAGAACCGCCAACAGCATTAATCGTATCAGATGATTTGATGGCCTTGGGTGTATTGCAAATGCTAGGTGAAATGGGAATTTCTATAGGTGAAGAAATGTCTATTGTAAGTTTTAATAATGCGTTTTTAGCTCGAATGACGCAACCGCCTTTGACATCAGTAGATATTAATATTTTTTCATTAGGTTATGAGGCTGCGAAAAATTTAATTCTCAAAATTGAAAATCCGCAAGAACCAATAAAGAGAATTATTATCCCGCATCAACTGGTAGTGAGATCATCTAGTGCACCTCAAAAATTGAAAAATAAATGATTGAATTCAAGGGGGCGTTCGTAGCTGAGCCTTCGACTAGGAATAGCTTTTTTAAAACTACGAAAAACTACTGACTAATGTCTGCAATAAGCTGGAATAAATACAAATAAATGATATCATTAAACTAGTTCTATTGAACTATAACAATAGAACTTAATAAAAAATAGAAATATTAAATTACTTGTTGCTTTTTTATTTATGAGAGATTATAATAAATTTAGCGCAATCGTTTTCATTTGTATTTACTAAACGGAGGTGCTTTATTATTTCTGTTTTGTGCAAGCGGTTGCGCTAAAAAGAGAATTCGGAGGGGTTAAAATGAAAAGGTCAATCTCATTTTTGCTAGCTATGATGTTAATAATCGGAATGCTAGCTGCATGTGGGCCAAGTAGGTCAGAAACTGGGGGGACAAATAAACCAGAAGGGAATTCGGAGAACAACTCTGAAGAAAATAAGGGAGAAGAAACCGATAAGCCTGAAAAACTTACTGTATGGGTAAATGATGAAGAGTCACAAAAAGTTGTACTTCGTGAAATTTTTGATAAATACGAAGAGGAAACAGGTATTACAATAGAAACAGTTGAGATGAACATGCTTGATCAAATCGAGGCGCTTGCACTGGATGGACCGGCGGGAAAAGGGCCAGATCTTTTCTTCCAGCCACATGATAGAATTGGTAATGTTGTACTACAAGGATTAGCGGAACCAGTAGATTTAGGAGAAGTTCAGGGCGATTATGTAGATACAGCCATTGAAGCTGTTACATATGATGGGGAAATTTGGGGTGCGCCTTTAGTTGTAGAAACATATGGGACTTTTTACAATAAAGATTTAGTTGAGAAGGCACCCGAGACAATGGATGAATTAATGGAAATTGCTGAAAGTCAAACTGATGAATCAAAAGATGAATACGGATTCTTAATGGAAGCCGCAAACTTTTATTTTTCATATCCATTTTTCGCGGCAACTGGGGCCTATGTGTTTAACAAAGATGACGGCGCTTATAATGTGGATGATATTGGTCTAAATAATGATGGTGCGATTCAAGGAGGAGAGTTGATTTCTTCTTGGTATAAGGAAGGGTATATTCCAGTAGAGGTAAATCCAGATATTATGAATGGACTTTTCACTGAAGGAAAAACTGCTGTTGTGATCACGGGACCATGGAATATTCCAACCTATAAAGAAGCACTTGGTGATAGTCTTGGAACCGCTATATTGCCCAAGATCGATGGTACAGTACCACAGTCGTTTGTCGGTGTAAAATCATGGATGCTTTCCTCTTATTCTGAAAATAAAGAGTGGGCAACAGATTTAATGAAATTCGCAACAAATAAAGAGAACTCTCTCATTTATTTTGAAAAAGCAGGCGAAATGCCAGCAAATCTTGCAGCCCTTGAAGATGAGAAAGTAACTTCGGATGAATTGATCAGTGCTTTTGCTGAACAAGTTGAATATGGTGAACCAATGCCTTCTGCTCCAGAAATGCAACAAGTATGGGATCCCATTAATAATGCGCTATCCTTTATCGCGAAAGGGGATCCGGTAAAAGAAGTTCTCGATGAAGCAGTTGAAGCAATAAAAGATAGTATTGTAGCATCAGGTAGTGGACAATAATCGTTTTTAAGCAGATATGGAATATTTAGATTGGCTACTTGTACGAAATCGTAGAGGAAGTCTTAAAACGTAGATCCAAATCGTGTTTGGATCTACGAAATCGCGGAGGAAGTGCCAAAACGTAGATCCAAGAGGCGTTTGGGTGTACGAAACCGCGAAGGACTTGCTAAAACGTAGATCCAAGAGGCGTTTGGATGTCCGAAATCGCGAGGGACTTGCCAAAACGTAGATCCAACCTTTGAGTAAGGTAATATTCCAGGATTTAATAATGCTTAAATAAACAAAAAGCTGAATAAGCAGCGATAAGAGGTGGAATAGGATTGCGGTTTCCCTTTCCACCTTTTCATTAGGGGGATTGCTATTATGCAGGAAGAATCAAAAAGTATACATAACCCTAAGTTGGCAATGATCCTATCAATTATTTTTGCTGGTTTAGGACAATTTTATAATCGACGTTGGATTAAGGGATCAATATTTGTAATTGTTGAACTATTGTTTATTGTTATATGTGGTCAATTTGTGAATGATGGAATATGGGGTTTGAGAACACTCGGTACAATTCCTGGAGAACACCATTCTCTATTTTTAATAATTTTTGGTTTAATCTCTCTAATTTTATTAGGATTTGCGCTTACATTATATGTATTGAATATCATAGATGCGAAAAATGATGCAGTTAAAATTGTTAATGGAGAGGAAAAGCGAACGATAATGGAAGCGTTGCGACATACATGGGATAGGGGATTCCCCTATGTATTTGTGACACCTGGACTGATTATGCTTTTATTTATTGTAGTCCTTCCATTAATGTTTACGGTGGCGTTAGCTTTTACAGATTATAATTTATACAATTCGCCACCACGTAATTTACTTAACTGGGTAGGATTTGACAATTTTACAAACATGGTAACGTTGAAGGCTTGGAAAGATACATTTTTTAAAGTGTTAACGTGGACGATTGTATGGACAGTTTCGTCTACCACATTACAAATCGCATTAGGTTTATTCTTGGCCCTATTAGTAAATGATCCAAGAATTAAATTTAAAAAATTCATTCGCACATTTTTAATATTACCATGGGCTGTACCGGCCTTTGTAACGATTTTAATTTTTGCAGCGATGTTTAATGATAAATTTGGAGCGATAAATCGAGAAATTCTTTCTGTGTTTAATATCGTGATTCCTTGGTTGCAAGACCCATTTTGGACAAAAATTGCTTTAATTATGATTCAAACATGGTTAGGCTTTCCGTTTGTATTTGCCCTATTTACGGGTATCCTCCAAAGTGTATCGAAAGAGTGGTATGAAGCTGCTGATGTTGATGGGGGAACGCGTTGGCAGAAATTTCGTCACATTACATTTCCGCATATTATGTATGCAACAGCACCACTTTTAATCATGCAATATGCAGGGAATTTTAATAATTTCAATATTATTTATCTATTTAATAATGGGGGACCAGCTGTAAGAAATCAAAGCGCTGGAGGAACGGACATCCTTATTTCTTGGGTGTATAAACTGACATTTGAATTAAATCAGTATAATATGGCTGCAGCCATTTCACTAATACTCGGTTTGATTGTAACTGTATTTGCATTTTTTCAATTCCGACGTACGCGTTCCTTTAAAGAGGAGGGGAACATTGAATGAGACCAAAAGTAAAATCAAGAATAGAAGTGACGTTTATTTACCTTTTTCTAGCGATTATGTTTATTGTAATTGCTTATCCACTTGCTTGGACGATTGGAATGTCTCTTAATCCAGGTACAAGTCTTTACTCTGCAAGTATCATCCCGGAAAAGTGGTCCCTAACCCATTATAAATGGCTGTTCACAAGTGAAAATAGTAATTACTTATTATGGTATAAAAATAGTGTGATTGTAGCTATTACGAATGCGGTTGTGTCCGTAATTCTTACTTCCTTAATTGCTTATGCGTTTTCTCGATATAAGTTTGTGGGAAGGAAGTATGGGCTATATGCTTTTCTATTATTACAGATGTTTCCTTCATTAATGGCAATGGTCGCAATTTATGTCATGCTTAATATGATCGGACTTTTAAATACATTGCCCGGACTTATCCTAGTGTATATTGGGGGGCAAATTCCTTTTAATGCCTGGCTTGTGAAAGGATTTTTTGACACGATTCCGAAATCATTAGATGAAGCAGCTAGGATCGATGGGGCTGGACATCTCGGGGTATTCTTCCGCATTATGCTTCCATTAGCTAAACCTATATTAGGTGTTGTGGCATTATTTAATTTTATGGCTCCATTTGTAGACTTCCTGCTTCCCAGAATTATATTAAGGGATCCGGAAAAATTTACACTAGCTGTTGGTTTGTTTAATTTTATCAATAATGAATTTGCAAATAATTTTACTCGCTTTGCAGCAGGTTCCATCTTGATCGCCTTACCAATAGCGGTTGTTTATCTATTCTCACAAAGGTATCTTATTACAGGTCTAACAGCTGGTGGGACAAAAGGATAAATTTATTTATAGATTATGAAGATAAAGTGTTCGAATAGCAATAAAAAAGGATAAGGTTCTACCAAATGATAAAGGGAATAAGGAGTTAGCAATAGATACTTTCAGCTGCTATTACAGAAGAAACTTCTGCAGGAATTGACCAAACAGTTGAGTCTAGTCAACGGTCTTCTAACTCAGTGAAAGAAATTACTGATCATATTGAGTCGCTTTCTACCGTTGCCGCAAATTTAAATCAGTTAATAAAGAAATTTAAAGTAAGTTAAGATGGAGTGGGGATAAATAATGGAGTCATTTATCATAATTATTTATCCCTTTTTCTCCGACATTACATTTGATAAGCGATAAAATATGAAAGATATATGAGAACCAAATCCTTGAAGTATTAGCAATCGCTTACACAAAAATATGAAAGGGGAAATGATGATGATTAAATGGTTGGATCGGAAGCACATTTCAGTTTTTATGATTGTCCTTGTGCTATTTACCCTTTTACCAGGTTTCTCGGAGGAAACAGCAGGAAAAACGAATGTGGAAAGTCCGATAGTCCATGACGATGGAACTGTTACATTTTATTATGAGGGCACTGAATCAGATCAAGTACGGGTAGCCGGTAGTTTTACAGATTGGGAGGAAAATGCGCTAAAGATGGATGAAGTGGATGGACTATGGACGGTCACGACAGATGTTCTCACTCCTGATGTCTATCAGTATAAGCTTATTCTTGGTGATAGTGATTGGATTTTGGATCCACTTAATCCGAGTGAGATAAGTGGAAATAATAAACTAGTTGTACAGGGGATAAATTTGAAAGCGGTTCCCTCGTTGCTTGAACAAAATAGTACAGTCCAACTAAAGGGACATTTTATTGGAGAAGATGGAAACAGCAAGGAAGAATCTTCAGCTATTAATTGGTCTTTGGAGGGTGCACCTTCAAGCGTGGAATTAAATGGTGAAAAATTAACAATTGGGAAGGATACTCCAATTGGCACAACATTTTCCATTATAGCGACGTATGAATCTTATACGGCGAAAAAAGCAGTCGAAGTTTCTGGGCAGTTAAAAAAGTATACGGTAAATTATCATCGAATAGATAATAATCTAGAAGATTGGAACTTACATATTTTTGATGGCGGATATGAGCCAGAAAACTATGATTTTGACTCCACAACTACTGTACATTCGCCTGACGGAGAGGAATTTGTATTTTCGACAGGGACTTTTTCTTTTCCGAATGATAGCTTAAAGTTAATTCCACGCAAAGGGGATTGGGAGAGTCAGGATTCTGAATTCGCAGTTCACATACCTGAAGGGGAAAGCGAAATAGAAGTATGGATTATTCAAGGCTTTCATGAAGTATTTACGAGTGAAAATGCGGCAATCAGAGCCTTAACTACATCCTTATCACCTCATATTCGATTCGTATATGAACGACCGGATGAAAATTATAAAGACTGGGATGTCTGGGTTTGGGGGACTGGTACTCAAGACGATAATATTGATTTTACAGGCTTTGAAGCGGGTAAGGCGATTGCTAATATTGGAGTAGGACCAAATATAGAGCAGGTTGGCTTTAAGGTACGGAAAGGAAATTGGGAAGAAGAAGAACCAGGCGGAGATCGCTACATTAAAGTAAATCCGTTAGACCCCATTACCAAAGTTTATGTAAATAGTGGACAGACTGACTTTTTCACGGTGCCAGCCATGAAGGCCCCCACTGTTTCAAATGGAAATGCAACCTTCTATTATCGTGATAAAGATTTATATTTATCAGATCAAATGTCGAAAATAGATAAGGTTGAGCTTGGTATTTTAGGTGAACGTTATGAAATGGTGAAAGAAGAAAAGAATGAACGATTTGTATATACGTACAAGGATTTACCTTCTGGGGAACATGAATATACCTTCTTTGTAACCATGGATGGAAAAACGACTGAAGTGGTTGATCCTTATTTTGCTATAGATGGAAAATCAGTGATCTCCTTCTTTGAATCAAATATAGAGGTAGATGGAGCCGTTTCTCCCAAAGCGATCGATTATAATGAAAATGCTGTTTTAACCTTGGATATCGTGAATGAAGAGGAAGTTGAATTGCGGGAAATTTCTGTTGACTTGACTGGAGTAGGAGGAAAAGCGAATGTAGCGATTGATCCTGCACTAAAGGCAGTGACTATTTCTGTACGTGATTCAACAACCGCAGGTGTGAAAAAACTTCCTATTAAAGTGATAGATGAATATGGTAATGAGCATATTGGTGAAGCAGAAATTACTGTAAAAACTCGTAAGTTCATTGGGGAGAATGATTTTGATTGGGATGAAGCGAGGATTTATTTTCTGTTAACCGATCGTTTTTTCAATGGAGATCCTTCGAATGATGATCCATATGGAATTGGTTATGACAAAAATGACCCTGGAGCTTATCAAGGAGGAGATTTTAAAGGGATTACAAAAAAGCTTGATTACTTACAGGATTTAGGCATTAATACAATTTGGATTAGTCCGATTGTCGAAAACATAGCCCATGATGTTCGATATTTAGATGACCCACATTTTACTCCTTATTATGCTTATCACGGTTATTGGGCTAGTAATTTTAGTGAAATAAATCCTCATTTCGGTACAATGGAAGACCTTCACGAGTTGATTGATGAAGCACATGCAAGAGGAATAAAGCTGATGGTTGATGTGGTTCTAAATCATGCCGGCTATGGATTGAAAAAGTCTGATGCTTCAATGGAAGATAAGATTCCACATTTTCCTACAACTCAAGATAGAGAACGTTTTGCAGGTATGTTTAGGGATGGAGGTAGTGGTGATATTCAGGGGGAATTATCTGGGCTTCCAGATTTTATCACGGAGGATGACCAAGTTCGTCAACAACTGATTAAGTGGCAAACGGATTGGATTGAAAAGTCAAAAACACCTCAAGGAAATACGATTGATTATTTCCGTGTGGACACAGTTAAGCATGTGGAAAATACAACTTGGATGGCCTTTAAGAATGCCTTAACAAAAGAATTGCCAACATTTAAACTGATTGGGGAAGTTTGGGGCGCGAGTCAATTTGATGATTATGGCTTTTTGAATGCGGGAATGATGGATTCTCTGTTAGATTTTGATTTTAAATATCAAGCAAGAGATTTTGTTCATGGTAAAATCGATTCTGTTGAGACTAATTTAAAGAACAGAAATGAAATGATCAGTAATACAGCTTCCTTAGGACAATTCTTGAGTTCCCATGATGAAGATGGTTTTCTCGAACAATTTAAAGAGGAAGAAGGAGCACTTGGAAAGTTGATGGTTGCGGCTTCACTGCAAGTGACAGCGAAAGGTCAACCTGTTATTTACTACGGTGAAGAGCTTGGAATATCAGGTGAAAATAATTACCCGTATCTTGATAACAGAAATAACCTTCCATGGGATCAAGTGGAGGGAAATAAAGTGTTAGAGCATTACACGAAGATTTTGAATGCTCGTAAAGATTATTCGGCTATCTTTTCAAAAGGAACAAGAGATCAGTTGGCTGGCGGCGATGAGTTAGGTTATTCTGTATTTGCACGGAGCTATGAAGGAGAATCCGTTGTTGTGGCTTTAAACACAAATAAAGAAATGGAAAAAATCAATATTGCTGTTCCTTTTGAATCAGATGAGAGAGTGGTAGATATATATAGTGGTCAAACAATAAAGGTAGATCGTGATCAAACGGTAACCGTTGAAATCCCTGGAATGTCAAACGGGGGAACCGTTATCCTAGTTGCTGAAAAAACAATTGATGAACCAATAGGTAATGAGTCTTCAGGAGAAGATAAGACACCGATTGATGCGGAGAAGCCTGGCAATCAAGAAAAACCCAATAACAAAGATAACCAGATGAAGCAAGAAGAAAAAGTAGATCAGCATTCAAAGAAAACGGGTCATGGGAGAACAAATGGTACATCTGGAAAAGAATTGCCAAATACATCGACTCAGATGTATCGAAATTTGCTAGTAGGTTTTGTTTTACTCTTAATAGGTGGTTCATTGTATGCACTTAGAAGAAAAAGGTAGCTAGCAATTAGAAATGAGGCCTAGCAGGAAGGGCTCCCTTCTATTTACTGCTTAGGAATTTATAAAATCCTAGCTTGTGGATAACTGTTTACGTTACGGCTTGACATCCAGCTCCAGCGCCCAGCGACTAGCAAACTTTCGGTGCCTTCCTACGATAAGTCAA
>NZ_VTQV01000058.1 GCF_008764245.1 Bacillus subtilis
CTGGATGTCAACCACAACATAAGCAACTTATCCACAAGCTAGGATTTTATAAATTCCTAAGCAGTAAGAAAAGCGCAAACGCCCATTTTAAGGCGCGACGACAGATAAAAGGGCTGACTTCATTGTCAGCTCTTTTTCGAAAAATAAAGGAGTTCTATATGATTAAGCGATTATTACAACTATACCCTGAGGCAATTACCAGTTTAAAACCTAATACAGATTCAAGATATATTTGGTTAAAGGATGAAAGTACAGATTCTTATATAGGTATTCCCAATGCAAAATTAACGAAGGAAGAAATAACACTGCTCGCTACTCTCTTTCCATTAAGCCATAAACAAGAATTAGTTCGGACCCCTTTGGCAGAGGAGTGGTATCAATTTTTGACCAAAAATGGGAAAATCCCGTACTCCAAAGCGGAAAATATTCGTTTTATTCATTTTACAATCCCAAATATGCGTGATGATTTTCAGTACAATGAGTGGGAAGAAGCAACAAAAAGTCTCTTTTCTAATGAGGTGATCTTTGTACCTTTTAGCCATCATCATGGAGTCATCATTGAGGACCATCCAAACTTCTCCATATCAGAGGAAGAATTATCTTCTGCCATTGAAGCATTAGAAAGCGACTTTTTTATCAAAATTCATTTTTATCTTGGTTTTTTCCAACCTATTCAGAATCAAGTCAAACATCTATTTCAACTTGAGCAAAGATTATTGGCTGTTTCATTAACTGCTCATCCCGAAGAAAGAATTATGACACGGGAAAAAGTCATTCCTAATTATTCATATCTTAATCTTCCCGAACACGAGCGTCCTATTCTTTTTGCGGATGTTCACCAAATTTTATTGGATGATCCTGACTTAACAAAAACCATTAAAACATATATTGAAAACCAAGCAAATGCCACCTTAACCGCCAAACAATTGTTTATGCATCGCAACAGTCTTCAATACCGCATCGACAAATTTATTGAAAAAACAGGCATCGACATTAAAACATTCCATGGCGCGTTTTTTACATACCTAGCCTGCCTTCATGTAGATGGCCTTCAAGGACAATAAAAATTGGCACATTGCCCAAAATTGGAATTTGGATTTTGTGCACCTTGTCCATAGCCTAGTGAAAGCGGATTCTGTACAATGAAAGTACATTAATTTTAGGGGGTTTTATCAATGGCTGAATTACGTCTTGATGGTATTTATAAAGTTTATGATAATAAAGTAACAGCGGTATCTGATTTCAATCTTCATGTAGAAGATAAAGAATTTATCGTTTTTGTTGGACCTTCTGGTTGTGGTAAATCTACAACTCTACGGATGATTGCTGGATTGGAAGAAATTTCTCAAGGTGATTTCTACATCGATGATAAAAGAGTCAACGATGTCGCTCCTAAAGACCGCGATATTGCGATGGTATTCCAGAACTACGCTCTTTATCCACATATGACTGTATACGATAATATGGCATTTGGATTGAAATTACGTAAAATGCCGAAGAAAGAAATCGAGGAACGTGTCAATAATGCAGCAAGAATTCTTGGTCTAGAAAGCTTTCTAGACCGTAAGCCGAAAGCACTTTCTGGGGGACAACGTCAACGTGTTGCTTTAGGACGTGCCATTGTCCGGGATGCAAAAGTGTTCCTAATGGACGAACCTTTATCTAACTTGGATGCAAAACTTCGTGTTCAAATGCGTGCGGAAATTGCAAAACTGCACCAAAGACTGCAAACAACAACAATCTATGTTACCCATGACCAAACAGAAGCGATGACAATGGCGACTAGAATTGTGGTTATGAAAGACGGAGTGATCCAACAAGTTGGTAGTCCGAAAGAAGTTTATGATAACCCAGAAAATATCTTTGTTGGTGGATTCATCGGATCACCTGCAATGAACTTCTTCAACGGTAAGCTTGAAGAAGATGGATTCAAGATTGATGGTGGAGCAAAAGTAGCTGTTCCAGAAGGCAAAATGAAAATGCTTCGCGAACAAGGTTATGTTGGTAAAGATCTTATAATGGGTGTTCGTCCTGAAGATATCCATGATGAGCCAGCATTCATTGAAGCATCACCTAATTCAAAAATCACTGTTAAAATTGATGTATCGGAACTTTTAGGTGCTGAAACACAACTTTATTCCTCAATAGGGGAACAAGAATTTGTCGCAAAAATTGATTCTAGAACCATTGCAGAACCGGGACAATCCATGGAACTTGCTTTGGACATGAATAAAGCCCATTTCTTTGATACTACTTCTGAACTAAGAATTCGCTAAAGCGAATAATTATATAAACAGTAAAAAACCTACCATTTTGAAAAAATTGGTAGGTTTTTTTACTATCTTTTAGAAAATAATATTCCTAATTGCAAAGCACCACTCTAAGTGCCGGGAAAAAATTCCCTCTAGCATTTAAGAATAATTTCAAAGCAACAAAACATAATAAAAAGTACAAAGCGTTTTTTTCGCTGGGTCTTACCTCAGTAGGGCACATATAAGTGTGCTGGTGCAATTCCAGCAGACCCAACCATACCATAATACAACAAGGAGATGACAGAAATGGCTAACAACAATTCAAACCAACTCTTAGTATCTGGTGCTGAGCAAGCAATTGACGCAATGAAAGTTGAAATCGCGCAAGAATTTGGCGTAAACCTTGGAGCAGATACAACTTCTCGCGCTAACGGTTCTGTAGGTGGAGAAATCACAAAGCGCCTAGTATCTATGGCTCAACAACAACTTGGCGGCGGCTATAACAGCTAATAAAATTGAATATAATGGCTAAAGCCCCCGGATTTCGGGGGCTTTCCTATTTAATAGCTGGATCTAGCTCCAGGCGCCATCGGCAAGAGGCTCGCAGGAAGAGGAAGCGAGTCCATCGGTGTTGCGCCAGGACGGAGGCCAACAGGATGTTGGTCACAAAGGTGTTGCGCCAGGACGGCGCGTATTTAGCCTTTGAACCATACTTTAGCCGTTCATCCTTTGACAGGCGCCTTGCGCTTTTGTTCTTAAAGATTAACCATTTTTTTGGGATCAATCCACTCATCATATTGTTCTGCTGTTAAATAGCCAGTTTTAATGGCTGCTTCTTTTAAAGTTGTTCCCTCTTTAAAGGCTAATTTTGCAATCTCGGCCGCCTTTTCATAGCCAATATGAGGATTTAACGCTGTCACTAACATAAGAGAACGATTAACATTTTCCTCGATTGCATCTAGATTAGGTTCTAACCCTACAATACAATTTTCGTCAAAAGAAATCATACTATCAGCTAGAAGTCGAACAGACTGTAAGAAATTATAAATTATGACCGGCTTGAATACATTTAATTCAAAGTTCCCTTGACTTGCTGCAAAGCCAATTGCCGCATCATTTCCCATTACTTGTGTTACAACCATTGTGATTGCTTCACTCTGTGTAGGATTTACTTTACCAGGCATGATAGAACTTCCTGGTTCATTAGCTGGAATCGACAGCTCGCCAATTCCGCTGCGAGGCCCGCTCGCTAACCAACGAACATCATTGGCAATCTTCATTAAATCAGCTGCCAATCCTTTTAAGGCACCGTGTACAAATACAATTTCATCATGGCTCGTTAATGCATGAAATTTATTATCTGACGAAACAAAAGGATAATTAGTTTGCTTGCTAAGTTGTTTTGCCACCATATTTCCAAATTCAGGATCTGCATTGATTCCAGTTCCTACTGCGGTACCGCCGATCGCAAGATGAAGCAGATGCTCGACACTTTCCTTAATCATTTTTTCGCTTTTTTCTAACATGGCACGCCAGCCGCTAATTTCTTGACCTAATGTTAAAGGGGTTGCATCTTGTAGATGGGTACGACCAATTTTAATAATGTCCATATAAGCTTGCTCTTTTTCCCGTAACGTTGATTTAAGTTGCTGTAAAGCAGGCAATAATAATTCTTGGACTTCTTGGTATGCTGCAACATGCATGGCTGTTGGAAATGTATCATTGGAACTTTGCGACATATTCACATCATCATTTGGGTGGACCTTTTCCTCAATTCCTTGCTCCACCAATAATTCGTTCGCACGTCTTGAAACCACTTCATTCACGTTCATATTCGATTGGGTTCCGCTTCCAGTTTGCCACACAACAAGAGGAAAATGTTCGTCGAATTTTCCTTCGAGTACTTCGTCACAAGCCTGGCTGATGGCTGTTTTTTTTGCGGAAGAAAGTTTACCTAATTGATGGTTTGCGATCGCTGCCGCCTTCTTAAGTTGAGAAAAGGCTTTAATTACTTCCATAGAAACCTTTTCAGTACCAATTTTAAAGTTCTGTTTACTTCTTTGCGTTTGAGCACCCCAATACTTGTCATTTTGTACTTTAATTTCTCCGATTGTATCTTTCTCAATACGATAATCCATATGTATAGCCTCCTATTTCTTTCATCCTCTCCTCCATTTTCTCATAATCCACGTAATTTTTCATCTCCCTGCATTCATAATGTATGTAAGAATAAAAAGGGCAATCCAATCATCGAAAGTTCGTCTGATTAGATCACCCTTTGGGAATGCTTTATTCTAGTTGTTTAAGTTTGTTTTTTATTTTATCCTCTATTCCACGCCATTTCCCTTTTCCCTTATCCAACTTCTCCATCCATTTTTCTGCTTCTTTTGTCATTTTTTCGTCAAAATCTTTTAATTTATCTTTAATTGAGCGATTATCCTTTTTATTTTGTTCTTCTATATGTTGATTGATCGATTTTATTTTAAAATCATCATTTTCTACATGGGGAAGGCTATTCGCCATGATACTGCGGAAAATTGGCGTGACCACATCACCGCTTGATCCTTTTAAATAATGCTGTTGGTCAGTATAATCATATCCGAGCCACACTGCCCCGACTAAATTGGGTGTATAGCCAACAAACCACTGATCCTTCGTACCATTTTCATCGTAGGATACCTGTGTGGATCCTGTCTTCCCTGCTAGCTTGTAACCATCTATTTTGGCTTTTTTTCCTGTACCGGAATCAATGACGTTCAATAACATAGAGGTCATTTGTTCAGCTGTAATAGAATCCATCACTCGAGTTTTCTTCGGATGTACCTCTACTTCTACATTCCCCGTTGGCCCTACAATTTTAGTAATAATATGACTTTGAATACGCTGGCCACCATTGGCAAAAGCCGAGTAAGCTTCAGCCATTTGCTTGGGCGAATAGCCTGTATCTGTGCCCCCAAGAGCCAGACTCAAATTCTTATCTTTTTCAGAAACAGAAAGCCCAAACTTCTGAAGTGCATCACTGCTCTTTTCTATGCCAATTTCATTTAATAACCAAACGGCAGGAACATTTAAAGAATCTTCCACCGCCTGATACATCGGAACTTCACCTGCATACTGATGGTTTGCATTTCGCGGCTTATAGCCATCAAAAGAAAGGGACTCTTCGTCTTTCAATATCGAATAAGCTGTGTAGCCAGCTTCTAAAGCAGGTGTGTAGACAGCTAAAGGCTTGATAATAGACCCTGGCTGTGCTGTTAATTGGGTTGCCCGGTTATACCCGCGAAAAGTATGTTCTCCCCTGCCCCCTACGAGCCCTCTTACTCCCCCAGTTTTCGGATCAAGTAAAACGGCACCACTCTGGGCTAAAGTTCCGTCACTACTAACCGGAAATAGAGCATCATTCTTGTACACATTTTCTAATGAGGATTGCAGATTTTGGTCCATCTGTGTATAGATTTTATAACCTCTCGTTAGGATTTCATCTTGAGTAAGACCATACTTATAAATGGCTTCATTTAATACAGCATCAACATAATAAGGATATTTTCCTTTTAAAGGATCCTTACCTTGATTATTTAATACGATCTCCTCATTTAACGCTTGATTCATCTCTTCTTCTGTAATCATTCCGTGCTTTTCCATCTGTCTTAAAACAAGATCACGTCGCTGTAATGATGCCTCCATATTTTTATATGGATCTAATGCAGATGGTCGGTTGATAATACCTGCTAACATGGCAGCTTCACTAATCGTAATATTCCGTACATCTTTACCAAAAAATGTTTTAGAAGCGTTTTGAACTCCCCAGCCACCACTTCCAAAAAACACTTGATTCATATACATTTCCAAAATCTCGTCTTTTGTAAAGGACTTTTCCAACTTTACGGCAAGAAAGATTTCCTCAAGCTTTCGTTTATACGTTCTTTCAGGTGATAATAAAGCAACCTTCGTTAATTGCTGTGTAATTGTACTACCACCTGCAGTAATTCTTCCCGCTTTTAAATTAGAGAAAAAGGCCCGCATGATTCCTTTGACATCGAAACCATTATGCTCCCGAAATCGATGGTCCTCAATCGCAATAATTGCTTCTTGTAAATGCTCTGGAACTTCGTCGATCGAGACACCTTCCATCCTATTCGCAGAGATCTTACTTGCCTCATCTCCATCTTTATCATAAATAACCGTGGATTGTGATAATCCTTGTTTTAGTGCTTCTACATTTGTTGTACTAGCAAGCCACGCAAAATACCCCAAACCAAGCAAAACAACGAGGGAAATCATCAAGATTAAAATCTGATTTAGATGCGCTTTTTTCCAAAATCTTTTGATTGCCTGTATGATTGTTGTGATTGATTTCATATCAATTTCACCACTTCTTTAAGATCATTCACCAAATACACTATAATACTTTTATATAAGATATTCTACACTTTCTTACTTATTCTTACATGATTTTACCCTTTTATTAGATAAATGTTTGTTCGTTATTGAGGGCGCATATAAAAATTGTTTGATAATATATATAATACAAGCAAATGCCCCAAAAAACATTGTAATTTATTGGAAAATATAGAAGGATATTTATTGTAAGAGCAGAATTTAATTATTATAGAGAAGAGGTGAAAAGATGAGCCAAATAAAAGAAAACATTCTAACCTTTATACAAATGCAGCAGAACATGATTTTGGCACATTGGAAAGAAAAGCTTCTTAAGTCACCAGATAATGTATTTAATGAATGGATGGAAACTCATCTTAAGTGGATGTTGGATATATTCCTACAAGCATTTGCATTATCTGAGATAGAGAAAGAAAAATATTTACTAGAAAAAGCCCAAGAACTTTCAAATAAAATGATGTACAAACCAAATATTGTCCATTTCTTGGTACAGAATATTACGAGTATAAAGGCGGAAGTGAAAGCGATTATATTTAAATTGCCCGTTCGAGAAGAAGCCCATTTTGCTTTTTGTTCTAAACTGTTTTCCATTGTTGATTCCTTTATTTTTTATTTGTTGCAATGTCTAGCGGAATCAGAAAATACTTTAAATGAAGCTAAAAAGGAACATGAAGATCGCTTAACCCTCTTAGGACAAATGACAGCGAGTTTTGTTCATGAATTTCGTAACCCCTTAACAACGGTAGATGGATTTATTCAATTACTTCGTGCTGATCGGCCAGATCTTCCCTATCTAGATATTATTCAAGATGAGTTAAGCGATTTGAAAGTAAAAATAACTCAATTTCTTATGCTATCTAAAAAAGAAAAAACAAATCAAAAAAAAGCTGTTTTTTCCTTATCCGATCAATTTGATCAAATCCTTTCCTTCATTTATCCTAAAATTTTAGAGTCCAACGTACAACTTGATACAAATTTTAATGGGAAATTATACATAAATGGGTATGCGGATGAAATAAAGCAAGTCCTCATCAATATTATTTTCAATGCGATAGAAGCTATGTCCCTCCAAGTTTCTAAACCGATTATAAAAATAACAGGCTATCAAGAACAACAACAAAACTATATAAAAATTGCCAATTCTGGTCCGAAAATTCCTGAGAACATCGTTGAAACGATTTTCGACCCGTTCTTTACCACTAAAAATTCTGGAACAGGATTAGGGCTTTATGTATGTAAAGAAATTATTAATAAACACCATGGTCATTTAACCTGCTCGTCTAATGAAAACTGGACTGAGTTCACCATTATTCTACCTGTCTGTCAAGTCAAAAAATAAAATTTGAGTGGAGAGAAAATTCTCTCCACTTTCCTGTTTTAGTAATAAGCTTTTAGTTGATCGTTTTATTCTATAACCAAGCTGCACCAACGATAATCAACAGGATAAATAATACAACAATCAACGCAAAGCCACCGCCGAAACCGTAACCAGCTCCACCAGCATATCCGCCGTAGCCGCCGCAGCCGCCACCACATCCGAAGCCCATATTCTCACCTCCAGGTCAGAATTAAAGAGTGTATGATCACCCTTGCACCATATACTATTCAAAAGATCAAAAAAATGTATGGACACTGTAAATCTTTTTTACTTTTATCCGTTATTTATTTTGATATACTTAAATGTACGACCTGAAAGGAGTTCTTACATTGAAATCACTTGTCTTAGCGGAGAAACCGAGTGTGGCACGAGATCTTGCTCGTGTATTAGGCTGTTCTCATAAACAAAAACATTATATTGAAGGACCGAAATACATTGTCACATGGGCTCTAGGCCATCTTATTGAATTAAAAATGCCTGAAGATTATGATCCAAAATATAAAACTTGGAAAATGGAGGATTTACCGATTATTCCCGATAAAATGGGACTTAAAATCATTCGGCAAACAGCTCCACAATTTAAAGGTATCCAACAGCTTGTAAAGCGAAAAGATCTATCTGAACTTATTATTGCAACAGATGCAGGACGTGAAGGAGAACTTGTGGCCAGGTGGATTATCGAAAAAGTCCACTGGAAAAAACCAGTCAAACGACTGTGGATTTCTTCGCAAACGGATCGTGCGATTAAAGAAGGGTTTAAACAATTAAAACCTGCAAAACAATATGATTCCTTATATGAATCGGCTGTTTGCCGTTCTGAAGCTGATTGGCTCATTGGACTTAATGTCACTCGTGCTTTGACAACCAAATATGATGATCCTCTGTCAGCTGGCCGGGTGCAAACACCAACCCTGTCCATGATTCTCGATCAAGAGAAACAAATTCAAGCCTTTGTCCCAAAAGAATATTGGGTCATCCAAGCGAAAATAGGATTATTAAATGCCACTTGGCATCATAATGGGGAACAACGAATATTCAGTGAAGCAAAAGCGAATGAAATTGTTCATAAAATAGAAAAGCAGCAAGCCGAGGTAATCGAAGTCAATCGAAAGGAGAAGTCCGAACAGCAGCCTTTACCTTATGATTTGACGGAGTTACAAAGAGATGCCAATCGCCGATTTGGATTCTCAGCTAAGAAGACGCTAAATGTTCTGCAAAATTTATATGAACAACATAAGTTAGTCACATACCCACGAACAGATTCACGTTTTTTAACATCAGATTTGGAAGGCACAATGAGCGATCGTTTGCAAGCGATCCTTTCAGCTTTTAAGGAAGATGTCCAGCCTGTTTTAAAAGGGAAAGTACTAGCGAGGAAAGTTTTTAATAATGAAAGAGTAACGGATCACCATGCTCTAATCCCAACCGACGAACGACCGAAATTAGGAAATCTTTCTGCCGATGAACGAAAATTATACGAGATGATTGTGAGTCGATTTTTAGCTCTATTTTATCCGAAATACCGCTATGAAATGATCAAAGTAGAATTTAAAGTAGCTGGCCACACATTCAATGCCCATGAATCGATTGTATTAGATTCTGGTTTTAAAGCTGTTACGGGAAAAGGCGATGAAAAGGACAAGCTCGGCCAAATGGGGAATATAAAAAAAGGCATGACTTTTTCTGTCGCAAATATTCAAGCAGAAAAAAAATTAACCGAACCACCGGCTCGATTTACAGAAGCGGATTTACTTGCCAGAATGGAGAAGTACGGCTTGGGCACACCAGCTACTCGGGCTGACATTATTGAAAAATTGCTTAGTTCTGATACTATTGATCGGCAAAATAATCGTCTTCACCCAACTCCAAAAGGAAAACAACTGATCGATTTAGTAAACGATGAGTTAAAATCGCCGAAGTTAACAGCAAAATGGGAGTCAGAATTAGAGGCGATTGCCCGAGGAAAAGGAAAGGCAGAGCAATTCCTGAAAAAAATCCGTCAACAAACGAAACAGCTTGTGGCGGAAGTAAAATCAAGTGATAAAAAATATAAAGCCCATAATTTAACAGGAGCAAAATGTCCTGACTGTGGTTCCTTTATGAAGGAAGTAAAAGGCCGTGATGGTCGAATGTTGGTTTGTTCAAACAGAGATTGCCAATTCCGTAAACGAAAGGATCCCAAACTTTCCAATCGCCGTTGTCCACAATGCCATAAAAAAATGGAAATTCATAACGGAAAAGCAGGCACCTATTTTCAATGTCGGAATTGTAATCTCGTGGAAAAAGCCAATAAGCAGAAAAAAACTGTAACTAAGAGGGAAGAAAAACAATTATTGAAAAAGTATACAAAAGATGAAAACTTCGGTAATAGCTTGGCCGATGCATTAAAAGCTGCTATGAAAGATCAAAAATAACCGCATAACATAGCTTTTTACAAGCGGATGGAGCCGAACTCGTCTGGCGACGGGGCGCGGCTCCATTTTCTATTTAAGATGATAGTTTAAAATTCTTTACTTTGTCTTGCAGGTTTTCAGTCATAGTCTGCATCGTTTCCATAAGGGCCGCGATTTCTTCAATACCAGCTGTTTGTTCTTCCGTATTCGCAGCTATTTCATTTGTACTGTTCCGATTCTCATTAGCTTTTTCTTCTACACTCTTCATCCCTGCAACAATCAGCTGAACACTCTCATTGATCTTAGTGATTTCGTTATACATATCACGTATTTCATTCGTTACCGTTGTAATGGATTCGTGAATCCCTTTGAAAGCGAGTCCACCACTCTCAATCATTTCCCTCCCAAGCTTCACACCTTGCACACTTTGGGTCGTGACTACCGCTACATTTCTCGTATCTTCCTGTATTTCATGAATTAAGATCCCAATTTGTTGGGCAGATTGCGCTGATTGTTCTGCTAGCTTTCTAATTTCAGCTGCTACAACCGCAAATCCTTTTCCATGCTCCCCTGCTCTTGATGCTTCAATCGCTGCGTTCAATGCTAATAGATTGGTTTGATCGGAGATCGTTGTGATCGCGGTTAATATTTGATCGATTTGCTCAGATTTTTTAGAAAGAACCCCCATCGAATCGGTTAAATCTCCCATCCTGTCATTCATTAATCCCATTTGTAAGATCGCTTTTTGAAGTGTTAGATCGCCATTTTCTGTTTGCTTCAATGTTTGAACAGATGCTTCATTCAAAGTATGCGCCCGTTTACTAATTCGTTGTGTCCTTAAAGAAATATCATTTAATGTCTCATTCGTTTTTTGCACGATCTCTACTTGCAATTGCGAGCTTGTTTGCACCTTTTGCAGATCACTTGAATTTTGTTCGGCTGATTCGGCCAGTTCTTCTGTTCCTGAAGCTAGTTGCAAAGACGCCTGAGCTACTTCTTCTGAATTCCTTGATACCTGCCCTAATACATCCCGAAAATGAATGACCAGTTGGTTGAGGTCAGTAGAAAGCTGTCCAATTTCATCTTTTTGATTGAGGTCAAGCTCTGTTCCTGTTAAATCTCCCTCCGCAACTTTTCTCGCATAAACAATTATTTTATTTAATGGATCGGTTGCACGCTTTATTAGAAAGATTGTCACTAGACCTAATAAAAGGATTGGAATAATAGAAAATAATAAACTTCCTTTTACCATCTGCCATGTTCTTTCATGAAGAATGCCGGCTTCAAAATCGATCGCACTAATCGCGATAATTTCATTATTAGGATTATGATCTTTAAAAATCGGAGCATAGCCTGTTAACCTTTTCATACCAGCAAATGCATAAACATCAGAGTATGTAGGGGCTTTTGTTTCTAATAGCTCGGCAATCGCTTCTTTATCGATCTCAAATTGATCCCCCACGTCAATACCTTGTTTTGCTACATTCTCATCAACGGCTAAGACAACACCTTTCGGATCGATTATATATTGACCTTCAAAAATATGTTTATGCTCTGTTGTCCAACCAATTTCATTCCCTAATTTTGCAGAAAGCGTGCTGTCCCCCGCTAATATTTTTTCAATATCAGTTGGATTAACAAGTGCCGTTGTAATATTGGCACAGCCATATAATTCAATTCCTGCTGTTTTCTTAATTTCATTATAATTTGTGCGATACATGGATAATGAAATCACAAGGATACAAAATAATAGAATCCCCATAATCATTGTCCCTAGTTTGAGTGTCAGCCGATTGTGTTTCATGCTGTGCATCCTTTCATTTTAAGATACATTCACACTTAATATCGGCATTTCCAAAAGAATATCAAGGGACATGTCACTTTAAATTGAATTGCCCAACAATTTCACTTCACCGGAGGCCCACAGGACGTGGGTCAAAACGGCGTTGCGCCAGGACGGCGCGAACTTAGCCGTTTATCCTTGTTGTTGAGCTGTTCATCCACTTGATCCTTACTTTTTGAACATCCTCTTATCTGGGAAGATGTTGAAGGAAGTTTCTTCCAGCAAACCCTTTTACATCATCTTCGGAATAAAATTTCAATAGTTCATTAATTAAGTTTTGATGCTTGGAAGCATCCTCTAAACCAACAATATATTCATCAATGCCATCAAAGTCGGAACCTAATCCGATTTGTTTGACACCGCCTAGGGAACAAAAATGCTCGATATGCCGAAGTAAATCTGTGATCTTCGCTTGTCCTGTACTTGATGTGAAAAGCGGATGATACACAACATGAATAAGTCCGTTTTTTTGAAATAAAGCGAGAGCCTGTTCATCGGTTAAATTTCTACGATGAGGGCAAATCGCCTTTGCATTCGAATGGCTTGCAATCGGATAATCGGCAAGCTCCATCACTTCCCAGAAACCTTTCTCTGCTAAATGAGAGACATCTGTGAAACTCTTATACGTATTATTTAAAGCGATGATTTCTTTTCCAAAAGAGGTTAATCCTGCACCTCTTGGTTCCCCCACTCCATCTGCAGCTAGATTAGCAAAATTCCACGTTAAACCGACCGAACGGACACCTAATTGGTATAAAATCCTAAGCTTATGCACATCATTCCCTATACAGTCCACCCCTTCAAGGGTTAAAATCGCACCGATTTCATTGGGTTCCAATGAGTAAATGGAATCCCAATCTTTGATCTGCTTCATATCCGGATTTTTCTCAAGTACTTCTGTATGGAAATAATCCACCTGGTCAAGAGCGGCTTGAAATTGTTCCTCCGCCTTTATTTCTGGAGGAATAAAAATCGCAAAAGATTGAATTTTAACCTTTCCTTTTTTTAATCGCTCCAAATTTGTATCCAATTCCTCTCCATTTCGAAACGATAAAGCGCCCTTGCTTTCCCAGATTTTTAATAATGCGTCACAATGTAAATCGATAATATTCAACTAGCTCACCTCCTATTGGTCTTATCTTTAAATAAAACACACCTATCAAGGTGTGTTCAAATTTAAAGAAACTTTCGTTGAATGTTTCTGCCGTTATAACTAAATAATACAGACCGTTCTTCAACAACACTCTCCATGTGAACTGTTCGCCCCCACAGTTGATGGATATATGGTAGGACCTTTTCCAAGTAATTTAAATCTAACTCAACGTCTTCATACCAATGTTTTAAATACAATTCTCCATTCTTTAAATAATCCCCGTCATTGACCGTAATATAGGGAAAACCACCATTTACCCTCATATTGACAAGCTGATCCCGAACCTCCGTCCAATCTTTATCGACTACCTTATAATCCCTGCCACGCTTTTGAAATAAATACATGTCTTCCCGATGCACTAATTCTTTCGTTAAATAGTTACGGATAAACGAGATGTCAGATTCAATCTCACGCACTTCAAAAATTTTCTCTCGACCAGAATTTTCTTTAATCCCTTGCTCTTTCATCTCTTCATCAGGATGATCCCAACGTTCCTCAATGTCTTCAAAAATTTTCAAGCCTAAATAGTACGGATTAATATTTGTTTTTGAAGGTTGGATGACACTTGCATTTAATTTGGCAAATTCTATGGCTTCATCACTGGTTAAGTCTAATTCTCTTAAAATCCGTTGATGCCAATAAGAAGCCCATCCTTCATTCATAATTTTCGTTTCTAATTGCGGCCAGAAATAAAGCATTTCTTCCCTCACCATCGTCATGATGTCGCGTTGCCAATCTTCCAGTTCTCGACTGTATTGTTCGATAAAAAGCATAATATCTTTCTCGGGCTGTGGTGGAAAAGACTTTTTGACTTTTTTTCTTCTTGCCTGATCTTGACCCCTTTCGTCTAAAGACCAAAGATCATCATACTCTGTTGTTGGTGTGGAAATTTCCTCCCATTCTGAATCCTCAGCTTGCCAATCTAATTTCGGGCGGAGTAGTGAGGGATCAATATGCTCTTCAATGGAAAGAACAGCATCGAGAAAATCCTCCACTTCCTTTTTGCCATATTCAATTTCATATTGACGCACACGCTCAGCTGTTGCGGCCATACTTTCAACCATGTCACGCTTTGTATTTTGAAAACGAGCATTGTTTTTAAAAAAGTCACAGTGAGCCAAGACATGGGCAACAATTAATTTATTTTGAATCAGCGAATTAGTATCAAGCAAAAAAGCATAACAAGGATTGGAATTAATCACAAGCTCATAAATTTTACTTAATCCAAGATCGTACTGAAGTTTCATCTTAAAAAATTGCTTTCCAAAGCTCCAATGAGAAAACCTTGTTGGCATTCCGTACGCACCAAATGTGTAAATAATCTCTGCCGGACAAATTTCATAACGCATGGGATAAAAATCAAGGCCAAATCCCTCGGCAATTTCCGTGATTTCATTTATGGCATATTCCAATGCTTTTAATTCCGATTTCATCGCGGCTCCCTCCCTTAAATAATTGTATGAAAAAAAAGGGAAGTTCATGAAAAGGAACCATAATATTTAGTGCTTCCCAAAACGATTTTTCCTGCATAAAACTCTTGGCTCCCGCAATTAAAGAGGATGTTCAAAAAGTCCGATAAAATTGACAACTTTTACAATGGAATGCTCTAAGCTCTATTGCAAATAATATAAGTACTCCAAAAGGAGGGTCATGGACATGTTGGATTACGATCGAGCTTTGTATTACACCCATCGTTCCGAATGGGACAACTTACTGGTGCTGATGGTTCGAACGAAAGATCAGATCTTGTCCAAAAAAATCGAATATTTTTTGCATGCGTATCAATTTTCGAAAGATTATTCCATTATCGAACGGAAATTATACGCATTGCTTCGCTATATTGATCATGCTAATGAGGTTATTGGCATCACACCTCAACGAGAAAATGAGCATGTGCTCCTGATTTAAACAAAAATAGCTGTTCGGTAAATAGTCCGAGCAGCTATTCTCTAGGTACAATAAAAGTATGACTCATTTTTACGTACATTTTAAGCTCTTCTACCATTTTTGCCAGTAAATGCCGCGATTCTTCCAATAATGTGCCATCCTCGTAATCAAAACAATCGGGATCAAGAATAATTTGTTTGGGAATGACATTCGCATAAAATCCCCGCATTACGGTTCTCATATTATTTAAACAATTAATACCACCTTTTCCCCCACCTGCTGTTGCTAGTAGAGCAACTGGTTTATGGGCTAGTTCCTCCCTTGTTAAATAATCCAGTGTATTTTTTAATGCTCCACTCATTCCACCATGGTATTCGGGCGATATTAGAATAATCCCATCCGCTTCTTTTACCTTCTCTTTAAAAAAGACGACGTTGGGTAATTGCCATTGTTCTTGCTCACCAGTTAATAAAGGTAATTGAATTTCACTAATATCGATATAAGAAAATTGATATTCTTTTGCAATAAAGCGAGTGAGCAATTCGGTTCTCCCACCCTTTGGCATACCTCCATTAATAATCAAAATCTCCATCGTATGATTCTCTCCTTCATTCCTCTAGGAAAAGCTTCGCCTGCACTAGTACATCCCTGTACGTCGCAACGCCGTTTTGACCCACATCCTGTGGGCCTCAAGGCTTAACAAAACCATTTTTAACGGCATAGAGAGCAGCCTGTGTTCTATCCGCTACATCTAGCTTGATAAAAATATTTGATACATGAGTTTTCACTGTTTTTTCCGTGATATTTAAATAAGCCCCAATTTCTTTATTACTTTTCCCTTTCGATATTTCGGTTAATACTTGTTTTTCACGAATGGTTAAACCCGAAATTGGATTATTCACTTGATTCATCCGATTCATCAACAAGTTTGTTGCTTTTGGATGAAGGGTATTTTCTCCATCTATTAACTTGCGAATAGAATGAACCAATTCATCAGGCTCAATATCCTTTAATTGGTAACCAGAGGCACCTGCTTCAATAGCCGGAATCACATGATCTTGGTCCGCAAAACTAGTAAGAATTAAAATTTCTGTCTCGGGCAGTATTTCCTTTATCTTTGCCGTTGCATCAATTCCATCCATAACCGGCATAACAAGATCCATTAAGACGACATCTGGTTTAAGCTCCATTGTAAGCTTAACAGCCTCTTTTCCGTTTTTTGCTTCTCCGACGATCTGGATATCTTTTTGCGTCTGCAGAAAGAAGACTAAACCCCTTCTTACGACATGATGATCATCAGCAATTAAAACCTGAATCGTCACTGCTCTTCCTCCCTACCGGACTTTTTGAACATCCTTTAATAAGGTAATTCTACGATAATTGTTGTCCCTTTACTTGGTGCAGTCTCTAACTTGAAAGTGCCCCCAAGTGACTCGACACGATCTTGCATGCTTTCAATTCCTAAAGATGGAAGTATTTGCTCGCCTTCAAAGATAAAGCCACACCCTCGATCTCGAATCGTCAAGCACACTCGTCCATGTGTGACTGTAATGGATATCAACACCTCGTTCTGACCCGAGTGACGTTTACAATTATTAAGAGCCTCCTGACTCACTCTCCATAACGTCTCCTCTACACGAGTTGGCAGAGAAATGACCCCTGACAACTTTGTATCAATTTTTAAACCGAGCATCTCGCCATAACTTTTAATCGCCTGCACAAGTCCCTTTTCTAATCCACTCGGTTTTAATTGCCAGATAAGAGCACGCATTTCCGTTTGCGCTTCTTGTGAGAGACTTTGGATGTGTCGGAAAGTACTTTTTGTTGCCATATCCTCTGTCATTTCAATCCCACCTCTCGCCGTAAGAGATAGGGAAAATAATAATTGATTCACTGAATCATGCAAATCGCGGGCAAGTCGATTTCGTTCTTCGATCAAGGCCATTTCTTGTTCCTTTTTCGTAAGTCTAATTCGTTTAATCGCAGAGCCAATTTGCAGGGCGACAGATTCTAATAAAGCTAACTCATCATGACTAAACTCTTTTTTTCCCGGTGCAGCCACATTTAATAATCCGAACATTTCATCCCCTAATTGCAGGGGAATGGTCGCATGATAAGCAATCCCATTCGTTTCGCCTTGTTGACGTTTTACGGCTGTTTCAATTCTTCGACATTCGATAATATTAGAGGCTTTTGTTAAAGTCCCTTTTTTAAAGCCATCCACACACCAACAACTTCCTCTTTTCAAGGGCTCACAATTATTTTTTAAAAGGGCTGGTGGCAAATGTTCTGCCGCTTCCACCGTGTGCCGACCATCCTTATCTATTAAAAAAATCCATCCTGTCGTTACACCTGTCACTTTTAGCAGTTTTTGCAATACGCCTGACAAAAGCGGTGAAATTTCAGTTCCTTCGTTTAACAATTCGGCAATTTCTTTTAAAATGCGTAAATTAGAGTGATGATTGAGTTGATTAGCCAAAAAAATCCCCCCATTTTTATTCTCACTCTATTATATTATATAAGTGTGACTTATGAACATTCATTCACTATTCGTATGAAGCAAACCTACTACTTTAGACTGAGACCTGCAGGACACAGGTCACAAAGGTGTGCAATTGATAAAACCTTACTTTTTGAATACTCTCTTTTTACCATTTCAATAAAAAGAACAAAAGCGCAAGCGCCCGTTTAGCGACGTACAAACTTTTTAGGGGCCTGACGAGATAAAGGAAACACGATGAACCCAAAGGGTGAATCGATGTTGACTTATCGTAGGAAGGCACCGAAAGTTTGCTAGTCGCTGGGCGCTGGAGCTGGATGTCAAACCGCAACGTAAACAGTTATCGACAAGCGACAAATTTTATAATTTCCTTAACCAAAATAAAAAGGCCATCCCATCTGTATTGGAGAAACGGCCTCTTACCTTAGATTAAAAATTCATTGGCTGGCTTTGCGTAGATACTACATGTATCCTTAAAACTTGTTTTCTTTGGCTGCAAAAAGTTTTGATATGTGAAAGGGAAAAATAAACCAGATTCAGATAGGATGTCTGCATTTTTCTTAAATAAATCATGATGTTTGGATGAATTCTTTTGATATGGCAATATTTCTAATATGGAAATAATCACCTCTAAACTTGCAATCGCCCGAAAAGCGACATCCAACGTATAGAGGGGATGTTCTTTCTCTTCAGGAAAATGTAGTACTTTCCATTCTATGTACTGAGCAATTTCATGATCTGTAAAAAAACGTGGAAATGCAGCATGATAAATATAATGAATTAACTCATTCAATTTATTCACTTGTTCGTCTGTGGATGCTACTACTACTTTCATTTTTTTTAAAACCCGCCTTTTATTATCTATTTCTTATAATTTTTATGTAAAATGAATCATGTTCATGTGTAAGGAAGGATGCTCGTTCTCTTTATACCTTTTATATAGAATAACATATAAAGAGCGCTTTATAGCTTGGAAAAATCAAGTAACTTGAAAGGGGAAACAAAATGTTCAATCAGCCAATTCGTATTTCCGTCCATAACAAATGGGATGGGCTTACGCCACAAACACTATTTAAAGACGTTTGGCAAACCTCAAAAAAACAACTTCACCAATGGAGAATGGAAAAAACTGTTTTTAAAAATGAAAAGATTATAAATTGGTTAGAGCCTTTGCAAAGTGGGGATATCCTCACAATTAAAGTGAATCATGAAAAGGAAACCACTATACAGCCTACTTCGATTCCATGTGAGATTCTTTATGAGGACGACCATTTATTTATTGTAAATAAACCAGCTGGTCTACGTGTGCATCCGAATCACAATGAAGAGAATACATTGGCCAACAGGGTGGCAGCTTATTTACAAAGTAACAATGATCAACGAAAAGTACGCCATATTCATCGCCTTGATCAAAATACGAGTGGAGCGATCCTATATGCAAAGCATCTGTTCAGTCATACCATTCTTGATAAGATGTTAGAAAACAAAACGATTCAACGTACATATTGGGCTCTTGCAGATGGAATATTAACTGGTAGTGGACAAATAAATAAGCCGATTGGCAGAGATCGTCACCATCCCACAAGAAGAAGGGTTTCGAAAACCGGAAAAACAGCTATTACAAATTACGAAGTTATAAACGATTATCCCCATGACCAATTAACATTAGTGAAATGCTCATTAGCTACAGGGAGAACCCATCAAATTCGCGTCCACATGCAATCGTTGGGACATCCTTTAGCCGGTGATCTCCTTTATGGAGGAAGCCCTCGGTTTTCACGCCAGGCTTTACATGCACGTACCCTTGAATTCACACACCCATTTACCCTAGAGAAGGTCAAGGTTACGGCACCTTTTCTTGATGACCCACCTATATTTGATTTCATTCGCTAATCCCAAAGCGTCAAGACGACAAAATTTTTCTAGTATGTGATCAATTTGGTAACACTAATATAAAGAGTTACCAAATTTCACTTTCAAGGGGAAATGTAAGCATTTTCAGAAAAATCTGCTACAAATTCTGACAAAACCTTTTATCTTTGTCCTTTTTTGCGATAAAATAATATCGTTTGGTCATCATCAAAATTGGAGGGTACAGACATGGTTTTTAAAAATAAAAAAGACAAGTTTGCCACGTTGCTTGAAAAAATTGCCACAAATTTACAAGAGAGCGCAAATTATTTTGCGGAATTTAAATTAGACACCATCGAAGATACGGAAATATTTGCTGCAAAAATGAAGGAATATGAATCAATTGGAGACAACTATGTTCATGAGATCATTACGGAATTAAATAATTCTTTTATCACGCCAATCGAAAGAGAAGATATTCTTGCCCTATCGATGATTATGGATGATGTCCTTGATGGGATGGAAGATACTGCTGCTTTATTTCATATGTACAATATTATACATGCCGATGATTATATGTATAAATTCGTTGAGGCCATTGTCAAGTGTGTCGATGAAATTGAATTATGTATCGGCCTAATATTTAGTAAGAAACTCCCTGATGTACGCCCTCATGCCATCAAAATTAAAGATTATGAATCAAAATGTGATGATGTATTACGTGAAAGTATTAAACATTTATTTACCGTTGAATCGGACCCGATTCGCCTGATTAAACTGAAGGAAATTTATGAAAATCTAGAATTAATTACAGACAGTTGTCAAGGTGTTGCCAATACACTTGAAAGTATTGTTATGAAAAATGCTTAAGGGAGTCTTTAGTAATGATTGATTCATTTTTTCTTTTCACAGTTATTATCGTTATTCTAGCGTTAGTGTTTGACTTTATTAATGGCTTTCATGATACAGCAAACGCCATTGCCACAGCTGTATCAACAAAAGCATTATCACCTAGAATTGCGATTGCGATGGCTGCCATTATGAACTTTCTTGGGGCTCTAACATTTACTGGAGTTGCCCAAACCATCACAAAGGATATTGTCGATCCCTTTACGTTGGATAATGGTTCCTTAGTTTTAATGGCCGCACTGCTTTCCGCCATTATTTGGAATTTAATCACATGGTATTTTGGCATTCCCAGTAGTTCTTCCCATGCATTAATCGGATCAATTGCTGGTGCAGCAATCATTTCAGCTGGCTTTCAAGCCCTCAAGTACGGTGGATTTCTGAAGATCATTGAGGCACTTATTTTATCGCCTGTTATTGCTTTTGTCGTCGGCTACATTATTTATTCTATTTTTAAAATTGCCTTTAAAAATTGGAATTTGCCGAAAACAAATAAGCGATTCCGTTATTTTCAAATTTTCACAGCGGCGCTACAATCGTATACACATGGTACAAATGATGCACAGAAATCAATGGGGATTATTACAATGGCTCTAATCGCTAATAATTTTCATACAACAGATGATATTCCCTTTTGGGTGCAACTAGCCTGTGCGACAGCCATGGCCTTAGGAACTTCGATCGGTGGTTGGAAGATCATTAAAACCGTTGGCGGAAAAATCATGAAAATTCGCCCAGTGAATGGAGTTGCCGCTGATTTAAGTTCAGCACTCATTATCTTTGGCGCAACCTACATTCATTTGCCTGTTAGTACGACCCATGTCATTTCCTCATCGATATTAGGTGTTGGAGCTTCTCACCGAGTAAGAGGCGTGAAATGGGATACAGCGAAACGTATGCTGATTACATGGGTGATCACTTTACCGATCAGTGCGCTTTTAGCTGCTTTTATTTATTTTATATTAGATTTATTTGCTTAAAATCTTTTATAATTGAGGAAACTCCAATATGGGGGAAGATTTCTTATGGGCGCGATTATTTTATTTGATGGTGAATGCAATTTGTGTAACAGCAGTGTTCAATTCATTATAAAACATGATCCTTTGGCTTATTTTCGCTTTTCAACTATACAAGGAGCAGAGGGAAAGAAATTATTAGCCCAATACGGAGAAGCAGATGATTTAAATAGTGTGATTTTGATAGAAAAGGGTAAATTATATCGTAAGAGTACAGCTGTATTACGGATCTGTAGACATTTAACTGGTTTCTGGAAGCTGGTCTATTTTCTGATCGTTGTACCCGTTCCTATTCGGAATTTATTTTACAATTTCATCGCCAATCATCGTTATAAATGGTTCGGTAAGAAACAAGCATGTATGCTTCCTTCCCCAGAGATTCAAAGACGATTTTTGTGACCATTATGAAGAAGCTTTTGAAAAAGGCTTCTTTATTTTTTTGAATTCAATTACTTGTTTTCCCAACCAAAAACGAATATTATAATGAATGTAATAATTATCGTTCGCCTTTGTGGAGGGGTTTCATGTTTAAACTGAAAGAGAATCAAACAAATGTTAAAACAGAACTGATTGCTGGGTTCACCACATTTATGACAATGGTCTATATTATTGTTGTGAATCCTATTATTTTAAAAGATGCGGGTGTACCATTTGATCAGGTATTTACCGCAACCATCGTGGCTACGGTGATTGGAACATTATGGATGGCTTTGGCCGCCAATTATCCGATCGCAATCGCCCCTGGTATGGGGATGAATGCTTATTTTGCCTATTCTGTCGTAGGGTCACACGGTGGGATTACATACCAAACAGCATTTTCTGCTGTTTTTGTAGCAGGGATTATCTTTTTTATCCTATCTTTAACATCCTTTCGAAAGGTCCTGATTGAAGCCATTCCTGCAAACTTAAAACATGGAATTACGGCCGGAATCGGATTATTTATTGCCTTTATTGGATTACGGCAAACGAATATTATTGTGGCTCACCCTGATAATCTGGTACAGCTTGGAGATCTACATTCTCCCCAAACTTTGCTTGCCCTTCTAGGACTAGCGATCACATTAATATTAATGGCGATGAGAGTACATGGTGCTTTTTTCCTTGGCATGATTATAACGGGGATCATTGCTTTTTTCACCGGACATTTATCTTTTGACCAAGGTTTTGTTCAATTACCACACTTACCAGAAGGATTGATTATTTCAAACCCGATTACTGCTTTCACCGATGTAATTCAACATAGTTTATATGCCGTTATTTTTTCGTTCCTCCTAGTTACGATTTTTGACACAACCGGAACAATGATTGGGGTAGCGGAACAAGCTGGTTTAATGAAAGGCAATCAAATGCCGCGTGCACGTCAAGCTTTGTTAGCTGACTCTGTTGCTGCCTCTGCAGGTGCGATGTTAGGAACAACGCCTACGAGCGCTTATATTGAGTCAACCTCAGGAGTCGCCGCAGGTGGAAGGACTGGGCTCACCACGCTTACTGTATCTGTGCTATTTATCATTGCCGCCTTTTTTGGACCACTCGTAAGCGCCGTGTCCGGTCTTTCTGCCATCACAGCTCCTGCTCTTATCATTGTTGGAAGTTTAATGATTGGAGCGGTTGCTCATATTGAATGGGGAAAGATGGAAGAAGCTTTTCCAGCTTTTCTGATCATTCTCAGCATGCCATTAACATCAAGTATTGCGACAGGAATTGCGCTAGGATTTGTTTCCTACCCCCTTTTAAAAATTGCAACTGGGAAATGGCGTGAAGTCCATCCAACCGTATATGTTTTTGGAGTCATGTTCTTTTTCCAACTTGCCTTCTTGCCTCATTAAAAATGGGGCTGTCCAGAAAGTCGGTGAAAACTGAGTTTCTGGAATGGCCCTTATATATATATTTTCA
>NZ_VTQV01000059.1 GCF_008764245.1 Bacillus subtilis
GTTCAGTGGTAGAACATCACCTTGCCAAGGTGGGGGTCGCGGGTTCGAATCCCGTCTTCCGCTCCATAAGGTTCTGGCGGCATAGCCAAGTGGTAAGGCACGGGTCTGCAACACCCTTATCACCGGTTCAAATCCGGTTGCCGCCTCCATGAACTATGCCGGTGTGGCGGAATAGGCAGACGCGCACGACTCAAAATCGTGTTCCTCACGGAGTGCCGGTTCGACCCCGGCCACCGGTATATAGATCGAATGACGACGTTTAAGAGCGTATGTGTGTACAAACACAGCGCTCTTTTTTCGTACAGTGCGCGCCCCTATTTATACGTAGCACAGGTCGGAGGCGCCGTATGCCATACTAGACACGTACAAGCGTGGGGGATGCTTTTGTGCGTAGGAAATTAAAGACTACAGTGTGGCGAACAATAGGGCATAGCTGCCCATCTGCTGAAGAGTCGCTACCTGTAGTGAAGGCGTTAATAAACATTGCACATATTTATTTTACAAGGAAGGATAGGGTTTTTTCGTAGTCATTAAAAAGGAGCATACATAAGGCGTATCATTCATTGAAAAAGACGCAAACTAATTTTTATTCATCAATATTGTAAAATGAGTAAAAATGATTGACTCTCCCCTAAGGGTAGGTATTAAATTATGGTATATATGTTTTTTTAAGGAGTAGAGCAATATGAAGAAACACAACGTTGCATTAATGGTCGTATTAGTAAATATATTCATTGCGTTTTTGGGAATCAGCCTTGTTATTCCAGTCGTTCCCACCATCATGAATGAATTGCATTTATCAGGATCGGTTGTGGGTAATATGGTTGCTGCCTTTGCCTTTATACAACTGCTTGTATCACCAATTGCAGGCCGATGGGTTGATCAATTCGGCCGTAAAAGAATGATTGTAATTGGCTTGATTATCTTTAGTTTTTCCGAATTGCTGTTTGGTATTGGAAAATCAGTCAGCGTTCTTTTTTTGTCACGTATGCTTGGTGGGGTAAGTGCAGCATTCATTATGCCGGCAGTAACAGCTTTTATTGCAGATATTACTACGCTTGACACACGCTCCAAAGCCATGGGCTATATGTCAGCAGCTATATCAACAGGATTTATTATTGGTCCGGGTATCGGGGGTTTCTTAGCAGAAATTCATTCTCGATTGCCATTTTTTGTTGCGGCAGGCGTTGCTTTGGCTGCAGCCATTTTGTCGGTTATACTGCTTCATGAACCGGAAAGAAACCCTGAACACGAAGAAAATAAAGTGGGGCAAAAAACAGGTTGGAGACGCATTTTTGCACCGATGTATTTTATTTCATTTATCATTATATTAATATTCTCGTTCGGTTTATCTTCCTTCGAATCGTTATTTTCATTATTTGTCGATCATAAATTTGGGTTTACCCCGAAGGATATTGCCATTGCGATAACAGGCGGAGCTATTATCGGGGCCTTTTTTCAAGTCGTGCTATTTGATCCCTTAACAAAATGGCTAGGTGAAATTCGCTTAATCCGATATAGCCTTATGCTATCAACCGTCCTCGTTTTTTTATTAACGGTTGTTCAGCAATATTTTTCTGTTTTACTTGTTACCATTACTGTATTTATTGGATTTGATTTAATGCGCCCAGCTGTAACAACATATCTAACAAGAATTGCCGGTAAGGAACAAGGCTTTGTTGCTGGCATGAATTCAATGTTTACAAGTGTCGGAAATGTGATTGGCCCTGTAATCGGTGGGTTATTGTTCGATATCAAGCTTAATTATCCGTTTTATTTCGCAACTATTATTTTAGCAATCGGAATTGGGCTTACACTTGCATGGAAAGAACCGCAACATCAAGAGGCTTAAACAATGCAAAACCGTATTCTTTGTCTATTGCAAGGAATACGGTTTTTGTTAAACTAAATTGTTAAAGGATGTGATGAACACATGGTGGACAGGCTCTATTCCATTGGCGAAGTCTCCAAGTTAATGAACATCTCCATAAAAGCACTTCGGCATTACGATAAAATTGACTTGTTTAAACCTACTTATATTGATCCAAATACGAACTATCGCTATTATGATGACTCGCAGTTATACCTGTTGGACTTAATCAAATCCTTCAAATATATTGGCATTCCTTTAAAAGAAATGAAAAAGGTGCAGGAATTAAAGGCAGATGATTTGCTGGTATTTTTAACGGAACAAGAAAAGTTTGTCAAGCAAAAAATTGATAATTTATTGCAAATTGAACAAACGATTGCAAGCGCGAAAAAGGGGTTACAACGTATAAAGGAATACCCAGCTTTAGAGGAAGTATTTTTTTCAGATGAAGAGGAAACCCAAATTATTCAGACAAAAGCCGATGGAATTAATCCGACCAATATTTTAACTGCATCTTTTCAGAAACTTAAGCGAATGACAGCGTCGACAGAAGGTTTTCGCTACAATGACTATGGCGCCATTTTCGCCTACCGGCCTTATACCGATATTGAGGAAGTTTCCTATAAATATTTATATACACCAGTCCTAACAAAAAAGGATACCTTGGAGTTGTCACAAGATACCGAGATCGCGACCATACCCCAAGGGAAATACTTGTGCATTGCGTTCAATAGTTTAACGGAACAGGATTATTTTACAAATTTAAAAAGGCTTCTTGATTATGTAGAAGCCCATCAATTAACGGTAATCAGTGATATATTTGAGTCATTGGTAAACTTGCACTACTCCTCAAACCGGGAAAAAGGGGTTTTACTGGAGATGAGAATGCGGGTTACGGAATAGGTGATTTTAGGTACTGCGATATTTCGGCAAGTGTTTCGGTCATCTAACACGAACAGCCCAATATGCATTATTAGGAACTTGCTACAATTTTTGCGGAAATGGGCGACATCAGTTCCTGTCCAACGTAACCGACAAATTATTTTCCTAGAATTTAAACTGTCTAGTTTAGTGTTGACATACCATTTGTCTTGAATTCATATGTAAAGTGTGTATAATTTTAGTTAATTGCATATATTAAATGTTTTCTAGGGTTCCGTAACTTAAAGTTAGTCTGGTCCGAGAGAAAACTCACGCTAGACGTGCCACGGAAGGATAAAAGCCTGGGAGAAACTGTATAACAGTTTTCTCTCAGGCTTTTTTGATTGCTTAGGAATTTATAAAATCCTAGCTTGTGGATAAGTTGCTTATGTTGTGGTTGACATCCAGCTCCAGCGCCCAGCGACTAGCAAACTTTCGGTGCCTTCCTGTGCAGGAAGGGGATGAAGCTTAATGGCATAGATTTCTTTAATCTTAGCAGGTTTGTGCGAAATGATTGGTGTTGTAATGATAAATAAATTACATAAAGACCGTAATTGGCAATCATTAGTTCTTTTAATTCTTGGATTTGGAGCAAGTTTTATCTTTCTTGCTTATTCTATGGAAACACTTCCTATGGGCACGGCTTATGCAATTTGGACAGGAATCGGTGCATCTGGCGCCGCAATATTGGGAATGATTTTATACGGGGAATCTAAAGATTGGAAAAGGGTAGTTTTTATTGGTATGGTTTTAGGTGCAACTGTAGGTCTAAAGCTTGTTTCTTAGTAAATATATTGAAAAAGATGTTCGAAAAGTCTCATAAGGCGGATTTAGGCTAGCTATCCTTGTGCCCATGTATCAGGATAAGGATCTTCTGCGTTGCCTACGTCCTGTGGGCAGCGCAGAAGTCAGTAGATCCTGTATACATTAAATTTAATCTCCTTTGTGAAAGGAAGATCCAACGATTGCTGAATACGAACGAATATTTTAATTTGAAATGGTAAATGAATGGGGAAGCTTTTTGGTTATTTCTAGCAACCCAATGGATGATCGATGGAAAAATACCTTGAAGACTTGCCAATTAAATTGCAAAAGAATTTAATAAAATTAGGATTTGTCCTACTTAAGAAAAAGCAAATTAATCAGCTATGTCGGTTAAGTGAAGAACTTTTAGCTTTCTGTCATATGAAAGCAATTTTAGCCTGAACTCTAATCAAGATATTAATACCTTCTTGCGTGAAGTTCAGGAGCGTGAAGAAATCAGGGTAACGGAAGAAGAACAAAACGAATAGAAAGTCGAATGATATGTTATTCATAACGGAAAATGAAATATAGCCAGTTAATGAGTAGCTAATTTTAAGAAGTTGTTCCCAAATTTTATAAGGTATCCAGGCTTTGAATGTCTAGCTGGTGTGGTGGTTGGATATTGAAATGCCTTCTTCATCGAAAAACGGGATGAAGGGCATTCCAATCAAAAGAAGTGGTAACCAAGCAATGCACAGAAAGAGAAAAAGAAAAAAAGGACGTGAATCTGCTATCACATAAAGTAAAGCACCAATGCAAACGCCAACAAATAAATAAAGCAAGGATATTTCCATTTGTAACAGACTCCTTTTTAATATTATAAGAGAAATCTTCATAATGGTTTGTGTTCACGTGGAAAATCCGCAAAAATAGGAGAGGGGATGGATGGTGACAAATTGATTGAAATATGGAAGGAATACAGGAGCGGATCTCAATGATAACTCACATTGTAATGCTCCAAATAGTTCACTTTTTTAGCATAAAAGCCCCCCTCTACATAGGTAGAAGAGGGGGCAAGCTGGGCACTATTTCTCCAAAGGTGTGTATGGAGCCCCCTTGAAAGTGATGGTAACAGGCTTAATCGTTCCGTCTTTATTAAAGGATAAAGAATCGATACAAACCTCTCGGTGATTGGCATCCGTTTCTGTTAAAGGTCTTCTATGGTAGACAATATACCAATCATCTGTCTCTGGTATTTGCAACATTCCATGATGTCCAGCACTTGTGGCAACTTCCGGATTTTGTTGCAGGATCTTATCGACTCTGTGAAACGGACCTAATGGAGAGCTGGACATGGCATAGGCGACGGAATAATCAGGGCCGCCCCACCCGCCTTCAGACCACATAAAATAATACACATTTTGCCTTTTGATCATGCAAGGGCCTTCAATAAATCTGTCAGGTGTGATTTCTTTATAGGTAGATCCATCCTCAAATGAACCTAAACTGATCATATCTTCGTTGAGTAGGACGACATTGCAATGTCCCCATCCCCCATAATATAAATAAGCTTGCCCATCATCATCGATGAACACATGGGGATCAATGGGCTGTGCCCCAAAGTGAATTTGATCAATTAAAGGTTTACCAAGTGCGTCCTTAAATGGCCCTTCAGGGGAGTCGGAGATGGCAACGCCAATACCTCCTACCTCTTCATTGCTTTGAATATCATTGGCTGCAAAATAATAATAATATTTTCCATTCCTTTCGATCGGAGAAGGGGCCCACATGGCACGCTTGGCCCAAGGAATATCATCTTGTTTCAAAATCCCCTCCACTTTCGTCCAATCTACTAGATTATCAGAATAGAAGGCATCAAAGAATAGTTGCTCATCATAAGGCGCAGAATATGTTGGATATATCCAGTAACGATTATTAAAAATCCTTGCTTCTGGATCGGCATACCATCCTGGGAATACCGGGTTTCCTGAAAAAGTTTTTTTCATATACGTATCTCTCCTCATAATTAATATAAAATGTCTCCTGTACTCATTATACGAATAACGAAAAATATTTAGCAATCCTTAAAAGTAAATTCCTTTAGAAGTTTAAAAGAACTTTTAAGGTATCCATAATTTTAAAGATAAAGGCTATATAGAAAAGTAAATTTTTTGGCTTTTAGAAGAGGGAATCCGTTTTCATGTACAACTTTTATCTCTGATGCTATACTTTAAAGAACCAATTTTTCTACTTTAATAGTGATCTGAAATTCCATTTGAATATTTTGTAGACTGTCAGTTAAAGGATATCGAAGGGAGAGATTAAGATTGTCTACAGAGAATATGCATCCTACGAATACCATCAACGAGTTCCAGTTTCGTTTTAGTGAGCCAAGTAAGTGTAGGCCAGTGAATTTATGGAATGTTGGATGGGAAACTCGCAGTACACAATCTTATGATTTAGACAATATGAAACGACCTCAAGATAATGGTACATTGGTGTTTCAATACACTTTATCTGGAATTGGTAAGCTAGAATTTGAAGATAAAACGTACACATTAAGAAAAAACGATGCTTTCTTTATCAGTATTCCCGGAAACCATCGTTACTATTATCCCGGCCATAGTGACCCTTGGGAGTTCATTTATTTGACTTTAACAGGAAGTGTTGCGGAGCAAGTTTTTGATGATATTATAGATAAACATGGTCCTGTTGTCTCGCTTTTACCCGATACACCTGTGATTCAGTCCTTATTAGCTATTTATACTGAAACCGTGGCAGAAGGTATTCGCGATCCTTATGAAGCCTCTTCCCAAAGTTATGGATTCTTAATGGAATGTTTGCGATTTTTTATTAATGAGGAAGATAACAATGTTAAAATGCCACATAAACTAAATCAGGTAATTCGTTTTCTTGATGAAAATTATCACGCCCCGATTACACTCGAAGATATGGCAGAGTATGTGAATATTTCTAAATACACTTTAATTAAAATGTTTAAAGATCATTTGCAAACGACCCCCATTCAATACTTAACGAATTTTCGTATTCGCCGAGCTGCGAAGCTTTTACATCGATCTAACAAGTCAGTCAAACAAATCGCTGAAGAAGTTGGTTATACAAACTCTAATTATTTTAATAAATCCTTTCGCAAGGTCACCGGTGTTACTCCAAGTGAATTCCGAATGAACTGTGATTTTTCACTTTTAGTAAAAAACTAGAGCTACCATCCAAATGGCAGCTCTTTTGAACGTTTAGTAGTGTTGTTCTAACATCTCCTATAGGATTAGCAACATTTACAGAGGATCTGTATGCAATGTTTGCCTATACACTATGGGAGTGGCGCATGTTTTACTTATCCCTTCACGCCCGTCAAGGCAATCCCCTCAATAATCTGACGTTGAGCAAAGATATAGACGATAAGGATGGGCACAACAGATATCGTTGCACCAGCCATCATTAACGGCCAGTCTGTTACATATAATCCTTTAAAAGTGGATAACATCAAAGGTACAGTGAATAAATCTTGATCACTTAAGAATGTCAGAGGTTGGATAAAGTTATTCCAAATGCCAATAAATGAAAAGATACCAAAAGCAGATAATGCTGGTTTGATCAACGGCAATATCACTTTAAAAAAGATGAAGAGTGGATTAGCACCATCTACTACAGCCGCTTCTTCCATTTCTTTAGGAATTCCCATAATAAACTGTCTGAGTAAAAAGACACCAAAAGCATTAAATAAGGCATTTGGCACGATAATTGATAAATGCGTATTCACCCAGCCGATGGCATCCATTATAATATATAAAGGAATCAAGGTTACTTGCATCGGAACCATCATTGTTGCAAGAAATCCAATAAATAAAACGTTGGAGCCTGGGAATTTAATTTTAGCAAACGCATAGGCAGCCATTGAGCATGTAAGAAGTTGGCAAAACACGACAATAGCCGAGATGTAGAAGCTATTAAAGTACGCTTTGCCAAAAGGCATTGCTGCTAATGAATTCGTAAAGTTTTCCCATACAAATGGGTCAGGAATCCATACCGGCGGTACAGCGAAAATTTGTTCAAATGATTTTAGGCTACTTAAGGCCATCCATATAAACGGTCCTGCAAAAAGCAATGCACCAATAAAAAGTACAATATGCAAAATGATGCCGGCTGGCTTTATCTGTACCTTTTTTCTAGAAACCCGAGGTGTTGGACTTTTCATTTGTTGATTATCTACCACCGTCTTCATAATGCACCCACCTTTTAGATACTGAGAATTGGATTAGTGTAAAAATTAAAATGATAAGGAATAAAACAACTGCTGCTGCAGCACTTGGACCAAAAGCGGAGCGGCGAAAGGCCATCTCATAAATATGCAAGACTAGTGTGTAGCTCGCCTTTCCCGGACCTCCCTGTGTCATGACATAAGATTGGTCAAACACTTGGAAAGAGCTTATGACAAGCATAATAGCGACAAAGAATGTCGTTGGTGAAAGAAGTGGAAACGTAATATGCCGGAACTTTTGAATTTTACTAGCCCCATCAATATCAGCTGCTTCGTAATAGCTTCTCGGAATGGATTGAAGACCTGCAAGGAAAATAACCATATTTGTTCCAAGTCCCCACCAAATACTCAGCCCGGCAATTGATGGCAAGACTAGTTTGCGATCTGTTAACCATTTAGGCCCTTCAATTCCAATCATATCTAGCAATTGATTAATTAATCCGATGTCTCCATTTAATAGCCACATCCAAATAACGCCAACAGATACCGAGCTTGTGACAACTGGCATAAAATAGAATAACCGGTAAAAATCCTTTCCCTTTACCTTATTTAAAGCAAGAGCAATGACTAATGCTAGTATTAATCCACCAGGTATAACTAGGATAGAATAATAAGCCGTATTCAATAAAGCTTTAATAAAACTTGAATCATTCGCCAAATGAAAATAATTTTCCAAGCCAATAAATCTCTGGTCGCCAAAGCCGTCCCACTCCATCATACTTAAAGCAAAAGCAAAAATTAATGGAATTACAGAGAAGACGATCATACCAATCAATTGGGGACCGATAAAAAAATAACCCCACCATTTTCTGTTTTTATTATTCATGAGTTTGGCACTCCTTTACTTGGCTAACATCTTTTTAAATTCCTATTAAATTGATTTAAAAAGGCTGTCGGCTTCACTTTAAGAGATTTATATAGCCGACAGCCTAGAAGGTACTGCATTCTTAAATATTATTTATTTTCGAGCATTTTACGGGCAACATCGGCTGCTTGCTGAACGGCTTCTTCAGCTGAGATATCTCCAATTAAAAACACTTCGTATATATCCGCTAATTCTTGTCCTAAACCTGGAGCCGTGAATTCATCACTGACAACAGCACCTTTTTCTCTTGCATCTAGCAAATACTCACCATGTTCTGGTTTTTCTTGATTTGTAACTACTTCATCAATCCCTAAAACAGATGGGACAGCGTTGCCTTCGCCATCAAGTCTTGTCTTTTGCCCTTCTGTAGATGTGTAATATGAAACAAACTCCATCGCCTCTTGAATATGATCACTTTTTGAATTCACTGCTAAATAAGCAGTAGCAATCGCTGTGGAACCAATAGGCTCATCCGTATTAGATGGAAATGGAATATAATCAAAGTCAATGTTTGTCTTGAGGAACATAGGTGTAAACCATCTGCCTGCCGTTACTAAGCCGACTTGATTAGACATAAACATGGAATCAGCTCCTTGCCCTTCAGGCAATGTTCCACCAAAAATAAAGTTCTTATTTTCAATCATTCGCCCTATAAACTCAAATGCTTCCAGAGTGTTGTCATCTTCATCTGCTACAACCTTTCCATCTGCTGTAAATTCCCCGCCATTACTCCAAACCCAATTCAGTATCTCGGTATGAGCACCACCTTGGACGAAACCATAATAACCGGCATCCCGCAGTTTACTTGTAATTTCTTCCATTGCCTCCCAATTCCACTTGCCTTCATCGTAATACTCTTGTGGAGACTTCGCACCCACTTCTTTTAATAAATTTTTATTGTAATATAGCACATAAGGGTTGGAATCCACGGACAATGCATAAATCACATCATCTTTCTTTGCTCCTCCCCAAATATCTGTCGTAAAATCCTCTTCCTTTACATAAGAAGCATCCGTTTCAAGAAAATCGCTGAGAGGCTCGATCGTTCCATTATTTACTAATGTTGAAACATCAGCGTCTCCCACATAAAATACATCTGGTGCCTGGCCACCTTGTAAACGGGTTAGTAGAGTCTGGAAATAATTATCATTTGGTATGCCAGTAAGTTTAACTTGGATATCATCGTGTTTTTCGTTAAAGGCATCAACAGCGCGGTTGTATACTTTTAATTCTTCTGGGTTTCCCCATGCAGAGAAGTTTAGATTAACCGTTTTCCCATTTGCTTTTTCTCCTGATTTTCCATTACTGCAAGCTACTAGCAAACAGGCTATTAAACTAACTAGTAATAAGATAAAAGATATTTTCCTCATCGACCGACACTCCTTTTTGTCTTTTTTTGCTAAATACGGGTGTAGCATTCATCAGTAAATTTCAGCTTTTTTGTGCTTCTATCATAATTGTATATTGGAAGCGCTTCATTTTAAAGTGTAAAATATTTGCAATTCTGGGTATTATATTTTAAATTTCCAGGTTCTCCCTTTTCCATTGTGAAATGGCTTTGTTTTCACTTTCGTATTTTTAAGTTAGAATAAATGGATCAAGAATGATTAGCAAATATTAAAATAAAATTAGAGTTATCGATAGTATAGTAGCTAAGGGTGGATGGGATATGAACGTAAAACGATTAACTAAACAGGAAACTCTAGCGATTTTAAAGGCAGCAGTTGATGATTATCAATCCTAGTTTTGGAATTACCGGTAATCTAGAAAGATATCGTTATGTGGATAGTTGATATGTTAAAATAATAAGATGATAGCGCTACAATTTGGAAGGTGGTCATTCAAAGCCTGCCAATATTGAAACGCCTAGGTTAAGATTGGAAGGAGATCATGATGAAAAAACAAATGAAAGCGGCAATCCTAAATAAACCAAAAGATATTGAGGTGAAGCAAGTCCCGATACCGGAACCTAAAAGGAATGAAGCCTTAGTCAAGGTCCATTGTATCGGTGTATGTGGGTCTGATGTTCATTATTATGAGCATGGCAGAATTGGGCGGTATGTTGTCGAAAAGCCGATTATTTTAGGACATGAGGTTTCTGGGACCGTCGTGCAACTTGGAGCTGAAGTGAAAAATATTCGGATTGGCGATCGAGTGGCGATTGAACCAGGAATTCCTTGTGGGGAATGTGCATACTGTCGGTCAGGTCGTTATAATCTTTGTGGTGCCGTCGAATTTATGGCTACTCCGCCATATGATGGGGCCTGGGCAGAATATGTAACAGTGAATAGCGAGTTCTTATTTAAACTACCTGATCATGTCAGTTTTGAAGAAGGGGCACTGATCGAACCTTTATCTGTCGGATTTCATGCGATGAGAAGGGGGAAAGTCGGACCTGGTGATACGTTGTTGATAACAGGACTGGGTCCGATCGGATTATTAGCGATCGAGGCAGCGAAAATGTTTGGTGTGACAGAAATATATGGAAGTGATGTGGTCGGGTTTAGAAGAGACCTTGCCTTGCAGATGGGTGTGAAAGGGGTAATGGATCCCACGAAAGGAGACCTTTTAGAGCAGTTTCGCCAAGTGAGCGGGAATAAAGAAATTGATGTTTTAATAGAAACTTCAGGGAATGTCCAAGCTGTCAGTGATACAATTCGACTGGTCAAACGTGGTGGAAAGATTGTGTATGTAGGTCTACCGACTGTTAATCAAGTGCCAATGGATATGACAGCCATGATTGATGCGGAGATTGATATGCTTGGTGTGTTTCGATATGTTCATACATACGCTGATGCGATCCAAAGTTTAGATCATCCTCTAGTTGATTTAACAAAAGTGATCACAGATCAGTATTCGTTGGATGAGATTAAGAAAGCCGTTGAAGTAGCATTAAATGAGAAGGAAAAGAGTATTAAAGTAATGATTTACCCAAATGCCGAGGATATAAAATAACACTATATTTTTGTGAAAAAGGTAGAGTGATAGAATGAATGTGAAGGAATACAAGGATATTGCGTATGGCTCTTATGAGCGGAATAAGTTAGACGCCTATATTCTGGAAAATGATGGAAAGCCTACTCCTGTTTTAATCTTTTTTCATGGGGGCGGCTATGTAGGTGGGGATAAAAGCAATTTTTTGACGAGGGATTTAATGGATGAATGTTTGCAAGCTGGAATTTCTGTGGTGACGTGCAATTATCGTTTTATTACAACAGATCCCTTTCCAGCCCCGATGCGGGATGGAACAAGAGCGATTCAATTTGTAAGAAGTCAAGCAGAAGAGTGGGGGATTGATGCCCATCTCATCGCGACTTCCGGTTCATCTGCTGGTGGGCATATTGCATTATGGAATGCCCTTAATGGGGACTTGGCAAAACCGGCGAGTTCTGATCCAATCGAACGAGTACCATCCAATGTCTCTGCTTTCATCGGTTTTGGAACACAAGTATCAAAGGATCAGCGTTTTTACGAAGATATTTACAACGGTCCCCATATCCAGCCGAATATCGCTTTATTTTATGGAATTCCTTCCACCGACGAACTGTATCATCCTAATATCTTGCGGATTGCGGAAAAAGCCTCCGCCATTAACTATATGTCAGCAGCGGCTCCTCCGGCGTTTATGACGTATGATTATGCGTTTGATCAACCTTATATTCCTGCCGATGCACCTGTTGGTGAGGTGATTCATCACCCGATACATGGATTTATGTTAAAGAAAAAATATGATGAATATGGCATTCCCTTTGTCTTCCGCCATGCAAGTGACCCTGTACGGCCAGGAGAAATGGTGCAATTTTTGTGGAACAGTTTTCATAAAAATAAGCAATGAGATAGAAGAACGCCCGGTTTGAGCGGGGGTTCTTCTATCCGCTCGTAAACAAGGTTTCTTAAAATATGGAAAATATATGACGAATGTTGCAATTTCTTCACATGTTTTGTATAATGTTAAGGTCAACTTTTTGAGGAAATAGTGCGGGTGTAGTTTAGTGGTAAAACTACAGCCTTCCAAGCTGTTGTCGTGGGTTCGATTCCCATCACCCGCTCCATACATACCAACGCAGGGTTTTGTTTTATATAAAAAACAGGGCTTTGCGTTTTTTATATGGTGGGAAAGTATAAAATTTTTCTTTAGATTTCTTCGGAGCTCGTTTCATTTTTTGTCCAGCACCAGCGGCCCTAAACAACCGGCTTCCGCTTTTCGTGGCTCATCGTGTTTCCTTATCTCAGCCAACAGGATATTGATCAGAACGGCTCGTCCTTAACCGTTCATCTATTTAAACGGGCGCTTGCGTTTTTCTTCATGTGATTATTTTTTGCTGAAGTTTCTAATGCTTGAGATTACACAAATGATCGAAATTCCCTTTATTAAAACACATGTTAAGAGTTTCATGAGTACGAAACACTTTGAAAATCACAAAAACGTGTACAGGAGCCTCTAAGAAGCGTTTGGATATACGAAAATGCGAAGGAGCAGCAAAAACATAGATCCAATAGGTATTTGGATGTACGGTGTAGCTACCATGGAAAAAGTGATAAGCCTGCCAAGGTTTATCATAGGGGCAGGCTAAGATTATCTAATTTCAATTTAGCTTAAAATGATTTGTGATTTTGCCGTTCCACCAAGTACCTGATAAAACATAGATGTGATGGTGTTTAGTATTTGATCGGCCGCATCATCTGTGATGCTTGGTGCAAAATAGACAATTTGTAAAGCGGAGGTTGTGTTTTCTGTCACAGCTGTTCGAACGGAGTCAACAAATGGACTGCCAAAGGGGCCGATCTGGTCTCTGGCAATTAGCAAGTTTTCCGCACTGTTTTCCCTCCCGTTTAAGCCTTCGAATGTCTCATGGGCATTGCCAATCCCCAATTTTACATTACCTTGGATTTTCTCAAGGTCATAAAGTCCGATTGGGATGGCGTACTTTAATGAGAAAAAATTATTCAGATCTGCTGCTGAATGAAGATCATGAAGATATTGTTGCTTTTGCACCCTACGTAATAACGATTCAGCAGAAGGACGATACCGACTAGGGCTTTTTCCTAGTGTTTTAAAAATTTGACGCCATTCTTTTATTTCTGGTATTTCTCCAATTGTCTGATCTTCTAAATCGAAAAATCGAGTTTCTTGGAAATAGCGTAATTTTCCTTTTAAGTATGGTGGGGAATCTTCTACAATGATGTTATGATATTGAATGATCCCAAATTTCATAGAAGTTATTTTTCTAGAAAGCGGTGCTTCAATTGTAATATCCATTTTTTCACCTCTTCATCGCATTTTATATAGTGTAACATAGTATGTAAGCATCATTTAGAAGAAAGGAGACGAGCTTATGGACTATGATCAACTGAAACAAGATATTATCGAGTTTAGTAAAGAAATAGGTATTGATAAAATTGGCTTTGCCAGCTCAGATCCTTTCATCGAGATGAAAAATAAATTGATCCGACAACAAGAGCTGGGGTTTCAGTCAGGATTTGAACATAAAAATATCGATGAGCGAGTAGATCCTTCCCTCATATTTGAACGGCCACGTTCCATTATTGCCATTGCTCTGGCTTATCCTTCTAGAATGGAGAACCCACCTCGAGGCAAAAAAGGAGAAAGAAGGGGCTTGTTTTGTCGCGCTTCTTGGGGAATCGATTATCACCAGCTTGTTCGTGAAAAATTAACCCAATTAGCTGTATATATACAGGAATGTGTTCCAGAAACAAAAATCAAATCAATGGTCGATACAGGCGAGCTCGTAGATCGAGCTGTCGCAGAGCGGGCAGGGATCGGCTGGAGTGGAAAAAATTGTTCGATTATTACACCAGAATACGGTTCGTATGTCTATCTAGGAGAAATGATTACCAATCTTCCGCTTGAGCCAGATGAACCGCTTCAGGATCAATGTGGGGAATGTACCATGTGCTTAGATGCATGTCCAACAGGGGCTTTAGTGCAAGCTGGTCAACTAAATGCGCAACGCTGTATTGCTTATTTAACCCAGACAAAGGATTTTCTACCAGATGAGTTCCGAACAAAGATCGGCAATCGTTTATATGGATGTGACACATGTCAATCCGTCTGTCCGAAAAATAAGGGGATGGATTTTCATCATCATGAAGCAATGGAGCCAGAACCGGAAATAGTCAAACCATTATTAGATCCTTTATTAGAGTTATCGAATCGTCAATTCAAAGAGATTTTCGGGGATATGTCTGGTTCCTGGCGTGGAAAAAAACCAATTCAAAGAAATGCGATCATTGCATTGGCTCATTTTAAGGAAAAAGATTCTGTCAGCAAATTGGTGAAGGTCATGGAAGAGGACGTTCGCCCTGTTATTCGGGGTACCGCTGCTTGGGCTTTAGGAAAAATTGGTGGCGAGGAAGCAAAAAAGGCATTGCTGCAGGCGAAAAATAAAGAACAAGATGTTTCAGTGTTAAATGAAATTGAAAAGGGGTTGCAATTTTTCCACAAGGAGAACGAGGCATAGGCTTTGTTCTCTTTTCTTTTAAAATCTATCTTATGATCATTGGATTGCGGGTTTACTGCATATATTTTACAAAGGAGGGATGAGGTGAAACAGCAATTAGTATTAGCACTGGAAGACAGAATAGACCAGTTGGTTAAGCGAAAAAAGGCGAAAGAGGAAAAGGTCATTAAAAAACTGGATTCTCTAATGAAACGGAAGGCAGCTTTGGTGAAGGCTACGGGAAAAGGAAAAATTGTCACAATAGAAAGAGGGGAAGGGCAAGATCAGATTTCTTATCAAGTTCATTTGAAATATTTAATCAAACAATCAGATTTAATGTATATAGAAGAAGAAATCGAACAACGGAAAGCAAGTTTCTTTAAAAATAAATTAGTCCAGGATCAGGAGACATCGGTTGAGTATCCAAAACATGAGACAGATCTTCCTGAATTTGTAGAAGAAACAGAAAGAGTTACGTATATTTATGATCGCTTAAAAGCAGTACGATACGCAGAAACATGGTGGGATGATTACAATCCTGCCTATAAAAAATTTGAAGTCGATTGCACAAATTATATATCGCAATGTCTTCATGCTGGAGGTGCTCCGATGAGAGGGCATCCCAATCGCGGCAAAGGATGGTGGTACCAAAATAATAACTGGAGCTATAGTTGGTCTGTCGCCAATGCCCTAAAAATTCACCTTGGCAGTTCAACGGTTGGCTTGCGAGCACAGGAGGTGAATGATCCACGCGAATTAAAATTAGGAGATGTGATTTGTTATGATTTTCAAGGGGATGGCCGTTTTGATCATAATACGATAGTGACTGCTAAGGACGCGGCAGGAGAGCCACTCGTCAACGCTCATACGTATAATAGCCGAATGAGATATTGGGCTTATGAAGATTCAACCGCCTATACACCAAATATTCAATATAAAATGTATACGATTATAGATGATTCTTGAAATTTTAGTGTATAATGGCACAGTAACGTTTTTTGATGAGGTGAACGAAGTGCCAAACCATGTAGTGTTATATCAACCAGAAATTCCAGCAAACACAGGAAATATTGCTAGAACTTGTGCCGCAACAGACACTCATTTACATCTGATTCGACCGCTCGGCTTTTCAACGGAAGATAAAATGTTAAAGCGTGCCGGATTAGATTATTGGGAGTTTGTGAACATTACTTATTACGATTCACTTGAAGAGTTTTTTGCCAAGAATCATGAGGGACAATTTTATTATTTGACCAAATTCGGCCAAAAACCTCATACAACCTTTGATTACAGTAATCCTTCCATCCATCATTATTTCATTTTTGGAAGGGAAACGAAAGGATTACCAAAAGATTTAATTGAAGAGAATATGGATCATTGCTTGCGGATTCCGATGAATGATCATGTTCGCTCACTTAATTTATCGAATACAGCGGCCATTCTTGTCTATGAAGCTTTACGACAACAAGGAAACCCGGGTTTGCACTAAAGAGAAAGGATCTCCCATCGAGAATAATAGGAGATCCTTTTTCTTTCTTTGATTATGGATTAATGATCATGATGTTGCAAATATTGCTGGCCTAACTGGATGATTTCTTGAATTTCGTTTTTGAAAAAGGAGGAATCAGCTTTTCTCTTGATCGAATGAAGAACACTCTCAATTAAGAAGTCTCTAGGTGAATCGGTTTGTAATTCTGAATGCAAAAATTCAAACCGTTCTTTTCGTCCTTGTTTTACAGCCATATCATCCATTCTCTTAAGTAATATTTCCAACTGGGTTACAAATTGTTTCTTTATATCTATTGGATCTACTTGTATATCCTTATTATAAGGGGGAAACCAGTCGGCTGGAAAGAAAGGTTTACTTTCTTTATTCTGATTCGAAATAATGCCCCTTAACTGTTTTAAAGTATAATAAATCATTTCTCTTAATTCATATTTTTTTGTAGAACCTAACATCCAAACATGTGTCATGTAATGGATCATTCCGAAGAAGATGGTGGTGTAATCGATGGCGTACTCTTTTGTATGATCCCCAAATAAATCCACGATTCTCGAAGCCGCCCACTGTAACTCTGCTTTATGTTGTTTTTTTATGAAATTTTTTAAATCTGGATCTTTTGAGCTATAGACAGATTCAAACAATGGAATTAAATTTTGTTGCCGATTCATTTCCATCCGAACTAATACTTGCTGGACAAATACATCTGGATCATTCTTTGCTTTTCCAAAAGAAATCTCCTCTCGGATCGTTTGGGCTTCCTCTCGAACCATTTCAAGAATAGCGATTAAGCAATCGTTCTTTGAGGCAAAATGATTGTAAAAGGTTCCCTTCGCGATATTTGCTTCATTCAATATATCCTTAATCGATGTGGCCGAAAATCCCTTTTCGATAAAGAGACGGTGTGCTACATCAATAATTTGTTTTTTTCTCTGATTCATAATCTCACCTTTTGTACTCGTAGTCTAAAATGTATTTTACCTTAATGGCACGGTTTAGACAAATTTTTTTTTAGGTTTAAAAAGTTTTTGTTGATTTTTTTAGACCATGGGTTTAAAATGTTTAAAGTAATGAGTTCGGCTTATACTATTACAGATGAAAGATTGATTGGGGGAATTTACATGGATATTGAATCCATTCAAAAAAAACCGCCTTATGGTGCTATAGCGGTTCTTTTTATTGGTGCATTTGTCTCGATATTAAATAATACTTTAATTAATATTGCTTTACCGTCTATTTCAAGAGAGTTTGAAATTGGAACAGCAACGGTTCAATGGTTAGCAACAGGGTATATGCTAGTAAACGGCATTCTCATCCCTGCGAGTGCTTTTTTTATCCAACGTTTTTCGAATAGAAGTTTGTTTATTACAGCCATGAGTTTATTTTCATTAGGAACATTACTTGCTCTTATTGCGCCTAATTTTGGCCTATTACTTACAGGAAGAATGATTCAAGCAGCAGGGTCCGCGATTATGATGCCATTGCTAATGAATGTTATGTTAACAGCTTTTCCGGTGGAAAAGAGAGGAACAGCAATGGGCTTTTTTGGTTTAGTTATGATCGTCGCACCTGCCATTGGTCCAACTTTATCGGGATATCTGATCCAAACCTTTAGTTGGAGAGCTTTGTTCTCTGTCGTTTTGCCAATTGCTATCTTAGTATTGGTGCTCGCAATCTTTAAATTAAAAAATATTACTCCACAAAAGGATGTCCATCTCGATTTTCTCTCGCTTGTTTTATCAAGTATTGCCTTTGGGGGAATATTATATGGTTTCAGTTCAGCAGGGGACCAAGAAGTTGGTTGGGGATCACCAAGGTCTTATGTTCCGTTAGTGGTTGGAACAATTGGCTTGATTATCTTTATTTTACGCCAACTAAAAATGAAAGAGCCTATGCTTGAATTCCGAATTTATAAACATCCAATGTTTGCTTTGTCATCAGGAATTTCCATTGTTATTGCAGTTTCAATGTTTTCTGGAATGATTTTGACACCTCTTTATGTCCAAGAATTAAGAGGAATTTCTCCTTTGAATTCGGGATTATTAATGTTACCTGGTGCTTTATTGATGGGGATTATGTCTCCTATTACAGGTCGCCTATTTGATAAATATGGTGCGAGAATTCTTGCGGTTATTGGATTATCGATTATGATTATTACCACATATTTATTCTCGAAGTTAACATTGGACACTTCGATTGTACATTTAGTGCTTCTTTATACATTTAGAATGTTTGGAATGTCCATGGTGATGATGCCTGTTATGACAAATGGAATGAACCAATTGCCTATGAAGGATAATCCACATGGGACAGCAATTAATAACACGCTTCAACAAGTTTCCGGAGCGATCGGAACGGCCTTTATGATTACAGTCATGTCTAAAAGAGCAGCAAGCTCAGGTGAACAATTGGCTGCAGAGGCGGCAGCAAAGGCTGATCCTAATGTACAGCCGACCCCAGAAGCATTGGCCAAAATGCAGGAATTAATTGGGCATCAGGCTATGTTAGATGGAATCACCCATGCATTTTTTATTTCCACACTTATCGCTGTTTTGGCACTTATTCTTGCCTTGTTTATGAAGCGTGTGAAACCACCTATGGAAGATGCTAAAAGTGAAGTGAAAGTCAGAACAAAACAAGTGGCAACAGAATAAGTGACGCGATAAAGCCTTGTGATCATCAGGATCACCAGGCTTTTGTTTTGGTCTCCACGCCAAAGTAAAAACCACCCTTACTTGTGAACTCCACCTCCAATCATTAGATTTGTGTCTAACAATTGGGGTGCAGTTCACCTGATGCAGGTGGATTTTGATATATAAACCAGAAAAAACGCCAATCCATATAAAAACGGAGTGGCGTTTTATAAATTATTTCTTATAGGTTCCTGGCTTATCCTCATATCCAGAAGTGAAAATGGCGGCCAAGAATGCGATACATACACCGATAATTAAGATCAATTTCATGTTATGTAAGCCTCCCTTTTTAAATCATCCTTCTCTCATTTATTATAGCCTATTATAGCAGGAATGTCGCATATTTTATAAATTGTCATATTTATTAAGAAGAATCTAAAACGAGTTTTGGAGGAGAGACCTGTTTTAGGGAAAGTATCATGTTTAGTTGTCCACTCGCATAGAATGAAATAATCATCTCTCATCACACCTACTGGGGAGGTTTATATGGATATTTTAAAAAGAATCGAACAATATCGTTCACAAGAAGAAGGTTTGAAATGGGAAGGGACCTTTGCAGAATATTTACAATTAGTGGAAGAAAAGCCATGGATTGCTCAATCTGCCCATTCACGCATATATAATATGATAAAAGATGCTGGTGTTGAAGAGGAAAATGGCAGAAGAGTTTACAAATTTTTTAATTCAGAATTATATGGCTTAGAAGAGGCCTTAGAGAAATTAGTGGAGGAATATTTTCACCCGTCGGCTAAACGGTTGGATGTTCGCAAACGGATTCTCCTTTTAATGGGGCCTGTAAGTGGTGGGAAATCGACTCTCGTCACGATGTTAAAAAGAGGGTTGGAGGCGTATACAAGGACTGACAACGGCGCCGTTTATGCCATTAAAGGCTGCCCTATGCACGAAGATCCTCTACATTTAATTCCGCCTCATTTACGTGAGGACTTCTATAAGCAATATGGAATTAAAATCGAAGGACATTTATCGCCTTTAAATTCATTGCGACTTGAAGAAGAATATGGAGGTCGTATTGAAGATGTCCTCGTTGAAAGAATCTTCTTCTCTGAAGATAAGCGAACGGGAATTGGAACCTTTAGTCCATCTGACCCGAAGTCTCAAGATATTGCCGATTTGACGGGGAGCATTGATTTCTCGACGATTGCAGAGTATGGTTCAGAATCCGATCCAAGAGCCTATCGTTTTGATGGGGAATTGAATAAAGCTAATCGTGGTTTAATGGAATTTCAAGAAATGCTGAAATGTGATGAGAAATTTTTATGGCATTTATTATCACTGACACAAGAAGGGAATTTTAAAGCGGGAAGATTTGCCTTAATTAGCGCAGATGAATTAATTGTGGCTCATACAAATGAAACAGAGTATCGCTCCTTTATCGCGAATAAAAAGAACGAGGCGCTTCATTCACGCATCATTGTTATGCCTGTCCCGTATAATTTAAAGGTTTCAGAAGAAGAGCGTATATATGAAAAAATGATCAGAGAGAGTGATGTGGCGGACGATGTTCATATCGCACCTCATACGTTAAAAGTGGCAGCCATGTTCACGATTTTAACCAGACTAAAGGAAACAAAAAGGGGTGATGTCGACGTCATCAAGAAAATGCGCCTCTATGATGGCGAAAATGTGGAAGGCTTTAATTCCGCTGATGTGGATGAGTTGAAAAATGAGTTTCAAGAAGAGGGTATGAGTGGCATTGACCCGCGTTATGTCATTAATCGTATATCATCTACCATTATTCGAAAAGGCATTACATCGATTAATGCATTAGATGTTTTACGATCCTTGAAAGAAGGGCTTGATCAGCATCCGTCTATTACCAATGAGCGCAAAGAAGTTTATTTGAACTATATTTCTTTGGCCAGAAAAGAATATGATGAAATTGCTAAGAAAGAAGTTCAAAAAGCATTTGTTTACTCCTATGAAGAGTCTGCAAAAACATTAATGGATAATTATCTAGATAATGTAGAGGCTTTTTGTAATAAAGCCAAACTTAAGGATCCACTCACAGGGGAAGAAATTAATCCTGATGAGAAATTAATGCGGTCGATTGAAGAACAAATTGGTGTATCAGAAAATGCAAAGAAATCATTTAGAGAAGAAATTCTTATCCGGATTTCTGCGCTTGCACGCAAGGGAAAGAGCTTCGATTATCGTTCTCATGCAAGACTGCGAGAGGCCATCCAGAAAAAGTTATTTGCCGATTTAAAAGATGTCGTCAAAATCACCACATCAGCGAAGACACCAGATGAGCAGCAATTAAAGAAAATCAATGAGGTTGTTGCTCGATTAATTGATGAACATGGCTATAACTCAACCTCCGCCAATGAATTATTAAGATATGTCGGTAGTTTATTAAACCGTTAAGGATTTTATATAAAAACAATACAATCAAAGGTTGCCTCCATAATGAAGGCAACCTTTGATGCTAATTTGGAGGCCATGACACCTGGAAATCCCAGGATATAAAGAAAATCGCCTATTGAATTTCCAACTTTGTCCATTTCTTAAAAAGGTTTGTAAATATCTAGCTATTTTTGCATACAATAGAGTAATTAACAATGAAATATGCTAAGTAAATTCTCACTATCTTATCTTATGCCGATAGGGGAAGAATGTGAATAAGGAGGGTAAAAAAATGGCTGAATCAGAACACCGCCAGTTTGTTGTATCACAGGAAAATTGGTCCCTCCATCGCAAAGGACATGATGATCAGACCCGACATCAGGAAAAGGTCCAAGATGCAATTCGTAAAAATTTGCCAGATTTAATCACCGAAGAAAGTATTATCATGTCCGATGGACGGGATGTTGTGAAAATACCGATTCGTTCATTAGATGAATATAAAATTCGCTATAATTATGATAAAAATAAACATGTTGGCCAAGGTGATGGAGATAGCAAGGTGGGGGATGTTGTTGCAAGAGGACAAAACCCACAGACAGGGCCAGGAAAAGGCCAAGGAGCTGGTGATACTGCCGGTGAGGACTATTATGAAGCAGAAGTCTCGATGATGGAACTGGAGGAAGCTTTATTCAAAGAATTAGAATTACCGAATTTACAAAGAAAAGAACGAGATCTAAATCAAATTACAGATATTGAATATAATGACATCCGCAAGACAGGATTAATGGGAAATATTGATAAAAAAAGAACGATGTTATCTGCTTTCAAACGAAACGCAATAAAAGGTAGTCCCGGCTTTCATCCAATTTATCCAGAGGATTTAAAATTTAAAACATGGAATGAAATTCAAAAGCCTGAATCCAATGCAGTCATTTTAGCGATGATGGACACGAGTGGTAGTATGGGAATTTGGGAGAAATATATGGCACGTAGTTTCTTTTTTTGGATGAGTCGTTTCCTGCGCACCAAATATGAATCTGTCCAAATTGAATTTATTGCTCACCATACCGAGGCAAAGGTTGTGACAGAAGAGGAGTTCTTTTCAAAAGGTGAAAGTGGAGGAACAATCTGCTCCTCTGTTTATAAAAAAGCATTAGAAATTATAAATGAAAAATATGACCCCGAACGCTATAATATTTATCCTTTTCACTTTTCCGATGGAGATAATCTAACCTCTGATAATGCAAGATGTATCCGTTTAGTGAATGAAATTATGGAGAAAGCTAATATGTTTGGTTATGGTGAGGTGAATCAGTACCAAAGGAACTCTACGTTGATGTCTGTATATAAGCATATAAAAAATGAAAAATTTTATTATTATGTGCTCAAGGAAAAAGCAGATGTCTTTCATGCAATGAAAAGTTTCTTTAGAAAACAAGATGAGGAGAGCCTCACCTCATAAAGGATGCTTCTGTTAAATTAAAATTATCTGTCATTATGTCAAAGGGGCTGTCTAAAAAGTCCCTAAAATAAATCAGGTGGAGAGAAATGATTTGTTTTTCTCC